>JANMNO010000026.1:0-15065 GCA_031374115.1 Hyphomicrobiaceae bacterium | reverse complement strand
AAAGGGCGCGGTCGCATCATGGTTCTCGACACGCCCGTCGCGTGCGGCGGCGTGATGGTCAGCTCCGGTGATCTGGTGTTTGGGGACGCTGACGGCATCGTCATCATCCCAAAGAGGGTCGAGGCAGAAGTCCTTGCTCTCGCGTTCGAAAAGATCAAAGGCGAAAAGAGTACGCTTCGCGACCTGCAGCGCGGCGACAAGCTTGCCGACGTATTCGCACGCTACGGTATACTTTAGCGCATCGCGAGAACCGCGGGTCCGTGCTCGGCGGCGCAGCAGCCGTCGCCGATTCCGCTCGGGCAAAAGTCCGCTTCTGAACAGCAACTGCCGGTAGGCGGGTGACAGCCTTGGGCCAAGACCAGCCGATCTCAGTCCTAAGCTCACAGACGGCGGCTTTCCCCAGGTCCGGACAAATCGAATAGCGTCGTTGGGGCAAGCCGGCTCTCTTCAGCCCATCAAATCCTCAAACTGTTGTAAGTAAGTCGTGCAACGAGCGGAGGACGGCGTGGCGGCATCGATCAATATTCCTGTCTACAGCGACGCACTGGTGGTGCTCGGCACCGCCGGTATCGTCGTGCCGATGGTGCATCGATGGGGCCTAAGCCCGGTGCTCGGCTATCTCGGGGCCGGGGCGTTGCTCGGCCCGCTCGGGCTTGGCTCGTTTATCGGCCAAGTGCCGATCCTCTACTGGTTTACCGTCGTTGACGCCAAGAACGTGGCCGGGATCGCCGATCTCGGCGTCGTCTTCTTGCTGTTTCTGATCGGCTTGGAACTATCATACGAACGGCTGATGGCGATGCGCCGTCTGGTGTTTGGTCTAGGCGGACTGCAGGTGGTGATCACGACGGCTATCCTTGCTGCTATTATCGCGATGACCGGCCATAAAGCTGCGGTTGCCGTCACGCTGGGCGCATGCCTTGCACTTTCCTCGACCGCGATCGTGTTGGAAGTGATCTCCAGCCAGGGCCGCTTGGCGACAAGCGCTGGCCGGTCGAGCTTTTCTGTTCTACTCGCGCAGGATCTCGCGGTCATTCCGATCCTGATGTTCGTCTCGATTCTGGGAGCCGACAAAGGTAACTCGGTTCTAGCAACCGTGGGGATGGCCTTGTTTCAAGCTATCGCCGCCGTCGCGCTAATCGTTCTGGTCGGCCGGACATTTCTTCGCCCCTTTTTCCGGCAAGTGGCCCGGACACAATCGAGCGAGCTGTTCATCGCGGCGATACTATTCGTAATAGTCGGCACTGGCGTCGTCGCTGCGGTAGCCAATTTATCGATGGCGCTCGGCGCTTTCGTTGCTGGCCTCCTTCTCGCAGAGACAGAATTTCGCAAGGCCATCGAGGCGACCATTGAACCATTCAAGGGCCTGCTGCTCGGCATCTTCTTCTTCACGGTCGGCATGAGCATCGACGTACGCGTCCTGGCCCGAGAGCCATTTTGGCTGTTGGTCAGCGTGATCGGCCTCATCGGGCTGAAGGCGATTGTGTTGGTGGGTCTTGCCCGCTTATTCAAGCTGTCCGTACCGGCATCGATCGAAACTGCCCTGCTACTTGGCCCCGGTGGTGAGTTTGCCTTTGTCGGCATCGGTCTTGCGGCAGCACTCGGTGTGGTGACGCAGCCGGTCGCGAGCTTCACCCTGGCCGTCACCTCGTTGACGATGGCGCTCATCCCATTGCTCGCCCTGTTCGCCAACCGAATTTCGGCGTTGCTTGCGAAGCCCCGTATTTTGGACGCGGCATTAGCGATCCAGCCGGAACCGCTGAAGCGACATGCCATCGTTGTCGGTCACGGCCGTGTGGGCAAGGTCGTGTGCACAATGCTCAAGCGACACGGGGTCGCCTATACGGCGGCTGACGACGACGCCAATTCCGTTGCCGAAGATCGCGCACAAGGGCATGCCGTCTATTACGGCGATGCAACCAACCCGGCCTTTCTGAAGGCTTGTGGACTTAGCGACGCGTCAGGCGTGATCGTCACCATCCACACGCGATCATCGATCGACGACATCGTACGGCAGGTGCGCAAGGCAAGGCCGGACATCCTGGTTGTCGCGCGTGCCCGCGATGCTGAGCATGCCCGACACCTATATGCCATCGGCGTAACCGATGCCGTGCCCGAAACCATCGAGGCCAGCTTGCAGCTTTCTGAAGCGGCGCTGGTTGGTCTCGGCATGCCGACCGGCCCTGTGATCGCCTCGATTCACGAGCAGCGCGACGAGTTTAGGCAACTGCTGCAGCAGGCCGCCAAAGAAGCTGGAACGACGGGAAGCCACTCGCTGAGGGCAAAACGCCAAGCACCGACTTTGTAAGAAGGTTTCGCGCTGAGCCGGCGCTGACGCAAAGGCGTTGATCGAGCCATCAGGAATTTGCACCTGGTGTCGGTCGTGACTGGGTCGCGTCTGGTTATGCCGGGAAGAGCCGATATAAATGCGAAGCCCTCGATGTATTGGACTATAGCTTTACTGGCCTGATGGCGTGTGGTGAATGCTTTCCGCCAGATCGGAACGAACCGCACGGTCCGGCAATCAATATCGAGATCATCCATTGCACGCTCCGGCGGTCGGTGTAAGAGGGTGCATCAGGGTGCATCAGGGGGCATTCGTTACTTCTTTCGAGCATGCACTGCCGATGGCCGATCGCACGGACCAGATGGTGATCAAGTTCCGCGACGTGCTAGCCGCGACTGAGCGGCTGTCGCCAGCGGAACTCACCGCCTATCAGCGGCAATTGCTGGTGCCGCTGCTCAAGCACGCCCGATCGAATGTACCGTTCTACAGGACGCGGCTCGCTCCACTCTTTCGTGGTGATGAAGTCGATTTGAACCGCTGGTCCGAAATTCCAATCCTGACGCGTGCCGAGGCGCAGTCCAACACGCGAGCTCTCGCGGCGACTGTGGTTCCCCCACATCTGGGTCGTGTAAGTCTGGATGAGACATCGGGCTCGACCGGCCGACCTGTGGTGTTCTCGACGAACGAGCTGCAGATGGTTGCGGCACGCGCAGTGACCGATCGGCTCTACAGATGGTGGGGTCTCGACGGTCATCTCACCATGGCGACATACATTTCGCGCCGAAAGGTGCCGGCGCCTGCACCCGATGGCGTCACATACGAGGGCTGGCGGGTGGGATTTCCCTCGGGGCTTCATCACCTGATCGATATGTCGGCGGATACCGATCAACAGATCGACTGGCTCGTCAAGCGGCGGCCCCACTATTTGACGGCTTATTCCTCGACGCTGCGGCCACTTGCCGAACGGGTGCGGGAGCGCGGCATAAAGTTGCGGTTCGAGCGGATTATCGGCGTATCGAGTCTGCTCCCACACGAGACGCGGACCGTGTGCCGGGAAGTGTTCGGCGCCCCGCTGATCGATCAGTACGGAGCCGATGAGGCCGGGTCGATCGCCACTGATTGCCCCAACTGCGGGCTCTACCACATCGCTGCAGAGTCCGTGCTGGTAGAGGTCCTGGACGATATGGGCCGCCCCTGCGCGCCCGGCGAGACGGGGCGTGTAATCGTGACGCCATTCTACAGCTACGCGACCGGCTTTATCCGTTACGAGATTGGCGACTATGCGACGGTTGGTCTAAACGATACGCGCTGCCCTGTACGGCTGCCGACGCTGAAGCGCATCATCGGGCGCTACCGCAACACTTTCCGTCTTGCGGATGGCCGCATAATTTACCCGCTGTTCTCAATCGCGAAGCTCAAGGCCTTGGTCCCGATGGTTCAGTTCCAAGTCGTGCAAACGAGTTACGATGAGATCGAGGTTCGCTATGTCCCGGCACCCGGTGCCGGGCCCGCCGACGAGGGCGGTCTCGGGACCTATCTGCGCCAGGAGTTGGATCCCGGGTTTCGCATAAGCGTCGTGGTTGTCAATGACATCCCGCGCTCACCATCGGGTAAGTTCGAGGATTTCGTCTCGCTTGTGGATCGTAAAGCGCCAACGTCACCAACCCAGTAATCTAAGTGGCGCGTGCTCGCATGTGTTGCGTCAGAACTTATAACTAATGCCCAGTCTCAGTTTGTGAGCATCGAGGTCGATGTTGCCGCTCGTGCCTGCAGGCAAAGCTGCGGCCAAGGGGACATGCACAGTGCCGAAGTCTTCGAACAGGTACTCGGCGCGAATGATCCAGTTGCGTGTCATGGCGTATTCGGCACCAGCACCGATGGTCCAGCCGGTCAGCGTCTCAGACTTGGAAGCACCAATGCTAAACGCGCCGGGCCTCGAGAACGTCTCAGTCCAGTCAAAATCGGCGAAAGCAACGCCGGCGGTACCGTAGAACAACCAATTTCCACTGGTGAAGCCAAGGCGCGCCCGCAGCGTCGCCTGCCAATTGAGTTCAGCCCGCGATGCAAGGCTGTAAGCGACGCCGTCGATCAGGATCGTTCGTGATTTGGAGTCGTCGCCATTGCCCCAACTCATGTCGCCTTCAAAGCCGAACACCCAGCCGCCCGGAATCTGGAAATTGTAACCACCCTGTAGACCGCCGATGCCACTCCCGAGGTCGTACGATTCGGATCGCGGCGGGATTACTGGATCGACGTCGCTGGGGTTGTTGAGGGTGTACGCACCGGTGGTGAGTCGGCCATCGCTCCAGCGATAGCCGCCGTGGATGCCAATGTAGGCGCCGCCCCAATCCTGCGCAGCTGCAGTTGACGCCGAGATATCAAGGAGCGTCAAAGCGGCTAATCCGGTTAAAATGCGCTTGTCCATGGTTGCCCCCGATTCCACTTCAATTCGTCTTGAGTACCATAATCCATGTCGCCACGATGTGGCCGTGAAGGCACGAATGAACGGTATTGTTAAACACTCGCGTAAGGCAAAATATTTGATGCGCTAGGCGATACCAAGCCGATCGCCGATGCCGGCACACCGAACGACCCCTGGAGCATTAATCCTATCTGAAAATTCGAGAGGACGCGGGAGGTCGGTGAGTGCGCAGGTCTGCTGCTACCTTAATCGCCTTGGAACTGTTCTGGCGCCCAGGGGTTTCCCTCACTCTTATCCATATAACTCTAGGAGTGTTCTATGAAGCCGGTCATTTTGTGGTTTGCGGGCGTGCCGATCGTGGGGATAATCCTCCTCAAGGTGGTCGGCATCATCTAATGACTTTCCATCCGAAGGCCCTAGCTAACGCATGTCAGGTGCGTGAAGCTAACCTATGGGGTCAACGCCTGCAATTGATCATCAAAAATAGCGAGGACGCATGAGCCGCGTGTCGAACAAGAATGCTCGGAAACCGAAAACTCCAGTCGCTGATCGCATAGCGCGGAAAACTCCGCCATCACGTACACGCGTCAAAGCGTTGCGGGTAGCTGCATCGGATACTAAGCGGGACACCCCAGTTTCCAAGCGCACGAGACCAGCGGATTCCGCCGGAAGTTCGCGCAATCCAAAATCAAAACTTAAAAACGCCGTTGTTGAACGGTCGACGGTAAAGGCTTCGCCCCCCGTTGGCTTGGACGTAGTGATTGCAGAAATGGAAGCAGCGGCCGAAAAGAACACCATCGGAGTTCAAGCCGCTCGTGTGGCTGAGCAGCATCGCACTATGCCCACTGCAATGTTGTCAGAGCCAGCAGCGGGATCATGGTCGCCGCTGATCATGATGTTGAGACAACAGACATTTGCAGTCTCGATAATGTTTGACCTCATTCGCACGCAGCAAGAATGGTTTTGGCGCAGTGCGCGCTTGCCGATTGGCGCTGGCAGTCGTGCTTAAACGACACCCGCGCCACCTCCTGAAGGCGTGACATAACGGAAGTGGCACGTGAAGCGAATCTTTCGAAGGTTAGGTGGATACAGTCCGATCCCAGGTGACTCGAAAGCCCATTGTGCAAAGATTAAGGGGTTCAAGTTCGCCGCTGATTGCTAGCCACCTCGACCTTCGTTCGACGTCTTCGATCATCGCGGCGAAGTTGAAGTCCGCACGGCACAGATCATCAGCGGCAATCTATCGTAGTTCAAACTGGCGGGTGATGCGTTGAGTACGCTCGACCCGCTGTCGTGGCCGCGGCACCTTACGCCGCCACACGGACGACGTGGTTCCACTCCGCAATAACCCTCGCCACCTGCGCAGACGGCAGCGGACGGCTGAATAGATAGCCTTGCGCCTCGTCATAGCCCAGTGCCTCGAGCCCGGCCCGCTGCGCTTCCGTTTCCACGCCCTCAGCTGTGGTTTGCATGCCGCTCGCGAAAGCAATTTCGACGATGGCCTTGATCACCGATGCCCCGCTGGCGCTTGCGCCGAGCCTCGAGACAAAGCTGCGATCGACCTTGATGCGATCGAAGGGAAAGCTTTGCAGATAGCTCAACGAGGAGTACCCCGTGCCGAAATCATCCATGGCGATGCGCACACCGAGCTGTTTCAAGCCGTGAAGAATTGAGACGGTTCGCTCGGTGTTTCGCATCAGTAGACCCTCGGTGATTTCCAACTCGAGCCGTGCAGGCGATAGTCCGGTGTCGGCTAGGATCGTCGCAACCGTTTTGACAAGATCGGCACTTCCAAATTGCAAAGGCGAGAGATTGACTGCTACGCCGATGTCACTCGGCCACCGCATCGCTTGACTGCACGCTTCCCGCAGCGCCCATTCACCAAGAAGCGTTATCAAGCCCGCATCTTCGGCGATCGGAATGAACTTGTCGGGAGGAATAAATCCGCGAATTGGATGATTCCAGCGCGCGAGTGCCTCGAAGCCGAGAATAGTATTGTCCTTCAACTTGATGATCGGCTGATAGTAAAGTTCGAGTTGTTGTTCGGCGATCGCTACCCGCAAGTCGGCCTCGATCGCCTGGCGTGCCTTGATCTCCTCGTTCATTTCGTTGGCGAAGAATTGATATCTCCCGCGTCCAGCTGCCTTGGCCGCGTAAAGTGCCAAGTCGGCCGCGATGAGCAAATCATTTGTCGAGTGACCATCTCCCGGAGCAACGGCTACACCAATGCTGGTGCCGATCAGGATCTGCCGTCCGTCGATTTCATAAGGCCGACCGATCGCTTCGACGAGCCGCTTCACGACGATTTTGCAGGTCCTGGCGGACTTGATGGGAGTGAGCACGACGGCAAATTCATCGCCCCCCAATCGAGCAACCAGGTCGGTCGAACGAAGCGAACACTTCAGTCGTTCGGCTACTGCCTTGAGCAATTGATCGCCGACGGCATGTCCTTGCGTGTCATTGACGTTCTTGAACCGATCGAGATCGAGACAGAGCACACCAAAACTTTTACTCGTATCCTGTGTCAGCCGATCTATCGTCTCGATGAGAACACGGCGATTGGCAAGCCCCGTCAGAGCGTCCTCACAGGCACGCTTGTTGGCCTCCGCCTGCGCATTCCGCCGTTGGGTGATGTCGGAGAACGTGCGGACAAATCCACCATCCGCAAGTCGCGTGCTTCGCACTTCGATCACCGAACCATCGGGGCGGACGCGTTCGTACATCTTGAATTTGCCGGCGAGGTCAACTGGACCAAAGACATCCAGCGGATCGACATTGTCATCAATATTTGCGTGAACGAACTCGCCGTGCGCATGCTGATAGCGTATTAGATCGTCAAAACGAGGCCTGTCGACGAGAAATTCCGGCGGCAAATTTAGCAACTCGATACACTGACGATTCATAACCGGGATCTGCAGATCCTTTGTCACCATCGCGATGCCTTGTGTCATGTGCTCAAGCGTCAATTCGAGCTCAATTGCCTTCCGCTTCAACTGACGGTCGGATTCGCGAGTATGCCATGTGGATACGCCGATCATGATCGAAAGCAGAATTCCCGCCAGCAGCATCCAGAGCAAACTCCAATTCGAGCTCTGGTAAATTGCTTGCTCGGGAATGCTTGTGCTGACCAACAACGGCCGGCCCGCTACTTTGCGCACAGCGACCAGACGCGGTATGCCTGCAGCCGTGACAACATCGGAGAATATCTCAGTGCGATTGGAATTGAGATGCGCCAGTCTCTTGTCGCCGGTTAAATCTTTTCCGAGTGCGAATTGATACTGCTTGTCGCCTCCTGTCGCCCTGACCACGCCATCTTCGCCGATGAGCGTATATGTGGCACCCTGGCCGAGTTCAATTCTACCGTAGAACTTGGCGAAATGCTCAGGATTGAATGAGGCGACGATTACGCCGCCAAATGATCCGTTTGCCTTCTTGAAGCTACGGGTCATTTGGACTGACCATTTGCCACTGGCACGCCCGATTACCGGCTTGCTGATAAACAGCTTATCTGCCGTGCTACCAACATGAACGCGATAATGCTCGCGATCGCTCAAATCTGTTGGCGGTGCTGGTTGTGGCCCGACGTTCGACGCCCGCATGATGCCGTCGGCGTCGATGACCGCGACCTGCACGATCAAATCACTCAAAACATCCGAAGTACCAACGATAGAATGATAATCTATTGGTGCAGGCGATGTCTGTATGATCCGCCGAAGATAAAGAAGCGCCTTATCGATCTCGCTTATAGACCGAAGTACATTTTCTTCAAACAGCAACGTGAAATTCTGCACATCCTGCTTCGCGTTCGTAATATCATTTTGCCGGTTCTCATGGTATTTGGCCGCGATGCCAAACCAGAGTAGAATCGTCATCGCTATCCCAAGCATGGTTGCATTCAACCGATAAAGCGAGGGTAACGATTTTGGGTAGCGAGCCAAACTTAGAAAATTCAGCTTTGTGTGGTTCAAGTTCGTTGCAATAGTTGCTTTCACAGTCGAGAAGGTTTTAATTAATGATTTAATGTTCATTGGATGAAACCACTGCAAGCAGAAAGAAACGGAGTTGGGGTGCCATTTAAGTCTTCGCTAACCTAGTTCGGTCGGTCGTCTGGACGAAGCGTTGGTTTCTTCATCAATCAGCCAAGCGAAGCCTTGCTCTCTACAGGCCCGTTGCATTGCGCGATCAGGCGATTTTCGATGCAAATGTGATCGAAGACCGGGAGACAGTGCTCTCAGCATTCGAAAAGATTTCATCGCCAGGGGCGCCTTCAAGATACTGCGCAGCCATGCCGCGACCGACTTGATCGAATGAGGCGCGGGAAACAACTGGGGCAAACGAACTGCTATCTTCGGCACCGCGCTTGATAACGTTAGGCCGGCTTCGATCATCAATTGCGAGTTGTCAGCCAAGGGCTCGAGAAACGCGATGCCACATCTGTTTCCCCGATGCCAGCGCACGTTCCCATGAATGATTTGACCACCGAGCAGTCTAAGGGCGACGATTTCGCTTTTCCTTACGCCGTGAATTCCGACAAGGCCCGCGCCATATCGTGAAACATTGCAAACAATTGTTGCTTGGCAACCGCTCGCAGAAACAAGGTCGGCATCTATCTGCGTGCTTGTACGACGCTTTGCGCGCAGCACTCTTATCTTTGGATCATCGTCTTGGCCCAGATTTGCAATTTGGGCAGGCCGTGCAGTTGATTGCAGCTGACTTTGCTCAATCGTCTCCAGATCGATCGAGCGGCGGTTCCGTAAATCACTGGAAGACTTTTGTGCGGCGCGCGCCATAGTGAAATTCCATCTGAGCACCAGAAGTGTGGGCAGCTGGCCTTCCAACCTCGAGGCTCACCGCTTCTATAGATGATGAGCCCAAAACATCTAACAGTTCGTCAAAGCGGCCGATGCAAGTTGCGGTCCAATTCAAGAAATACGCAGGAGCCATGTACAACGCCGCCGGGACCACCTCGACCTTTTTCGCAATCAGAGACCGCATTCGGGATGACGAGTTACGAAACTTGGGTAGTGTCTTGATCCCAATCGACTCAGAAATTCCTCCGAGACTTAACCCCTCCCCTTGGGCAGGAAATGAAGAATCTGCCCGTCCATTCACGACGGAGCACAATCCCAGACCGATAAGTGTGGTAGAAAATCCCTGGTGGGGACATGTGAATTCCCTGAAACGTTGTTTGAATTCCCTGTTATCATCACGGGAGTCTTCTAGCGAACCGCCCATAAAGACGACGGTTCGAGCGAAATGGACGCGTAAAATATTCGGAATTCCGCGAAAATTCCCTGTTATTCGTCCAGTACACCTCGGAGACAGGTTCGCTCGTGCCTGCTTCCACCGCCATCATATGGCGGGAACGATGACCGTCCATTGGCGCCGAGGGTCGCTCTTTGCCATGCGTGAAATGTTTCGGATTGGGGCCGAACGTGCTGCCGTGTTGGTGGGCACTCACTGGGCGTTTCTGATTGCGTCGCTGACGGTTTTGGTATGGGCGATCACCGGGCCATACTTTCACTATTCCGACACTTGGCAATTGTTCATCAACACCGGTACCACGATCGTCACGTTCCTGATGGTCTTCCTGATCCAGAACAGCCAGAACCGCGATACACGTATCGTCGGACTGAAGCTCGACGAGCTTCTGCGAGGCGTCGAAGGCGCACGAACCGGCTTCGTAAACCTCGACCAAATGTCGGACGAGGAGCTTGAACACATTCATCAGGAATTCTCGCGTCTGCGAGACAAGTACGCTCCTCTCGTCGATGACGACTTGGCCCACGTGCAAAAGGAAATGAAGGCGCGCAAGAAAAAGCGTGCTGCCCGGCACTGACGGTTCGGCAATGGCCTATCCGGTTGGCTGTGACCGAGCGTTGGTCATCACCGTTCTGATCTTTACCGCAAGCTCGCGTTGGGTGTAGGGCTTACCGAGCAGGTTTACGCCAGCGTCGAGCATGCCACCATGCACGATAGCGTTTCGCGTGTATCCGGTTGTGAACAAGACCGGCAAAGTTGGTCGCAACTTGCCAATCTCATCTGCTAGTTGCCGGCCGGACAAACTGCCACCGAGCACGACGTCGGTGAACAAAAGGTCGATCCGCCCGGTACGTGACAATAGTTCCAGCGCGGCTTCGCCGTTGTCAGCTGCCAGTACGCGGTAGCCCAGGTCTTCCAGTGCTTCACGGCTGTATTCGAGAACGCCACCATCATCTTCGACGAGTAGGACGGTCTCGCCATCCACGGCGCGGCTTGGCACCTCAACCGCGGCAGCATTGCCGCGGGGTGCAGCTGGCATCTCACCCGTCTTCAAGCATCGCGGCAGATAGAGCTTTACCGCGGTGCCTTGTCCCATCTCGCTGTAAATCCGTGCGTGTCCACCGGACTGCCTGACGAAGCCATGCACCATCGCCAGCCCCAAGCCGGTGCCGGTGCCGATCGCCTTCGTGGTGAAGAAGGGCTCGAAGACTTTATCGATCTGGTTGGCAGCGATGCCGGTGCCGGTGTCGCTGACGATCAGCACTGCGTATTGACCGGCCTTGAGATCTCCAAACCGGGCGGCGTACGCTTCATCAAGATAAGCGTTGCCGGTTTCAATCGTGAGTTTGCCGCCATTGGGCATCGCATCACGGGCGTTGATCACCAGGTTGAGCAAGGAATTCTCGAGTTGGTTCGCATCGGCAAAGACAGGCCACAAACCCGCCCCCAACACCGTTTCGATTTTAGTGTGCTCGCCGACGGTTCGCGTCAGCATGTCCGATAATCCCGCGACGAGCGTGTTGAGGTTCAGCGTGGCCGGCTCGAGCGGCTGTTGCCGCGAGAATGCGAGCAGGCGATGGGTCAGCTTTGCGGCACTGCGCGAACCAGCTAATGCAGCCTCGATGGGTTTCTCGAGCGTCGCGCCACTATCGAGGGACGACAACCGGCGTTTTACGGTATCGAGGTTGCCCATGATGATCGTCAGCATGTTGTTGAAATCGTGCGCGATGCCACCGGTCAGTTGTCCAATGGCATCCATCTTCTGCGCTTGCCGCAACGTCGTTTCCGTTTCTTCGCGCCGGCGTATTTCAGCCGTCAGTTCGGAGGTGCGCAGCGCTACCTTGCTTTCGAGTTCTAAGTTGGCAGCCGACAGCAGCCCGGCACGCCGCTCTAGCTCGTCCCGCGCCGTGACGAGCGCATCCGTGATCGTCTTCGCTTCGACGAAAGGAGCTGGATGTGGAACGATTGGTTCGGCCCGGCCCAAGCGTCGTGCATTAGCCGCGAGATCGGTTATCCCCTTACTGGCGTGGCGAGCGATCAAGCCGGCCATTCCGAGGCTCAGCAAGGTGAGTACCGCCGCCGCGAGGAGGCCGGTCCATAGTATTGATCTCAGCGGCACGGCGAGATCGCTTTCAAGCAGAGCGATGCCGGCTGTCCAGCCGTGCGCGGTTGGCGCATATCCGGTGACGCTCCAGTCTCCTTCGACCGTCTGGTTTCTGGTCGAGCCTTCCGCGGTGCGCGCCATCGCTTCGCGCCAACCTTCGCTGGATTGCGTGCCGACCCTTGCCTCATGGTCAGGAATTCGGGCGACGAAGTTCTTGTTGCGGTCGACGATTGCGACCAACTCCCCGCGCGTGAATTGTTTTCGCAGCATGGCGTGAAACCGGTCGGGCGAAAGGCTGATCGATATCGAATAGAGCGGCGTATCATTACGGAAAACCGGTACTTCCACAAAGGCGGTCCAGCGTTTCGACACATTGCCAAAGATCATGTCGCCGACCTGCGGACGCCGGGTCTCAAACCCGCGCTTGATGACCCCGGGAGCCGAATGTCGAGGCCAATCTGTCCGAGCCGGTGCCAGCGTGCTGGCTAGTATCTGGCCGTCGGGCGTCGACAGCGAAATCCAGCTTCCCGGCACGAACTCGATCGCCTGTGCCGCTTCACGCGAGAACGCGGCCAAATCACCCGCTTGAAGCGCGGCCGATCTCGTCAACGTCATGCAAATCGCGACGTGCGTATCGATCTCATTTTCAACCAAGGCTGCAAGGGTCCGGGCATTGACGACGAGACTTCGGAGATCGGCCGAGCGCTCGTTGTCAACCAGACGCTTGAACATCAAGGCGGATGCCGCCAAAAGTGGCAAAGTGGCAGCGAGAACCAGAATGACGAGCTGTTGGCGCAGGGACCGGCGACTGAAAGCTTGCACCGCTCCTGACGATGCTGCCGTCAGGCCGCCGCGTAACCTGTCACCGATAAAAGGGGCCGTAATTTTGCCGTGTCCTTCCATGCAGTCGTCCCCGAATTGCGATTGTCACACTATCGGGGATCGCGGAAGTCTTGCAAGAACGGACCGGATAACGTTAACGCGTTGCTCGCTCATTGCCTAGGCATCGAGGAAAGCGGTTTCGTGCGCGCCTTGCATGTGGATGTCGAAGCGGTAGATGATGCCGGCGTTGGTCTCGACGCGCTTGGCAATCAGTGTGTCACGCCGGTCGGCAGGGACAGCGTTCAACACCGGATCTGCGGCGTTGGCGGCCGCCTCATCGGGGAAATAGATGCGTGTGAAGAGGTGATTGAGCACGCCACGCATCATCACGATGACGTTGATGTGCGGGGCTTGTGCTGCATCTACCCGGCCCGGCTTCACGGTGTCGAACACGAACCGGTGCTCGGGATCGGTGCCGGTGCCAACGCGGCCGAAGCCCTTGAAGCTTGCGTTGGAGCCGCGGGGATCGGCAGGGTGCGAGTACCGGCCTTGCGCGTCGGCTTGCCAGACCTCGATCAGCGCGTCGAATACCGCGACGCCGTTGCCGTCCAACACGCGGCCTTCGATGCGGATGCGCTCGCCTTCGGTATCGCCGCCGACGAGTTGGCCGCCCGCGATCGAGCGCAGCGGATAGCCGTATTGAGTAGGCGCCAGGCCATAGGCGAAATAGGGGCCGACGGTTTGCGACGGCGTCTGCTTCAGGCTCATGCGGGATCTCTCATCAGTCGTCATCGGGCGGTGTCTCGTTGCGTCCGCGCAAAACGATGTCGTACTCATAGGCGAGCGCATACTCCGGCTCGGTCAGGTCCATGCGGAATTTAGACATCATCAGGGGACGGGATTTTTCCGGTGCGCTTTTGAAGATCGGGTCGTAGTCGAGCAGCGGGTCGCCGGGGAAATACATTTGTGTCACCAGCCGGGTCAAAAAGCTCGGGCCGAAAACGGAGAAGTGGATGTGCTGCGGCCGCCAGGCATTGTGATGATTGCCCCACGGATAGGCGCCGGGCTTGATCGTCATGAAGCGGTAACGGCCTTCGGCATCGGTGACACAACGGCCGCCGCCGATGAAGTTCGGATCGAGCGGCGCGTCGTGAACGTCGACGTGGACATAACGACCGCAGGCGTTGGCCTGCCATACTTCGACCAGCGAATTCGGCACGCCGCGGCCATCCTCGTCCAGCAAGCGGCCGGTAACGATGATGCGCTCACCAAGCGGTTCGCCGCTGCGGCGGCCGTTCCGGGTCAGGTCGGCGTCATTAGGCTGCATCGTGTCGTGGCCGTACACGGGGCCGGTCAGTTCCGACAATGTTTGCGGCACGGGGATCAGTGGTTTGGTTGGTCCACGCAGCAGGGTCGATTTATAGTCGGGCTCGATCAGCTTGGGCTGGGTCGTCCAGTCGCGCGGCTTGGTGCTGGCGATGCTCATCAATGCCCTCCCTGATCAATCGTTGCGGCGGTCTCGGCAACCGTCTCCTTCAAAATCGCGAATGCCCGGTTAGCGGCGGGAACGCCGGCATAGATCGCGACGTGGAACAAGGCTTCCTTGATCGCATCGGGTGTGGCGCCGGTATTGCGGGCGGCGCGGACATGCATCTGGAATTCTTCCCAGTGCCCGAGGCTCGCCAGTATAACGAGCGTCAAGAGCGATCGCACTGGCCGGTCGAGGCCGGGCCGGGTCCAGACCGAGCCCCACGCGCCCTCGGTGATGAATTGCTGGAAGTCGGCGTCAAGCGCGGTCTTGCGCTGCTCGGCCCGCTCGACATGAGCGTCGCCAAGCACCGCCCGGCGTACGTTCATCCCGGCCTTGAAGCGATCATCGGACGTCATCACTGCACCTCAAGCTCTACACCTTAGGTTCTGGGCATGGCGGGATGCCTCGCCTGGCGCGCCTGCGCGGTCAGCCGGATTTGCGCGTTGGTGGCGCCAAAGCCAGTATAACCGCCGCGCCGCTCGACAATCTCGAAGAAAAATCGTTCCTCGAATGTGCGCGTATAGACCTGAAGGAATTCGCCTGCTCCGTCCCGCTCGTAAAGGATGTTATGCGCTTTCAGCCGGGCCAGCTCTTCGACGGATAGATCGGTCTTGGCTTCGAGGTCGTCGTAATAGTTCTC
>JANMNO010000020.1:0-6021 GCA_031374115.1 Hyphomicrobiaceae bacterium | reverse complement strand
CGGCCCAGCTGCGTGCGCCGCGCGTCGATTCCGTCCAACCCTCGAACGTTTGATAAATCGGTTTGACGCGGGATTGCGCATTGTGGCCAGCCGGCAATCGGTCGATGCGTTCCCCGTCGAGCATGTAGCCAACCGATACTTTAAGTTCGGGGAACCCATCCAGAACGTCGAGCTTGGTCAGCGCGATGCCGTTGATGCCGGTGACCTTGATCGTCTGGCGCACCAGCGTCGCATCGAACCAGCCGCAACGGCGCTTGCGGCCCGTCACGACGCCGAACTCGTGCCCCTTTTTGCCGAGCAACTCGCCGGTATCGTCGGTGAGTTCGGTCGGGAATGGACCCGAGCCGACTCGCGTCGTGTAGGCCTTGGCGATGCCGAGGATGTTGCCGAGCACGCCGGGGCCGACGCCGGAGCCGGTGGCGGCCTGCGCGGCAACGGTGTTCGACGACGTCACGAACGGGTAGGTGCCGTGATCGACATCCAATAGGGCGCCCTGCGCACCCTCGAACAGGATGCGCTTGCCGGCCTTGCGGGCCTTGTCGAGCAGATCCCACGTCACATCCATGAACGGGAGAATCTTCGGTGCAACTTCGATCAGCTCGGCCATGATCGTTTCTTTCGAAACTTCAGGCTGGTTGAGGCCGCGCCGCAAAGCATTGTGATGGACCAGGATGCGATCAACCTTCGGCCCGAGCGTGTCGAGGTTTTTCAGATCCTGGACGCGGATGGCGCGGCGGCCGACCTTGTCCTCGTAGGCAGGACCAATCCCGCGTCCCGTCGTGCCGATCTTGTTTTCACCGGCAGCGGCCTCGCGCATCAGGTCTAACTCGCGATGCAGTGGCAGGATCAGCGTCGCGTTCTCGGCGATCCGCAAATTTTCCTTGGTGATGGTGACCCCTTGTTTGGCAAGCCTGGCGATTTCCTCGCCGAGCGCCCACGGATCGACGACGACGCCGTTGCCGATCACGCCGAGCTTGCCCGGCCGCACCACGCCCGACGGCAGCAGCGAAAGCTTGTAGGTTTCCCCGCCGATGACGAGCGTGTGGCCGGCGTTGTGTCCACCCTGGTAGCGCACCACGATATCGGCGCGCTCGGAGAGCCAGTCGACGATCTTGCCTTTGCCCTCGTCACCCCATTGGGCACCGACCACGACCACGTTTGCCATTCTCGCTGGCTCCTTCTCATGCCACGGCCCCGCACCCGCGGTTTCGCGAGTCGGGGCCGTAGGGGTCTATAGACTCTTTTTCTGCGCTGGGCGACTCCGCTCTTCTGGCGCACGGCGACTTCCCTTCGGGAAGCCGGCCGCCGTGCGCGGGGAGTGGGAAACCGTGCGTGGGCGTTTTGGGCGATGGCTCCGGGGCGCCTTGCGCTTTTGAGTGAGATAAGCCCGTCACCGTTGTCTTACAACTGCCAATTCGTTGGCGACTTTCAAGCTAATATAGCCTCCGGAGAGACTACTCAAATAGTGCAGGAGAACGCTTTCGGCAATCAGCCGCCAGCCAGAATTAGTTACGTTCACAAACTAGAGCTGGATCCAACTCCACCCCTACCGTTCCCCACGCATGGACATCGCTTGCGCTTGGCGTTGCATGCGGATGCCGGCGATCGAGAGGTAAATTCCAACTAGGCCGACCACGACGTTCAGGATGTTGACCACGGTGTCGAACAACTGGAAACGCGACGGCGCTGGCTTCGATGCACTTTGCGGCCGCTGATCGGTAGGGCCCGGCATGCCACGCGTGGCCGATTGCGGAGCGCGGGCGGCCTGCTGATTACTCTCTTGGCGTGATGATTTCGACGTGGCGACGTTTAGATAATAAGCGCTGCCAGCAGCACCGGCGATCATCAGAAGTCCCAGCAGAATGTAGATTGATTTGCGCATTGTCGTGTCCCCTGTGTTTTCACATTGACCCGCTATGCCTCAGCGGCCGTAGGTAATATTTTTTTGCGCCGGCCATGTGACCTTGTAGCCGAACTCGATGGTCTTTTCCTCGTCCGGCTTCAACGTGTCTTCCCACGCAAGCACGCCGCGCTTGTCGTCGAGATCGCGCTTGGCCGGTTGCGGTTTCGCCGTCATCTCGACCTTGATCTCCTGATTGTTCGAGACCGGCATCTGGTCGTACACCGTTATCGCGATCGGGCGGTCGTGCTTGTTGGTCATGATGATGCGGAAGTTGCGGGCATCATTGCGTGAGCTGGAAATGATACCGCTTTCACTGCGTTTCTCGTCGACGTTGGCGTAGCGGATGCGGACCGCATCGTCGGCACCGAAGCCGAGATCGAACTCCTGGCCCGGCGTGAGCGCGGGCAGGCGGCCGGTGCCGACGAACGTGCTGTCACGGAACAGCGATACCTGGCCCGGCAGATACGGCGCGGTCTTCGGCAAGGTGAGCTTGGCATAGAGGTAGGCCTTGGGCTCGACCTTCGGCGTGGCGCGTACGCTGAGCGCTGGATCGAGGTCGGTCTGGTCGATGACGACGCGCTTGGTCTCGCCGCTGTTCGGGATCGTCTGCGGTCCGGTAAGGGAATAGAGGACCTGGAACGGCGAAGCTTCGATCTGGGCGGTCGCTTGTTGAATCGCAAGGTCGCCCAAGCGAGATCTTGCCGTCGCGCTTTGAGCACTTTGCTCGTCTGCCTTTTCCATCATGCCGCGCACCAATGGCGCGGGTGCCGCCGGTGCGCCAACCACCGGCACCGGTGGCTTCTCTGGTGCGAAGTCGACCGTCGCGGGGGTCAACTCCGCTGCCACCGTTCCAGCGGACGGACGTGCCGTCGACAGCGTCATCGCGACGCCATCCCAGGCTTCCTGCGTGCGCTGCGTGATGGAAGCACGACGGGTGAGCTGCAACTTAGGCGCAATCGTCTTGGTACCGGTCATGAGGCGGGCGTCATACAGCGGCAGCCAGCCCGCACTGGCGACCTGATAGCGCAGCACGAGGTCGGCATCGGCACCGGCGCCGGCGTTGACGAACACCTTCACCTCGGTGCGCAGGTCTTGCACGGGCGCGGTCTCGCCGAGCTTCTTCTGCAGATCGGCAATCTTGCGATCGATATCGCGCAACTTCAGTTGGGTCTCGATGATCGTCTTGTGCACGTCGGCGAGGCTAGCGCCGATCAACGTCAGGATCTGGCTCCAGTTTTCGGCCGGCGCAGAGCCAGCAGCCGGGGCTGGGCGGGCGGGCAGGTTCGTCAGGTTGGTGATCAGCGATTTTTGCGTTTCGGCCGTCTGCACTTGGGCTGCGAGCACGGTCTTGGCGTCCTTCAATGTCTCGATCTCGCCTTCAATGCGGCGACGCTCGGTGGCGGTGACAGCCGCATCGGTACGTGGAATATTGAGTGAGCGGCTGTCGACCGAACCGATCTCCAACTTAGCCGTCGACTTACCTTCGACGCGGATCGAGTTCGCGATCGCATCGCGCGGCAGATCGGGGAAGATCACCACGTGCTCGCCGGCCGGTAGTTTCACCTTGGCGACACGTGAAATCTCCGCACCTGCGGGGAAAACCGTGACCGCGTCGATCTTCGAAGTGGCGGTGATGTCGGCTGCAAACGATGGGCTGGCAGCGCAAAGTGCTGCAACCGCTAAGACACTACGACGACGCATGGGAACCTCGTTGAAGACGGACTTTTCTAATTTGGCGCCGTAGTTTTGCTCAGCACACGAGGTCGCGGCTATGGCGGCACTGTGGCAACCGCATGTCGAAACGGACGTGTTGCTCGTTTTACTTGGGTGATCACCCTTTCCATGGTCCGGCTTGGGCCATGCTGGCAAGGATGTGTTCGATGATGCGGCGGGGCGACAGTTCGATCGGTGCGATGATCGGCCATTCATCGGCGGTCGGCTCTTCGAGCGTTGCAAACTGGCTGTCGAGTAAGGCTGGCGGCATAAAATGGCCGGTACGCCGTGCCATGCGACCGGCGATCAATGACTTGTCGCCTTGCAGATAGACGAGCCGCACATCCGGTCGGCCATCGAGGAGGATGCGGCGGTAGCTGCGTTTCAATGCCGAGCAAGAGACGATGCCGGGGGTGCCCGTGTCGCGCCGCTCGTCGATCCAAGCGGCGATTGCCGCGAGCCACGGCCAGCGGTCGTCATCGGTCAGTGGGATGCCGGCGCTCATCTTTGCAATGTTGGCCGCGGGATGAAAACTGTCGGCATCGCGGAACGGCCAACCGAGTTCGACGGCGAGATTTTCACCGGCCGTGCTTTTGCCGGAACCGGCAACGCCCATCACCAGCAGCGCTGTCGGCATGCGAGCAGAAGGCGCATAGGGCGGCGGCGTTTCCATTGCGGTTCAAGATTTTCCCGGTTCGGTGTGACCGCCGAAGCCTTTGCGCATCGCCGACAAGACTTTCTCCGCGAAGGTGTGCACTTGTCGCGATCGGAAGCGCGTGTAGAGCGCGGACGTCAGCACCTCGGCCGGCACGTCGCGTTCGATTGCAGCTTCGACCGTCCAGCGGCCTTCACCGGAATCCGAGACGTGGCCTGAGAAGCTTGCCAGCGCTGGGTCGCGGGCCAGTGCTTCGGCCGTGAGATCGAGGAGCCACGAGGTGATCACGCTGCCACGCCGCCAGACCTCGGCAATGTCGGCAGTGTCGAGGATTAGCCGCTCTTTCGCGGGCAGCTTCGGGGAGTTGGCGTGGCTCAAAATGTCGAAGCCTTCGGCCATCGCCTGCATCATGCCGTATTCGATGCCGTTGTGGATCATCTTGACGAAATGACCGGCGCCGTTCGGCCCGGCGTGAAGATAACCGTTCTCGACGCGCGGATCACGGCCGTCACGGCCGCCGGTGGCGGGAACGTCGCCGCGACCTGGTGCAAGGCTGGCGAAGATGGGGTCCAGGCGGTCGATGATCGGCTTATCGCCGCCAATCATCATGCAGTAACCGCGCTCCAGGCCCCACACGCCGCCGGAGGTGCCGACGTCGACATAGTGGATCCCCTTCTCTTTAAGGGCTTTCGCGCGGCGAATATCGTCCTTCCAAAATGTATTGCCGCCATCGATGATGGCGTCGCCGGCGGCGAGCAGCGATGACAGGGTTGCGATCATGCGCTCGGTCGCCTCTCCGGCCGGCAGCATGATCCAGATGTGGCGCGGGGCCGACATGGCCGCTACCAGAAGGGCGACATCTCCTGCAGCGCTGGCCCCTTCCGACGCGAGCGCTGCACCCGGTGCTGCATCGCGATCCCACACCACGCACGCATGCCCCGCGCGCATCAGCCGCCGCACGATGTTGCCGCCCATCCGGCCGAGACCGATCATTCCAAGTTGCATGCGTGGGGCCCCGCTGACGTGTGTGATCACTTTCGTCCGAAGCCGCCGACTTGCTTGAAGGCACTCCAGTTTTGTTCGCCAATGATGAAGGCGATGAGCAGCAGGAATATGGTGCCGGGCAGCGCCTGGATCGCGAAGAAGCTGATTACTGCCGCGACCCCAAGGCCAAGCAGCGACACGATGCGCTGAGCCCAGATCCCGCCGACGATTCCACCCAAGATCGCATCAAGCGTGTGTCCGCCGTCGAGCGGGTAGGCCGGCAGCAGATTGAAGAGCGCCAGATAGAGATTGATCGTCGCGAGCTGGAATAGAACGAGCATCAATAGAGGCGCAGCGGCTCCTGCCGACGTCACCGCCAGGTTCTTAAAGGCATAGTAAAGTGCGATGTTGGCGGCCGGGCCCGCCAGGTAGATGATTACACGGGGGACGACACCGCGCGGCAGTGAACTGCCGAAATGGGCGACGCCACCAAGGCCGGTCAATTCGATGTGGGTCACGCTTGTATTGAACAATCGTGCAGCTGCGGCGTGGCCGAGCTCATGCAGCAGGATGGAAGCGAATATGCCGGCGATGATCAGCAGTCCCGCCGACATCAATTGAGTATCGCCGCTCGTGAAGTAGCGCGACGAGACGATCACCAGAACCAGCACGAAGAACATGTCGAGGTAGATCGCGATCCCCGCAATCCGCCCCAGCTCGATGCGCGTGTTCATGCAGATCCCTCATGGCTAACGCCGTTGCCTTA
>JANMNO010000019.1:0-2286 GCA_031374115.1 Hyphomicrobiaceae bacterium | reverse complement strand
CTTGGCCGTTGTCGAGACGAACAACCAGGTTCCGACCAGCTGCTCCCTTAGGGGCTTTTGCTGGCTCATGACGCTGGTTGGCAGGGCGAGAAACGCAATCGCAAGGGTCGCAGACACGCGGCCAACACTACCCTTCATTAGATGCCTCCCACAGTCGACAAGTTTGGTGCATTCCCGCGTATTTTTGCGGAGCCGGGTACCGATGACGGACGAAAAACGCGCAATTGTCCGTCCGCTCAACCGGGCCATGTTACCGCCCTGGCGGTGTATGTCTACGTGCCCCTGACAACGGACCGCATGCTCTCCCTCCGTGGCGAGATAGATGGACGCGCACTTGAGTCGGCCAACCTAAATTTGCTGGCAGATCGGTGTCCTATCGAGGGACAGTCAGAGTACCAGAAGGTCTTTCGCTTGCCATTGTTGCGCCGCGGTAGGTCTCAGTCGTCGAGGTCTCGAATGGGTCACGAGCTCCAAAATTGAACTACTGATGGTTCCGGCCGCTGGTCCCTTGGAAGCTGCCGATGTTGGCACGAGAGGGGAACGCTAATGGGCTTTGGGTGGATCGACTGCGGCAGAGCCGAAATTTCTCGCCGCATCCGATGGATTGCGCAATGGCGGCGGGAAGGACAACTGCATACGAGTACGGCGGCGAGACCCGCGCTCAGTTCGTGCCGGCGCCGCGGGCTTCAAGTAGCACCAGTATCGCCCCCGACATCTTCGC
Organism: Hyphomicrobiaceae bacterium; assembly: GCA_031374115.1. Classification (GTDB taxonomy): domain Bacteria; phylum Pseudomonadota; class Alphaproteobacteria; order Rhizobiales; family Hyphomicrobiaceae; genus JAKFWF01. Next base: position 1,565 of record JANMNO010000019.1, on the reverse strand, counting down.
CTGCGCCTCAAGCAGTTTATCGAACAGCGCCTTTTCATGGATGTAAACGCCATCGATGCCGGGCACTGTGTGGTCGAGCAGAAGGCGCGCCTCGATCTTGTCGAGCTGCTCGCGCTGCGCGATCGTGCGGTAGGTGTGCCGCAGAAGGTGGCCCGTTTCGCTGGGTAAGGTCTTCTCGCGCCAGACCTGCGTGGCGATGACCTGCCTCTTCTTGATGCCGTGCTTGTCATCGTTCTTGTTCGCCCGTGTCGGGAACAGCCACGGCGCCTTGGGGTAGAGCATGTCGCCGAGGGCGAGCGCGCGCTGCACCACATCAACCATGTGGGCCGACAGCGGCAGATCGAACTTGCGGCCGGATTTCATGGTTGGGATCGAGATGGCGTGCGCGTCAAGGTCGATCCACTCGCGTCGCAGTGACACCAGCGTGCCGGGCCTCAAGCCTGAGAACAGCCCCAGCTCGTGCATCGTCCGGCGCAGCGGGTTCGGCAGCCCTTGAATCTTCTGCCACCAGTCGGCAAGGTCGTCCGGCATGATGACGGCGCCCTTGCGCCGCTCCTTGTTGAAGGTGACGGCCTTAACGGGATTATCAGGCAGCAGGTCGGGGTTGTCGATAATGCGCAGTGCGAGGTTATAGGCGGCGCGGAAGTCGCGCATGACGTGGTTGGCCGTGACCTTGCCGCGCTTCTCGGACAACTCCTGGTGCTTGGCGCGCACCATCGAGCGGGTGAGTTTGGTCAGCGGCAAGTTCTTCCAGTCGCTGAGGTAGCGGTCGCGGCGGGCCAGAGTGTCTTCGATGGTGCGCTCTGACTTTTCGCGGGTGCGCAGGTCGGCAGCGTACTCGTCGAACAGTACCGCCACCGTCCAGCCCTCGGCCTTCTGCTCGGCATTCGCAGCGTTCGGATCGACCCCGCGCTTGATGAGGCGGATGACGTCCTCGGCCTTTGTGCGGGCCTGCTCAAGGGTTAGCTCGTCGGTGGTGCCGAGGGTGTGCCTCACGGTCTTGACCAGCGTCCGTCGCCCGCGTTCGCCTTCCCATAGATCGCGCTGCACCTTGTAGCTTTTTGAATGCTTATTCACTGCCAGCAACAGGCCGGTAACCTTGGTGTCGCGCACAATTGTTTGGGCACCGAGCGGCAGGGTCTGGACGAAGCCCTCGGTCAATTTGCGGGGCGGATGGCTCGGCATGGCAAGCTTCCTCAAAACTCAACTAAAACCCTCTGCGAACCGTTTTGGCAGTCTGCGCGAACCGTAAGCGAACCGGGGCGCATGGGGGTTAGAGCGGGGTATTGAGGGAAGAATAGCACGAAAATATTGAGATAACAATGCTCTATGAGGGATTACGAGGGTTGCTGCGGGTGCGGAGCATGTAACTTCTAAGCGAGATGTCGCAGGTTCGAGCCCTGCCGGAGTCGCCACCTTCGAATTTGTACGACCCGGAGACATGGGTAACAGATTGTACCTAAGACATGGGTGACAATCTCGTGCCGAACGGATTGTCGATGGTTTGCAAGGTTCTCTGCTCCAGGTCGATATATCCGAGATCATAGCGCATGAAGGAGACGAGC
>JANMNO010000010.1:0-4293 GCA_031374115.1 Hyphomicrobiaceae bacterium | reverse complement strand
AGGCCCATCGAAGTGAAGTTCTCCTCAACCTCGACGGTGCTGATGATGGTCACGCCCAGCCGCGTGAGCGCCCCGATCATCCGGTAGAGTGATTCCCGAAAATCGGTGCGGAAGTCGGGGGCCAGCGCCATCTCGAAGCCGACCAGCGAGTCGATGACCAGACGCTTGCAGCCGATCTCTTTGACGGCGTTGACAATTTCATGCACCGTCTCATCCACCGAGAGGTCCAGCGGCCGCAGGTAAATGAGCTTGAGCGAGCCGTTCTTTATGTACTTGCCGAGGTCGAAGCCGAACGAGGCGGCCCGTTGCATAAATTCGTTGGGAAGCTCTTCGAACATGGCGACTATGCTCGGCTCGCCGCGCTGCAGACCCTCCGCGATGAACTGAATGCCGAGTACGGTTTTGCCCGCTCCGGAGGGTCCGGCGACGAGCAGGCTGTCACCTTCAGGGATGCCGCCGCCCATGATCGTGTCGAGGGCATGGACGCCGGTGGAAAGACGCCGTCGGCCCTTGACGTGCTCGGATCTATTATTTGTGAGACCAAAGGTGCGCGGAAAGGTTTGCATCCCGCGCTCGGTGATGCGGAAGGTGTGCAGGCCGGGCACGGATTCCTGGCCGCGCAGTTTCATGATTTGCATCTTGCGCACGATCGAGTTGCGTTCGACGCTCTGGTAGAGCCAGAACAATCCGTCGGCGACGGTGAACACCGGGTTGTCGCGCAGCTCGCCTTCGACGTATTCACCGATCAGGAACGTGGTGGCTTGCCAACTAGTCAGGTGCAGCGCCAGGCGCTGGACGAATCCCTGGAGTTCCATTTCGCTGGCGCTCGACAGCGCCTTCCGCACCACGGTGCGGAAGGAATCCACCACGACGATCTTGGCGTTGGACGCCTCGACCTCCTTGACGATCGCGTCCAGAACAGCGCCGAGGTCTTGGTCCAGAACGAGCTGGCTGAGGTTGACGAAGCGGATCGCGCCGTCCAATTTGGATTGGTCGAAGAACGTGAATTGCTGCTGGTAACGCAGCATCTTGATGGCTGGCTCGCCCAGCACGGTGAAGTAAAGCGCGGGATGCTCTGGGGTGGCGTTGGCAAACATGAGCTGGTGCGCCAGCGTGGTCTTGCCGCTGCCGGGGGCGCCGGCGATGATGTTGAAGGAGTACTCGGGCAGGCCGCCGCCGAGAATTTCGTCGAGGCCCGGCACACCGGTGGGCAATTGCCGAATGGTCACTCGAGCTTGTCGCTGATCTTGTCCTTGCGGGTCCATGTACTGGCTTCCTGAGTATTAATTGTGCAAAGATGCTTCTGGCCAAGACTCGCGCACCAGACGGAGCGTGAAGGGTTCGCCGACAAAAGTCTCCAACAGCCCGAGCAGATGGGCAACGATCGCGACTACGCCCTCGGTTCCACCGTTCGCCGCCGCGACCGCGAGAACCTCACAACCCTGCAAGGCGCCGTTAGGCCCGACCTCCACGATATTGTGCAGCTCGGGAACTTCCGCGCGGGCGAGTGCCAATGCCCGCCGCAGGAGCGAGTTGAAACCGTCGGAACCGGCAAATCTTGTCACTGAGATTTGCAGCTTCTCGCAAACGCGCACACCGTCGTGTACCTGTGCACGGGCGACGTTCCGGCTCGCCGCTTCCATAGCCAGTAATCGCCGCGCCAAGCCTCGCATTGACTCGGATGGCGATTTTTTCATTCGATGGTGACCAACTTAATTTCAAACGTGCGATCAGGGTGCGTCTGCAACGACAACAGAATTCGTACTACCGTTCTGTTGATCGTGAAAGACGACAACCATCGCGCAGTCAGCGCGCCAGTGCAGCCTAGACCGATTGCAGAGGGTAGCGGGGACCGTGGACCTCATAAGCGCGTTCACTGGCCACTTCGAGGCCGAATGCATCGTTTGGTGTCAATGAAAGACCCTCGACCGAGGCTAGGGGTAGCAAAAAATTAGATATCCGGCACGACATCTAACGATTTTCGATTAGCGCCAGCGAATGAAGCTGGATAGCCGAGACCGCAGTGCCGCTGTCGCATTGCCAGACGTTCTTTCGGGTATCGACGACAAACTGCCTCATGCACGCTTGGTTACGCTGGCACGCCTTAACGACGAGGTGAAGGTGATTGCTGGGCTTGGTTCGCGTCCGGTCCATGCGGCAAGCTTAACTGCCAAACATGCTCGCCCCCCCGCCCGATAAAGCGTGACGCTTCTGCAAATTGACGCGTCGATGATTACCGGAAGGCGTAACCGTACACAACTTTCAGATCGAACGGCGGGTTAGTGCGCCGCAACGTTACGATGACGTCGTGCCCTCGCTCTCTTGCAATCCGGTCGGCCATCGCGGAGCGCTCGCGTGGGCGATAGGGTGGAAGAGGGGAGTCGCGAGCCGGTGACGGAGTTGATAGCTCTGCGCGTTCGCAATCGCGTCCTGGCCGGAATGTGTCTTCTACGCGCTCAACGATGGGATCGAAGATGTGACGCTTGTCGGCTGGGTAAATCAACGCAAAACTGTTGATTAAGCGCCCCGAGCAGGTGAACATCACTTTCTCATAAAAAATCTGATTTTCGCGCTCGCCTGAAAGCACGAACCAGTTGGCTCCTAGCCGCCGGTAGCTGATGGTGTACCCGCCGTAGGAATGCTGGGCAACATAGTCTTGGTAGCGAGCCGCACTGTAACCCGCATCATTAGTCAGCGCGCCAACAAGTAGTCGCGCATCCGATTCAGGAGCGATGAATACCTGACCGTCTCCCGCCTGAGCGGTGCGTTCGACGACGAATATGGCGGAGGGATACGATAGGCTGAAACCGTAACGTTCATTGCGGTAGGCGCTCCAACCCTGCGCCTCCGCGGGGAAGGTTGCTGCCAGTGTACAGAGAATTGCAATCGTAGCGACGATCGCGCGGCAAAATTGGTTGCCAACAGCCAATATGATTTTTACTGACATGTTATCGGATACCCAAGGTGTAGTTCCGTAAAGCCTGATAGTCTGGTAGCCGCACGACTGTGTCCCGAGCAGGAGGCGAAAATGCAAATCGCTCTTGAGAGCTATCTTCTCTCGAAGACAGCAACGTCGCCCGTGCCGACGTCGTCGCGACGGTCGCCTTCGGCAGATAGGGATAGACCGCCATGTCGAGCCGTGGCGGCCGCCGCTCGATCCGGCACAGCACCAGATGCTTCACGGCATCGACGCCGACTGCGCCACGCTGGATGGCATCACGCACCGCGCTCGCGACATCATCGATGGCGAACGTTTCCATCAGGCGCAGGACCTGGACGAACTCGCGTTTGCCGTGTCTGCCCATGCGCGCCTCGAGCAGGCGGCGCAGCGTGGCGAACTCGTCCGGCAGCTTCCAATCAGCCAAGGGGGCTGCCTGATCGAGCGCGGTGATCTTGCGCTCGATCAGCGCCAGGTAGTGCAACGGGTCGAACACGAAGTCCTCACGCTCGTAGGACCGTGGGTGGCGGGCGATGACCTCGGTCCCGCACGAGATCACCACCTCGTGCACATAGCCGCGGACGAACACTTGCCTGTGCCCGTAGGCGGTCGGCACCGAGTAGTCGTTGAGCCGGTAGCGCACCAGCGACAGCGACGACACCCGCGCGCTCACCTTCTCGCAGGCGTCGTAGGGCGGCGGCAGCGGCCGTTGCAGCGCCGCCAGATCGCGCTCCAGGCGTTCGCCGATGGTCTCCTTGTGCCCGCGCAGGCGCTCGCCCTTGCGCTTGGTGCAGCAGTCGGCCAGATGGGCGTTCAAGGCGGCAAAATCCGGGAATACCGGGATCGGCACCATGAAGTTGCGTCGCGCAAAGCCGACAAGCCCCTCGACCTTGCCCTTGTCGTTGCCCTTGGCTGGCCGGCCGAAGCGATCCCGGAACAGGTAGTGCGATTGCAGCTCGCTGAACACGCGGGTGCGCTGCCGACGGCCGTCGCCGAGGATCCTGGCGACCGCGATCCGGGTGTTGTCGTACAGGATCGATTGCGGCACGCCGCCGAAGAACGCGAACGCTTTGACATGGCCATCGCAGAACGCTTCCGTGGTCTCGGCCGGATAGGCCCCCACGAAGTTGGCATCCGAGTGCGGCAGGTCGAACGCGAAGTAATGGATCTTGCGCACGACGCCGCCGATCACCGCAAGGGCTTCGCCGAAGTCAGCCTGCGCATGGCCCGGCGGATGCACCAGCGGCACGAACATCTCGGCCGAGCGCTGCTGCCAGCCCGCAACGTAGTCCCTGACGATCGTGATGCCGCCCGTGAAGGCGTGCTCGTCGCCCAGCCGCTCGAAGATCCGCTTC
>JANMNO010000086.1:0-9585 GCA_031374115.1 Hyphomicrobiaceae bacterium | reverse complement strand
GTCATGACAGGACCTGCGCGCGCCGCCGGTCGCAATGTGTGGGCTGGGGCGAAGAAACGGGCAACTCAAGCCGAACAAAGAAACTGGACGGCCAGGCAAATGCGGGGAGCCACGCAGATCCCCTCTTGTCTAACGCATCCGTCGTGCGCAAGTGTTTCCAGTGCTCGGCGGGAAAGTCGTAGAAGGCCAATAGCGCGTCGCGATCTCTGCGCAGGCATTCAGCGGCCTTCTCGTATTTCAGCGTGTAGCTTTCGATGAAGGCGCCGAACGCCAACTCGGCGGCAATCTTCGTCTCCGCCATCCAGATCTCCTGCACTGCGCGCTTGGCGCGGTCCGTCTCGGCCGAGAAATACTGCGCGCTTTGTGCGCTTCTTTGGGCCGCAAAGTGGAGTGAAGCGAAACTCAGCTGGCTGATAACGGCACCCGAACCATTGCGTCAGCGGGCCTTGATCCGCGGGGTCGTTCAAAGGTCCCGATAATGTATGACGCCAAGCATAAAAGTTCATGCATTCGGGCATGAACAAACTGCCCATTGCCAAGTGCATTTCATATCGATGGTCGGCTCGTCCCAAATCAAGGATTGACCGTCACCAAGCGCCACCGCTTCGTCGAGGTTCTTTCGCGGACCCGGTAGACCGACACGCCATTATGTCTGGCTTTTTTCCACGGGTGCATGCGAGTGTCGACCCGAAAAATTACGAGCGGGGCAGATGGCATGTATCGAATCGGCGTCGACATCGGGGGCACATTCACCGACTTTGCCCTGTTTGACGTCGGTCGCGGGCGGATAGCGATCCACAAGCGCCTGACAACGCCGGCCGACCCGTCTGAGGCAGTTCTTCTTGGCATCGAAACGCTGATCGGCGACAACGGCATCGGTATCGGCGATGTCGAGGACGTGGTGCACGGTACCACGCTCGTCACCAACGCAGTGATCGAAAGACGCGGTGCCATCACCGGCATGCTCGTCACTGCCGGCTTTGGCGATATCATGGATATGGGCTTCGAGCGCCGCTACGACCTGTTCGATTTGCGCATCGAGTATCCATCTCCGCTGGTGCCGCGCCGGCTGCGCATCGAGGTTGACGAGCGTGTGCGGTTCGATGGCAGCGTCGAGCGCAGCCTAGACGAAAACGCTGTCACGGCCGCCGGCTTTCGGTTCGTGGCAATAGGCGTGGAGGCGGTGGCCGTGTGCTTCCTGCATGCCTATGCCAATGCCGACCACGAGAAGCGCGCCGCCGAGCTCCTGCAGGCTGCAGCGCCCGGCATTGCCATCTCGACCTCGGCCGACGTGTTTCCGAACATGCGCGAGTTTGAGCGCTGGACGACGACAACGGTCAACGCATACACGCAGCCGATGTTCGACCGCTACATTAAGCGCCTGGAGGATGGCCTTGGCAGCGTCGGGTTTAAGGGTCGGCTGTACATCATGGGGTCGAGCGGCGGCACGCTGACACCAGATACCGCCCGGCGCTTTCCCGTGCGCGCGCTTGAATCGGGCCCCGCCGCCGGCGCTCTTATGAGCGCCCATCATGGACGGACCCTCGCCCTCCCTAACCTGTTGTCGTTCGACATGGGCGGCACCACGGCGAAAGGGGCGCTGGTCCGCGATGGCGAGGCGGTGAAGAAGTACGCGATGGAAGTCGCCCGCGTGCACGAGTTCCGTCAGGGCAGCGGCTTGCCGGTGCGTATTCCTGTGATCGATATGATCGAGATTGGCGCCGGCGGTGGCTCGATTGCGTCGGTGGACGAACGTGGGCTGCTACGGGTCGGACCGCGCAGTGCTGGCGCAATGCCGGGCCCTGCCTGCTACGCTCAGGGCGGTACCCAACCGACGCTGACCGACGCAAATCTCGTGCTCGGCTATCTCGACGACGGCTTCTTCCTGGGCGGTACCATGAGGCTCGACCGCGCGTCGGCGGAGGCAGCGATCGCAAAGCACATAGGCGGACCGCTGAAGCTCGCCACCCTGCGCTCCGCCTGGGGCATCCACGACATCATTAGCGAGGACGTGGCGCGGGCCTTTCGCATCCACGCTACCGAGCGCGGCTTCGACTATCGCTCGGGCAGCATGGTCGGCTTCGGTGGCTCGGGGCCGCTGCATGCGCTCTCGGTCGCTCGAAAGCTGAAGATCCCGCGGGTGATCTTCCCGGTCGGTGCGGGCGTGATGTCGGCACTCGGGCTGCTGGTGAGCCCGATCGCATTCGAGGTCGCGCGCTCCCGGCGCGTGCATGTCGCCGACCTCGATGCATCTGCGTTCAGTGCGACGTTTGAGGCGCTGGAAGCGGAAGCCAGTGGCTATCTGCGTAACGCCGGCATCGCCAATGCCGACATGCGTGTCGTCCGCCGGCTCGACATGCGCTACCAGGGGCAGGGGCATGAGATCGAGGTGACGCTGCCAGCCAGCGCTGCCAACGCAGTATCGTGCTTTGCAGAACTCGGAGAGCTTTACGCCCGCGCCTACGAAAGGGCCTATGCCATTCGGCTCGACGAGCTCGTGGAGATCGTCAACTGGAAGGTCGAGATGATCGGCCCGGCGCCAAGCCTCGGCGAAGGCTACGCATTGAGCGGAGCCGACAGCAGCGGCAAGGCGCTGAAGGGTAGCCGTGCTGCCTATGATCCAGCCTCGGGCGGTCTCGTCGACTGGCCGGTTTACGATCGCTACGCCTTGAAGCCCGGCACGTTCTTGCGCGGACCAGCTCTGATCGAGGAGAGGGAAAGCACGTGTGTGGTCGGTGCCGGCGATGCCGTCACAGTCGACGCCCGCTACAACCTGATCGCCGAGCTAACGCGCTGAAGGAGCTCAATGCCATGTCCAATCGCTCGTTCGACGCCGTCAGCCTCGGCATTATGTGGGACCGCCTCGTATCGCTCACCGATGAGATTGTCTCGACACTGGTGCGGTGCTCATTCTCGACCATTGTCTATGAAAGCTACGATTTGTCGTGCATCGTGCTCGACGCCGACGCGAACTCCATCGCCCAGGGCACGTTTGGCATACCCGCTTTTATCGGCAGTGCGCCGGTGACGTTGCGGCACATGCTGAAGAAGTTTCCTGCCCATACGTTGCTGCCCGGAGACGTCGTCGTCACGAATGATCCCTGGCTTGGCACCGGCCACTTGTTTGACATCACCATGATGCGCCCCGTTTTTCGCCGTGGCCGCATCGTCGCCTACACGATGAGCATCACACACCTGCCCGATATAGGCGGCACTGGCTTTGGCTCGGCCGCGACCGAGATCTATCAGGAGGGGCTGCGGCTGCCGATCTGCAAACTTTATGACGCAGGCCGCTTGAACGAGCTGATCGTCGAGATCATCCGCACTAACGTGCGGGTGCCCGAGCAGGTGATGGGCGACGTGATGGCAAACGTCAGCTGCAACGATGTCGGCGGCCGCGAGGTCCTGGCCTTTATGGACGAGTACAACCTGGAGGCTTTGACCGAGCTGTCGGTGGCAATCCGCAGCCAGTCCGAAGCCGCTATGCGGGCCAAGATCGCAGAGTTCAAAGACGGCACATATCGCAACCGCATCACCGTCGAGGGCTTCGAGGGGGCGGCCGAGTTTGCGGTCCGCGTCGACGTCAGGGGCGACGGCGTCGAGATAGACTTCGATGGCACGTCCGGCTGCGTGCGCGCCGGGGTCAACGTGCCGTTCTGCTATACTAACGCCATGGGCTTGCATGCGATCAAGTCGCTCACACTGCCATCAATCCCAAACAACGAAGGCTCGGTCGCGCCGATCAAGGTCAGGGCGCCGATTGGCTGTATCTTGAATGCCCAGCCGCCGTTCTCGACCGGCGGCCGCCACGCCATGGGCCACTTCGTGACGCCATTGATCTATGGCGCGTTGGCCGGGGCCGCGCCCGACCGCGTGCAGGCAGACTCCGGGATGATGAATCTGATCACCTTCCAGGGGCGCCGCCGCGACGACCGCGCATTCTCTTGCCTCTACTTCGCGTCGGGCGGCTACGGCGCTCTAAAGCAGCTCGATGGCTGGCCAACCCTGCCGCATCCGTCCAACATGGCGGTGGTTCCGGTCGAGATCTGGGAGACACTCACCCATATGACGATCGAGCGTAAGCGGCTGTTGACCGACTCGGGCGGGCCCGGCCAGTGGCGCGGCGGCCTCGGCCAGGAAGTCGTGTTGCGCAACGACACCGGCCACCCGCTGACCATGCTTGGCATGGGCAATCGTACTGAGTTTCCAGCGCGTGGCCAGTTCGGTGGCGGCGCGGGCGCGCTGCGCGTGCATGCCATAAACGGCAAGCCCGTACATGCGAAAGGCCGGATCGAGGTGGCCCCGGGCGAGCGCATCACAGTCATTGAAGCTGGTGGCGGTGGCTTTGGGGATCCGACGAACCGTAATCCAAAATCAATTGCCGACGACGTGGCAGATGGCTTGGTCAGCTCAGATGCCGCGCGCAAAACGTACGGATGGAATGGCTAAGTGAGCTCGTTCAAATCATCCAATTGCGCAACGTAGGGGGTAGCGAGCTCCGACATGCAATCGAAAAGCCCTCAAGCCACGGGCTCACCCCAATGGGTCACGTCACCCGTGACGATCGCCAGTTCTGCGTCGCGATGGAGCGCGTTGACGTCGGCGACGGCAGCCGCAAGCCGGGCATGAGGGTCCAGACCATAGAGCTTCAAACCGCGGGCAACGAAGTGGGTGTCGGTAATGTGAATGAGCTTCATGTCAATGGGACCGCCGCGCTCGTCATCAGGACCAATAAAAGGTCGAGAACCGCCCAAGCATGAAGCTGTCGTGACACGCGCTAACTGCATTCAACCTTATGCATCGAATGGCAATGTGGTGACGGCATCGCTCAATCACAGAACTGTATGTGGAGCGATGACAAGTGGGCTCCAACCGGTTGGCTACGAAGGCAGCACAAATGACTACCTGACCGAGCCGCGCATCATCGAGGATTTCCTCACAACAGTCGAACCCAAGTACAATGCTAGCGTGGACAAGCTGCGCGCAGGCAAGATCGACGCAGACGCCATCTACGTCATTGCGGGCTTTGCGGCCTATGTCGCGACCTGCTCACCTGCCGCCATGCGGATCAATGCCGGCCCAATCCATGGCACGCTCGAAGCAACCGCCGCGATGATGGAACGCCGCGTCGACTTACCAAAAGCTCCGCCCGAGCTTGATGGAAAGTCACTCGCTGAGCTGCTGGCCGATGGCACGGTTGGCTACGAGATCGACGGCAAGTATCCGCAGGCGATCGGAATAACGAATGTCATGGGCCACGTCGCGCGCTTTGGCAACTTCGACTGGGACATCCTCATCAACGATGAGCCCGGAATCCCCTTTTTTACCAGCGACTATCCTATCGCTATTGAGGTCGCAGATGATCCGCGCGTTTCTAATCGGATCGTTCCACTCGCTCCTGACATCGCCATTCGTATCAAGCCCAACGTGAACCGGGAGAAGAGCGACGATTTCTCCTTCCCCGACTTCAGCAGCCGGCGTTGCAAAGTGCGATTTGCCGAAATTCGCGAGATCAACCGGCGTATCGTGCAAAGTGCGGAACTCCTCGTCTTCTTCAGCGACAACCACGACTGGGTCTCGCGCTTCGTGGAACAGCACCGGCGGTATCGCGTTGAGCCCACGGTTCACCGAATTCCAAAGGATCATGGCGAGATCATTTGGTCTCAGCTGGAACTTCGGGAACAGCCTCTGCCGCCGAAGTAGTGACAGGAAATTGCTCGCGTGTTCGCCTTCTTGGGGCTTGGTTGAGAAATTCGCATCGGTGACCTATTTACGCGGAGCGGACAGCGGCCAAACGGAAGCTCAGCTGGCTTCGTGTGCAACTATGGGTCGTTTGCGCCTCGTCACTGTCGCGGCAGCTCGACCCCGTATAGCCGACGGTGTGCTGCACTGCCGCGCAACGTCGAGACGGGCCACTTGGGGCCGTATTACTGATTGTATCAGGGCGACCGTTTTCGAGCAGGCGTTACATATCTCGGCTTGCCCTCTACATACTCCATGCTGGGACGATCAAGCCTCCTTTGTCGATAAATTTCGGCAGCAACCTCGTCAGCCGCTTCTGTGGTTAGGTCTGGCAAAGATGAGCAGTGATGCAGTAGAATTGCAAGAATGTCGTGAACAGCAAGTTGATTGTCATAGCTTATGTTTTTGGCGACATGTTCGAAGCCAAGTGCATTAAGTGAAATCATCATTCCAGGAGGCAGCCGAGGGCAATGCGATGATTGTTATCATCGATATTCCTGGCGGCACTTTGATCCATACGAAGCGGGTTTCGCAAAAGGTTCACGGAGCGCGCAATCGAGTGGTTTGCGCGCCATCTAGGTCGGACGTGATGGCACTGAGGAGACGGATGTTGCCTGCGCAGCGATGACCTGGCGATGCCGAGGTGCTGCTCAATCGGAGTTCCGGCTCAGCACGCATGCCCCGAAACGTCGCGCGTGCTGAACGTTGGTGGTGTGGTAATGCGTTGGACTATTGGAGCAGAATTCAACCTGCTTCAGGTGATCTGGACGATCACGGCGCCCTCGGAGACAGTCGGCGCGCTTGCACCGATTGAACCAGCGTTTTTGCCGATCCATTCTTTGGCGACGCGCAGGCTCTCGTCGGTACCCTTCTTGTCCTTGCATACGGTGACGGTTACTCCGCCGTCGCCGCTCCTCGCCATCGTGTAACTGACGAGACCGGGGACTGCCTTGAGTGTCGCCTCGACATCAGCTTTGCGCTCGTGCAGCAGATCAAATAGCTGCTTTGCCTTCGGGCCTGAGTACGTTCTCACGACTGCATGCATGGTGATACTCCTCTGTGTTCACTCTCACGCTCAGATTACTTGTAGGCTTCGGGGCAATTCACACGTTCAAAATCGGCTGCGACGCGCGCAATCGGGCGCAACGCCGGGACGGTGGGTGGCAAAAAGTTCATTTACATCGTGCTGGCGAGTAACTCGCAGAAGCACAGGTACACGCCGGCAGTCTCGGAAAGTGATGCCATAGCCATCGACGGATTGGAGCGGAGCATACGCCTCTGCTGTGGAGCGGAAAAGCGGAAAGTGCGGCGGTGGCGTCGACTTCGGAGTCCTCTTGGCGGTGCTACCCTGAGTCGAGGCCGTATCAGACGGTCCGCCGACCCGCGATTGCGCGAGCGATCTCAGTGACGTGGCGCAGATCAGAGCCACAGCATCCACCGAAGACGTTGAGCCATGGCATCCTGTCGGCCAAAGCCCGGTACTGCTGCGCTAACTCCTGAGGATTGCCGGCGTCGAGCTCCGGTGCCTCGTCGAGTTCGGCATGGCTTTGCCGCGACGCGTTCGCCCTGATGCCGCGAATACGTCGGGCCCACGGCGCATCCAGCAAGGCATCGCCGAAATGGTCCGGGTGCGCGCAGTTTACCATGTAGTAGGCGGGATATTGGCCGGTCGCCACATCAACCGACGTGATGGCATCGGCCAAGCTCTGGCCGTTAGGCAGAGCACCGTCGGTCTCCACCGTAAAGGAGACGACCACCGGCAACCCGACCTTTCGTGCTGCTTTGACGAGCCCTGCTGCCTCGCCCGCCTGATTAAATGTGAGCGCCGACACCATGTCGACCTCGGTCGCAGCCAGCCACGCCAGTTGCTGCGCGAAATAGGCTTCGGCCTCGTCCATGGCGATCACAGCCTCCGGGCGGTAGGCATCGCCGCGTGGCCCGATCACGCCATTGAGCACGATCGGCATTGCGTTACCGTCATACCGGTCGCGCAAGTCGGCGATGAACCTGACACTCTCCTCATTGGCGCTCTTCAGCTCGTCGTCAGTTGCGCCGAGCCTGGACGCCCAATGGCGGTGCGCTTTCCAAGTGACTGTATCGAGAATGAGTCCCGTGCCATTCTCCTGGGCGAGATCAAGGAAGCCCTCGAAATACCGTGTCAGTGCCGCGCGCCCCTTCGGATCTGGAAGCAATGTATGCGCCGCAAACTTGCGGATCTCGATGCCATGGTTGAAAATCAAATCGGTCTCGACCCCCGCATCGGCAAGGAAGATGTCGCCACACAGTTGCGGCAGAGCCTCGCGATATCGGGTCATGTTCAATCCTCCAGTCGGCACCTTTCATACCAATCGATCGTCGGCGAAGGCAGTGCCGGTTCTTTCATCGGCGTACGGCCCTCACATCCTAGTAGCCGTCAGAGTCTATCGCGCTCGAGCCGCGGGATACGACTGGCAGCTATCCTACCGGTGAACCGTCAGACCGCAAGCTCGTTTGGCATCCTTTGCATGACGCGCCGACGTTTGCACATCGGCACGACGGTCGCATGGTGCAGTACGCGGTCGAGCATGGCGGCGGTCAGCACCGCATCATTGGCGAACGCATCGTCCCAGCTGCCGCAACTGAGGTTCGACGTCAGGATCAGGAAGCCGTTTTCGTAGCGGCGTGCGATCACCTGGAAGAACAGATTGGTCTACTCGCGGCCAAACGGCAGGTAGCCTGTCTCGTCAATAATCAGCAGCTTGGGTGCAGCGACCATGCGGTGCATGAACTCTTTCCCTGGCGATGCGCCGCTTCGAGCCCGATGACGAGATCGGCCGCCGACGTGAAGCGCACTTTCCAACCGCGCTGCGCGGCGAGCAATCCGAGCGCGATGGCCAAGTGCGTCTTGCAGAAAAGCCGGAATCGACGCGTCGATTGCCTCAGACGCGTAGACGCGGTCGCGCCGAGAATACTTGATCGTCGGCTAACTTTGCCTTCTGCAACATAAAATCGAAACCGACATGCACGCGACCGCCTTGACGGTTGGGGATCGGCAGTAAACCCTCGCGTGTGCCGAACGCGAAGTCGCTCTCCGCCAATGGGTCGTCGCCGAAATTGATCTGCGTTGTCAGCGTGCGATAGCCGGGCGCTTCGACGAAGAAATGCACGTGCGCGGGTCGGTCGCCACGGCGTCCCAGTGCAACCATGAGCTTATCGCAAGCGCCTCCAGGAGGGCAGCTGTAGCCACGTGGCATTTTCGAATGGAACGTGTAGCGGCCATCATCGCCGAGCTTAATCCGCTTGCGATTGTTGAACGGTGTCTGTTCGCCAGTTGGGTCGAAATGTGAATAGAAGCCCCTTGAATTAGCGTGCCAGACGTGAAGCACCGCATTCTTGACGGGTGCGCCGTCAGGTCCGCTCACGACCCCGGTCATGCTGAGCGTATCGGTGTCGTCCGGATCACTAGACAGGTTGACGTCGCCTTCGACCAGGGGCGCGCCTTCGACGTAAAGCGGGCCCTCGATTGTGCGGGGCGTTCCACCTGTCCTGCCTGCTTCGGCATCCTTTGCATCCATGTGGAGGTCAAGAAAATGCTCAAGACCGACGCCGGGCACAATTAGCCCGAATTCTCCCGCGCCATCCTGCAGAAACTTCACCGTCTGCCAGAATTCACTTTCCGAAACATCGTGCCTCTCCATGATCGCCATGATCGCCGCCAGCAGGTCACGCGTAATAACTTTGAGGCGGACATTTCCTCCGCTCTCATTCACCCCACTCGCACGATCAAGCAGGCTCTGAACTGCCAAGCTCGTCAAAATATTTGTCATACGAACTTCTCCCTGGCGAACCTAACTTTGCTCTGGC
>JANMNO010000133.1:0-2740 GCA_031374115.1 Hyphomicrobiaceae bacterium | reverse complement strand
ATCCGCATCCGCACTCGCATTTGCGGTAGCAGCAATTGCGCTGTCCAATTCACGAGCGCCAATGAAAGGGACATAGATCGGATCGATGCCTAGTGTCTGAGCCGCCTGCTGCGTGGCGCGCCACTCAGAGCGCTCTCACGGATGGTCTGTATTCGACAGCACCGCGAGTCGGCGCAGTTGAGGAAACACTTCCTTTAGCAACTGAACTCTCTTTGCAGCCAAATCCAGCGAAAGAAACGTGCTCCCCGTGAAGATGCCGCCCGGCCGCGCAAGGCTCTTGACCAGGCCGAGTTCAACTGGGTCACCACTGATAGCAAACAGCACAGGAATGTTCGTGGCAGCCCTCATCGCGCGAATGGCGGGGCCGCTCGATACTGCAAGATCCCATTTGTTGTCCGCCAACTCGGAAATCACTGTGCGCAACGCATCGGGATTTCCAGGTGCGTAGCGAAGTCCTATGAAGACATTTGTTCCCTCAATGTAACCGCGCTCGCGTAGTCCTTCCCGAAAGCCATCCAAGAACGGGTCGGGTTGCGATTCGGTGGAGACCCACAAGATGCGATGGGATTTTGCGTGCTGACCGCGTGCCGCGACCGGCCATGCCACCGCCAAACCACCGAGCATCTCAATGAACTGACGCCGCTTCATCTCGTGCCTCCAAGGCTGACGAACCCATTTCATCCCTAACCTCAGTGCGCGGTCGAACATGGGCTCTCTTGGCACTTCTGCTGCCCACGCGTGGTCGGCCTCGACTATGAGATGGATTGCCTAGGGGTGGTAATCCCCCCATATGTAAAGGGGTCTAATCGTAGAACTCACGCGGCGGTTTGCAGTTTCAACTTCTGAGCGGGCGTTATACCGTCAAGCCCGAGCTATCGCCAATTCTTGGTGACGGCCGGGGCGGTCAGGCGGCGGCGGTTTCGGGCTGATGGTCGCGCGGCTTTGCGAAGACCTCCAATCCATCAGCGAACTTCACACCCAGGATGAGTTTTGGCAACTGGGCGTGACCGTCGAGGCGGCGCCAGCTTTTCTGTGCGCCCTCGACCAGCTTGAACACCATGGCGAGCGCGGTGTTGTTCGAGAGGCAGCCCTTCGATCGGATCGTACGGTGACGTACGGTGGCGAAGGTGCTTTCGATCGGGTTGGTAACCGGTATGTCATTTTTGGGCGCCTCGATCGACTATGGCTCGACCTTTGACGTAGGGTCGGATCACCGGGACCGGGGTGCCCGGAGCACGGAAGGCGGGCAGGCCGTTGACGTTCGATGAGCTGTGAGCTCGTGTTAGTAGATGGCCGCCCCTGCGACCCACCCGGTTGCGCTGCGCGCGCGGATCCGTAGTTGTCGTGTTGCCCGCTGGCTCCTGGCTGTTCGTTGGTCAACAGAGGAGCAGGTCATGCGAGCTGTCGGGCTTGATATTCATCGCAACTTTGCGGAGGCGGCTGAGATCCGAGATGGTGTCGCACGCCAGCTCGGGCGGTTCGACCTTGTGCGTGACAAGGTGATTGCCTTTGCCAAACACCTGGGCCGAGAGGCAGAGGTCGTGATCGAGGCCACAGGCAACACACTGGCTGTTGCGAAGCTCATGGCACCGTACGTGAGGCGCGTAGTGATCGCCAACCCACTGCAGGTGCGCGCCATCGCCCATGCCAAGGTGAAAACCGACAAGATCGACGCGCTCGTGCTGGCCAAGCTGCACGCTGCGGGTTTCCTGCCAGAGGTCTGGCAGCCGGACGAGGCGACCGAGCGGCTCAGGCGCGAGGTGGCACGGCGTGCTGTGGTGGTCAACAGCCGTACCCGGCTGAAGAACCGCGTGCATGCGGTGCTCAGCAGCAATCTGCTGCCGGCCTACAAGGGTGATCTGTTCTCTGGTCGCGGTCGCGGCTGGCTCGCCAAGCAACCGCTGGAGGACCAGGAGCGTGTGGCGGTGGATAGCTGGCTCGCAGAACTCGACCGTCTCGGCGTCGAGCTGGAGCGGATCGAAGCAACGTTGGCCAAGGCCGCACTGGGTGACGAGTGTGTTCGCCGATTGATGACGGTGACCGGTATCAATCTGACGATTGCTGTTGGCCTCATTGCTGCGATCGGGGACGTATCGCGTTTCTCCAACTCCGAGAAGCTGGTCAGCTACTTCGGTCTCAATCCACGCGTCCGCCAGTCGGGCGATGGTCGTGCCTATCACGGGCGCATTTCGAAGATTGGGCGGGCACACGCGCGCGGACTTTTGGTCGAAGCCGCCTGGGCAGCGGCGGCTACACCCGGCCCCCTGCGCTCGTTCTTCATGCGCATCATGAAGAAGCGCGGCAAGCCGATCGCAGCCGTGGCGACCGCACGCAAGATGACGACCATCATCTGGCACTTGCTCACCAGGAACGAGGACTACGCCTTCGGGCGCCCGGCGCTTCTGCAGGCGAAGTTGCGGCAGATGGAGATCAAGGCCGGACTGCCGTCCAAGCGCGGCGGTAACACACCGGGCCGGGCACGAGACTACAACATCAAGTCGCTGCGAGAGCAGGAGCGGGCGCTCGTGGCACAGGCGGAAGCGGCCTACAGCCGTTTCGTTGCCGCCTGGAGCGAGCGCCCCAAGAACAAGAACAACGGGCGGCGCGCAGGCGCCGCAAAGGAGGAGCGACGATAGAAGGCTGCGCGGCAGGGCTTCAATCCTCCGGCCCTGCACTTTGCCGCGCGGTCGCCTGCGCCGAGCCAATTTACACCGACGCCCCGGCACGCCACAAGTTTGCC
>JANMNO010000099.1:0-36837 GCA_031374115.1 Hyphomicrobiaceae bacterium | reverse complement strand
GCGTCGCGGGCGTCGACCCAGACTCCGGTCCCATCAGCTCCGGTTTCTTTCTTCCAGAAGGGCGCGCTGGTCTTGAGGTAGTCCATCAGGAACGCTGCAGCTTCAAAAGCCGCTCGGCGATGTGCCGATGCGGTCACGACGAGGACGATATTTTCGCCGGGTTCCAACACGCCGATGCGGTGCACGACGCGCGTGCCTTGCAACGGCCAGCGTGCAGTGGCCAGCGCCTCGACGCGTTCCAGCTCGCGCTCGGTCATGCCGGGATAATGCTCGAGCTCCATCGAGACGATCGGTCCGCCCTTGGTCTCGCCCCGCACGGTGCCGGTGAAGGTCACGATGGCGCCGATATCGGTCCGCCCAGCCGTCAGCCCGGCAATCTCGGCTGCGATATCGAACGGCGCGGATTGAACCGAAACACTCATGATCTAACCGCCGGTCACGGGTGGAAAGAACGCGATTTCCCTGGCCCCGCCAATCGTCGCCTGCGGCTTCACGTGCATCTGATCGATTGCCGCGCGAATTACATCCGGCCGCACAAAGGCATGCTCATACTCGGGGCCCCGCGTTTTTAGCCAGCCGATCAGATCCGCAACCGTCGCGACGTGGACCGGCAATTCGACCAGCTCCTCGGCGCGGCCGACACGCTCCCTGACCCAAGCGAAATAGCGCAACGTCACGGTCATCAAGACAGTATCCTAAGCATCAGCCTTCGATCGCGTGACGGATCGCGGCCTTCAGATAATCATAGCCGGTGAACAACGTCAGCAACGCCGCGACCCAAAGCAGCACGGTACCCGTCGCCGTAATGCCAGGAACGATCTTGTCGCCAGCCGGGCCTGCCAACAACACGCCAAGCGCGATCATTTGCATCATCGTCTTCCATTTCGCGAGCTGACTGACATGAACCTTCACGTTCAACTCAGCCAAGAACTCGCGCAGGCCGGATACCAGTATCTCACGCGACAGTATGATAACCGCGGCCCATATCGGCCAGCCATCGATTGTGGTGTCGTGAACAAGCATTATCAATGCTGCGCCCACCAGCAATTTATCGGCGATCGGATCGAGCATCCGGCCCAGCGATGATTGCTGGTTCCAAATCCGCGCCAGATAGCCGTCCAGCCAATCAGTGATACACGCCAGTACAAACACCGCCAGCGCACTCCAACGGCCAACATCGCCGGGTAAGAAAAACAGGCAGCCGACCAGGGCCGGCACCGCAGCGATACGGCCGTAGGTCAAGATGTTCGGCAGGCTGGTCGCCAGCGCGCGGGGAGGGAGGCGACGGGGTGCGGTGCTATCCATATTGTCTAGCTACACTGGCAGGGGGGAGGCCGGTCAATGGGTTAGCGCTGCGACATCGCGCGAAAACTGGGAGCGCTCGCCGGATCTATCGTTTTGCCGCAAAAAAGTTCCGCAACAATGCTGCAGCCTCGCTTTCACCGATGCCGGAATACACCTCCGGCGTGTGATGGCACGTAGAATGCGAAAAAATGCGCGGGCCCTGCTCGATGCCGCCGGTTTTGGGATCGGATGCCGCATAGTACACCCGGCGAACGCGAGCGAGCGAGATTGCAGCAGCACACATCGGACACGGCTCCAACGTCACATACAGGTCGCAATCGATCAATCGCTCGCTGCCGATCTGCTTGCACGCGTCGCGAATGGCGAGCATTTCCGCATGCGCGGTCGGATCATCGAGTTCCCGGGTTCGATTGCCAGCACGCGCGATCACGGCTGCATCGGCGCTTACGATAACGGCGCCGACCGGTACTTCACCACGCTCGCCCGCCACGCGCGCCTCGCCGAGTGCAATCGCCATCGCACTGGGCCGGGCACGATCCTTGTTTGGTTGGCTTCTGGTGTCGTTGAGTGGCATAAAGGGCATCCAAGGAACCGAGTTCAAACACATCATGCGCAAAGATCGCCCTGGTCAACCCCGTTCGCCGGGAGGTTCGCACAGGCCCATTCCAGGTGGCAGACCCGGCGGCAAGCTTGATAGCCGCACGAACGGTCGCCCCGATAGCCGGCCTGGAACGCGCGCCTATCCCCGGAAACGACGGCCGATGAAGGTCGCAGAGGCATCAGCAGTCGTCGAGAAGATGCGCATCGCCAAGGCGATGGCACGGGCGGGATTGTGCTCGCGTCGTGATGCCGAGCGCTGGATTCTCGAAGGCCGCGTGAATGTCAACGGCCAGGTGATCAAGTCGCCGGCGCTCGATGTTGGCCCCGGCGATTCGATCAAGGTAGATGGGCAGCCACTCACCAAGCCAGAACCGGCAATGTTGTGGCGCTTCCACAAGCCGCGCGGTTGCGTCACCACCCATCGCGATCCGGAAGGCCGGCCCACGGTATTCGAGAAGCTGCCGAAAGACATGCCGCGCGTCGTCTCGATCGGCCGGCTGGACTTCAATACCGAGGGCCTGCTGCTGTTGACGACAGATGGTGGGCTCGCCCGGCATTTCGAGTTGCCATCGACCGGCTGGCTCCGGCGTTACCGCGTGCGTGCCAACGGACACGTGACGCAGGAACAGCTTGACGTACTCAAAGATGGTATCGAAATCGAGGGCGTGAAGTATGGCCCGATCGAGGGCACGGTCGACCGCGTGCAAAATGCCAATGTCTGGCTGACGTTGGGTTTGCGCGAAGGCAAGAACCGCGAGGTTCGCAAGATCCTCGGCTCGCTCGGACTCGAAGTGAACCGGCTGATACGGATTTCATTCGGGCCGTTCCAGTTGCTGGACTTGGAAGAGGGCACGGTTGAGCGCGTCCGGCGGCGTGTGCTTGCCGATCAGCTCGGGCCCGTCCTCGCTGCCGAATTTAGTCTCGATGAAGTTCAGGCCGACGAACGCCCGGCGAAAAACACTGGCTATCAGGCGCGCAAGCCAATTCCCGAAGAGGAAGACGAGCCCACTCGAAAGGGCGGAGGTTCGCGGCGAAAGGGCGGACCGAAGAAGCCATTCGAGAAAAGGCCCTCAGCCAACAAGCGGTTCGGCACGACGTCTGCGAGCAAGCAAGACGGTGATCGGCCCGAACCACCTAAGCGCGGCTTCCAGTTGAAAACCGGATACGCGAGGCCAGATTCGGCGAAGGATGAGCCACCGATAGCAAAACATCCTAGTAGAGCCGGTTTCAAACTTGGCTTCAAAGGCCGCCCACAGCGTTGATGTTCAAACCATGAGAATTGTCGCTGGCACGCTGCGTGGCCGCCCGATCATTGCGCCCGAACGCGGTGCACTGCGACCGACTGCCGACCGCGTGCGCGAAAGCGTATTCAACATCCTTGCACACGGTATCGAGGACTTCGAACTCACAGGCGCGCGTGTCGTCGACATGTTTGCCGGCACCGGTGCACTCGGCCTCGAAGCGTTGTCACGCGGCGCCGCGTTTTGCGTCTTCATCGAGGATGACGCAGATGCCCGCGCCATCATCCGCCGCAACGTCGAAGCGTTCGGACTGACTGGGCAGACCCGCATTTTCAGGCGCGACGCAACCGACCTGGGCAATGCCGGCGGTCGCGACGTCGCCAACCTGATGTTCATTGATGCGCCCTATGGCAAAGCGCTGGCGACGAAAGCGCTGGCCAGTGCTGCGAAAGGCAACTGGTTTGCTCCCGGCGCCGTTATCGTCTGCGAGGATCGCGCCGGCGAGACGATCGAGCCGCCAGCGTCAATTACTCAGTTCGACAAGCGCAGTTATGGCGATACGCAGATCCTGTTTCTGCGCAATCGCGTTGCCGGCTCATGAACGCACCGACAATGGCGGCCCGTTCGATGAGCCCAAAAACCGCCGGTTGGATCGAGGCCGGACTATTCTCGCTTCTGATCGCGGTTCTGGGCGTCGCCTATGCGATGGCGGCGGCGCGAGGCGTCAATACCGCGGTGTTCATCCTGTATTCGCTCCTCATTTCGGCGGCGATGCTGCTCGCCTTTACCGGCTTCGGCGAAAACGCACGCGCCATCATGTTCGCGCGCGAGAGCTGGATCGTCGGCGTAGGCAATATCGCCGTCGAAGGCGGATATGCGTCGCTGCTGGGCTACGTCACACCGGCCGAAGGCAGCCTGATGATCCGGCTGTCGATCCCGATCACGATCCTCATCGGCTTCGTCTTATACGGCCGCCGGCCGGCATGGCTCGTCTGGGTAGGGGCCGGAGTGGTCGGTGCGGTCGTGGTGGATTTGTTATTCAATGTGCAGCCTGGAATTGCTGGCCCCGTCATCGGCAGCGCCTTCGCGTGCGGGCTGGCTGTCGGTATCCGCGCGTTCGCATCGGAGTTCCACAAGTGGAACCGCGCGGCGGTCACAATTCCGGACAAGATCCGCGTGACGGCCTTGGTCACCCTCGTAACGGCCATGACTGGATTGGTGACGATCGGCGGGCTGATGGTCGCGGTCCACCTCGGTCTGCTGTCGCAGACCCCGCTACTGCCCCGGCCGGAAGCGCTTATTCATGGACCGACGATCTTGCTCGCTTTGTTCGTCGGCGGCGCGCTGTTTACAGGAATGACGTACTTGAGCTTCTCATGCGTTCTCAAGATCAAATCCGAGAACTTCATCGCAACAAGCGCCTTCATGCCGGTGGTAACGCTGCTCGTACAAATCCCGGCGGCAGCAATCGGTCTGATAAATTTGCCACCTTTCGACTGGCGTCTGGTGCCGGCAATGCTGGCCGCGATCATTGGCGTCCTGATGATCATATGGGGCAACCGGCACGTTTAAAGTTGCAGAAACCATATGCCGATCGTTCTGTTTCGAATGCTTCGATTGCGCACTATGGTTGCTCGTCGACCCCACGCCAAACCGGAGACACTCAGCAGGTGTGTTGCCCGTGTACCTATGCGCGCGACAACCGATCGCGGCCCTGCTGCCGCCGTTGCTGGCGCCTATGCCTGCAAATGAGAGCATGGCGACGCGATGCAAGGCGGCGGCGAGTTCGGCCTCAGGCTACTTGATCGAGCGGCCGATTTTCCACATCTCCTCGCGGACGCGAATGTCGGCCAGCATGCGATCGAGCAGCAGGCACGTGCGCTTGAACAACTCCGATCCGCGGCGATAGTCGGCTGCCGCAAAAAAGTCGACGCGGCCGGCCTTGAACAGATCGACACATTTCGCTTTCGTCTTGCCCGGCGCGTGTACGGCGATCGCGTGCCCACCGCTCTTGCGCATCAGCGCCATCGAGGGGACATCGGTTTCGCCATCGCCAAAGTACACCATGTTGCAGAATGGAATGGGTCGCTGATCTTCGGGCATATGGTGATTGATGCTTTCGCCCAGATCCTCAAGGCCTTTGTTGATGCGGAACAAGTATTGCGTTTTGCCGGTGTCCGTGATCACGCGCTTGGGGTACGGTAGATCGTAAGCCTCGAACCAGTATTCCGAGGCGAACACATTGTGAAAGCGCTTGTAGATCGAAGTCCCCTCGATGATCTCGGTCAACCCCGATGACACGAGGTAGTGCCGCACTGTCACCCCATGCGTTTCCGCCCGCAGCCCGACGTACGAATTGATTTCGTCGAACCATTCTTCGACGCCGGCAAACATCTCGACATCGCGGCCGAGTTGAACGAGATCCTCACGATCGATCCGGACGTTGTGCTCTTTCGCCTTCTTGTACATCAGATGCATGTACGTGATCAGCGGATCGGCGCCTTGCTCCTTGGCAATACGATTGCTCTCGGCCCAGAACGCTTTCGCATCCTCATTGAGCTTAGGCAGGACGGTGTATTCCTGCATCGGCTTCGGTGAGAGCGTGCCGTCGAAATCGTAAACTAGCGCGATGGTCTTCTTGTCGAAGCCTGGCTTCGGGATTTGCACAGGTTTGTCTGTGCGGCGGCTTGCTGGGCGCCCGCTCGTCGGTGGCACATCATCGTTTGCTGCCGGCCGCTTTGTCGTGACCCGCTCGACCATCGTCCATTCCCCCGTCGACGCCAGAGTTGATTAGATCACCGAATTCGTGATTCGAGCGGTCAAACAAAGGCGAAGTGTAAAGTTGTCCGCAGCTTCAATCGCCAAAATGCAGATCAGCTCTTGTTCTTACGGCGCAACCAAGCTGCATATCGCTTGGTGCCCGCAGGCGTCAGCGCGCCAACCATCAAGATATCCGTGCTTTCTCGGATGTAAGCATCCAGCGACAAGCGCGATTTGAAGAACCAGCTTTTCAGTGCCCAGCCGTGCGCAATCATGACGATGTTATAAACGAGCACGTCGATATTGACCTTGCGTATCAGGCCGGCGCGCATACAGGCTTTCAGCTCGGCAGCCAACAGCGCGTTGGTCTCGAGCTCCTTTTGCTGGATCAATTGGCGACGCGGCGGCGAGAGCGACTTGGTTGATCGATATGCCAACACCGCACCGGCACGGTGCCGATCGATCACCCGGCAATAGGCATCCATCGTTGTCACCAATCTGCCGATCGGGTCGGCAATGCCGATGATCGACGTAGGGATTTCACGCGCATATGCGTCGATCACGTTGAGCAGGACGAGAAGCAGCACATCCTCCTTCTCGCGCACATATTGATAAACGAGCCCGGAGCTTATGCCGGCCAGCTTGGCGATGTCCTTGATGGTCGTTCGATAGAATCCTTGCGTGGAAAAAAGCTCGGTAGCCGCGGCAACGATTTGGCTGCGGCGCTTTTGCACGAGCCGCGGATCTTCCACGACGCTCGCCACACCCGAGCCGAGGTCGATCGTCTTATGGCCAGCGGCGTCCATCATCAATCGACCATGGTCAGGCCACCGCTTACGCTTAGCACCTGCCCCGTCACGTAGGCGGTACGGTCGCTGGCAAAGAAAGCAATCGCGTCTGCGATTTCGCTCGGCTGTGCGAGCCGTCGCATCGGGATCGCGTTGGTCAGCGCAGTCCTCATTTTCTCGGGCTGCGCGGCAAATAACGGGGTATCCGTGGGTCCTGGGCAAACGCAATTGACACGCACCTGATAGCGCACCACTTCGCGCGCGAGGGATTTGGTGAAAGCGATGATGCCACCCTTGGCACCTGCATAAACCGTCTCGCCCGAGCTTCCGACGCGGCCGGCGTCGCTCGCAACGTTGACGATGCGGCCATTGCCGGAGTCGATCAGGAGCGGCAGCAATGCGCGCGTCAGCTGTACGGGTCCCATGAAATTGATGGCAACGATCTTGTCCCAGTATTCCGGCGTGTTGCTCATGAAGGGCTCGATCGTGTCCCAGCCGGCGCCGTTCACGAGTATGTCGAGGCGGCCGACTTCGGCTTTGACCTTTTCAGCGATCGCGGTGACAGCCGTGCGGCTGGTGACGTCGAGCGCCATGAACTGAACTTTTCCGGCGGCACTTTCTAAGCCAGTGGCAGCTTTCGCTCCGCCCTCGGCGTTGATGTCCGTCATGATGACGTGGCCTCCGAGCTCGGCGAAGGCTTTGCAGGCGGCAAGGCCAATGCCGGAGGCGCCGCCAGTAACCAGAATGACTTTTTTGTCGAAGCGCATGTGTTTGTTCTCCATTTGGCGAGACTGATTATTGGGTCTTGGGAGCAAAAAAGGCTGCGATTCTTTCGCGTGCCTCAGGCGTTTCCATGAGCGTCAATGGCTTTTCGATTTCGCGCGCGTAGCCATCGGCTGCGGGATCGAGAGCGGCGGCTAGACAATCCTTTGCCGCGATCAACGCGGGCCGTGAAAGCCCCGCGATACGTTGTGCTATTTCGCCGATCTTCGCGTCGATTTCGGCCGGATGCACGCTCCACTGGGCGAGACCTATGCGTGCAGCTTCCGCCCCATCTATAACCTCAGCACCTAGAATCATCCGGGCGGCGGTTCCAGGCCCGCAAAGCCTTGGCAGGCGTTGCGTGCCACCCGCGCCCGGGATCATGCCGATGCGGGTTTCCGGCAAGCCCAATTTGGCGGAATGGGTGGTAATGCGAAGATCGCAGGCGAGCGCCAGCTCCAACCCACCACCCAAGGCCGGACCGGCAATTGCTGCGATCGTAACGGCCTCCAGCTTCTCCAGCCGGTCGAACAAAGCATGCAACATCTTTACGTAGGTGACCATCTCAGCCGTGCCGCCGGGCTTTGAGAAGAAGCTTTGGATCAGCGATAGGTCGGCACCGGCGGAGAAACATTTCTGATCGCTACGGATCACGACGACCGTGGATTTGACTTCCCTGATTTTATCCAAGGTCTTGCCGAAAGCGATGACAAATGCCGGATCGATCGCATTGACGGATGGCCGGCTCATCAACAAGGTCGTAACGGGCCCAGAGTGCGATAGGATGATCATGTTGAAGCCTTTCCAAGCGGTTGTCCGAGCATGTTGCGGATCAGAAACTTCTGGATCTTGCCACTGGGGGTCATGGGCAAACTTTGCCAATTCTCGAGCCGCTCCGGCAGCTTATAACGAGCGATGCCTTTCTCGACGAGGAACGCCGTAACTTCAGGAAGGGTGAGCGTGAGGCTAGGCTTCAGCACCACTACGGCACAGCCGGTTTCGCCCAATCGCGCATGCGGCACACCGACAACTGCAACCGCATGGACTGCTGGATGCGCAAGCAAATATTCTTCCACTTCTCGCGCAGATATGTTTTGGCCGCCGCGCACGATAATGTCCTTCAAGCGGCCAACGATGCGGATCGATCCATCCGGTAATTCACGCGCAAGATCGCCGGAATAGTACCAGCCGCCGGCGTCGAAATCCTTGGCCGTTAGCGCCGGCTCGTCGAGGTAACCCAGGCAGGTGTTGGGCCCGCGCGAGCGCTCTTCGCCGATCTCCCCCAACGGCTGAACTTCGCGAGCATCCGACACGATGCCGACATCAATGCCAGCGAGCGGCCGGCCATCGGTTGTCCAGGCGTTGGCAATCGGATCGTCGGGGTGCACGATCGTATGCGGTGGGCTCTCCGTCGAGCCATAGATCGACAGAATGCGCAGGCCGATGCCCGTCGCCCGCCGCACCAAAGGCTCCGGCACCGGCGCGCCGCCGCAGAGGAAATAACGTAAATCCGGCAGCCGGGAAGACGACGCCTCCAGCGCGTCCGAGACGTCCGAGAGAAAGGGTGTTGCGCCCATCGTCCAAGTGCAGCGATGATCGCGCATCTGCTTGACGGCTGCGGGGCCGGCAAACAAATCGAGCAATGACAACGAACCGCCGGTCGTCAGCGTCATCACGACGCCGTGCAGGAAGCCGGTGGCATGGGAAACGGGCGATGCCATGAATGCGGTATCGCCTGCGCCAAGCCTAAGCGCGGATGCCATCGCGCGTTCACCGAACAAGATCGTATTGTGCGTGTGCACCGCGCCTTTTGGTTTCGCCTCCGTGCCCGAGGTGAACAAAACTGCCACTGCATCGTCCGCAGAAAGATCGGCCTTTTCGTGGGCGGGTTCGGTTTTCAACGCATCAGCAAAAGGAAAGCCAAATTGCTCGCTCGCATCGCCCACTTGGATGACCGGAATCGCTACGTCCAAGCCGGCCACGACCGCGCTGAACCCGACGCCACGAAACCGCCCCGGCACGAACAATGCCTTGCTCCGGCATTTGCTGAGGACGTACGCGAGGTCGGTACGGCCGAAGGTCGTCGGCACCGGATTGAGTACCGCGCCGATCCGCATCACGCCCAGGAATACGGCAACCGCTTGCCACCAGTTCGGCAGGCACACTGTCACGATGTCACCTTTGCCGACGCCAACGCCGAGCAAGAAGCTTGCGATCGAACCCGCGCTCCGTTCGAGCTCACTATACGTGTTGATTGCGCCCGACGCATCGCGTACGGCGGTCTTGTGCGGCACCGATGCTGCGACGCTGCCAAACAAGCCGGGGATCGTGTCGTCGCGCCAGTGGCCCGCTTCATGGTAGGCGGCCGCACGTTCGGCGTTCGGTTGCGGAAAGCTGATCATGATGCACCCGATTTCGGGCGACCAGCGATATTGGACTGGATCGAACCGAGCAACCCACCATCGGCGATGATATTTTGCCCAGTGATGTAGCCTGCGTCTTCTGAGATCAAGAATGCGGCTATACCGGCAATGTCGCTCTCGGGAACACCAATGCGGTGCATGGGGACCAAGGCTTCGCGTGCCGCTGTCTTAACGGGGTCGGCATAGATGGGTGCGGTCATCGCGGTCTTGATCAGTCCGGGGGAGATCGCATTGGCGCGGATGCCATCGGCCGCCCACTCCTGGGCGAGGACCCGCACCAGCATGATCAGCGCGGCCTTACTCGGGCTGTAGGCACCCGTGCCGGGATAGGGCTCGACCCCCGACATCGAAGCAACCGCAACTAACGAGCCGCGCGCTGCTTTCAAATGCGGATAGGCTGCCTGCGCGAGCAGGAAGGCGCTGCGGGTATTGACGTAGAAAATGCGGTCCCAATCGTCGAGCGCCAGATCGGCAATGCGCGATGGCGCTACGATGCCAGCATTGCTGATCACAGCGTCTAGCCCGCCGAATGCCGACACCGCCTCGCCAACTAAGCGAGCTGGAGTTGCAGCGTCCGCGAGGTCTCCGGCAACAGCAATCGAATTGGCACCTCGCTGCTGGCAATCGCCCACGATCGCAGAGAGTTCCGTCGATCCGCGCGTTCCGCAGACCGCGAGCGAGATACCTGGTGCCGCGAGACGCTCGGCGATCGCTCGTCCGATGCCCTTGCTGGCGCCAGTAATGAGGATGCGCATGGGCTTTTTGCTCGTCACAGCGACCTCGCGATCAGCTCTCGCATGATTTCGTTGGAGCCGCCGTAGATGCGATGCACACGCGCGTCGGCGTAGGCGCGGGCAATTGGCATGTCCCACATGTAGCCGTAGCCGCCGTGCAGCTGAAGGCACTGATCGAGCACGCGGCCCATCAATTCCGTGCACCAATACTTCGCCATCGCAGCAGTGGTGGCATCGAGCCCATCGTTGTTCACTTCGAGCAGGCAGCGATCGACGAACACCTGGGCGATCTGTATCTCAGTCTTTATTTCCGCGAGGCGAAAACGCGTATTCTGGAACTCAGAGACGGCCTTCCCGAAGGCCTTGCGCTGGCGGGTGTAATCGCGGGTCCACTCGAGTGCGGCGTGACATGTCGCGACCGCACCAACTGCGATCTGCAGCCGTTCCCAGGCGAGTTCCTTCGCCAACAGCGCGAAGCCTTGGCCCTCAGCACCCAGAATGTTCGAAGCCGGGATGCGAACGTTGTCGAAGTACAATTCACACGTATCTTGCGCCTTCATGCCGATTTTTTCGAACGGTTGACCGCGAGTCAGTCAGCGCCGCGCGCCGTCGACCACGACGAGCGTCAGATCCTTCGGTCCGGAGCCGGAGCCGGACTTTGTTGCCATAACGAGTAGATCGGCACAGGCACCATTGGTGATGAATGTTTTTTGCCCGTTGATGACGAGGTCGTTGCCATCCCGGATTGCAGTTGTGCGGATCGCCCGCAGATCGCTTCCGGCATCAGGCTCCGTCATGACGATTGCGCCAATCAAGTCGCCGCGCGCCATGGCAGGCAACCATTTCAGCTTCTGCGCCTCGGTGCCGTAGTTTAAGATGTAGGGTGCTACGATGTCGGAGTGCGTCGAGAAGCCGGGGCCCGATAGTCCCAGCCGCGCCTGTTCTTCAATGAGCACAGCTGCCGCTAATCGATCCGCTCCACCGCCGCCGTATGCTTCCAGGATGTTGACGCAAAGTAGGCCGTGCTCGCCGGCTTTCTGCCAGATCGAACGCGGCGCGACGCCAGCTTTTTCCCATTGCCGGTGGTGAGGCGCGACTTCGCGCTCAAAGAACCGTCGTGCACTATCCCGCAGCATTTCATGTTCGGGCGCGAATATCGTGCGGGTCAACATGCCGGATCGTCCTGGCGGATATCGGAATGTGCATTCGCGCACCCCCGACAACAAGTCTATTGACTGATCATTCAATCAGTCGCATCGTCTTTGTCAATAGACCGGCCTTGAAGGTTGGCACGGCAGCGTCCAAGATAGCGACGGTGTCTGATATGAGTTCGGAGGGAATGCCATGAACCTGCGCCGCTACTGCGCAAAACGGTCGGTCGCGTTGGCGTCCGCAAAAGCGGTACTCTCGCCCCGCACTGCGCTGCGGTGGGGGCTGATCAATGGCGGCTGACGTTCCGCGTACACCCATCCTCGAATTGGAAGCCGTTAGTCTGCGCTTTGGCGGCGTGAAAGCCATGACCGATGTCAGCTGCAAGGTCTATCCTGGCGAGTTGTACTCGATCATCGGTCCCAATGGCGCGGGCAAGACATCGACGCTCAATTGCATCTCCGGGCGCTACCGGCCAACCTCCGGACGTATCCTGCACAAGGGCCGCGACATCACGAACCTGGGCACCAGCAAACGTGCGGACCTTGGCATCGGCCGGACGTTTCAAAACCTCGCGCTCTATAACGGCATGACCGTACTCGACAACATATTGATCGGCCGTCACCATCTGATGAAAGTTGGCTTCGCGCGCGGCATGGTCTATTGGGCCGGCGGCGCGCAACGCGAGGAAACAGCGCATCGCGCAGCCGTCGAGGAGATCATCGATTTCCTCGAGATCAAGGATATCAGAAACGAGCACGCCGGTACGCTGTCGTACGGCTTGCGAAAACGCGTCGAACTCGCCCGTGCGATCGCACTCAAGCCGGAACTTATTCTGCTCGATGAGCCGATGGCCGGCATGAACCTCGAAGAGAAAGAGGATATGGCGCGCTACATCGTCGACCTTAATGAAGAACTCGGTATGACGGTCGTCATGATTGAGCACGACATGGGCGTTGTGATGGACCTGTCGCACCGCCTTATGGTGCTCGATTTCGGCCGCAAGATCGCCGAAGGTTTGCCAGACGACATTAGAGCCAATGACGACGTGAAGCGCGCTTATCTGGGTCAGGATCACGGCCTTGCCGATACGGCCAGCGTGGAGGCGGCCCAGTGAATACCACGCGATTCAGTCATCTCGCCATAAACGATACCTTGCCGAAGCTCGTCCGCCATAACGCGCAAGCGCACGGCGCGGAGATAGCCCAACGCGAAAAGGAACTAGGGCTCTGGAAGTCCTACACCTGGGCCGGCGTAAACGAGAGCGCTAAGCTCTGGGCACTCGGCCTGGAAATCCTCGGCGTTGTACCAGGTGATACCGTCGCGATCATCGGTGATGCACGTCCGCATTGGATTGCGGCTGCCATCGGCACGCAGGCGGTGCGCGCGGCGAGCCTCGGACTATATCAGGACGCGCTCGACGCCGAGATAAATTTTCTGGTCTCATTCGCCGAAGCAAAAATCGTCGTCGCCGAGAATGAGGAGCAGGTCGACAAGATCCTGCGCGTGACGGCTGGTGTATCGTCCGTCAAGGCAATCATCTTCAACGATCCTCGCGGCATGCGGAAGTACACCGATCCGCGCCTGATCCATCGCGAAGTGCTGTTCGAGCGCGCACGACAGCGGGCGCAGAATACACCCGGCGCATGGGATGCACTCGTCGATGCCACGAAAGGCAGCGATGTTGCGGTTTTGTGTTCCACATCGGGCACCACGTCGAACCCGAAACTTGTCAGCATAGCCGGCGGTCCATTCATTCAGCATGTCGCCAATTACTGCGATCTGCTGGATCTCGGCCCCGACGACGAATACGTATCGCTTCTGCCGATGGGTTGGATCGGCGAACAGTTCATGGCTCTGTTTCAGCCGATCGTTTGCCGTCACAAACTGAATTTCGTCGAAGATCCGTCGACCGTGATGGCCGATCTTCGAGAGATCGCACCGACCTTCATGTTCCTCGCTCCGCGCGTGTGGGAGCAGATCGCCGCAAACGTTCGTGCGCAAATGATGGACGCGACGAAATTCAAACAGCGATTGTTTGATGTTGCTTTCAAACTGGGCTTGCGCGCTGTCGATCGGGGTCGCACCAGTGGCATCGCGCAAAAGCTCGTGCTGCGCGCACTACGCGATCGTCTTGGATTTTCCCGCCTTCGGATGGCGAGCACCGGCGGCGCTGCTCTCGGCCCCGACACGTTTAAGTTCTTCATGGTCATGGGTGTGCCGATGATGCAGCTATATGGCCAGACCGAGCTGGGAGGCATCTACTGCACGCAGCGGGTTGGCGATCGCGACTTCGATGGTGTCGGCCGCGGTTTGACGGACGAATACAAGATCAGGATCGAGAACCCTGATCCAAGCGGCGTCGGCGAAATCATCAGCCAGCATCCCTACATGTTCAAAGGATACTTCAAGGCCGACACAGCGGTCAGCCCGGACCTGCGTGATGGCTGGATGCACACCGGCGATGCAGGTTACTTCAAGCCGACCGGTCAGCTCGTCGTCATCGACCGCATGAAGGATCTGGCATCGACCACGGCCGGCGAGCGGTTCTCGCCGCAGTACATCGAGAACAAGTTGAAGTTCTCGCCGTACATTAGCGAAGCGGTGATCCTCGGCGACAAACGTGCCTATCCCGCAGCGATGGTCTGCATCCGCTTTTCCATCGTCTCCAAATGGGCCGAGCAACAGCGCATGGCTTTCACTACCTACTCGGACCTTTCGAACCGGAAAGAGATCTACGATTTGATCTCGGGCGAGATCGAGCGCGTGAACCAGTCGTTGCCGCCGGCACAACAATTGCGGAAGTTTGTGCTGCTGTACAAGGAACTCGACGCCGATGACGGCGAGCTGACGCGCACGCGGAAGGTCCGGCGCGGTGTGATCGCGGAGAGGTATGCGACCATCATCGACGCCATCTATTCCGATGCGAATGAAGTGAAGGTTGATACCGAGATCGCTTTCCAAGATGGATCGAAACAGCGTATCCGCACGACGCTGCCGGTTGCCTCGTTGAATACCACGCAATCGCAGGCACAGTCGGCATGAACACCACGCTTCTCACCCAACTCCTCGTCAATGGCATGATCGTCGGCGCGCTCTATGGTGTGGTCGCGATGTGCTTCGTGCTTATTTACAAGGCCAGCCAAGTCGTCAATTTCGCGCAGGGCGAGTTCGTGCTGATCGGTGCGTGGGCGTGCTGGTGGCTGGTCGCGACGCTCAAGTTGCCGTTCTGGGCCGGTTTCCCGGTGTGTCTGGTGTTCATGGCGTTGCTCGGCATTCTGGTGCAAACAGTCGTGCTTCGACCGCTGATCGGCGAGCCGGTGATTTCGATTGTGATGGTGACGATCGGCCTGTCGATCTTCTTTCAGGCGCTGCTGAAATGGATGTTCGGTGTATTTGTGCAGCCTTTCCCACAGGTGTTCGATACCCAGAGCGTGCAGATCTTCGGGTTGAACGTCGAAAGCGCCTACCTGATGAGCCTCGCCATATCGCTGGTGATCATGGTCGGCTTTGCCTACTTCTTCAAATTCTCGAAGATGGGCTTGGCCATGCGGGCCACCGCGTTCGACCAGCAAGCGGCGCAGAGCATGGGCGTGTCGGTCCGCCGCGTTTTCGCGACTGCCTGGGCGATTTCCTCCGTAGTCTCGGCCTTGGCAGGCGTCGTCGTGGGATTGGTCTCGGGCGTTTCCGCTTCCGTTGCGACCGTCGGCGTAAAGGTGTTTCCGGCGGTGATCGTCGGCGGGCTCGAGAGCATCATCGGCGCGGTGCTCGGCGGCCTCATCATTGGGCTGCTGGAGGGCATCGCGCAGTTCGTCGACAGCGAATACCTGCAGTTCGGCAACCTGATAACCATTGCGCCGTTCTACGCCATGCTCCTCATCCTGCTGATCAAGCCATACGGGCTATTCGGCACCAAAACCATCGAGCGGGTGTAGCAACAGATGGCAGGCTCGATGCGCCCGGCGGGTGATTTCCGCACTACCTATCAGGCCGATCGGACGATCTTCCCCACGCGCGGCTCGCTGATCGCGTTCCTGGTGGCACTGGCCCTGTTGTGCCTGTTGCCGCTGCAGATCGGCGGACAGTCGCTGATCGCATCGTACTGGCTGGCGATGATCATTCAGATTGCAATCTACGGCATTGCTGCTCTCGGCCTCAATATCCTGGTCGGGTTCACTGGACAGATCTCGCTCGGACACGCGGCATTCTTCGGCTTCGGCGCTTTCATGTCGGCGTATCTTTCGAGCAAGCACGGCGTACCGGTCGCGCTAAGCATTCCACTCGCGGGCTTAGCGACCGGCTTACTGGGCGTAATTGTCGGCATGCCCGCCGCCCGGCTGAAAGGCTTGTACCTCGCCATCGCCACGCTCGCATCGCAGTTCGTGCTGCAGGATTTCTTCAGCCGCGCCACATGGTTCACCGGGGGTGCGGCCGGAGCCAATGCAGAATCTTTCTCGCTGTTCGGGCTAACGCTGTCGGGCGACCGCAAATACTATTACGTCGTCATCTTCTATCTCGTGCTCATGTACGTATTCGCCGCCAATCTCATGCGAACACGCGATGGCCGCGCCATGATCGCCGTGCGCGACCACTACCTCTCGGCCGAGATCATGGGGATCAACCTCACCTACTACCGGCTGCTCGCCTTTGGCATCTCTTCGCTCTATGCGGGCATCGCCGGCGCGTTGATGGCGCACTACACCGGCTTTGTTTCAGCAGAAGCGTTCGATCTTCTGCTGTCGATAAATTTTCTCGCCATGGCGATCATCGGCGGATTAGGCTCGGTGATGGGTAGCCTCATGGGCACCGCCTTCATCATGTTCCTGCCCGAGTTCATGCAAGGCATCGTCAAGTTCATCCAGGGCTTGGGGATCGGCCAGAGCGCCGCCTTCAACGAGGGACTTGCCTACATCAAGGAGATGGCGATCGGCCTTGCGATCGTGCTGTTCCTCGTTTTCGAGCCGGACGGGTTGGCCGCCCGCTGGCGCAAGATCAAGGCCTACTGGAAGCTTTATCCGTTCTCTTACTAGTCTGCCTGCAACCTTCGGAGGAAACTGCAATGAAAACAAAAACGATCCTAATTTCTTCATTGATTGCAGGAGCGCTCGTTGCCGCTCCCGCAATGGCGCAGCAAAAAATTAAAGTCGGCAATCTTTTGGATTTGACCGGTCCCACGTCGAGCACCGGCAAGATTTCCGGGCCCGGCAAGATCGATGCTTTCGCCTGGGTCAATGCCAACGGCGGCATCAACGGCAAGATGATCGAGGTCGATTCAGTCGACTACAGCTATCAGACCCAGCGTGCCATCCAACAGTACAAAAAGTGGAAGGACGACGGCGTCATTGCCATCCAAGGCTACGGCACCAATGATACCGAAGCGATGGTCGGCTTTATCGCCGAGGATAAGATTCCCTATTTCTCGATGTCGTTCTCGGGCCATCTGACCGATCCATCTGGCATTAGCCCGAAGGCGAAGGACGGCAAGATCAAGGTCGCACCCTACAACTTCTTCATCGCCCCCTCCTATTCGGATGGCAATCGGGCGCTAATCTTGTGGGCCGCTGAAGACTGGAAGAAGAAGGGTAGCGCCGGCAAGCCCAAGTATATCCATCTAGGCGACAATCATCCGTACCCGCTGGCTCCTAAAGAAGCCGGCGAAGAACTGGCCAAAGAGCTGGGCTTTGATGTCGTCCCTTCGATCCAGTACGCGCTGGCGGGCGGCGACTTCAAGGCGCAGTGCCTGGCGCTGCAATCGTCGGGCGCGAACTACGCGTTCCTCGCAAACACCACCGGCGCCAATATCGCGCTGCTGCGTTCGTGCGCCACGGTCGGCGTCAACGTACAGTTCATGGCCAACATTTGGGGCATGGATGAGTCCGGTATGAAAGCTGCCGGCAAGGCGGCTGACGGTCTCGTCCAGGTGCTGGGGCAGGCCCAGTGGGGCTCAGATGTGCCCGGCATGAAAGTGTTCCGCGCGATCTCCAACATGTCGGATCCGACCGGCAAGGTGTATCGGCCGTTGCCTTATGCGACCGGCGCCTGCCACGTTCTGGTGCTCGCCGAGGCGATGAAACTTGCCGACAAAGCCGGCAAGCTCAACGGACCTGGAATCAAGGAAACACTTGAAAACATGAAAGACTTCGTACCGTTCGGAACCGACGGCATGTGCGCTGCGGCGACGTGGACCCCGACCGATCACCGCTCCGTCGACAAAGTAACGATCGGCCGTGCGAAAGTCGGCGGCGAGACCGAACAGGGCGAAGTGGGCGACCTCGTCGAAAAGGGCGTCATCAAATACGAGACGGTCACCACCATCAAGGTCGAGCGCAAACCCAACTGGCAGGGTTACTGAGTTTACTTGCCGCGTACGTGTTGGAGGCGGGCGGATGTCCCGCCTCCTGACCTTTCAGGAGTGAAGACGTGTCAGCACCGGTCGCGCCGCTGGCTTTCCCGCCCAAGCCACCACAGAGCATAGCTAGCGATCTTCTCAAAATCGAGAACATCGAGGTGGCCTACGATGACGTCGTCTTGGTGTTGCGCGGCATCAGCTTGACTGTGCCCAAAGGCCAGATCGTCACGCTGCTCGGGCCGAACGGCGCCGGTAAGTCGACGACGCTCAAGGCAATATCTGGCCTGTTAAAATCTGAAAACGGCGAGATCATAGCCGGCGACATCATATTCGAAGGCGAAAGCATCGCTCATAAACTGCCCGACAAAATCGTCCGCGGCGGCATATTCCAAGTCATGGAAGGCCGCCGCATCATTGGCGACATGACGGTGTCGGAAAACCTCAAGGTTGGCGCCTTCACCCGGCGCGACAATGGCGTCGCCGGCGATATCGATCTCGTCTATTCCTACTTCCCCCGGCTGAAGGAACGCACCGGTCTTGCGGGCTACCTCTCGGGTGGGGAGCAACAGATGCTGGCGATCGGCCGGGCCATGATGGCCCGGCCCAAAATGATGCTGCTCGACGAGCCGAGCATGGGACTGGCGCCGCTGCTCGTGCAGGAGGTGTTCGCGATCATCCAGCGGCTGAACAAGGACCTCGGCATTACGATGCTGCTGGTTGAGCAAAATGCCAACATGGCATTAAGCGTCGCCGACTACGGGTACATCATGGAGTCTGGCAAGATCGTGCTCGATGGCACCGGTGCCGAACTCGCCGACAACGAGGACGTCAAGGAATTCTATCTCGGCGGCGGCGGTCACGCGCGCAAGAGTTTTAAGAACCTGAAATCGTTCCGCCGGCGCAAGCGCTGGCTTTGAACTCTCCAACAAACGCGAGTAGCACCATGACCTACGAAGACCTGATCTATGACGAGCGGGATGGCGCCGCCCACATCACGATCAATCGCCCGAAGGTGATGAACGCCTTTCGTGGCAAGACGTGCGAAGAATTGATCCACGCATTCCAGAAAGCTGGTTGGGACAAGAACATCGGCGTCATCGTGCTTGGCGGCACTGGCGACCGCGCGTTCTGCACCGGCGGCGACCAGAGCGCGCACGAAGGTCAATACGATGGACGCGGCACCATCGGTTTACCGATCGAGGAAGTGCAGTCGCTCATCCGCGACGTGCCAAAGCCGGTCATCGCCCGCGTGCAAGGCTACGCCATTGGTGGCGGCAACGTGCTGGCGACAATGTGCGACCTGACGATCGCCTCGGAAAAAGCGATCTTTGGACAGGTCGGCCCCAAGATGGGTTCGGTCGATCCCGGCTTCGGCACCGCCTATCTCGCGCGCATGGTCGGTGAGAAAAAGGCACGCGAGATCTGGTATCTGTGCCGCCGCTATACGGCCGCCGAAGCTCTCGCCATGGGGCTCGTCAATGCCGTCGTACCGCATGATCAGCTCGATGCTGAGGTCGCCAAATGGTGCGCCGAAATCATGGAAAAGAGCCCCACCGCGATTTCGATCGCCAAGCGGTCGTTCAACGCCGACAGCGAAAACATCCGTGGTATCGGCGCCATGGGCATGCAGACACTCAAGCTCTATTACGACAGCGACGAGAGCCGCGAGGGCGTCTCCGCATTCAATGAAAAACGCAAGCCCGACTTTCGCAAGTTCGCGAAGTAAGAACTGGATCACGCCAATTCTTCGGGCTTCGCAGGAGGGCTCTGCCAATGCATGCACATGACGCCATCATGACCCGCCGGTCTGTACGCCGGTTCTTGCCGGCGCCGGTGCCGCACGCGAGCCTCATTCGCATTCTGGAAGGTGCGGCGATGGCACCCTCCGGCCACAACATTCAGCCGTGGAAGGTCTATGCCGTCGCGGGAAGTGTGAAGCAGAAAATCTCGGACGATATCCTCGCTGCAATCGCGAACGACCCGGTAGAAGTGCATCAGCCGGAGTTCGACTACTATCCCGTCAATTGGGTCGAGCCCTACATCGGACGGCGCCGCAAGCTTGGCCACGAGTTGTACGCGATCCTCGGCATCGCGCGCGAGGACAAGGCGGCGCGCGAAAAGCAGATGCTGGAAAACTACAGTTTCTTTGGCGCACCGATCGGCCTGTTCGTGACCTTCGATCGCCGGCTTGCTACGGGCACGTTCATGGACATCGGCATGTTCATCGAAAACATCCTGATCGGCGCACGCGGCGAAGGTCTCGACACCTGTGGGCAGGCTGCCTTCAACTGGTATCACAAAGTGATTCGCCGGCATCTGGCCACGGAAGATGGCGAGTTATTGGCTTGCGGCATCGCGCTCGGCTACGCCGATACAAACGCGCCCGAAAACAAGCTGCGGCCAGAAAAGGTCCCGGTCGAAGCCTTCACGACGTTTCTCGGTTTCGAGGCCATGTCATGACGGCCGTCGATCCGACCTTCGGCGACGATCTGCTTGCCCTGCAAGAAACGGCGACGCGCTTTGCTCGCGAAAAAATCGCACCGCACTACATGTCGCGCGAAAAAGAAGCGTTGGTCGAAAAATCGCTCGTTCGAGAAATGGGTGAACTCGGCTTGATCGCGCCGGAGTTGCCCGAAGCGCACGGCGGCCTCGGCCTGCCAAGTCTCGCCAGCGGTCTCATCGCCGAGGCCATCGGCTATGCCGACATCAACGTCTCGTATCTGCAAATCCTGGGCTCTCTCAATGGCAAGATCATTGCTGAATACGCCAACCCCGATCTCGCCAATCACTGGATTGGCCGGATCATCTCGGGCCAATCCATCGTTTGCATTGGACTGACCGAACCGCGTGGCGGATCGGATGCGGCGAACCTTGTGCTAGCGGCCCGCCGCGACGGCAATAACTACATCCTCAAGGGTGAAAAATCCTCGATCAGCATGGCCGATCAGGCCGACGCCTGCGTGCTGTTTGCGCGCACCGGGAAACCAGAGGACGGCGCGCGCGGGGTCAGTGCGTTCCTTGTGCCGATGAATACACCCGGCATAACAACGCAGCGCTACCGTGATCTCGGCAGCCACGCGATCGGCCGCTGCTCGATCTTCTTCGACGACGTTGCCGTGCCGCTGGAAAACCGGCTCGCGGCAGAAGGCGCAGGTTTTGTGCAGGTCATGCAAGGCTTCGATTTCAGCCGTGCGCTGATCGGACTTCAGGTGATCGGGGCTGCGCAAGCTTCTCTGGATGAGACCTGGGCCTACACCCAGGAGCGCCAAGCCTTCGGTGCGCCGATCGCAAACAACCAGGGCGTTACGTTTCCGCTGGCGGAAGCCGAGACGATGCTGGCTGCGATCCGGCAGCTATGCCTGCACACGTTGCGCCTTCGGGATGCCGGTCTTCCGCACACCTCGGAAGCGGCGATGTGCAAATGGCTCGGGCCGAAGACGGCTGTTGAAGTCATTCATCAGTGCCTGATCACCAATGGTCACTATGGCTGGTCGATGGACCTTCCACATCAACAACGCCTGCGCGATGTGATGGGCCTTGAGATCGGCGACGGCACCGCGCAAATCATGAAGATGATCATCGCTCGCCAAAAAATTGGGCGACGATCCTCGTAATTGGGAGAACATTCGAGATGGCGACTAAGGACCAAACAATCGGATTCATTGGGCTTGGCGCAATGGGTCGAGGCATGGCGTCGAACTGCGCCCGGAAAGGCTTTAAGCTCGTCGTTTTCGACATCAACCCGGAGCCGGTTACTGATCTCGCCAAGCTCGGCGCGAGGGCCGCGAAGTCGATTACCGACGTTGCGAAATCCTGCTCGATCATCATCACCGTTTTACCAACGGGCCGCGAAGTCGATCAAATCGTGATGGGCGCGGATGGATTGTTCGCCCATGCCAAGCCCGGGACACTCGTCATGGATCTGTCGACCATCGATCCCGAGACCACCGACAAGATGCACGCCGAAGCCAAGCGTCTGGGGCTCAAGGCAGTCGACGCTCCCATCGGCCGGCTCGCATGGCATGCCGATCGCGGCGAGAGCCTGTTTATGGTTGGTGCCGAGCCAGCCGACTTCGAAGTGGTGAAACCTTTGCTCGAAGCGATGGGCACGACGATTCATCATTGCGGAGCCGCTGGCACCGGCACGCGGACAAAACTCATCAATAACTACCTGGCGATCATCTCGTGCCAGCTGAATGCCGAGGCACTGGCGCTGTCGCAACGATTTGGCCTTGATCTCGCAACGACCCTCGATGTCATCCACGGCACGACAGCGACCAACGGTCAGCTCAAGATCAACTGGCCGAACAAGGTGCTCGCCGGCGATACCTCACCCGGCTTCACGATCGATTTAGCGCATAAGGACCTGTCGCTGATCATGGGTGCCGCCAACGCTGCCCGCGTGCCTCTGCCGGTAGCGGCAGCCGCCCGTGAGATGTTCTCGGCCGCACGCGCGCGCGGCTACGGAGGACAGGATTTCTCGGCTATGGGCGACGTGATGTGCGATCTCATCCAAGCCGAACTCCCCCGGCTCAAGAAGGGCTGAGAAACAGCGAGCGAGATCAGCGCTTTGCTTTAGTTGGTTTGTTGGCTGGTGCAGCGGGATCGTGATCATGGCTGTGGTCGCAATCGGGCCCGTGCTCATGATGATTATCGTATCCGTGATCGTGGCTGTGGTCGTGCCCACAACCGGGACCATGCTGGTGTTCGTGCTGTTGCGGATCAATCAGCACTGCGGCCATCGTCCGCTCGATTGCGATCGAGGCTTCGCGCGGCGCATCCCGCGCTTCGATCGCCAAGCCCATGATTTCTGACGCCAGGCGAATATCATCGACCTGGCCGAGGTAGTGCCGGCGCAACCGGCCTTGCCGATCGAACAGCAGAAGCGTCGGCGTGCCGCGCATCTCGTAGGCGTCCATCGTCAACGGCAATGCGCGCCCGTTGGCCTTGTCCGCCGCAATCGGGAACGGCCAACGATATTCGTGCACAAACGCTTCGAGAGCGGGCACGGTCATTGCGTCATGATGTTCGAAGACGGTGTGCAGACCAATCACCGCTACTTCATCGGAGTTGAAGCGCTGGTTAAGTTTTTTAGCCTGTGGCAGTGCATGCGAAACGCAGCCCGGGCACAACATCTGGAACGCCAGCAACACCACCACTCGGCCCCTTAAGGCTGCGAGGGATGGCGGCGCCTTGGTGTTGATCCACCGTTCAATCTGCAGCTCGGGCGGCTTTTCCGGGTTGAACATGCAGCACTCCTGCGCGGTTGCATTTGGGTCAGATGGCTTAGCCTTAGCAGCGACTTCATCTCAATCCGGCGGGATCGCGCCTTTGCGCTCGACGATCATGCGATATTGTTCCGGCTCACGATGGCGCGCGAAGTTGAAGGTCGATGCCTTATAGCTGTTGCACTCGTCGAGGTCGCAGCGCGCGACGACCAGTTCATCGGCATGGGTGAGCGTTTGCGCGACGATCACGCCAGACGGCGCAATGATCGACGAACCGCCGATCATCTCGCAGCCCTCTTCGACTCCGCACTTGGCGACCCCCACGACCCAAGTGCCGTTGGCATAGGCACCGCCTTGCATGCACAGTTGATTGTGGAATTCCGACAGCCGGTCGTGATCGGGTGCCGGTGGATTGTGCCGCGGCGTGTTGTAGCCGAGCAGGACCATCTCGACGCCTTGCAATCCCATCACGCGATAGGTCTCGGGCCAGCGCCGATCGTTGCAGATCGCCATGCCCATATGACCACCGAACGCCTTCCACACCGGCCACGACAGATTACCGACTTCGAAATAGCGCTTCTCCAGATGCTGGAATGCACGCCATGGCTCGTGCTCGGCGTGGCCGGGCAAATGAATCTTGCGGTACTTGCCGAGGAGTTTGCCGGCGCCATCGACCAGGATCGAGGTGTTGTATCGATGCATGTTGGAGCCGGTGCGCTCCAACTCCGCATAGCCCAGATAAAATCCGATACCCAGCCGCTTGGCCTCGTTGAACAGCGGCGCGGTAACGTTCGACGGCATTTCCGTTTCGAAAAAACTGTCGATCTCGGCCTGGTCTTCCATGAACCAGCGGGGGAAGAACGTGGTGAGTGCCAACTCCGGAAACACCACGAGGGTGCAGCCGTGACGAGCAGCCTCGCGCAAAAGAATGAGCAGGCGCTCGACGACATCGGCGCGCGAATGGTTGCGTTGAATCGGTCCGAGCTGGGCTGCTCCCACAGTGACGATGCGGCTCATGATCGAAGAACCTCCTGCGCAGACTTTCCAACCACGCTTTTGTAGATACCCGCGTCGGTATCGCCTTCCGTGCCGATCAACAGCACCCGCGACGACGCATCGAGTTCGAGTTTCCGGCGATGGTCAGGCCGATCGCGCAGCGCCAGCATCGCGCCGAGTCCACCGCCACTACACTCACCCGCGACGATCGCTGGGTCACCATCAGCTGGCGACGCAAACCGGCGCATTCCCTCCAGAGCGAATTGATCGTCGATTGCCATCGCCGCGTGCGCCCCCTCGCGCAGTACGGGCCAGGCCAGCGTTGAGACCTCGCCGCAGCTTAAGCCAGCCATAACGGTCTCATCCGCTATGGTAACATCCGTCCGTGCACCGGCTTCGAGGCTACGATAGACGCAGTCGGCGCGTGTCGGCTCCAGCACGATGAATATCGGCCGAGAGGGAAGACTTATCCAGAATTGAGCGAGGAGCGCGCTTGCCAAACCGCCGACGCCGGCTGGTGCAAACACGTGTGTCGGCGGTTTTTCGGCTTGCGCTAAAACCTCGCGCGCGATGACAGCATAACCGCTTGTGATATCGCGCGGCACATCTTCATAGTCCGGCGTGCCCGTGTCCTGAACCACGAACCAACCGTTCTTGGCAGCTTCGGAAAACGTGTGCCGAACGCTATCGTCGTAACCGCCAGCGATGCGGTGCACCTGCGCGCCATAGGCCGTGATAGCTTTTTCGCGCGCTTCGCTCACCGTCTCGTGGACGAAGATCACGCAGCGGCAGCCGAATGTACGGGCACCCCACGCAACTGACCGGCCGTGATTGCCATCCGTCGCCGAAACGACGGTGATGTCCCCGGTGATCTCGCGCCAGCGCCCGGCCGCCAAATCTCTCGAAGTGATCTGATCCGGCACGCCGCGATGCGCGAGTTCCTTCGCCAGCACCCGCATCACCGCATAAGCACCACCAAGCGCCTTGAAGCTGTTGAGGCCAAAGCGATGCCGCTCCTCCTTGTACAGGAGCTGATCGATCCCGAACTCGGCAGCAAGACCCGGTAGTGCTATCAACGGCGTCGGCGCATAACCCGGCCAACCCGATATCTCGGTGAAAGCCGAATCAAAGCCAGCGGCTGGCAGCACACCGTCGAGTCCTGCGCTATAGCCCGCATTCCGCGGCGCGGCGTTGACGTTCCTGACCACGCGTACGAGATCGTTTTCGGCAACCATATCCGTCATCTCATGCGCTTTGCGCCGGCGTCCCATCCCTCAAATGACAGGCGGCGAAGTGGCCAGGCATGACCTCTTTGAGAGGTGGCGTTTCAACATAGCAGCGCTCATAGGCGTAGGGACAGCGGGTATGGAAATGACAGCCCTTAGGCGGATTGATCGGGCTGGGCACATCACCTTCCAGAATGATCCGCTTCGACTTTACCGTTGGATCGGGTACCGGCACCGCCGATAACAGCGCCTCTGTATAAGGGTGCTGGGGTTTCGAGAACAGCGCCTCCTTGCCGGCTAATTCGACGATGCGGCCAAGGTACATAACGGCGACTCGATGCGAAATGTGCTGAACCACCGCGAGATCGTGCGCGATGAATAGATAGGAGAGCCCGAACTCCGCTTGCAGATCGATCAGCAAGTTGATCACCTGGGCCTGCACCGACACATCGAGCGCCGATACAGGCTCGTCGCACACGATCACTTTTGGATTCAGTGCCAACGCGCGCGCGATCACCAACCGTTGCCGCTGGCCACCAGAGAACTCGT
Source organism: Hyphomicrobiaceae bacterium (assembly GCA_031374115.1). Classification (GTDB taxonomy): domain Bacteria; phylum Pseudomonadota; class Alphaproteobacteria; order Rhizobiales; family Hyphomicrobiaceae; genus JAKFWF01. Next base: position 10,727 of record JANMNO010000099.1, on the reverse strand, counting down.
GCGGATAACGGCTTAACTGATCCGCGCGCAGCCCCACCTTCTGGAACAGCCATGCCACGCGATCGGCAATCTGAGCCGCCGACCAGTGCTCGAAATTTCGTAATGGCTCGCCGACGATGTCGACGGCACGCATGCGCGGGTTGAGCGAAGAATACGGGTCCTGAAACACCACTTGCAACCCACGCCGCTCTCCTCGCATCTCTTTGCGCGTCAGTGCATCAATACGTTTACCGGCCAGCGTTATCTCGCCTTCGGTCGGTTCGATCAATCGCAGAATGAGTTTGCCGGCGGTCGATTTCCCGCAACCGGACTCGCCGACGAGACCCAACGTCTCGCCTGGTCCGATCGAGAAACTCACACCATCGACGGCTTTGACTTGACCGCCCGCGAGCCCAAGAAACCCTTTGCGGATCGGGAAGTGCTTCTTGAGGTTGGTGACCTCGAGAACTGGTGTCGTCGCGAGCGGGCCGGCGTTGTTCATGCGGCACCTGCAAGTAGGCGATCCGACTCCCAGCAAGCGACCATGTGGCCCTTACCCTTCTGCTCCAGGAGTGGATACGATGTGCGGCATTGTTCCGTTGCATAGGTGCATCGAGGTGCGAAGATGCAACCGGGAATGGCCTCGCGCAACGACGGCACGACGCCGGGAATTTCAGCGAGCCGGATCTTCGACGCATCGAGCCCCGCGAGCCGAGGCACTGAACCCAAGAGAGCGCGCGTGTAGGGATGACGGGGTGTCGCAAACAACTCGGCGACCGGCGCCTCCTCGACCTTGCGCCCGCCATACATCACGACGACGCGCTGCGCCATCTCGGCGACGACACCTAGATCGTGGGTAATAAGAATGATTGCTGATCCGGTCTTCTCGTTCAGCTGCCGCATCAGATCCAGAATCTGCGCCTGCACCGTGACGTCGAGCGCCGTTGTCGGCTCATCCGCGATCAGCAGCTTCGGCGAACAGGCGAGCGCCATCGCGATCATCACCCGCTGACGCATGCCGCCGGACAACTCGTGCGGATACTGGCGTACGCGACGCTCCGGCTCTGGAATGCCGACCAGCTTGAGGCTATCGACGGCGCGCTCCATCGCCTGGCCTTTGTCGAGGCCTTGATGCAAGATCAGGGCCTCGCCGATCTGGTGGCCGATGGTCAACACCGGATTGAGCGATGTCATCGGCTCCTGAAAGATCATCGAGATATCGTTGCCGCGGATCTGGCGCATCTCGGCTTCGGGCACATCGATCAGGTTGCGTCCGCCGAACATCACGCGACCGATACTGCGTCCGGGCGGATCGGGGATCAGCCGCAAGATCGACATTGCGGTAACCGATTTCCCGCAGCCGCTCTCGCCGACGATGGCGAGCACCTCGCCTTCCTCGACATGAAACGAGATGCCATCGACCGCGCGAACAATGCCGCCAGCCGTGCGGAAGTGCGTGCGCAGATTCTCGACCTCAAGGAGGGCCATGTCCTAATGACCCTTTTGAGCGCGTGGGTCGAACGCATCGCGCAGACCATCGCCGAGCAGGTTCACAGCAAGTACGGTGACCGACAGGAATAGCGCCGGGATCATGACGATGTAGGGCTTCACTTCCCACACCGCGCGGCCCTCGGCCATGATGTTTCCCCACGACGGGATCGTCGGCGGCGTACCCGCACCGATGAACGAGAGGATGGCCTCGACGATCATCGCCGACGCACAGATGTAGGTCGCCTGCACGGTCATCGGCGCGATCGTGTTCGGCAGGATGTGCCGCCAGATGATCATCGGCGTGCGCGTGCCCGATGCGATGGCTGCATCCACGTACGGTTGCTCGCGCAAGGTCAAGACGACGCCGCGCACGAGGCGGGCGACGCGGGGCACCTCGGCGACCGCGATCGCGGTAATCACGTTTCTCACACTGGCGCCGCTGAACGCCATCATGGCGATGGCGAGCAGGATCGGCGGGATCGACATCAAGCCGTCCATGATGCGCATGACGATGGCGTCGGCGAAGCGCGAAAAACCGGAGAAAAGCCCAATCAGCAAGCCGACAAGCGAGGCCAAAATCGCTACCGAAAAGCCGACGAGCAAGGACACGCGAGTTCCGTGCAGGACGCGAGAATAGAGATCTCGACCGATTTGGTCGGTGCCGAACCAAAACTCGGCTGATGGCGCGCGGTTACGTTTTGCCGGCGCGATCGCCGTCGGATCGACCGGCGTCAACAGCGCTGCGAAAATCGCGATCCCGAGCAGGATCGTCAGCAGCGTGCCGCCGATCACGATGTTCGGATGATTTGCGATGAAGCGCATTACCGGTCCGCGCTTCCTCGCCGGCGGGTACACATCGCCGATCGGTGCGCCTTGAGCACCCTGAAACTGCGAGGCTCGTGGTACCGTGTTCAATATCTGATCCTCGGGTCGAGCACGGTATACAGTAGATCGATAAGCAAATTGACCAGAACGTAGACGAACGAGAACAATAGCACGACACCCTGGATCACGGGATAATCACGCCGCAGAATCGAATCCAATGTCAGCCGCCCGAGGCCGGGGATCGCGAAAACGCTTTCGGTTACGACCGCGCCGCCAATCAATAGTGCCATCCCGATGCCGATGACGGTGACAATCGGCACAGCGGCATTTTTTAAGGCGTGCAGGAATAGTATCTGATAACGGCCGACCCCCTTTGCGTGAGCGGTGCGAATATAGTCCTGACTCAAAATTTCCAGCATCGACGCGCGCGTGATGCGAGCAATCAGCGCGATGTAGATGAAGCCGAGGGCCACCGCAGGAAGTACGAGATTATTGAGCCAAGGCCCGACGCCTCGACTCAATGGCGTGTAGCCCTGCACCGGAAACCAATCGAGTTGCAGCGCGAAGACGTAGATCATCACATAGCCGATGACGAACACCGGCGCGGAGAAACCGACAACCGCAGTCGCCATGATCGCACTGTCGATCCATGTGCCGCGCTTCCAAGCAGCGATAACGCCCATCGGGACCGCAACCGAGATTGCCAAAATCAATGTGAGCAACATCAAGGAGAGCGTCGGCTCGATCCGCTGAGCGATCATGCCTGACACCGGCAGCTTAGTCAGGATCGATGTTCCCAAATCGCCGTGCAGAATGCCCCAGGTCCACTCGCCGAAGCGAATATGGAACGGCCGGTCGAGGCCCATCGCCGTTCGGATTCGAGCGATGTCTTCGGCCGTTGCTTGATCACCGGCGTTGCCGGCCGCCGGATCGGATGGATCGAGATAGATCAGCGAGAACACGATCAGAGCGACGATCGCCATCACGGGGATCGTCGCCAGGATGCGTCTCAGGATGTAGGAAAGCATGCGAGATAAGCGCCTTGATGGTCTCGATCAATACACCCCGCAGATGCGATCCCAGGGTTTACCCCGGGACCCACGGCGCGAAGTCCTCCACTGCGAGGATTTGGCACACTTGGGTCCCGGCAAATGAATGCCGGATAACAGCCGTGGTGTATTCGATACCCCGGCCACACCCTGCGCACTTGGTCTGTCCTTCCGAAGCAGGGGAAGTTTACCCCTCCCCTCTTAGGCCTTTTTCACGTCCCAAAGGAACGGCAGCGGGCCCTTTACAATGCCGGTGATGTTGGTCCTCCACGCCTGATAAACCTGGAAGAAGCCGGTCGGCGCGTAGACGCCATTTGCGAATGCTTCCTTGTTCAGGCGGCCGACGGCGGCCTTTTCCTCGTCGAGGTTCTTGGCATCGAACCAGGCTTCGACTTCCTTCTCGACCGACGGAACGTTCGGCCAGCCGAACCATGCCTTGTCACCGTTCGCGCGGATAGCGGAGTATACCGCCGGGTTCACACAGTCGGCACCCGCATGCCAGGTGTGGAACATGTTCCAGCCGCCGGCGGCGCCAGGCGGCTCCTTCTTGGCGCGGCGTGAACCGACCGTACCCCAGTCGGTGGCGACGAAGTCGACGGTCATACCGATCTTCTTCAACAGGTCGGCGGTGACGTCGCCCAGCGCCTTGGTGATCGCCTGATCTTGAGCGACAAGGCACGTGACCGGCTCGCCCTTGTAGCCACTCTCGGCCAGCAGCTTCTTCGCTGCCTCGATATTCCGCGGGCCTTTGAGAATGTCGCCACCCTCTTCCGTGTAAAGCGGCGTGCCAGGCGTGAAGAAGCTCGCCATCGTTTTCCACATCGCCGTATCGTCACCGATCAACGAGCGCATGTAATCTTCTTGGCTGAGTGCCGTGAGCACCGCCAGACGCGCCTTCACGTTGTTGAACGGGGCGTGCAGATGGTTGAACCGGAACGACCCGATATTGCCGAGCGGATCGGCCACATCGACCATCAAGTTCTTGTTCTTCTTCAGAACCGGCGCCAGATCGGTCGGCGCGATCTCCCACCAGTCGACTTCGCCGTTCTGCAGCGCAGCCGAGGCAGTTGCTGCATCGGGCATGATGATCCACTCGAGCCGATCGATGTAGATCTTCTTGCCGCCCGACAGCCAGCTCGACGGCTCGGAACGAGGCACATAGTCCATGTTCTTCTCGAACACAGCCTTGGCGCCGGGCACCCACTCGCTCTTGTTGAACTTCATCGGGCCGGAGCCGACGTACTCGGTGATCTGCTGGAACGCATCGGTCTTGGCAATGCGCTCCGGCATCATGAAGGCGCAGGGGGTGTTGTTCTTGCCGAGCGCCAGCAGCATTTTTGGGAACGGCTTCGACAGCACCCACTTGAACGAACGGTCGTCGATCACAGTGAGTTCTTTTTGGATCGCGAGGATCAACGTGCCCATCGGGTCGCGCTTGGCCCAGCGAGCTAAGCTCGCGACGCAATCTTTCGCGGTGACCTTTTCGCCATCATGCCACTTGAGGCCCTCGCGAAGCTTGAAGGTCCACGTCAAGCCGTCGGCGGAGACTTCCTCGCTCTCGGCCATCTGGCGCTTTGGCGACAAAGTATTGTCGACGCCATAGAGCATGTCCCAGACCATCGCCGATGCGTTGCGTACGACGTACTGCGTACCCCAGATCGGATCGAAGTTGGCGAGGTTTGCCTGTGGCACAAACTTCAAAGTTTTCGCAGCAGCTCCTTGGGAAAGGGCTGGCATCGGAAACCCGCCCAAACCTATCAGACCCGCTCCACCCAGACCTTTAAGCGCTGTTCGACGATTGACCGACAAGTGAACCTCCCTGAGCCGCAGCTTTTCGAACTGGAGCCTAGCGGGTCGCACTGATTTTGAGCAAGCGCAATCATCGCCCATTAAATGAGCGTTGGGCAGAAAAATTAAGCGGTTCAACCGGCGCGGAGGCTCATCGGCCTCCAGATCTAACCGAACGACGACCCGAACTTATTAGAACGCGGGAAACCTTTCGGCACCAGCAGACCCGCCTGTGCGCGCGCGCCAACCCAATCTTTCAAATCCGAAATCGGCAGCGTGAAGGTGCGATTGGCACCATCGAGCCAGGTCAACCCATCCTTCTTCAAAAACACGCGCACGTCAGAGATTCCACCGTCCTTATAGCGCTGCAGGATAACGCCCTTGCCGCGTGCCATCTCACTCAGCTCATCGCGCGTGAAGATAATCATCTTACGGTTCTCACCAACCACCGCGATCATGTCGCCGCTGACGGGTACACAGATTTTCGCTTCTTCGGGCTTGCTGACATTGAGCACCTGCTTGCCTTTGCGCGTCGACGCCAGAACTTCGTCCTCCGGTACGATGAAGCCATAACCCGCTGTCGACGCAACCAGCAACTTGCGGCCCGGCTCGTGCACGAACATTTCGAGGAAGTCGTGGTTTTCCTCGACGTCCACCATCAGACGCACCGGCTCTCCGTGACCGCGGCCGCCCGGCAACTGGTCGCCGCTCAGCGTATAGAACCGGCCGTTGGTCGCAAACACGATCAGCTTGTCGGTGGTGAACGCCTTCACCGCCCGCTTAAGTTCGTCGCCCTGTTTGAATTCGAGCTTCGACAAATCTTCCTGGTGGCCTTTCATCGCGCGGATCCAGCCCTTTTCGGACAGGATCACGGTGATCGGCTCCTTTTCAATGAACGCGGATTCAAGATCGACCGTTATCTCCGGCGCAACTTCGAACTGCGTACGCCGACGGCCGAGCTCGGTCTTCTTCGAGTAGCGCTCGCGAGTAGCCTTAATCTCGGTCGCGATCCGGTCCCACTGCTCGTCGTCGGATGCCAGCAACTGCGTCAACATGCGCTGCTCGGCCGACAACTTGTCGTGCTCGGCCCGGATCTCATGCTCTTCGAGCTTCGACAACGACCGCAGACGTAAGTTCAGGATCGCCTCGGCCTGCACATCGGAGAGCTTGAACGTGCTCATCAACACTTGCTTGGGCTCGTCCTCGAAACGGACGATCCGGATCACCTCGTCAAGATTGAGGAAGGCAATCAGATAGCCGTCGAGCACTTCGAGGCGATGCGCGATCTTGGCCAGCCGGAAGTTCGTCCGCCGCACCAGCACTTCGACGCGATGTTCCAGCCATTGGCCGAGCACCTCGCGCAGCGACAGCACATTCGGGATCTGCCCTGCCGACAGCACGTTCATGTTCAGGCCGAAACGAATTTCCATTTCCGACACGCGAAACAGGCTCTCCATCATCACGACTGGATCGACCGATCGGCTCTTCGGTTCGATGACCAGGCGAACGACTTCGGCGCTCTCATCGCGCACGTCGCCGACCAGCGGCAACTTCTTCTCGGCAATCAGATCGGCGAGCTTCTCGACGAGCTTGCCCTTCTGTACTTGATAGGGGATCTCGGTGATGACGATCTGATAACCGCCGCGGCCGATATCCTCCCTCTCCCATTTCGCACGCAGACGGAAGCCACCGCGCCCCGTGCGATAGGTCTCGATGATACTCTCGCGCGGTTCGACCAGCACACCGCCGGTCGGGAAGTCCGGGCCCGGGACAAACTCGACGAGCTTTTCGATGGTCGCGTTCGGATGCTTGATCATATGCAGCAGGGCCGCGCAAAGCTCGTCGACGTTGTGCGGCGCGATGTTCGTCGCCATGCCGACCGCGATGCCCGACGAACCGTTCGCGAGCACATTCGGGAACGCTGCCGGTAGGACGACCGGCTCATGTTCCTTGCCGTCGTAGTTCGGCCGAAAGTCCACCGCGTCCTCGTCGAGGCCGTCGAGGATTTCCACGGACGTGCCGCTGAGCCTCGCCTCGGTGTACCGGTCGGCGGCCGCGTTATCGCCATCGATGTTGCCGAAGTTGCCCTGACCGTCGACCAGCGGATAACGCACGGAGAAATCCTGCGCCAGCCGGACCAACGCTTCATACAGCGCCAGATTGCCATGCGGATGATACTTTCCCATCGCCTCGCCGACGATGCGTGCGCATTTCATGTAGTTCGACGGCGGCTCGAGGTTAAGCCGCTGCATCGTATAGAGAATGCGCCGATGCACCGGCTTAAGGCCATCGCGCACATCGGGCAGCGCGCGATGCATGATGGTTGACAGCGCGTAGGCAAGATAGCGCTCCTCGATCGCATCCTTGAGTTCGATGCCTTCGACGTTCCCGCCGTTCGGTGAGCCGGAGTTTGGTGGAATCGGTTTGTTGTTCATGAAGGGGTGTTAGCGCGCGCGCAGTTGCAGCTCAACCCAGTGTGGCGCGTTGTCCTCAGGCGGGTGTGGAATGGTGAGGTGGAGGTGGCCCGCTCATTGCGCAGCCCTGCAACGAGCCATCTAGCCCTGCCCGCCCACGCGTTCCCTGAAAGCCCGGCGCAGTGGATTGGTCGGGACTACACCGCCATCTCGACCCGATCCACATGCTCTGCGATCAACCCACCGACTTCGCCCGCGTGGGTTGCGATCATGAAATGCGCGGCGGCTTCGATCGTGACGAACTGGGCGCCTTTGATGCTTTCGGCGAGCAGCGCATTGGCACGCTGCGCCACCGGATTGCTGGCGCTGCCGGTGATCACAAGCACCGGGATATCGATCGCACTGAGCGCTGCCGCCGATGGCGCAAAACCATAAGCACTCGCCCAATCGATCAAATTTACGGCTGTCGTCTCCATTGCGTACGCGCGCAACTTCGGCGGCCATGATGTGAAGGTGCGAGGACCGCCGTAGAAGTCGATCATCATGCCGATCGCATCCGCTTGCCCCGCCTTGAATGCGGCGAAATAGGCGTCGGTCATCTGCTGGAATCCGCGGTAATGCGCGAGCTCTCCACGTTCGCGTAGGATTTCGACCGCAGGCGCTTCGATGATCACCAGGCTTTTCAACGAAACGCGATTGCCCACCGCGACGGCAAGTGAAATCAATCCGCCGAACGAATGTCCAACGAGGTGCACGCCAGCGCCTGCGTTGGCGATCACAGCCTCGACAATCTTGGCCTCGTGATCGATCGATGGGTCCTGCCCGGTGCGCCGTTCAGCGGTACCACCGTAGCCCAAAAGGCTGGTCGTGACACAGCGGAACTTGCCATTCCATGTTGCCGCGATCGGCCGCCACGCCGCGCCAGTACTGCAAGAACCGGGCACCAGTACGAGGGTCGGGCCGGAACCCGTTTCGTCATAATCGATACGGCCGCTCGGATCATCGATCATGGTGGATTGGCCGCTCCCAGATGCTGCAATCTCGGGTCGACATGAAGCTAACGCGAACACCTTTGCGGTGACTACAAAGTTCTCTCTAAAATGTTTAGCGGCGACCGAACAGCCGTTCGATATCGGTAAGCTTCAGCTCGACGTAGGTCGGGCGCCCATGATTGCATTGGCCGGAATAGGGAATGGCCTCCATCTCGCGCAGCAATGCATTCATTTCCTGCGCAGTGAGGCGACGCCCCGCGCGCACGCTGCCATGGCACGCCATCGTTGAGCACACCGCTTCGAGCCGTTCGCGCAAACGCAACGATTGGCCCTCGTTCAGTAGATCCGAAGCGAGATCCCGCACCAGGCCCTGCACGTCGGTATCGCCCAGCAACGCTGGCACCTCGCGCACGGCAACCGCACCCGATCCGAACGCTTCGAGCACTAGGCCCAGCTCGGCAAGTTCATCGGCTTGTTCGGCGAGTGCTGCGGCTTCATCGTCACCCACTTCGACGATTTCGGGGATCAAGAGACCCTGCCGCCGGACGCCGCCATTCGCCAGCATCGCCTTCATGCGCTCATAGACCAGCCGCTCGTGGGCCGCGTGCTGATCTACGATAATGACCGACGTTTGCGTTTGCGACACGATGTAGGTTTCGTGCAACTGAGCGCGGGCCGCACCAAGCGGCCGATCGAGCAAATCAGGGGGCGGCGCATCTGCAAATCCGGCGGTGTTCGCGCTGGTGCCGTCAAGACCGGCGAGCGGTGCCTGCATCATTTCGGCAAAGCCCGTCGGCATTTGAGCCAGTGGGCGTTGGTACGTGAACCCAGTACCGCCACTCCAGGCCGCTGCGCCCATCTGCACAAAGGCCTCGACGGTCGCAACGCCGCCTGCGGCACTCGCCCGATGACCGGCCGCATCGAGCACGCTACGCAGGCCGCCGATGATCAGGCTGCGCACGCGGCCCGCATCGCGAAACCGCACCTCGACCTTCGCCGGATGCACATTGACGTCGACCTCGCGCGGTTCGAGATCCACGAACAACGCCAGCAGCGGGTGACGCCCTTTCGGAATGAGATCGCCATAGGCTGCCCGCACCGCACCGACCAGCAGCTTGTCTCGGACCGGCCGCCCGTTGACGAACAGGAATTGCAACGAGGTGTCGGGCCGGTTAAGTGTCGGCAGGCCTGCGAAGCCCGCGACACGCACGCCATCGCGCTCGCCAGCGAGATGCAAAGCATCGGCCATGAACTGCGGCCCCATGATGCGGCCGAGCCGTGCCAAGTGCCCGTCGGCACCGGCTGCGCACGCTGGTAGGCGCAGGCCGGCTCGCTCGCCCGTCGTCAACGTGAAACCGATGTGCGGGTTCGCCATCGCCAGCCGCTTGACGACTTCTGAGGTCGCCATGTTCTCGGCGCGCTCCGATTTGAGGAACTTGAGGCGTGCCGGTGTCGCGGAAAAAAGTTCGCGCACTTCGATGCGGGTGCCGCTGTTAAGCGCGGCCGGTTTTAAGCCCGACTTCGCTCCTCGCGCGACCGTGATCTGGTGCGCATCGATTGCACCGCGCGCTCGCGACTGAATGGTCAGTAGCGCAATCGAGCCAATCGACGGCAAGGCTTCGCCGCGAAATCCCATGGTGCGGATATTGAACAGATCATCGTCGGAAAGTTTGGAAGTCGCGTGACGTTCGACGGCAAGGGCGAGGTCGTTCGCGGCCATGCCATGACCATCATCGGTCACGCGGATGAGCGAGATACCACCACCGGCTGTCACCACATCGATTTCGCCCGCACCAGCATCGATTGCGTTCTCGACGAGTTCTTTGACCACGCTCGCGGGCCGCTCAACCACTTCGCCCGCGGCGATGCGGTTGATGGTTTCCGGCGATAACTGGCGAATAGCCAAGGGCGGCGGTCTCCGGACGGGTGTGAATACGAATCGTCGGTCAATCACAATTCGCGTCGATTACCACATCGAAGCATGCACACCAAAAGCCGAGCCCACCGCCGCGTCAGGTGGCCGGGGACAGCTACCGGCTTGCGCGATTCTCAATGATTAGAACGGATAAGGCGCGATCGGTAACTATCCCCGTAAGTTGTTTATGATGCTCATACAACTTCTAGCTCCTGTTGATACGGCGCGATGCTCGATTTCTTTTCTCACGCTCCCCAAGCGAGGGGGCGAGGTG
>JANMNO010000087.1:0-111038 GCA_031374115.1 Hyphomicrobiaceae bacterium | reverse complement strand
CCGACGTGAAATTGCAATGCGCCTCGTGCTGGTCGTAGCCCTTCGCCCTGATCACGATCGGCGCGCCCTGCCGATCTTGGCGGATTTTACACTGCGCCGCCGAGACGCCCCACGTGCCGACGTAGGCGGGTTCGGCGGCAAGGGCGGGCGGGGCGACGAGGAGGAAGGCGGCGATAACAAGAGGTCGGGAGTGCATCATGAGCTCCAGCTGCAAACGATGGCGCGGGGGATAGCACAGTGGGCGTTTTCGAGGTACGCGCTGGTGCGAAGTTTTCCGCGGATGCGCGCGTTTCGCTCAGACCTCTAGAACCCGTCATCCCAGCGTAAACTAAGACGGGCCAATTGGTATCGATCAGATCACCAAATAGGCCGAAACGGATGGAGTGATATTCAACCGGCGGGTAGAGCGCAGCGGGCGTCCGACCTGATCCGCTTGATCATCGAGGCGAGACCGTTCGAGCGTTGCGGCGTCAGATGTTCGCGCAGCCCGAGCGTCGCCAATTCGGCCTCTGCGTCGAGGGTCGCAATCTCGGTCAAAGGGCGTCCCTCGTAGATGGCGATGACGATGGCGACGAGGCCGCGCACCAGATGCGCATCGCTGTCACCCACGAGTGCCAGAGTTCGATCGCCACCGGCGGCGGGAACTGCCTTGGAGGCTAGCCAAACTTGGCTGGCACAGCCGCGCACCTTGTTGGTGTCGGTCCGCAGGGCGTCGTCGAGGGGCGGCATCGCGCGGCCGAGTTCCATCACATAGCGGTAGCGATCTTCCCAATCGTCGAGAAGCTCGAAATCGTCGCGAATGTGATCGATCGGCATGGCCAGAAGCGTCCGGTAAGCGGCTGACAGATCTACCGCTGTAGAGGCACATAGGCTCTCGACCCCCGCTTCAGCAAGAGGACCTAACGTCACTCACGCGCCGGTTCGCGCTGTCCGGCCGCGCCAGGCGGGCGCCAAATCATTCGGTGCAAGCGTCCCCCGGCCGGGCTCGATCGATCGCGCGGGTGCCGGCTGCAGCGGCGCCTCGAAGGGCGGCTGGCGATTGGGCTCGCCAACGATCTGGCGCTGCTCGCGGGGCGACGCACTGCCTCTCATGTAATCCTGGATCAGGTTACCTGCGAGTTTGGCGCCAAACTCGGCCTTCTTCAGAAAGGTCGCCCACAGTTCGGCGCCGGCAGCGCAGGTATTGACGTTGCGCTCGCAAAACGTTGCCGCCCTCTCGACGACCGATCCGGCTTGGCCAGCGACTTTCGCCTGCTGTGCTTCATCCGTCGGCAGCAGCATGACGACGAGAGCAAGGCCGAACGCGGCACGTATGAGAAACATCGACGTCGTGTCCATGGTTAGCGATAGCAGCCTATAAGGGCCGCTTCGCCGATAACCATACCCAACACAACTTGAAGTGGCGTTTCGTGAACCAGCACGTTTTTAAGCCAATTTAGTTCAAATTTTAAGTTCCCTGTTTGAGATCGAACTGCAGCGGTTAACAGCCTCTTTACGGCAGCGCTCCATACTCGCCGCGGGACCACACCACATCCTGGAAAGCAACTGGATGACGCCGAGCCACGCAAGATATGCCGTTTCCATCTTCGTCCTGCTGAGCGCGGGCGTTGCCGGAAATGTCATGTTATTACAGGGGGAACGCTCCTCCCACGGCAACCCGAATGGTGGCCGGGCAGCGAGCGAACGCAAACACCTGCAACAGGAAGCCGATCGCGCGCGGCGTTTGAGCGCCGATCAACCAGCCACGACCGTTAATTCGGCACAGCGTCTGCCCAACACGCAGCCATTTTCCATTAACCCTCCGACGGTTTCCCCGACGATTGCTCCGATTGTCAGAAGCGATCCGAAACGGCCTCAAGATGCGGCAAAGAAATCCTCGGAGGCGGTGGCAGAGGCGACCCTTTCCGGCCCGGCGGCCGATGCCCCCGAAGTCGTGGCATCAATTCAGCGCGAGTTGCAGGCGCGCGGTTACGATCCCGGCGTGTCGGATGGGGTTGCTGGTGCCGTGACGCGGGCGGCGATCATGGCGTGGGAGCACGATCACGGATTGGCTCCCACGGGCGAGGCAACTGAAGCGGTCATGAAGGCAATCGTGCTCGGGGTCTCAAAGGCGACGGCGGCGCAGATCTCCACCCAATGGCAGGCTCTCCCCAAAGAGAAGCGGCAACGCGGGGAGCAACTGGTGCGCACTGTGCAACAGTCGTTATCGGCACTCGGCTACAACCCCGGTAAGGTGACCGGCCGCAGCAACGAGGACACGGAGCGCGCCATCCGCGAATTCGAGACGGATCAAAACATGGTCCAGAGCGGCCGGGTCTCAGGCCCGCTCGTCAGTCGCCTTGGCCGCCTGACTGCCGCTGGACGCCCCACCGGCACGCGATAGCTCTCTTGTGCGCGTGAACTACAAAGAGTAGTTCCCGACCATGCGATTGAAGGCCGAAATCTGGGTCAAAGCTTACTTGCGCCGGTGTTCCGCCTCTGGTGTGCCGGCCATGGTCGTGCGGCATGGCGACGACGATGCCGGCGCCATCTTCATCAAGATTGCGCATCTTGACGGCCATGCCAGCTTATACGGACCAGCGCCAGCCGGGTTCGACGAAGGACAAACCGATCGTCAGTGGACATTGCATCTTGACGCAGCGAAGGCGACCGATGCCGAAGCCGATACCTATCTTGCGCGCCAGGCCGAGTTCGATCCCGACTTGTGGATCGTCGAAGTGGAAGATCGGCAGGGGCGTCATTTTCTGGAAGATTGGATGTAAGTTTTGTGCACAGGAGCCACAGTTCGGGAGCTTTCGGCAAACCATGAGAGCTAAGTCGGATGCGGAATAACCCCATTAACTGACTGTTAATCGAACCAGTAGCCTGTGTGATTTCAAGGCCGTCATTATGCGTTGCTTTCTAAACCTTTTGGAATCGCAGTAGAGAATACATAGCCCTTAAGGGTGCCAGGTACCTCAGTGCGGCGGGGATTACGGGGACGTAGGAGAACATGGCGACCATTCATCGAATTCTTGATGTAGCGCGGCGGACGACCGGCCTATCGATCAGGCAACCTGCACAGGATAAACCGGCGCAAAGTGCCGAGATCATTCTTTTTCCCGGTGTCCGCTACGAGCGGTGGAGCGAACTCCATTCGCACAGCGCTCCGATCCAAAGCCGCGGCAAGCGGCGCGATCGGCTCGACATCGCCGAGTAAGCTCAGAACAGGCAGCCGCGAATTTTCGTTTCAAGTCCGCCTCGGCGTACACGAAGCCTTGGCAAGCTCGGCCAGGATCTCCGCCTGGTAAGCAACGCCTTTGTCGGGGGCCCTGATCAGTACGATGCCTTCGGCACTCGGCATCGAGACCTGGGCCAGGCCGGCTGCCAGCCTTGCCTCTGGTAACACCCCGACGAATTGGTCCCCCGGCGGCAGCAGCAGCACAGCGATTTCCGTCCGCCGTTGATCTTGACCCGTGACCACGTAAATACTGTCGCCTGACCCACTGTGCACTGAGAACGTCCACCCTGCCTCGGGTAGCGTCGCACGCACCACGTACGCTGCCTCAGCAACATTTACGCGGCATGCGGCGTAGCGCAAATCGGGACCCTGGAAGGCGATGATCTGCGTCTTCGGCGTGGCCGCCGGCAGAACGCGCATCGCGTTCGGCGGCAACGATGCCGCCAATCGCAACACCGCATCGCCGGATGAAACGTAAGGCCAGGCGAACGTCATGCAAATGTGCACGATGCCGGCGCCAATCAGCGCGAGCGCGAGCGTGCGCCAGCGCAGACGAGGATAAAGGCGAGGCGTTTGTTCCATTTGCATCAGCGCTCGGCCTATCGACAAGCAATGCGGCGGATCGCCGGCAGGCCGCGCATGGCCGCCTCGAGTTCGGCCGCCGTGGAGTTTGGACGCGGCGCGGCGCGCGTGAGGACGAGCACCGGACGGCCGGCGCCTCCGGTCGGCAGCCAGTTGCCCGGCCTCGCGTCGCGCGCGAGGGTTACTATATAACTGCCGTCGGCACCGAGCGCGATCGTGCGCGCCGTATAGGAATAGCGTTCCGCGGCGTTGGCGATGAGCTTGCCCTTTTCATCGAATACCGTGAGACTCCACCAGTCCCCTTCAAGGCCGTCGCCCTGCAGGGCGTACTCGCATGACGAATGCAGCCACTGACCTTCGTCGTCGACCCTAGCTTCCCAGGCATGGACAGCAGTCGAACTCAGCGGAAGGCTGCCGGTGCGGGCAAAATGAGCACGCGTATACGGATCCGCATCCGGCCTTCCGGCGACGGTCCACATGACCCAAGCGCCGTTCGTTTTCGTGGTCAGGCCTGCGCCGCGCTCGACCAGCACCCAGCTCGACCAGATGCCGAAACCTAGCGCGATTGCAACGAAGACGACGACGTTCAGGACTGCATCGATGGCGCTGACGACCACAGTCCGTATCCCGGCAAGGATGGGCACGCGAGGCGTTTTGGCCCGGAGGTGATGTCTGATGCTCTCCGTCGTCATCTCAAGGACGCCCACTCAACCCGGAACCAGCTGGCCCCGATGATGAAGCAGATTGTCCCAGCGAACGCGGAACTTCGGCACGCCGATCTTGTGCGGAAGACGGTTGCACGCCTGCCGGTATCGGCGCGCTCTCCGGCAGGACGGCACCAGCTTTGCGAAGCGCCGTGCTGAGCTTTTTCAAAGCATCACGTGTCGCATCCGGCATAATGCTGGTGTTGCGGCGTGGTTGGCCATCGCCTTGAGCCGTCGTGCTTGCCGGCTCGAGTCGGCGGACCTCGGCGAGCCGTTGCTTTTCTGCAATTTGCGCTGGATGCGTAGTTAAGCCAACAATCGTCGGGATGTCCTTGTTCGGATGAGCAACGGACATGAAACCCGCCCAAGTCGCCGCTGGCAGGCTGCCGCCGGTGATATTGTTCATCTTCGTGTAGTCGTCGTTGCCAAGCCACACGCCGGTGACGAGCGAGCCGGTAAATCCGAGGAACCAGGCGTCGCGATAGCTCGAACTGGTACCGGTCTTGCCGACAGAGTGAGTGAAATCGAGGGCGGCCTTCTTCCCCGTACCCTCGGTCACCACAAGTTGCATCAGCTGGTTCATCTGCTCGACGATACGCGGGCGCAGCACCCGAGGTGCCTCGGGCTCATCGCGTTCGCGGCTGTAGAGAAGATCGCCTTTTGCGTTGAAGACTTCCAAAATGGCATACGGCTTGGCCAACTTGCCGCCGTTGGCAAAAGCGGCATAAGCGCCGGTGTGCTGGATTGGCGTGATGCCGGTGTCGCCGAGCGCCATCGAGCATGTCTTCTTTACGCCCTCCACTCCCAAACGCTGGGTCATCTCCAAAACTTTGTCGCGCCCAGCCTTCAACGACAGGTCGACGGCTGTCGTATTGAGCGACGTTTTGAAAGCGTCGCCGATCGCGATCGACCGGCCCGTGCCACCGCCGCCGTTGTAGTTCTTTGGCGACCAGTTACCGCAACCCGCCGTGCTATCGCTGACGATCGATTTCGATGTGTAGCCATTCTCTAACGCTGTCGCGTAAACGTAGAGCTTGAACGACGATCCGGGCTGGCGCCGCGCGTGCGTCGCACGATTGAACTGGCTCTCACCGTAGTCGAGGCCGCCAACCAAGGCTTTCACCGCACCGTCCGGCTCCATTGCGATCAATGCGCCGGCCTTCACCCGGCTCGCCTTGCCGTCGAGCCTGATCGTCGACTGCAACGCACTGTCGGCTGCCTGCTGCAACGACAGATCGACGGTCGTCCGCGCGGTGACGACGAACTGCCCTTTGCCTTCCATTACACGCTGAATTTCCTCGTAGGCGAAGTCTAGGAACCAGTCTGGGGTGGCGGTATTGCGGGTCTCGATCACCTTGGCGGGGTTGAGCCGCGCATTGTGAATTTGACCCGGGGTGTAGAAGCCTGCTTCGATCAGGTTCGACAGCACATCGTTGGCGCGAGCTCGGGCAGCCGGTAAGTTCGAGTGCGGCGCATACTTGGTCGGCGCCTTGAACAGGCCCGCCATCATGGCCGCTTCCGCCATGTTCACCTCACGCACCGACTTGCCGAAATAAAACTGCGCTGCCGCTTCGACGCCAAATGTACCGCCACCCATGTAGGCGCGATCGAGGTAAAGCTTCAGGATGTCGCGTTTCGTCAGCCGGCTTTCCAGCCAGAACGACATGAACACTTCCTTGATCTTGCGTTGCAAGGAACGCTCGGACGACAAGAAAAGGTTTTTCGCCAATTGCTGCGTGAGCGTCGAGCCACCCTGCACCGTCTCACCGGCATTGACGTTGGCGACAAGCGCCCGCAACGTGCCGATGAAGTCGACGCCGAAGTGATCGTAGAAGCGCCGGTCTTCGGTCGCCATAGTTGCGCGGATCAGCACCTCAGGGATTTCTTCCAGCGGGATCGCGTCATTGAGATTGATGCCGCGTTTGCCTATTTCGTTGCCGCGCGCATCGAGGAACTTGACCGAGTACTTACCTGGCGTGAGGTACTTCTCCTCATCCACTTCGAGGAACGCAGGCAATGCCAGCATGTACAAAATGACCAAGCCGCCGACGCCGAGCGTCATTGCCTCGGAGCCGATTTCGGTGACGACGCGCTGCCAACCCGAGACGCGGAACCGCATGCCGAAGCTCGATGCCGCATTGTAGGCGTCCTTAATCCGCTCCCAGGTTCCGGAAAGCGAAGAGTCGATGAACGAATCGAGTTGCATCCAGTTGCTCGCCTGGAACTTGCCGGCGTGCTTTCGGAACCATTCCTTCAAGTGCGCGTGCTCCAACATGATGTGGTCGCTAGCCCAACTCACTGTGTACGTGCAAGAATCGCGAAGACATAAGGTCAGCGCTAATTTACACCTGACTGCGGCGGTAATGCGAGGACGAACAGAGTGGCTGACGGCGCAAAGAGCGTAGATGTTCCGTTTTGGGAACACAAAACGCTCGAAGAAATGACCCGCTCCGAATGGGAAAGCCTGTGCGATGGCTGCGGTCGCTGCTGTCTGGTCAAACTGCAAGACGATGATACCGACGAAATTCACCTGACGCGGCTGTCCTGCCGCCTGCTCGATGTTGGCACCTGCCGATGCAGCGACTATCCCAATCGCCATCGCCAAGTACCCGACTGCATAGCGATCGATCCGGAAAAAGTGCGCTCGCTCGATTGGCTGCCATCGAGTTGCGGCTATCGCCGCATCGAGGAGGGGCGCGGCCTCGAGTGGTGGCACCCCCTCGTCTCAGGCTCGAAGGACACCGTGCACGAAGCCGGCATATCAGTGCGCAGCTGGGCCCTGAGCGAAGCGCGCATCAAGGCAGAGAGCGTCCATCGCTACATCATCAAGGACTTCGACGATAAAGACTGAAGCTCATTAGCCACGTTGCGAGATTGCATGACCGATGCGCCGCCACTCAGCCTTCCAAGCCATGCCCGTGCGGTGATCGTCGGCGGCGGCATCGCTGGCTGTTCGATTGCCTACCACCTGACGAAGCTCGGCTGGTCCGATGTCGTGTTACTGGAGCAAGGCCGGCTGTCGGGTGGCACAACCTGGCACGCAGCCGGTCTCGTCGGACAATTGCGCGGTCATACGAGCATGACCAAGTTGATCCGGTACTCGACCGAGCTGTACGCGAGTTTAGAAGCTGAGACCGGTCAGGCGACAGGTTGGAAGCGATGCGGCTCGCTGACCGTCGCCCGCACGCCAGATCGCTTGACCCTGTTGCGCCGGGTTGCAGCATCCGCCGAGGCCCAGGGCATCGTTTGCGATGAACTATCTCCCGCTGAGGCGGGCGACAAGTGGCCGATTATGAACACCGCCGATCTCGTCGGCGCTGTGTGGTTGCCCGGCGATGGCAAGGCCAATCCGGCCGACATCACCCAGGCGCTCGCCAAAGGTGCGCGCAACTGTGGTGCGAAGATATTTGAAAAGTCACGCGTCACCGAAATTAAGGTCAAGAACGGGCGCGCGACCGGCGTTGCGGTCGGCGATCACACGATCACGGCCGATGTCGTGGTGATTGCCGGCGGGCAGTGGTCGCGACAGCTGGCCGAACGTATTGGCGTCGCGGTGCCGCTGCACGCGTGCGAGCACATGTACATCGTCACCACCCGCATTCCCGGCGTGAAGCCGGATCTGCCGTGCCTGCGCGACCCCGATGGCTACATTTATTTCAAGGAGGAAGTCGGCGGGCTGCTCATGGGCGGGTTCGAACCGAAGGCCAAACCCTGGCTCACCGATGTGCCAGACGATTTCGAGTTCGGCATGTTGCCCGACGACTGGGATCAATTCGAGATCCTGATGAAGAACGCGATCCAGCGCGTTCCGGCACTCGAGACTGCCGAAGTCAAGACCTTCATGAACGGCCCCGAGAGTTTCACCGCCGACAACAACTACATCATGGGCGAAACACCTGCCGTCAAAGGTTTGTTCGTCGCCGCCGGCTTCAATTCGATGGGTATCGCGAGTTCGGGTGGTGCTGGTAAGGCGCTCGCCGAATGGATCGTCTCGGGCGAGCCGCAACTTGATTTGTGGCCAGTCGACATCCGCCGCTTTGCCACGTTCAACACCAACGGCCGCTGGATGAAGGATCGCGTCGCGGAGGTTCTCGGGCTGCATTACATGATGCCGTGGCCCAATCGCGAGCTCGAGACCGCGCGTCCGTTCCGCCGCTCGCCGCTGTACGATCGTCTCGACGCGAAGGGCGCGATCTGGGGCTCGAAGATGGGTTGGGAACGCCCGAACGTCTTCGCTCCTGACGGAGAAACGCGCGCGATCACATATGCCTGGGACCGACAAAACTGGTTCCCATGGGCGAACGCCGAACAGAAAGCCGCGCGCGAGGCGGTCGCCATCTTCGACATGACCTCGTTTGCCAAGCTGCTCGTGCAAGGTCGCGACGCAGAACCCGAACTGCAACGCCTTTGCGCCAACGATGTCGCCGTCGAGCCGGGGATGTCGGTCTACACCGGCATGCTCAACGAGCGTGGCGGCTACGAAAGCGATGTCACCGTATCGCGCCTTTCCGCCACCGAATTCTTCGTGCTGACCGGCACTGCCCAAGCGGTGCGCGATCTCGATTGGCTGCGCCAGAATATCCGTGAAGGCGCTCACGCAACTGTTACGGACGTGACGTCGGCCTACTCGGTCTTACCGGTGATGGGCCCAAAATCGCGCGAGCTCTTGCAGCGGACGGGCCGCACCAAACTCGATGACGCGTCTTTCCCATTTGGTGCCGTTCGACCAGTCGAGATCGGCTACGCGACTGGACTCGCCTGCCGGCGAACGTACATGGGCGAGTTAGGCTGGGAGTTGTACATTCCGACCGAGTTCGTCGCTGGCGTCTATGACACCTTGAACGAAGCCGGCGGCGACTTGGGCCTGCGCGATGCCGGCTACTACGCCATCGACGCCTTGCGGCTGGAGAAAGGCTATCGTGCGTGGGGCCGTGAACTGACGCCCGACGTCACGCCTTTCGAAGCTGGACTCGGTTGGGCGGTCAAGCTGGACAAGGGCTGCGACTTCATCGGTCGGGAGGCGCTGCTTGCCGCAAGATCGAAACTGCCAGCCACGCGCTGCGTATCGCTCGTCGCAATCGACGCCGGTGCGCCCCTTGCACATGGCGGCGAACTCGTATTGCACAATGGCCGCCCGGTGGGAGACGTGACGTCGGCGGCGTTTGGTGCAGCACTCGGGCGCGTCGTCATGCTCGCAAGCTTGAAGACCGGTGGCGTCAAACTCGACGAAGCGGCGCTGTCGGCGCAAACCTTCGAGGTCGACATCGGCGGACACCGGATCAAAGTGCGGGCAACCCTGAAGGCGCCGTACGATCCTGTCAATATGAAGGTCCGCTGCTGATACACGTGAGGCTTATCGAACTCTACGACTTAAGTTTTGCTAATTCTGCGAACGACACGAGAGTGACGCCACGGGTCCGCCATCTTCGCCGATCACAGAACCTCCACTGCAAAAAGCAATGGAGGAAACCACATGATTCGTAAGTTCCTGATCGGCGCCGCTGCGCTCGGCGCACTGACACTTTCGACGTCGGCATTCGCTCAGGCTCAATTCGGTACCGCAGCCGAAGCCAAGACAATGCTCGACAAGGCGGTCGTCAGCATCAAGGCCGATAAGGCGAAGGCGCTGGCCGACATGCAAAAGGGCGAAGGCGGCTTCAAGGATCGCGATCTCTATGCGTTCTGCGCCAACGCCAGCGACGGTGCATTCACCGCGCATCCGGCACTGATGGGCAAGAACATTCGCGACATCAAGGACAAGAACGGCAAAGCCCTCGGCGAAGAGATGATGAAGGTTGCCGCCGAAGGCAAGGTCGAAGAAGTCAGCTACATGTGGCCGCGTCCCGGTGCCGACACGACACCGGTTGCCAAGGTCAGCTATGTCACCAAGGCCGGCGACCAAGTTTGCGGCGTCGGTTACTATAAGTAAGCGCGCTAAGTTCCGCGGGCCGGATACCACACAGGTGTCCGGCCTTTTTCAGTATTGGCCGCCCGCAGAGCGCAGCGACTTGCCAATGCGCGCCAGCACTTCGATCTAGGATCGCACTCGATGCGCTTCGCGGCTGGAACGTTTCCCGTGGCTGAACTGGTCGATCTCGTCAAACTTCGTCAGCGCGGCTGATTTAACGTTAGGGCGAGCCGCGGAACGTTCCGTCTTTGAAGAACACCCGGTAGCCTGTTGTTCCGGACGAGCCGCCATCGAACGACCGCCACTTGCCGTTGTGGCACAGCGTGCCGCCTTGTGCCGCCACGGCCTCAAACTCGATGAAGCTCGGGTAGACAGCCGGGTCGGCGCCAGAGGCGACCGCCATGAACGTCGTCACGCACTTGCCGCCGGTGATCACAGGATCATAGCCCTTGATCATGATGTCGCCGCCACCCGTCGAGGGGAACGTGCTGCGCAACGCCGGCCAGCTTTCAAAACTCTCGTCTGCTCCTATCGCAGGCGCGACCGACACCAGCACCGCAATCAAACCCAAGCCAATGAAACGCATATCGATGCTCCTTGTCTTGCTTGCGCCCTACGGCAGATACGGGCGCGAAGACACAAAGTTGCAGCAGCTGGGGAATTTGTTTGCGTTGCCGTGAGCGGCTCACGCGGTAAGGATTGCGCGACCACCGCAGGAAATCGGGCATGCGGTACAGACGCTGACGTGGTAGCGAGCCGATGTGAAACTCCAGCAGGATTGATCATGTCCGATCCAGAGCATCGCACTAACCGTGGCGGCTTCATCAAGGTCCGCGACGGGCTCAAGTTGCATGTCGGTCATTGGCCGGCGCCACAATCGTCGGCGCGGCCGATATTGTGTCTGCCGGGCTTGACCCGCAACGGCCGCGACTTCACCGAAATAGCAGCGGCTCTCTCCAGCGGCACCGAGCCCCGCGAGGTATTCACGCTCGATGCACGTGGCCGGGGCCTTTCGGACCACGATCCGGATTGGCGGAATTACTCGATCCCAACCGAAACGCAAGACGTCATCGACGTCATGATCGCGCTCGATCTGCACGATGCGGCCATTCTTGCAACTTCACGGGGCGGCCTTGTCGCGATGGTGCTGGCGGCCATCCAACCGAGATTGGTCGGGTCGGTCGTTCTCAACGACATCGGACCGGTAATCGAGCGTGAGGGGCTAATGCGCATTGCAGGTTACGTCGGCCGCACGCCGCTGCCGAACTCGTGGGACGATGCCGCACGCATGGTCGCCGACATCAGCCGCAACGCTTTCCCCGCTGTTGCGGACGCGACCTGGAGCCGGGTAGCGAGAGCTTGGTTCAACGACAAGAATGGCCGTCCCGTTCCCGGCTATGACGCGAACCTTGGCCGCTCATTCTCGGCGACCGATGCCGCGCCACCCACGCTGTGGCCGCAGTTCGACGCATTGAAACATGCGCGCGTGCTCGTTATTCGCGGCGAGACCTCGGATCTGCTCAGCGCCGAGACCGTGCGCCAGATGCAAGCGCGGCATGCCAATTGTATGAGCCACGTCGTCAAGGGCGAAGGGCACGCGCCACTGCTGATGGATCAGCCGACGATCAAGGTTATCCAAGGCTTCTTCGCGCATGCCGCCTAAGCAAAGTATCGGGCGCAGGCGCATCTACTTGATCGCGATCGACCAGCCGAGCCGATTAGCGAGCAAACCTGCTAAAATGCCGGCAGCGATCGGCACGAAACTTGACGCAATCATCCGCAAGGCGACGAAGCGCCACCCCATGATCGGGCCCTCGTAGGCGATCACGCGATGGAAGGCGTAGACCGACCAACCGGTGATCAACGCGATCACTTGTGCGCCACCAGCGCCATCGCGCGCGAGCAGTATCGCGATCGGAAACGAAACGATCGGCCCGCCAGGCAGCAGACCGCCGAATAACGAGGCAAGCGTAATACCGGTTAGCCCGGTCGCGGGACCAAGCAGCGAGACGATCGCCCGATCAGGGATCAGTTCGGCGAGGCAAGATGCAGCTACCAATGAAAACGGTAACCGGATTGCGAGGCGGGAGCCTTCGTCGGCCGTGAAGCGAGCTGCTCGCATGATCGCCGCGGGATCTTTACGGCGGGCAAAATAGCCGGCGATGAAGGTCGCTATGGCAAGGATGATCAGGGATGAAATCATACTCGATCTTTCACCCTCGCGACTATTGCCTCGGGCCGTTCGATCATGAGCGGACCACGCGCGAGAACTCGGGCCAGCGCGCCGGCAAGTATCGGCAGCGGGAGTGACGTCAACACCCGCACGATGACGAATTCGTGGCCCAACAGCGGCCACTCCCAGATCACCACACGATGGATCCCGATCACCGACCAGGCAGTGACATAGGCGATCACCGCGCCAACATCGGCCCCGGCAATGAAGAGCGCGTAGACGATCGGAAACGCCGCGAATGGTCCGCCAGGTGTCACCGCTCCGAGCCCGGTCGCAAGCACGAGCCCGGCCCATCCCGATTGCGCACCGAGAATGGGTGCGATCCGTCTCGGGTCGGCCAATTCGCGTGCCAGTCCGCCGAGCATCAGGCCGAGCGCGATCAAAGGCACGACGTTGGCGCACAACCGTAGCGCTTGACCGAGGGCATGTGCCAACGCTCCGGATCCTTTGATCCAGTAGACGAGGCTTGCGCAGAAGACGGCGAGCAGCACGAAAAAGATCATGCTCCCGTCGAAGCGGGGCCTTGCGTCGGACCGCGGCGTATCTGGCATACGTTGAACCCCCGGCAAGCCAATTTGGGCAAGAAATGCTTTGAGTGCCATAGGCCCTGCCCACATGTCACCTATATCGATGCGCAGCTCACCTGCGCGAATGGCAGCAAGCACACTGGTCGCACTTGACGAGGCTGGCAGGCGCGCGCGCCGTCGCCTAAGCTTCTGATGAGCTCAATCGTCGGGAGATGCGCATGTGGTCAGTGAAGCTACGGCTTATCGTGACGTTGTTGTTTATCCTGACTGCCGGTCTCGTGCCTTTGGCAGCCAGCGCCGCGACAGTTGCTCCCGACCGGTGCCTGGCGTTCGCAGAAGCGCCGCCGATCGGACCACGCATGGAGCGAGCCGCTTTTCTCCCCGTTCAGCTCAAGCCTTCTGAAGTCCGTCTGACGTTCCTCGGTCACTCAACATTCCTGATCGAGAGCAGCAAGAACGTGCGCATCGCCACCGACTACAACGACTATTACCGGCCAAACATCGTGCCAGATGTCGTCACCATGAACCGGGCGCATGACACCCACTACTCGAACAATCCCGATCCCGGCATCAAGCACATTTTGCGCGGCTGGAACCCCGACGGCGGCCCAGCCCAGCACGATGTGTCCATAAACGATGTGCGGGTGCGCAACATCCCAACAAACACGCGCGACTTTCAAGGCGGCACCAACGTCTACGGCAATTCAGTCTTCGTCTTCGAGGTCGCGGGTCTTTGCATCGCGCATCTCGGCCATTTGCATCACACGCTCACCGTGCAACAGCTGGCGCAACTCGGGCAGATGGATGTCGTGCTGGTGCCCGTCGATGGCAGTTACACGATGGATCTCGATGGCATGATCGAAGTGTTGAAAGCGATCAAAGCTCCGCTGATGATCCCGATGCATTACTTTTCGAGCTTCACTCTCGATCGCTTCATCACGCGTGTGCGCAGCTCGTTCGAGATCGAGGAGAGTGCACAGCCAACCATCACGGTCTCGCGAGAAACATTGCCGGGCAAACAGAAGGTACTGGTATTGCCCGGCCGTTGAAATGGACGATCAACGATAGCGCTTCTGGGGTGGCCGCGAGTTGGCAGAGGGCGGCGGGCCGGACCGGACATCCTTGTGACGGAAGTTGATGCGACCCTTGGTCAAATCGTAAGGTGTCATTTCCACCGTGACCTTATCGCCGGCCAAAATGCGGATACGATTCTTTTTCATACGACCGGAGGTGTACGCGATCACCTCGTGACCATTTTCCAGCTTAACGCGACAGCGAGCATCGGGAAGCACTTCGCTCACGACGCCTTCAAATTCCAATACTTCTTCTTTAGCCATGGGGCTCCCTTGGGCTTGACCCTTGCAGAAACGCTCTCGGCGGGCAGACGTCAAGCCTGCCCGCGCGTTTTTTCCGGGTCATCCACGATCAAGTGGTGATTTCAGAGTGCCCGCAGATTTACTGCGGACGACTTGCCGTTCCGGCCCCGCTCCAGATCGTATGATAGCTTCTGGCCTTCACGCAGGCCTGTCATATTTGCTCGCTCGACTGCGGAAATGTGAACGAAAACGTCTGCTCCGCCCTCATCTGGCTGGATGAATCCGTAGCCTTTTTGGCCGTTGAACCACTTAACAGTGCCGGTCGCCATCTTCAGTCCTCTGGTAGTACCGCCGGCCCACGCGGAATTGCCGTGGGTCGTCAAATCACGCGATGACGGTCCAGGTGGCCGGTAGAGCCTTGCCGTAGAAGTGCACCCAGTGAATTCGACCGAACTTGTATGATCCAGGAGAGGCTGATCAGCAACAGAAAAACAACAAATCGCGCGATGTCAACAGTGGGAATTGGAAAGACTGAAATCACCCTATAGTGAGCCTGATCGACTTGCGGATAGCGGTGTCGGCGCAGTCAAAAAAAGTCGCGCCTATTGCGAAAGTTGAGCAAAAATCTGTTTGTCTTGCGGCGATGGGTAGCACAAGGAGACGACAATCATGGCAGCCCATCCGACTTCGCTTTCGCCCGCCTCACTCGCTATTGGTTTTATGGCGGCGGCGATTGCCGTTGTGACGGTGCATCAATCGATCATATACGGCTTGGCGTCTGCGAAAATCTTGCCCGCGAGCGCACGAGCCTGGTCGATAGCTGCGGTTCCGCCCTATGGCGTTCCAAACATTGTGAATGACATCTTTTGGGGCGGACTTTGGGGCGCATTGTTCGCGGCCATCTGGCCCAAACTGCCTGGCGGCGCGATGTGGCTGCGCGGCTTGATTTTCGGCTTGTTGATCGCGCTGTTCAGCAACTGGACCCTGTTACCTTTCATCAAAGGCACGATATTCAAGTTGCCCAATCAAACCTACTTCGCCGGCTTCGACCCGACGCGGATGATTGCGACACTGGTGATAGTCGGCGGCTTTGGATTAGCGACCGGGCTGATCTACTCGGTCTTGCGCGGCAGAAGTTAGTTCCGCAAGGCCGCTCGCTTCCTGCGGCATGTTGACTACGTTCGTGCGAAACATTCCAAATCGAGCGGCCGCGGGTAGCCTTGGCTCACTCGTCTTTGGCTCATTCGTCGGATTGCGCCTTCTCGGCGGGCGACAAGCCCTTGAGTTTGGCCAAAACGCGTGCCTGCTCTTCGGCTTCCGTCTCGGCTTTCGGGGCCTCTTTTTCCTTTGGCTGCATGATCGATGTACCGCCGCTGAAACCTGTCGTCTCGGCCGTTGGCAGTAGGGTTCCCGCTCGCTCCTGATCTGGAATGCCGGCATCACGGCGCTCTTTTGCGGCGCGCGCCGCTGCCTTCTTCACTTCGGCGTCGAGATCGACCTGCGAGCACAAAGCCATCGTGACCGGATCCTGCGGAATAAGGTTCGCCGAATTCCAATGCGTGCGGTCGCGGATCTGGGCGATCGTCGGCTTCGTCGTTCCGACCAGACGCATCAGCTGGCTGTCCTTCAGTTCGGGATGATTGCGCAACAACCACAGCACTGCGTTGGGACGATCGTGACGGCGCGACACCGGAGTGTACTTCGGGCCCTTTTTCGTCTTGACTGGTGGCACTTCCACTTTCGAGGCAGCCAGCCGCAGCTCAGCACCTTCGTTTTCTTCGGCACGCTTTATCTCTTCGCGGGTCAGCTGCCCCGACGTGATCGGATCCATACCCTTGATGCCGGCCGCCACGTCACCGTCCGCAATGCCCTTCACCTCCAGCAAATGCATGCCGCAGAAAGTGGCAATCTGATCGAATGCCAATGAGGTATTCTCAACCAGCCAAACGGCGGTCGCCTTAGGCATCAGTGGCTTACGGTCGCTCATGAGGTCTCTCCTGCTGCCGGGCCAGACGCGCGGCAGCGAATTGTCAGTGGGATGTCAAGGATTACCCGCAGATATATCGGCGGACGTGCCGCATTGCAACACTATTGATAGCTGCTGAGGCATTAGGGGCTTTATCGAGCAATTATCGGACAAGATTCGCCATTGACCCGCTGCACCAGCCCTGGATTAATGAGCAAAGGTCTCACGGAACGGTTTTCCACGCTCTTCTTGTAGCATGGGGAAGGTCGAGTATTTGCTTTATGCATCTAAAACCCTACCCGAGTTTCATCGGGTTGGGTTCGATTGGGAGCGACGAGGCGGATGGCGGGGCCACGAGCATGGATGTGGCTACTCATTGTACTTGGCGTGTCGACATGGCTAGACACTGCTCCCAGTCTTGGGCAACAGACGACTCCGCCAGCCGCCGCGCAGAAGCGGGCACGTCCGGTGCCAGTACCGAAGGCACCCGCCGATCCAGTGCCCGCAGGGCAACTTCCGGGCCCAGCAACGAGCGAGCCAAAGCCTGCCCCGGCGCCACCCGATACGAGGGAATCCGTCCAAGCTGACGTCTCCACCCGCAGCGTCTCAATTACGTCGAGCTTCACTGGCACCGAAATCGTGGTGTTCGGTGCAGTCGACAACAGCCGTCAATCGAGCGCCGAATCAGGTCTCTACGACGTCGTTATCGTGCTTGAAGGCACACCCAATCGTCTCGTCTCGCGGCGCAAGAGCAATATCGCCGGCATCTGGATCAATACCCAATCCGTCACCTTCGAAAGCATTCCCAGCTACTACGCGATCGCGTCTACACGGCCGCTCGACGAACTGGCCGACCCGGTCCTCCTGCGGGAAAACGACATCGGCCTGGAACAGGTGCGCATGACGCCGATCCGCGGCTGGGAAACCGGGCTCTCGACTGCCGATTTGACCGAGTTCAAAAGTGCGGTCATTCGCCTGAAGCAGAAAGAGGGCCTCTACGTTCAAGAACAATACGGCGTTGTGTTCATTGGCCGCAGCCTGTTCAGGGCGACAATCGAACTGCCCGCGAACGTGCCGGTGGGCCCACTCGTCGCCCGTGTTCATCTGTTGCGGGGGGGGCAGCTGCTGTCGACGTACACCGCACGTGTCAATCTCGAGCGCCAAGGCATCGAGCGTATACTTTATGCCTTCGCCTTTGATCACTCGCTACTTTACGGGCTGTTCACGGTTGCTGTGGCGGTCGGTGCGGGATTGATTGCGTCAACCCTGTTCCGCCTAGGCGGTCATTGACGCCGGGTCGCGAGCAAGCCCACAAATAGCAACCCGCGATTGCCGCTGTTTGTCACTGGAGCTACTTACCATGGCCAAGAAACGCAAAGTCATCATCACCTGCGCCGTGACAGGCGCAATCCATACGCCCTCAATGTCACCCTACCTGCCGATCACTGCCGAAGAAATTGCCGATGCTGCGATCGGCGCAGCCGAGGCTGGCGCAGCACTGGTTCACGTCCACGCACGCGATCCGAAAACCGGTAAACCCGACCAGTCACCGGAGGCGTTCTCGCCGTTCCTGCAGGTGATCAAGCAGCGCTCCAATTGCGTGATCAACATCACCACCGGCGGCGCCCCGACGATGGGCCTGGAAGAGCGGCTGCGCCCGTGCGCCCACTTCAAGCCAGAGGTGGCATCCCTCAACATGGGCTCGATGAATTTCGGTCTCTATCCCATGCTGGAGCGGCAAAAGACGTTCAAGCACGACTGGGAGAAGCCTTATCTCGAAGGCAGCCACGACCGCATTTTCAAGAATACCTTTGCCGACATCGAGGGCATCCTCACCACATGCGCGCAAAACAACACCAGGTTCGAGATCGAGTGTTACGACATCGGCCACCTCTATACGCTCCGTCACTTTGCCGATCGGGGGATCGTGAAGGCGCCGTTTTTCATCCAGTCCGTATTCGGGATCCTAGGCGGGATCGGTCCGCATCCAGAGGACGTGATGCACATGAAGCGCACCGCTGATCGCCTGTTCGGCGATGATTACCATTGGAGCGTGCTCGGCGCCGGACGCAACCAATTGCCGGTCGCAACGCAAGCGATTGCTCTTGGCGGCAATGTTCGTGTCGGCCTCGAAGACAGTCTTTGGGCGGGCCCCGGTCAACTGGCCACCAGCAACGCTCAACAGGTGAGGCTGGTGCGTGGCATCATCGAGAATATGGGGCTTGAGATCGCAAGTTCGGATGAAGCCCGCGAAATGCTTCAACTGAAGGGCGGCGACAAGGTAAACTTCTGATTGTGTTGTGGACCAAGGCCGTCTAGCTGCAGCCTGCTCCCTTTCCGAAGGGTCCGCCGGTACTCGCCACAAAAGGTCTCGCATGCGACTACTTTTCATCGGTGACATCGTTGGTCGCTCCGGCCGCAAGGCTCTGCTCGAGACGCTGCCGCGCTTGCGTAAACGGTACGCACTCGACTTCGTTGTCGTGAATGGCGAGAACGCAGCTGGCGGCTTTGGCATCACCGAACCGATCCTGAGCGATTTTCTCGAAGCCGGCGCTGACTGCGTGACTCTGGGCAATCATGCCTTCGATCAAAAAGATGCGCTGGTCTTCATCGACCGGCAACCCCGCCTGGTGCGCCCGATCAACCTGCCCAAAGGGACGCCCGGCCGGGGAGCTGGCATGTACAAAGCGCGCAACGGCGCGGATGTGCTCGTGATCAACGCACTCGGCCGCGTCTTCATGACCGAAATGGATTGCCCATTCCGCGCCATCGACAACGAAATCACCGCCTGTCAGCTGAAACGCGGAGCGGACGTCATTCTCGTCGATTTCCACGCCGAGGCGACCAGCGAAAAACAGGCGCTCGCCCACTTCGTCGACAGCCGCGTATCGGCGGTGGTCGGCACGCATACGCATGCCCCGACGTCAGACCATCGGGTGCTCAATGGCGGCACCGCGTACATGTCCGATGTGGGGATGACGGGCGATTATGATTCGGTATTAGGCATGGACCGGACCGAGCCGATCCATCGCTTTTTGACGAGAATACCAAATGAACGTTTTACACCCGCCGACGGTCCGGCGACCTTATGCGGCGTCGCAATCGACATCGATGACGCGACAGGCCTTGCCCGCAACGTAAGTCCAGTGCGGCTCGGTGGCGTCCTGACACCTACCGAGCCGCTGGCTTGGATCGAGAGAGAGATCTAATTGGCCTGCAAAGCTGCAGTGTCACCGTCGAGAAGGGTCAAAGGTTCCGGATGAACCGCTACCGTCCTCGATACGATCGGTCCCCGGCTGATTGAGGACCTTGCTGATGGCTCCTGGGCAAGGAGCGATGCAGTGACAATCGCTGCTTCGGGTTAATTCGGCAATACGATTTTTATCGTTGCAGCATCACCTGTTACGTCGAAGACGCACTTCGTAGCTCTGGATTTCCATAGGCACGCACAACTATAAGGCTGAACGGGTGCCACCTTACAATTTATCAGTTTAGGCGGACGGACGAACCAATGGCTGGGCATTCACAGTTCAAGAACATCATGCATCGCAAGGGCCGCCAGGACGCGGTTCGTTCCAAGATGTTCGGCAAGCTCGCGCGAGAAATCACAGTTGCAGCTAAAACCGGTCTTCCTGACCCCACCATGAATGCGCGCCTTCGGCTGGCAGTCCAGGCAGCGCGCGCCGAGAATATGCCGAAAGACAATATCGATCGGGCGATCAAGAAAGCAGCCGGCGCCGACGGCGAAGCATTCGAGCAAGTGCGCTACGAAGGCTATGCCGTGGGTGGCGTCGCTGTCATCATCGAAGCCTTGACCGACAACCGCAACCGGACCGGCGGCGCCGTTCGGGCATTATTCACGAAACATGGCGGTAATCTTGGCTCGACCGGCGCCGTCTCGCACATGTTCTTGCACGTTGGCGAGATCGTCTACCCGGTGAAGGCGGGCACTCCGGATGCAATCGTCGAAGCCGCAATAGACGCCGGCGCCGACGACTGCACGAGCGACGAGACCGGTCACACCATCGTCTGCGGGTTCGACAGTCTAGGAACGGTGGCGGCGGCACTCGAAGCCAAGCTTGGCGAGTCGTCGACCACTAAAATCGTGTGGAAGCCCAATATCATGACAATGGTCGACGAGGAAACCGCGACATCAGTCTTCAAACTGCTCGCAGCGTTCGAGGACGACGACGACGTGCAAACCGTGTTTTCGAACGTCGAAGTTGACGAAGCGACGCTCGCCAAACTTACAGGGTGATTGAGAAATGCAGGGCCTGCTAATCGGACGTGAGATCGAGCATGCTTGCCCGATCTCACGCTAAGCGCGAACCAATTTAGTCGCGCTTCATCACTCGATCCACGCTCCAGGCGCCGCCACCAGCTGCAGCGAGATAGAGGAATACGAAGCAGTAGAACACGGCCAGTTCGCCGCCATTGAGGATCGGATAAAACCCGCGTGGGGCGTGGGCATAAAAATACGCTATCGCCATCACGCCGGACAGAACGAATGCAACCGGGCGCGTGAAAAATCCAAGCACGAGCATTACGCCGCCGACGAGTTCGAAGATGCCGGCCGCCCCGCCCATTGTCATCGGTGAGGCATTGTTCATGGGACCGGGCGGAACACTTAGATACTTGGTCGTCCCATGCTGCAGAAGCAGCAGGCCGGACATGATGCGCAAAACGCTCAGAAGTTGAGCTGTGTAAGGCTTCAGGTAATCCATTCGGTGCCTCCCGTTCTAAGTCATTTGCGGTCGCCAGCCGCCGATCGGTTTATACGCTAGATAAACCGAGTCGCCCTATCGGCGTCGATATTACGAAACGATGTGTTTCTGTCACGGACACGCGGCAGGATTGCACCGTGGAATTGCCATCATGTTCCTTGCGGGTATTCGCAGAACTCGACGACGCAGCCTTCCGGGCCCTTGGCATAAAACGGTTTTGCGCGTCCTCCTCGCATGTTCCCGGGCCTCGATAGCGGCGCATAACCCGCAGCCGTGAGCCTGCGATGCACCTCGTCGATATCCCGCACTTGCAGGCAGATATGGGTGTAACCGAAGTCGTTTTGCCGGATCGCTACGCTGCGGCCGTCATCGGGGGTCAGCCACTTGAAGAGCTCAATGTGATAACCGCCAAGCTCGAGCATCGCCCAGTGACAACTGGCGCCCGGCATGCCGACAACGACATCGAGGCCATCGCCGCTTCGGTTCTCCATTTCGCCGACCACCTTGAAGCCCAAGATATCGACGAAGAATATCCGCGCTGCCGCATAGTCATTGCAGCTGAATGCCGTGTGGTGCGCCCGAACCACAAGATCGGCGATCGAGTTATCGGCGGTCATTTCAGACATCCCATCGCGTCAGCGAGGCCGTGGCAACTGTCAGTGATCACATCCCAGGCGCGCTCGGCTTTCAGGTCAATCTTCGTGTTGGGCCCGTGTTCCAGGGGGCGAACGATGAAAGCGGTGCGATAGCCAACGGCGGCGGCGGCGGCCAGATCCCCATTGTGAGCGGCTGCCAGCATCATTTGCTCAGGCCGAAGGTTGAGTAGTTCGGCCGTTCGCAGGTAGGCTTGCGGTTGCGGTTTGTACGCGCCGGCAGCCTCTGCTCCCAGGATGACGTCGAACGGCAAATGACCGAACTTCGCGAGCCGCGTGAGCAGTCCCACATTGCCGTTTGACAGCGTGCCGGTGATGAGGCGGGTGCCGAGCCGGGCAAGACCACTGGCCATGTCGGGCCATGGCTGCAACCGATGCCAAATCCTCACCAGATGCTCGATTTCGTGGGCCTCGATACCCTTGATCGCGTGCTTGTCCAGGAGCTTGAGCAGACTTTCGCGATGCAGATCGTCGAGGATCGCGAATGGCCGCTTGCCTGAACGAACCTCCTCCATCGCCGGCTGATAAAGCCCGCGCCACTCATCGGCGAACATCTCCCAATCTAGCGAGATGCCGCGCCCGTTGCCGAAGCCCTTCAGTTCGGCGATCGTCGAGCCGCGCCAATCGACGACGGTGCCGAAAACGTCGAACACGACTGCCTTCACAGCATCTTTTGCGGACATGAAATACGCTCTCCCTAGTCGATGACCCGGCCGCGCCAACTCGCGTCAGGTATAATGCACACATCGCTGCGCCCGAACACAGCGTAGCGGTTTCCGGCAACGAGATCGTAACACCAATCTTGGATCCTGCCGGGCAGCAGCCGCATGATACGCAATACGGGCAATAAACGATCGAAGCCGCTTAGCTGATCAGCGACCTGCGTAATCATATCGAGTTTGCCGTATGCGCGGCCGTTATCGACAAGCAAGACGGTCTCGAAGTCGACCGGATCGAGGCCATAGTGACGGTACAGTGCCTGGCCAGTAAGCGTCTGTGCGCTCATGAACCGGAAACGCCCAGCGCGATCGCCGCGCGCGATGACGCGCATCGAACGGGAACACAAAACGCACACGCCATCGTAGACGATGACCGGATGTTCGTCAGAAAATGCCGGAACGTTCGGATCGCGACGATATGAGTAGGCAGATCGGCTCGCGAGCTTATCGGCAACACGCAGCAGCGCTGCCATCGATCAACCCTTTGATCCAATTTGGCCGCGATGCCTCAACAAGTGATCGGCGAGTACGATCGCCATCATTGCTTCGCCGACCGGCACCGCCCGGATGCCAACGCAGGGGTCATGCCGCCCTTTCGTCAGAATGTCGGTGTCGTTGCCATGACGATCGATGGTGCGGCGCGGCGACAGAATCGACGAAGTCGGCTTTACCGCGAACCGGCAAACAATGGGCTGGCCGGTCGAGATGCCGCCCAGTATGCCACCCGCGTGGTTCGACAAGTAATGCGCGCGGCGGTCCGGACCCATACGGATCTCGTCGGCATTGTCTTCACCGGAAAGACTGGCGACCGCGAAGCCATCGCCGATCTCGACGCCCTTGACCGCGTTGATGCTCATCATGGCGGATGCCAAGTCCTGGTCGAGCTTGCCGTAGACCGGCGCTCCGAGCGAAGCCGGCACGCCTTCGGCTACGACCTCGATGACGGCGCCGCACGACGACCCCGATTTTCGAACGTCGTCGAGATAGCTCGCCCACGGCTGCACACTCGCAGCGTCAGGACAAAAGAACGGATTTGCGTCTACCGCTGCCCAATCCCAACGGGACCGGTCGATCTTATGCGGGCCGATCTGGATCAGCCCGGCTCGTATGGTCACACCGTGCAAAATCTTGCGCGCGACAGCGCCGGCAGCAACGCGGCTCGCTGTTTCGCGCGCCGATGACCTCCCGCCACCCCGGTAATCGCGGATGCCGTACTTCTCCCAATAGGTGATGTCGGCGTGGCCGGGCCTGAACTTGTCCTTGATGTCCCCATAGTCTTTGGACTTCTGGTCGACATTCTCGATCTCGAGCGCAACCGGCGTTCCTGTTGTGACTTGCACGCCTTCGTCGTCTGGGAACACCCCCGATAAGATCCTCACCTCATCGGGCTCACGCCGCTGGGTCGTAAAACGCGATTGTCCTGGGCGGCGCTTATCGAGATAGACTTGTATATCGTCCGCAGTTAGCGCTAGCCCAGGCGGGCAGCCATCGATGACGCAACCGATCGCCGGACCGTGACTTTCGCCCCAGGTGGTGACACGAAACATGTGGCCGAATGTGTTGTGCGACATGGGCCTAACTATCGGGACATAACTGCTTGATGTCTAACAATCCGTAGCAACGCGCACCCCGATGCACTGTTGACAACCTGTGGAAATCGAGTCGCGATCAAGTGTCACTCTTATGTGCCACAACCTTCGACCGCAAGTCCCAGACATCAGCAAATTCCGGTGACTTTTCGTGGTAGCCCTGCCTACACATGGAGTAGTGCCGCGTGATTCTACATCGTTAAACACACGGAGGAGCTCTATAATGCGCAAACTCACCATCGCGCTGAGCGCGATTGCTGTGGCGTCCATGTCGCTGATCGGCGCCGCCGATGCAGCGTACGTGTCGAAGTGTAAAAAGCCGATGAAGTGGAATGCTGTCGAGGGCAAATGCGAAAAGCCGGTGAAGAAGCCGGTGATGATGAAGAAAAAGTCCTAGTCTTCAAACAGGATTTTTCATTGATACTCCATAGGAGCTGCAGGACGGATTGAGCCCCCGTTTTGCCGGCATCCTCAATTCTAACCGGAAAGGCCGGGGCGCCGCTGCCTCGGCCTTTCCGCATTCGGCAGTGGCCTGGCATCCTGCCGGTGACATCCCGGGTTCCCCGCTATAAGAAAACTCAGGTCTTCTGATCTTGGTCGAGGCAATTGGGGTTGCGCTCATGAACAAAAAATTGCTCGCAATCCTTGCTGTGGTCGCAGTTACAGTCGCTGTGATGGTCCCTGTTCTCGCCCGTGATCATCAGGTGAATGCAGCGATTAAAAAATGCGGCACGTTTATGAAGTTCGATCGCAAATCGAAGGCGTGCCACTGGAAGATCTGATGACGCTGGAAAAGGAGCCTGGGCCGATGCGTTCGAGATCGATTGTTGCACGCACGCTTTGGTTCACTGTGCTTGCAGCTACCGGCTTGATATCGCCGGTGATCGGCCAGGTGACGCAGCCCGCCACCCCATCTGATGCCGCGGTAGTTTCGGCTAAACCGATCGAGCCCATGGTGGCGCCGATCCAGCGCGTGAAGCCCGCGGCACCCAAACTCGACCCGCGCTTGTCAGCACAACCATTGAAGGCGCCACGTTCATCTCGTGCCACGGCGACCGTGCAGTCGAAATACTTGGCGTCGAAGACCGCGAAGGCAGCAAAGTCGAAGCCCAATACGACAGCTTCAAAAGCCACTGCCGAAACCACCGCGCCCTCTACTCAGGCGGCGCCGGCCAAAACCCAACAACCGGCGGCGGCGGCACCTCCGGTGGCGGCTAAACCTTCACCCAAGCCCTCGGTTTCACAGGCGCCGGCCGGCAATCTCTCGCCCAGTATCAAACGTTGACGTGGGACGCTCACGGGCCAGACAGTACATCGAAGAACCCCGGTGCAACGGGGGCTTTCGCTATCGGCTCGACGCGAGCCACTGTCACCGCTCCGACTGGAGCTGGAGGCGTCGGCAGCAGTTCGGGTGGAACCTTCATCCATTCAATTCCGCTACGACCCATCCTAAAGCCGGTCTCGAACAGAGCTTTTTGATAAACCGGATCGAATGCCTGCTTCGGCTTTGCCGCAAAGGTCTCTGGCACGGCAATGAGGTTGAAGTCGGCGCCACTGTCTTTCGCGGCCCGGTAGATACGATAAATATCGCCCGCGTGCTGGCGCTTTAGCAGTGTCGCGATGGCGCGCGAGGCGATTGAGATCGTCTTCGGTTTTACCTCTCCGTAATCAGCGCCGATCTTACCGTTTTTCACGATATAAAACTGGCGTAACGGTGGCTTCTCATAAAGCTTGTCGAACGCTCGCAGCGGGGCCTGTACGGCGGTGATGAACACCTCACGCGTCGTGCCGCCGTCGACGTGCATTTCATCGAACTGCTGGCCGTCGGCCAAAACCTTGATATTTACCGGAGGAAACGCACCGGGAATTGCAGCCGAGGCGAGCAAGACTTGGCGAAACAGTTCGATCGCGGCAGGCGTCCCCGCGCGCGCGATTGCGCCCATGTTCCAGACCACAGGTCGTTGCGCATCGAGGTTGGTGGTGCCGATCAACAGGATGCGACCCTTGTTGTACTCGACGGCTATTTTCGCCAAGAACCCGCGGTCCACATACTTGGCAATCAGCGCCGCGAGAGGGGCGGTATCGGCGAGCGCGGAGCCGCCAAGCAAACCTGGGAGCAACTGAGCCGTGATAAGCTCGCTCGTCTCGTATTGCGTCCAGATTTCGCGCATTTGGTCGTCATGAGCCGGTCCCAGATAGGCGAAAGGGGCGATCAAGGCCCCAGCGCTTATGCCGGTCACGAATTGGAACTCGGGCCTGTTGCCGCGCGCGGTCCACCCGCTGAGGAGGCCAGCACCGAACGCGCCATCGGGACCACCACCGGAAAGCGCTAGCACGTTAATTACCGGGCGACCATCGACGCGCCTGGCCGTCTGCCCAATTTGGGGTAAGCCCGGGAAAAGCCGATTATACTCCCGGACAGGGTCGTTTGGAACAAAGTCGCCCCAAGACCTGACCCCAATGAGACCGGGAATGGTGGCTGATTCCGCAACCGCGAGGCTTGGCGGTGCCTTGCGTTCCATCGTCTGCATTGCTGCGCATCCACCCATGCCCCAGCCGGCCGCGAGCAAGACGGCAAGCTTGAGAAGATGGCGGCGAAGAACTATCGGAAAACGCGACGCGATCACTCAAACTCCGGATAAACGCAGCCGCCGATGGACCTCGGCGTCTCAATCTCTTTAGCCCGCGGGCGTGAACCACGGCAAGGAGCCGAACCCGCGTTCGCGGCTGGAATGAACGCAAGTGTTTTTCGCACCACATTTATGCTCAGAGTAGAAAAAAACCTCGCGACCATCTGAGCCGCGAGGGTTCATAACAAGTGACACCAGTTGAGCGACGATTACTTCGCTTGGCCGAGCATTTCTTCGACATGCTCCCAATTGACGAGGTTGTCGACAAAGGCTTCCAAGTATTTCTGCCGCGCATTGCGATAGTCGATGTAATAGCTGTGTTCCCACACGTCGACACCCAGAATCGGGCTCGCGCCGTGCATGAGGGGATTTTCGCCGTTAGGCGTTTTCATAATTTCGAGCTTCCCGCCTTTGACGGCAAGCCAAGCCCAGCCTGAACCAAATTGCGTGACGCCCGCCTGCACGAAATCGGTGCGCATCTTGTCGTAACCACCGAGATCCTTCTCGACGTGTGCACTAACCTTCGAGGGCAGCTTCTTGCCGCCGCCGTCCTTCTTCATCCACTGCCAAAAGTGCAGGTGGTTATAATGCTGACCGACATTGTTGACGACGGGCATGTCCTTGGCAGTAAACGCCGCCTTGCAAATGGCCTCGATCGACTGGCCATCGTACTTGGTGCCAGCGCCAGCAAACTTGTTGCCGTTGTCGACATACGCCAAGTGATGTTTGTCGTGATGGAATTGCAGCGTCTCGGCCGACATGTGAGGCGCAAGAGCGTCGTAGGCGTAGGGTAATTCTGGGAGTTTGAAAGCCATCTGATCTCTCCGTGCAATCGGGGGTAGCCTGAGACCCGGACCCTAACGGCAGACAGCGGCGTTGGCAAACATAGTTGCCGTAGGTAATCGCTTGGCAGGCGCGCAGAAAACCAAGGGAATAGTGGGAACCTAGTGACCTTGCGCACTTGGTTCGCTGGATCAAGTCGGGATCTTTCACAAGGTGCACGCAGGAGCCACAGTCGCCATTGCATAGACTGTGAACGGTGCGTTCATCTGCGGTTCAACATCGGATACCTCGATCAGTCTGCAGTCCGCATCGCGGCGGCACGGCAATTAAATATTTGTTCACCTCGAACTGGCACGTTCGCCTCAGTGGCGTTCGTGGGAGTTCGAGTAACATGCGTTTAGTCGCTTATGTACCAGCGTTGCCTAAAGTAGCGCGTGGACTAGCCCTGGCATCGATCGCGGTCGGTCTTGGCATAACATTGGGCGGTTGCGGCACAGGCCGGCCGGCTCACCAGGCCAGTTGGGCCGGCGCCAATCCGCCCGCGCCTGCGCCCAATCACAGCCAAAGCGCCTACGTTGCCGAGCCCGGCGATCCGATCAAGGAACCGCCCGTCGAGCCGGGCAAGCGCCCGAACGCTGCGCCGGACGATCCGACCGAGCCGTACAGTCCCAACTACGGCGGCCAACGTAGCAGACCGCCGGTTCAAGTCAGCGATACTATGCACCTCGACCCGAACGCTGAGCCACAAACGGCACCGCAGCGCCGACTTCCGGATGTGTCACGAGCTTATTTCAAGCGCGTCACCACAACGGCTTCTGCTGATTGAGCGTGGAGCTACGAGTTATCCACGTATCCCTACCTGAGCTCATCGGCGCATAGCGTTCCGCTCGCGAGCTGGACTAAGATCTTGCGCATGACCGCTGCGATTCGAAAACTCAATGAGAAAGCCCAGAAGCGCGAGACAGCGTTAGCGGCCCAGGACGCTGCCCCTGCTGTGTCGCGCCTCGACGCTACCGCCAACTTGACGTTCGTGCATCTCAAGGTGCATTCCGCCTATTCATTGCTCGAGGGCGCGCTGCCGATCGGGAAAATCGCCAAGCTCGCCGAGACGATGGGATACCCAGCGGTCGCCCTGACCGACACCAACAACATGTTCGGCGTGCTGGAATTTTCTGACAAGCTGTCGTCGGTGGGTATTCAGCCGATCGTCGGCGTGACACTCGCAACCGACTTCCTCGATGCGCAGCAAAAAGACGGCCTGCAACGGCCTGGCCGGAATGAACCGGCGGCGAAACCGGCGGGAGCGCTGCCTCTTCTCGCAATGAACGACACCGGCTACGCGAACCTGATGAAGCTCGCGAGTATGGCCTATCTCGCTACCGCCGACGACGAGGCGACCCACATCAAGCTGGACGCTCTGCAAGACCATGCGGGAGGGTTGATCGCCTTGACGGGTGGGCCCGAGGGTCCCATCGATCGCGCTCTCCGCGATGGTCAGCGTGATCTGGCGGTGGCGCGCCTAAAGACACTGTCGAAGGCTTTTGGC
Source organism: Hyphomicrobiaceae bacterium (assembly GCA_031374115.1). Classification (GTDB taxonomy): domain Bacteria; phylum Pseudomonadota; class Alphaproteobacteria; order Rhizobiales; family Hyphomicrobiaceae; genus JAKFWF01. The sequence continues at coordinate 81,938 of JANMNO010000087.1, read as the reverse complement.
AATCGCCTCTACGTCGAAGTGCAGCGTCATGGCCTACCGCACGAAGTACAGGTCGAGCCGCAGTTGATCAAGCTCGCTTACGCGCTCGATTTGCCATTGGTCGCAACCAACGAAGCCTACTTCGCCGGCCGTGAAGACTACGAGGCGCACGATGCGTTGATCTGCATTGCCGGCGGCAACTACGTCGTCGAGGACAATCGCCGCAGGCTGTCGCCGGAACACGGCTTCAAGAGTGCCGAGGAAATGACGGCATTGTTCGCCGATCTACCCGAGGCGCTCGACAACACGATCGAGATCGCCAAACGCTGTGCGTTCCGCCCGAAGGGTCGCAAACCGATTTTGCCGCGGTTCGTTGCCACCATCGAAGGTGCAACGGATGAAGAGCAGCTCGCCGCGGAAGCTGCCGAGATGAAGCGCCAAGCCGAAGAGGGTCTGGAAAAGCGCCTGTCCGAGATCGAAGTGGCGCCTGGTTTTACCGCCGATGACTACCGCAAGCGCTTGGCTTTCGAAGTCGACGTGATCACCGGCATGAAGTTCCCAGGTTACTTCCTGATTGTTGCAGACTTCATCAAATGGTCGAAAGCCAACGGCATCCCAGTCGGCCCGGGTCGTGGTTCGGGTGCGGGCTCAGTGGTTGCATGGTCGCTGACGATCACCGATCTGGATCCTTTGCGGTTTGGGTTGCTGTTCGAGCGGTTTCTCAATCCCGAGCGCGTGTCGATGCCCGACTTCGACATCGACTTTTGCCAGGATCGCCGGGATGAAGTCATACGGTACGTGCAGAAGAAGTACGGCCACGACCGTGTCGCCCAAATCATCACGCACGGTAAACTGCAAGCGCGCGCGGTGCTGCGTGACGTCGGTCGCGTGCTGCAGATGCCTTATGGCCAAGTCGATCGGCTGTGCAAGCTGGTGCCCAACAATCCCGCCCATCCAGTGACACTGCCGCAAGCGATCGAGTCCGAGCCGAAGCTTCAAGAAGAGCGCGACAACGACCCAATGGTTGCCAAGCTGCTCGAGATTGGCCAAAAGCTGGAAGGGTTGTACCGCCACGCATCGACGCATGCGGCCGGCATGGTGATCGGCGATCGGCCGCTCAACCAGCTGGTACCGATGTATCGCGATCCTAAGTCCGACTTCCCCGTTACCCAGTTCAACTGGAAGCTCGTTGAAGCGGCCGGCTTGGTGAAGTTCGACTTTCTCGGCCTGAAGACGCTCACCGTGTTGCGCAAAGCGGTCGACCTGATCAAGTCCGGGCGCGGGATCGACATCGATTTGTTGAAGCTGCCGCTCGACGACAAGGCCGCCTACGATCTGCTGGCCAAGGCCGACACGGTTGGCGTATTCCAGCTGGAATCGACCGGCATGCGTGAGAGCTTGAAGAAGCTGCGCCCCGATCGCTTCGACGACATCATCGCCATGGTCTCGCTGTACCGGCCTGGCCCGATGGATAATATCCCGACCTACATCAACCGCAAGCATGGCGAGGAGCCGGTCGACTGCCTGCATCCGCTGCTTGAAGGAATTTTGCAGGAGACGTATGGCGTTATCATCTACCAAGAGCAGGTCATCCAGATCGCTCAGGTGATGGGTGGCTATACCCTCGGGCAGGCCGATTTGCTGCGGCGTGCCATGGGCAAAAAAGACAAGAACGAGATGGCCGCCCAGCAGAGGAAGTTCGTCGAAGGCGCCATCGCCAAAGGCGTAAAGAAAGACGAAGCGGTCTACATCTTCGAATTGGTCGACAAGTTCGCCGGCTACGGCTTCAACAAAAGTCACGCCGCTGCATATGCCCTCATCAGCTATCATACGGCCTATCTGAAAGCGAATTTCCGGGAGGAATTTTTAGCGGCCTCGATGACGCTAGATATGGCGAACACCGACAAGCTGGCGACGTTCTCCGCTGAAGCCAAGCGTGCCGGTATCGAGGTGCTGCCACCTTGCGTGAACTCGTCGTTCGTCGATTTCGGAGCGCTTCCTTGCATTGCGCCCGGCGACTCCCCTCCTTTACCCGCACCCGGCGGCCGGCTCCCCGGAGGGGAGTCGCCGGGTGCCACAAAGAAAGGTGCGATTAGGTATTCGCTGGCGGCCCTCAAGAACATCGGCCCGGCCGCGGTGCAAACGATCATCGACGAGCGCGAGGCAAACGGCCGCTTCAAAGATCTGTCGGATTTCGCCCGCCGCATCAACCCCAAAGCGCTCAACAAGCGCAGCATCGAAACGCTTGCGGCGGCAGGTGCGTTCGACGCGTTTGATCGGAACCGGTCATTGATGCACGGCAACGCCGAGCAAATCATAGCGCTCGCCGGTCGCCTCGCAGCCGACGCGGCAACCGGCATGAATGATTTGTTCGGCGGAGCCGGCGGCGGAGTAACAGCAGCAGCCAAGCTCGATCTCCGCCCGAATCGCGTTTGGACCCCCATGGAGCGCTTGGAGGAAGAGTTCAAAGCGATCGGATTCTTCCTCTCGGGTCATCCCCTCGACGCCTATGAGAGCGTGTTGCGCGGCCTCAACGTCATGAGCTGGGTCGAGTTCGAGCAGGCAGCCCAAAGCGGTGTCTCCGCCGCTCGTCTGGCTGGCATCGTGGTGTCGGCCCGGGAACGCCGCAGCCAGAAAGGCAACAAGTTCGCGTTCGCGATGTTTTCCGATCAGACCGGCTCGTTCGAGGCGGTGATTTTCTCCGACACGCTCGATCAGTGCGGACATCTGCTCGTCGCTGGCACCGCCGTCTCGATCGCAGTCGAGGCCGATCGCGACGGCGACAGCATCAAACTGCGCGTGCAGGGGTTGCAGGCGCTCGACGAAGCTGCTGCAAGCTTGCAACGCGAAGTGAAGATCATTCTCGATGCCAATGTCATCGCGGCCAACCCGCAAAGGATCACGGATTTACGCGCGCTGCTGCAGACGGGGGGCCAAAGCGACGTGCGATTCATCCTGCGTCTCGACGATTGCGATGCCGAGATCGATATCGGCTTTACCCGCGCGCGCTTCGACCTAACCTCTGCCCAACGCGGCACGATGACGACAATGCCGGGTGTGCTGGAAATCGTCGAGAGCTGACCCTGTCAGCCGATCAGCACCTTGCGCAACAGGAAGGCGATCGCGCCGACCACGGCAACACCTGCGACCCACAAGCCGATGAACCATGCGAGCCGGCGCCAAATCGGTGCTGGCTCATCTCTCTCGCGCCGGCGATTGCTCAATGGTAGCCACCGGCCGGGTCGACCTTGCCGCGGAACACCCAATAGGAATAGGCGGTGTACCCCAAGATCAACGGCAGCAGCACGACGGCGCCAACGAGCAGGAACCTCAGGCTGTTGTCGGGAGCAGCCGCTTGCCAGATCGTAAGTGTGGGCGGCACGAGGTAAGGATAGAAACTGATACCAAGGCCGATGTAGGACAAAACAAACAGACCAACCGATGCCAAGAAGGGCGCCAACTCCCAACGACGCGTCAAACCGGCAAACAGTGTTGCCGCGCTCGCGAGCACCAACAGTGGAACCGGCGCGGTATAAAGGATCTGCGGCCAGGCAAACCAACGCTCCATGAACACGGGACTGAGAAATGGCGTCCACAAGCTCACGATACCGATCAGCCCGAGGGTGCCAATGCCGGCGAACTTCGCCCACCGGTATGCGCTATTTTGCAACTCGCCTTCTGTCTTGAGAACCAGCCACGTTGCGCCGAGCAGCATGTAGCCGACCATCAGTGCGAGACCCGTGAGCACGCTGAAGGGCGTCAACCAGTCCCACCATCCGCCACCATAGGCGCGGTCCTTGACCGGAATGCCTTGGACCAGCGCGCCGAGTGCGATCCCTTGCGCAAACGCGGCGACGGTTGATCCGAACGTGAACGCCCAATCCCAAAATCGCTCGTGACGGCCGCTGCGCCAGCGAAATTCGAATGCTACGCCGCGAAAGATCAGTCCAAGCAGCATCGCGATGATCGGGGCATAAAGTGCGGGCATCACGATCGCGTAGGCGAGAGGAAACACTGCCAGCAAGCCGCCCCCGCCCAAGACAAGCCAGGTCTCGTTGCCGTCCCAGACGGGTGCCACAGAGTTCATCATGGTGTCACGTTCAGCCTTATCCGAGCCGAGCGGAAACAGCATGCCGATGCCAAGATCGAAGCCATCAAACAGCACATAGGCGAGGACCGCGAATGCAATCAGGCCGGCCCAGATGAAAGGTAGATCGAGTACAATTCCGTCCATCTTTCAGCTCCTACAGTCCATCTTTCAGCTCTTAGAGAAGGCCTCGTCGGGCTGCACACTCGCGATCGGTGTGATGCCGGCGGCCCGTTGCGGGACCCCCTGGGGCATATCGGGTTCATGCACCTCGGGCACCCGGCCCATCATGCGCAGCATGTAAAACGTGCCCGCGCCGAAGACGGCGAAATAGACAACGATGAATGCGATCAAGGAGGCCGCAACTGCGGGTGCTGCCAATGGCGACACCGATTGCGCGGTCGTGAGCAAACCGTAGACGGTGTACGGCTGGCGGCCGACCTCGGTCGTGATCCATCCGGCGATAACGGCGATAAAGCCCGATGGTCCCATCAGCAGCGCAAACCGATGCATCAAACGGCTGTCGTATAGTGTCCCACGCCAACGCAACAACAAGCTCGATATACCGACAATCAGCATCGCAATCCCAATGCCGACCATCACGCGGAAACTCCAAAACACGATAGTTGCGTTGGGCCGCTGTTCCTTAGGCCAAGCTTTCAGCCCTTTGATTTCGCTGTTCCAGTCGTGCGTCAGGATAAAACTACCGAGTTTCGGGATCTCAATGGCATAGCGCGTCGCTTCGGCCGCCATATCCGGCCAGCCGAACAGGATCAGCGGCGCACCCTTTTGCGTCTCGAAGTGCCCTTCCATGGCGGCGACCTTAGCCGGCTGATGCTGCAGCGTGTTGAGGCCATGTACATCCCCCGCCACGATCTGCAGCGGCGAGACCAGGGCTGCCATCCACATCGCCATCGAGAACATCACACGGGCACGCTCGTTACTTTTCTCGCCGAGCAGATGATATGCGCCGACGGCGCCGACCACGAACGCCGTCGTGAGGTAGGCTGCCAGCACGACGTGCACGAGGCGATACGGGAACGAGGGATTGAAAACGACCGCCCACCAATCCTTGGTGATGAACTGTCCCGCCTCGTTCATCGCGTAGCCCGTGGGCGTGTGCATCCAGCTGTTGACCGAGATGATCCAGAAGGTGGAAAAGAGCGTGCCGGCGGCGACCATCAACGTGGCGAAGAAGTGCAATCCGCGACCGACCCGGTTCATGCCGAACAGCATCACCCCTAGGAATCCGGCCTCGAGGAAAAAGGCCGACAGCACTTCGTAGCCCATCAATGGGCCGAGCACCGGACCGGTCTTATCGGAAAACACGCTCCAATTCGTCCCGAACTGGTAGCTCATCACGATGCCCGATACGACGCCCATGCCGAAGGTCAGCGCAAAGATTTTTTTCCAGTAGTTGAACAGCTCGATGTAGACGCTGCGCCCCGAGCGCAGCCACAAGCCTTCCAACACGGCAAGGTAGCTCGCCAAGCCGATCGAAAAGGCAGGGAAAACGAAATGAAACGTAATCGTAAATGCGAACTGGAAACGTGCCAGCAAGAGTGCATCGAATTCCATGAGGTGTGCCTCGCAGGTTAGTCCCGCACGCAAGCATAAGGTGAAAGCACCGAGTTGCGCAGTGCGACCTAACGTTCGGTGAGGCTTACCATAAAAATGCGTCCTCCGCCGCGTTGTTTCGCGGCGGAAGTCATGTCACCCGGCAGTTAAACTGACGAGCTCAGAACGCTGCGTGAACGTAGGATGTTCTGACGATCAAAAAGCTGAGTTTCCCAACCGCGGCTTGCGTCGAGATCAAGCCCGGTGGGTGGATGGAAGCAGAAGCTCATTGCGCCTCAGAGCTGCCAACGCTTTTGCCACAATGCCCGCTGCGTCGAGACCCGCATCGGCATACATCTTCTCCGGCTTGTCGTGATCGATGAACGTGTCCGGAAGCGTCATGGTGCGGACTTTCAGCCCACCATCCAGCAACCCTGTATCGGCCAGATGGTGCAGCACAAATGCTCCAAAGCCCCCGATGGACCCTTCTTCGACTGTGATCAACACCTCGTGCTCGCGTGCAAGACGATCAATCAATTTGGTGTCGAGAGGTTTGGCGAAGCGCGCATCGACGACCGTGGTCGATAATCCCATCGCAGCGAGTTGATCGGCTGCCCTCAATGCATCGGCAAGGCGCGTCCCCAGCGACAAGATGGCGACCATCGAGCCCTCGCGCAGGATCCGCCCGCGACCGATTTCGAGGGGAACGCCAGCGGCTGGCATCTCCACGCCGTTGCCCTCACCGCGCGGATAGCGAAACGCGCAAGGCCGATCATCGAGTGCCGCAGCGGTCGCAACCATGTGGACAAGTTCTGCTTCGTCGGCCGCCGCCATCAGGACGAAATTCGGCAGGCATCCGAGATAGGCAAGATCGAACGATCCGGCGTGCGTCGGCCCGTCGGCTCCGACCAGTCCGGCACGATCGATGGCAAAGCGAACCGGTAGGTTTTGGATTGCCACATCGTGCACGATCTGATCGTACCCGCGCTGCAGGAACGTAGAATAGATGGCGCAAAACGGCTTGTAGCCTTCCGTTGCCAACCCGGCGGCGAAAGTCACCGCGTGCTGTTCCGCGATGCCCACATCGAAGGTGCGGTGTGGGAACTCTTTGCCGAAGACATCTAGGCCGGTGCCGGATGGCATCGCCGCCGTCACCGCAACAATCTTCTCGTCGCGACGTGCCTCGGCAATCAAGCTGTCTGCGAAAACGCGGGTATAGGATGGCGCGTTAGGCTTTGGCTTGACCTGGTCGCCGGTGATGACGTTGAATTTGTTGACGCCGTGATATTTGTCGCTCGAACTTTCGGCCGGTGCATAGCCTTTGCCTTTCTTGGTCACCACGTGGACCAAGATTGGACCTTCCTTGGCGTCGCGCACGTTACGCAAAACGGGTAGCAACTGATCGAGGTCATGGCCATCGATAGGCCCGACATAATAGAAGCCCAATTCCTCGAACCAGGCGCCGCCCTGCCACAGGACGCGGGTATATTCCTCAATGCGAGCTGCCCGCCGTTCCCAACTCTTCGGCAAACGCCTAGCCAGCTGCTTGGCGATGTCGCGCATATATAAATAGGTGGCGCTCGATGTGGTGCGCGCGAGATAATGCGACAACGCACCGGTTGGCGGCGCGATCGACATATCGTTGTCGTTGAGAATGACGATCAGCCGTTCATTGCGGGCGCCAGCGTTATTCATCGCCTCATACGCCATGCCAGCGCTCATGGCGCCATCGCCGATCACGGCTACGACGTTGTTGCCGGCGCCCGATAAATCGCGGGCAACCGCCATTCCCAGTCCAGCCGAAATCGACGTCGACGAATGCGCCGCGCCAAACGGATCATAGGTGCTCTCCATGCGTTTGGTGAAGCCGGATAGGCCTCCTGCTTGGCGCAGGGTGCGGATACGATCGCGGCGGCCGGTCAGAATTTTGTGTGGGTAGGCTTGGTGGCCTACATCCCAGATCAGGCGATCGGTCGGTGTGTCAAACGTGTAATGCAGCGCCACCGTGAGTTCGATTACCCCGAGACCTGCTCCCAAATGGCCACCGGTTACCGACACGGCTTCGATCGTCTCCTGTCGGAGTTCGGCCGCGAGCTGCAACAGCTCTTTTTTGGGCAGCCGGCGCAAGTCTTCGGGCGTCTTCACGTGATCGAGCAAAGGCGTCTTGGATAGCGAAGTCACGGCAACAAGCCTCCGCGGATCTTGTCCTCAGGCAGTGTATGTCCCGGTTCTGTCAACGCCAGCACCAACCGATTGGATTGGCGCTATCCGATGGCAACAGTGACGCAGACGCACCGGCGGCCGGTCATGCTTCCGGATCGAGGGGCTCGACACCCTTGGGTTGACCGTCCTGACCGAACGTTAAGCGCTCGACCTTCGCCTCGGCAGCCTTCAGCATCCGGTCGCAATGCTCCTTGAGCGCCTCGCCACGCTCATAGATCGTGATACTTTCCTCAAGTTCGACGTCGCCGCGTTCCAGGCGACCGACGATCGTCTCCAATTCCTTCAATGCTTTTTCGAAAGGCATATCCTTTATGTCCGCGAACTTGGCCGCGTTCTTGCTGTTGCTCATGAAGATGACCTCAATCCTTGCCAGCGACGCTTCAGGCATCCATCAGGCGTTTGACGTGAACCGCGACCGATTGAGCCAATGCGGTCAGGTCATAGCCACCTTCCAGCATCGAAACGATGCGCCCATTCGCATGTCGTCCGGCGATCTCTAGAAGCTGTTCGGTTGCCCAGGAAAAATCCTCTTCGACAAGACGAAGATTAGCCAATGGGTCGGCAACGTGTGCGTCGAACCCGGCTGAGATGAGGATCAGATCCGGTCCGAAATTACGCAGCGCTGGCAATATCCGCTGCTCCATCGCCGCGCGAAACTGCTCGCCTCCATCATTGGGTCGCAGGGGTGCATTCCAGATGTTACCGTCGCCGGTTTCGCCCAACGCACCGGTACCGGGGTAAAGCGGCATCTGATGCGTGGACGCGAAGAGGACCGACTTGTCCGACCAAAAGATATCTTGCGTCCCGTTCCCGTGATGCACGTCCCAATCGACGATGGCGACACGCTCCGCGCCATACTTTTGCCGGGCGTAGCGGGCTGCAATGGCAACGCTGTTGAACAGGCAAAATCCCATCGCCTTGGCGGTTTCGGCATGATGTCCGCACGGGCGAACTTGGCAGAACGCGTTCTTTGCAGTGCCCGACATCACCTGGTCGACCGCCAGCAAGCCGGCGCCAACCGCACGCAACGCCGGCTCCCAACTGCCCGATGACAGCACGGTGTCCGGATCGAGCCGTACCGCTTGTTCACCCTGAGACGGCCGGGCAGCCTTGATCGCCGCCACATAGCCAACAGGATGGGCAAGCGCGATCGCGTCCTCCACGTCCGGACGCAAAGGCGCATCCATGCGAACGAGCTCTTGGAAGAGCCCCTGCGCCAACACTTTGTCAATTGCACGCATGCGGTCGGGCCGCTCAGGGTGGCCTTCGCCGGTGTCGTGCAAGACAAAGCTTGGATGGGTGACGAGGAGAGTGCTCATGGCTCTTACTTCGCAGACAACAAGATAGTCGAGATATAGCGCGATCAAGCGCCCATCGGCAAAGGCACGACCTTTACACCGGGCGGGGGAACGTTGGCTTCGGGAACGAAAAAGTCCAACGCCAGCGGCATTGATTTGTCGGCGCGATAGTTTTCGAAATCGGTGACACCGCCAACGTCGTGAAGGAAGTTATCGTCGATCAAGAACCTACCGGTGAAATCCCGAGACGGTTGGCAGAACACAAGGTGCGCGGCATCGGCAAGGATAGCCGGCGTGCGGCTCATGCGCATCAACTTATCGCCGCCGAGGAGGTTGTTCACGGCAGCCGTCGCAATCGTGGTTCGCGGCCATAAGGCGTTGACCGCAATCCCGTCTTTTTTGAATTCGGCAGCCATACCGAGCACGCAAAGGCTCATGCCATACTTCGCGATCGAATAGGCCACGTGATGCTGGAACCACTTTGGGTTCATATCGAGTGGCGGCGACAGCATCAATACATGCGGGTTCTCGGATTTTTGCAGGTACGGAAGGCAAGCCTGGGTGGTGACGAACGTTCCGCGCGTATTGATCCCGAACATCAGGTCGAAGCGCTTTGGATCGGTCTTTTCAGTAGGTGTGAGCGAGATCGCACTGGCATTATTGACGCAGATATCGATACCACCAAACTTCGCAGCCGTCTGCGCGGCAGCCTCCCGCACCTGATCTTCGAAACGGATATCGCACATAATCGGCAACGCGTTGCCGCCAGCCGCTTCGATCTCGGCTGCAGCCGTGTGTATCGTTCCGGGAAGCCTCGGGTTCGGCTCGGCGGTCTTTGCCGCAATCGCGACATTGGCGCCGTCGCGCGCCGCCCTCAGCGCAATAGCCAAGCCGATGCCACGGCTTGCACCGGTAATGAATAGGGTCTTGCCCTTTAGCGCCGTCATAGCGATCGATCTCCCGCAGCGACTACTTGTAATCTACCTAGCCCAGTCCGGCCGGGAAGCCAAAAACTTCATGGCTTGGCCAGAAAGGCGACCACACGATCGGCGAGTTCGTCACCGAACACATCGCGAAAGAAATGATCCGCGCCATCGATTGTTTCAATACTTAACCGAGCGCCTAGGCGGTTCTGGCTCTGCGCCTCCGCCACTGACGCCGCCAGGCCGGGTACGACCTTGTCGTCGCCTGCCATGATCAACAGCGCCGGAGTGCTGATTTGGTCCAACAACCGCAGGACACTGTGCTGCGGGTCGGGTTCATAGTAGTCGTGGAAGGCCGCAGCTGTAACTCTCGCCGGCCGGCAGTACAGAAACCCGGGTACATCGAGCAGTGTATCCCCGTCGCCATCCTCGACGAGCTTGCGTGCCTGCGCGAGCAATGGTGCCAATGGCTGCCCGTGCTGCTCCTGAAACCGGGCTGCCAACTCCGCCTCGGACTGCAACAACGGTGCCGCGAGAGCCAAACGGCTTACCCCCACGTCGCCGCGCTCGACCAAGGCAAGGGCTGCCTGGCTGCCACCGCGCGAATGTCCCAGCACCGTAATCCGCGATGCCCCCTTCGATTGCAGCCATTCCACCCAGGCGACGATCTCGTCGGCAGCATCACCATGACGGTGATCATGCTCCAGTTTGCAATCGAACATTCCCTGGCGGCGATTGAGACCAAGGCTGAGCGTAATTCCAAGCGAGTTGACGCCCTGTTTCTTCAAGTTGTCCTGCAGAGCGGCAATCATCTCCATACGATGATGGGCGAGCGAGCCGTGAACGATCAGTACGACACCGTCGGATCGCAGGGACTTGCTAGGCGCTACTTCCAAATTGCCGTTGACTTCGAGCCCAAGGTACTCGGCGACCACCGGTTCGGCGCCTAACGGCCAAGCCGTCAATAGTACCGCAAGGATGCACAGCGCCGCCAATTCGACGATCCGTTGCATCACTCCCCCGGCGGTTCGCGCCAAGCCAACGACAAACCGACGCCCCAGACCATCGCAATCGCAAATACCGTTGAGGCCCAACCCGCCGCAGGTAGGCCCTGCATGATCGTCCAAAGCGCCGCAATCAACCATAGGGCCGTCAAACTGAGCGTGATCGGCCACATTGACTGAACGCGCATCGGGTGCACCCAGCGCCAACGCACGAATGTCAAAACAGTGCAGACGATGACCACGATAGCAACTTGCAGCTGGGTGAGGTCGAACGCAAAAATTAGGAACGCCACGATGTTCCAGATGGCTGGAAAACCGACAAAGCAATGGTCATCCGATTTATTGCCGATATCGACGAAATGATAGAGTGAGGACAGCAGTATCCCCGCGGCCAACAGGTGGCCAATGGGGCCGACAAGATAGCCTTTTTGAATCAAGGCCAACGCTGGTACGAACACATAGGTCACGTAATCGACAACCAGATCGAGCCGCTCGCCGCTCACCATCGGAAGGCGACGCTCGACATCGACCATGCGGGCGAACGTGCCGTCAATTCCATCGATCAAGAAGGCCAGGCCTAGCCAAGCAAACATCGCTTCCCAGCGTTGATCGAACACGGCCAGCGTCGCGTAGAAACCACAAAGCGCCCCGAGCCCCGTGAAAACGTGCACTGCAGCAGCAGCTATACGATAGGCCGGCGGATGGAGAGTTGGCTTCATACCGGTGCTAGATATTCCTGTCGGTTGTGGCCTGCATGTTCTGCTAGCCCATCCTCAATGCCCAATCCAAACAATAATGGGGAGCGCTTAGCGCCCCCCAACATCTCTCAGACCCCTCCGTCGATGATATTTGATCCCATTGCGCGAGATCACACAATCAGAACTTATGCTTGATCCGCCCGCCAACGAGCACATCATCGGAATCCGACTTGCTTGCATCGGGTCTTTTCGCCGGCTGCTCAGCAGCGCCATAAAGTAGTTCCAAGCCGAAATCCATCTTCGGGATCACGCCGAGCGTCCCCAAGCCGGGAACGCGAACCGGTGTGCCTTTCGATGACGGCGCGGCGTCCGGCGCGAGCGGAGATGTTGCAGGAGCTGCTTCCTGCTTCTGCCGGGGTGACGCCGACTCCTGCTCCTGAAACGCCATTGCCGCGCTGCTGACGAACGCAGCAGCAGCGACAATTCCCAATAGTCTTAAACGTACCATTAAACGACCCCTGAGGCCTCATCCGTGCACTAAGCGGAGCACTCTTCAACTCTTCCGTAACCGGTTCGCGATCCTTGTTCCACAACGCTTAAGGAGCCATGAAGATTTACACGGGGATGTGTGGTCGATAAGTCATGTGGCGGTGTCGCCACATGCCGACGTAGACCGAGGAGCTGATTCAAGGAACCGCCGCCCAAAGTTTAATTGTTACATAAATAACAATGAGTTAGATTTTTTTTCGAAAGTAGATGTCGGCATGAAAGAATCAAATTGTGATCGGTCCAGTGGCCATTTGCGGCGAGCGAATGGCAACACGTGACGGCTCTTTCTGCCTGGATACATCCCGCCGGGTTCGCCCAGCCATCGTTGCAACTATGGCGGACACGCCATGGCTCCGGCATCATGGTGTGCCGGCGGGCTTAAGGCTAGATTCGGCGGGATGCCATTCGCACCGCCTTACGGGAACTTTGGATCACCACCGGCTTGCTGTGGCCACTTACGGTGCGTAGCTTGACATCCATCAAAACCCCGAGTGGCAGCAGGCTTTGCGGAACCGAATTCATCAAGATTGCGCTGGCCGAAAATGCCGTCGTGAGACCCGGGCCGCCGCCGACCGATGCAATCGCGGCAATCGTTGCATTATGCCCGGCCGTCTTTGCTGCTTTTGCATTATTCAACTGCCTTGCAGCTGCCAGTACGGGTGTGAGGGCGGGCGCCTCAGCAATCATCCGTGACGTATCGAGTGCCGGCATGACACGGCTCAAGTCAGCCATCGCCATTTCGAAACTCGTGAACTTGCCGATCGGACCTGGCACGGCCGCATACGTCCGGCGTTTCTTGTACCGTGCTTCTGCCGGCGTCGGGGCCTCGATGACTTGCACGTGCAGTGTCGCTACGCCCGACTTTTTGAAACCGAGGCGATCCGCCGTTGCGCGCGATACGTCAAGAGTGCGGTTGCTGTGGTATGGTCCGGCGCTGTTCACACGAACCACTGCCGCCACCTTCGTCTTCGGGTTCCAGATCATCAGTTTGGTGCCGTCGGGATAGATCGGACTGGCGGCGTTGTCCGGACGGTCGGGTTTGAAGACTTCACCCGACGAGGTCAACGTGCACGGGTTGAAGCGATCAACTTTGCAGTCGTCATAGAACGAGGCTTTGACGGTTGTCTTGACGCCGATGAGCTTCTCGGTCTCCGCCAGCGTCTTTACCCGATGACAGATGCCGAAATAACAGTGGGTACCTCCCAGGATCTTGGCTTCCACCGACATCGTTCCGGCGACGACTGCGATGGAGGCTGTCGAGAAGAGCAAGGCCGACGAGAGGAGTATCGGGCCGATCGCCGGCCACAGATGATGCTTCATGAAAAAGGTCCCTCGAATTCCCGTCATCCGCTCTAGTTGCGGTGGCAACCGCCCATTGCCGAATGAGACGTGAACCCTTTTTCATCCGTTATCGTAACCCAATTCTCGCAAGCTTGGTTAACGCGACCCGGCGGTGTGAGCAGCCACTCCGACACGCTCACTTTCCACCCAATTCGAGACATAATTGCTCAAAGCAGCTTCATTGCCGCGAGCTTTTGGCGCAAACTTGCCTCTGCGGCGATGAGTTGCTCCGCGTCGGTCGACCGTAAGACCAGCTGCGTGCACGGTTTATTATCACGCAGGGTTGGGTAGCTGCCCATCGGCACATCCGGGAATTCTTTCTGATGCGCGCCGAACATCTCGGCGATTGCACCTTCGGGAAACCCAAGATCGATCGCGGCCGTCAGCATTTTCTTCCCCGTCTTGAGACGAGTTGTCACAGCGTCGAGCATTACTTGCATAATGTTGGGCACCCCCGCCATCGTGATGACGTTGCCGATCATAAAGCCGGGTGCGATTGAGATGGAGTTCTCTATCAGATCGGCACCCTGCGGAATGCGCGCCATGCGCAGCCGGCCCGGTGTGAGTTCGAGCCCACGTTTTACATAGTAGGGCATCAACAGTGCGAGCGCTCTGGGGTCGACGTCGATGCCGACGCCAAACGCCTTGGCCATACAGTCAGCGGTGATATCATCGTGCGTGGGCCCGATGCCACCGGTGGTGAAAACGTACGTGTAGCGGGCGCGCAGCTGGTTGACTGCCAGCACCACCTCGGGCTCCTCGTCCGCGACGACACGAACTTCCTTCAATTGTATGCCGATCCGCGTGCAGTGCTCGGCGATATAGCCGATGTTCTTGTCCTTGGTGCGCCCCGATAAGATCTCATCGCCGATCACCAAAAGTGCGGCGGTTACGATATCGCTCTGTGTCGTCTCGGTCATGGATAATGCCTTCGATGTTTTCTTCTCGGCACGATCCTCTACTTGGACATCAAAATCCACTACCAAGGCGGCACACCTGCTTTCGATGCACACATTGTAAGGTCCAACGTCGTCCATAAAGACCGCTCGCCATGAAATTTATCTCACCGCTGCTGCGCGGCCGCCTTGTCAAGCGTTACAAGCGCTTCTTGGCTGACGTCATCTTGGACAACGGCGATATGATAACGACCACTTGTCCCAACACCGGCTCGATGATGGGTTTGCTCGAACCAGGCTCGTTCGTCTGGCTATCGATCAGCGATAGTGCGACCCGGAAATACAAGCATACGTGGGAAATCGTCGAAGCGCGTTTCGGTGACACGAGCGAACTCGTAGGTATCAATACCAATCATCCCAACAAGCTCGTCACTGAGGCGATCATGGCCGATCGGATCGAAGAACTCGGTGGTTACGGACAGTTGAAACGGGAGGTCAAATATGGCCGCAACAGCCGGATCGACATTCTACTCACGGATGCAAAAAAGCCGCCCTGTTACGTGGAAATCAAGAACGTGCACATGATGCGCGAGTTCGGCCGCGCCGAGTTTCCCGACTGTGTCACGGAGCGCGGGGCAAAGCACCTCGCGGAAATGTCCGATATGGTGGCTGCCGGCCATCGAGCGGTCATGTTGTATCTCATCCAAATGAACAGCCCGATCTCCTTCTCGCTTGCCCGCGATATCGATCCCTTCTATGCCGCTGCGTTCGATAGCGCCAAAGCGGCGGGCGTAGAGGCCATCGCCTACCGCTGCCACATCGATGCGGAAGGCATTACCGTCGACCGGCGCGTCGAGTTCATTGCGTGACGCTTGCCGCTGTTCAATGACGTACCTTTGATGAGGCGTGACTGGACGCCAACGCCCGGCCGCCACATATTCCATTCCGAGGCATTTTATCTATCGAGTCCTTGGAGGAGTTGGCTATGATGACCCGTCGCACCGCCGGCACGTTCGGTATTGCCGCGATTGCAGCGTCCCTTATTCCCCGGAACGACAAGGCGAACGCCGCCGGTCCCAAGATCACGTTCGAGGTCACTAAGACACCCGAGGAGTGGAAAAAGATCCTGACCAAGGAGCAGTTCTACGTGCTGCGAGAGCATGGCACGGAGCGAGCCGGATCTAGCCCACTGGACAAGAATTATGCCGCGGGAATGTATCACTGCGGCGGTTGCGATCTGCCTCTCTATTCATCGGAGACAAAGTTCGACAGCGGCACCGGCTGGCCGAGTTTTTGGAAGGCAGTGGACAATGCAGTCGGCACGACGACCGACAGCAGCTTCTTCATGACCCGCACGGAAGTGCATTGCCGCCGGTGCGGTGGGCATCAAGGGCACATCTTCACCGATGGACCGAAGCCGACTGGCGAGAGGCATTGCATCAACGGCGTTGCATTGAAGTTTATTCCCAAGGCATCGAGCTAGGCTCGGTCGACCGTCATCGAGGACATCCATGCGACCTAATCTGTTTCGGCTATTGGCAGTTTGCGCGGCACTTCTGTTTGGCCAACCGGCGATCGCGCAGACGCCTCCTGCCGCTCCATCGTCCGGGCTTGCGATTGCAACCTTTGCCGGTGGTTGCTTCTGGTGCATGGAAGAGCCATTCGACAAGATTGACGGCGTGTTTTCGGCCTATTCCGGCTATATGGGCGGCAAGACGAAGAACCCGACCTACGAGCAAGTAAGCCGCGGCGGCACGGGCCACGCCGAGGTTGTCCAGATCACGTACGACCCGGCAAAGGTGCCGTACAATAGGCTGCTGGATACGTTCTGGGTAAACATCGACCCCGTGGATAAAGCCGGGCAGTTCTGCGATCGCGGCGATGTTTACCGTCCGGAGATTTTCGTGCACAACGAAGAGCAACGCAAACAGGCCGAGGCCAGCAAAGCGAAGCTGGATGGATCAAAGCAGTTGCCCTGGCCGGTCGCCGTGCCGGTGACGGACGCGAGCACGTTTACTAAGGCTGAGGACTACCACCAGAAATTCTACAAGAAGAGCGTCGCTCATTATAAGAGCTATCGTGCCGGTTGTGGCCGCGATGCCCGGCTTGAAGCCCTGTGGGGCAAGAACGCAACGGCGCCGAAGACCCAATGAGTGGTCATTTCTGACAGAACGTCGTGGTCACCAGGCAACGATATTCGGTACCGAGCGGTCCAAGATCGAGGTAAACGGTACAGCTGACGGTCTCATTGCTCTTGACCATCGGCTTGCTGAGTACCCACTTGCGTTTTTTTGCCTCGGCCTCGGCATATTCCTGCTGCTTGACGCGTGCGGTAGCCGTTGCGTTCTCGGTGCCGAAGGCAACATCCGATAACGGCAGCCGCATACAATTCGCAGGGAGCACCGCCGTTTTCCCCGGTGCGGCCGATGCGGAGACGGTTGTTGGTTTCGCCGCACTCGCAGCCGGCGCAGCGGAAATCGTCTGTGCCGATGCCGCTGTTGATGTCAGCAATGCTAAGCCGGTGCAAGCGGCGCGTAACGATGTCATGGTAGGCTCCCCGTTCCTCTTGGTATGATCGATCAAATCGTGAATTATCGCGTCTACCCCGCAAGCGCCTCAGCCGGTATTGCGCCGGACCGTTCCAGTTTCAGGCGCTCCGAAATCAGGAAAGCCAGTTCAAGCGATTGATCGGCATTGAGCCGCGGATCGCAGTGCGTGTGGTACCGATCCGACAAGTTGGCATCTGAAATCGCACCTGCGCCGCCGGTGCACTCGGTCACGTTCTGACCCGTCATCTCGATGTGAATGCCGCCGGCGTGCGTGCCCTCGGCGCGATGCACGGCAAAGAACGTCTCGACTTCCGACAGAATCCGATCGAAAGGCCGCGTCTTGTATCCGGACCCGGCAGTGATCGTATTGCCGTGCATTGGATCGCAGCTCCAAACCACTGACCGCCCGGCTTTGGTCACTGCGCGGATCAGCTTCGGCAGTTGTTGCATGACCTTATCTGCGCCGAAGCGGCAGATCAGCGTGAGCCGGCCCGGCTCGTTCCTGGGATTGAGAATATCGATCAAACGCAAAAGTCCATCGGGCTCCAGTGTTGGTCCGCACTTGAGCCCGATCGGATTTTTCACGCCACGACAGAACTCGATGTGCGCATGATCGGCCTGGCGGGTTCGATCGCCGACCCAGATCATATGGCCGGACGTCGCATACCAGTCGCCCGAGGTCGAATCGAGCCGCGTCAATGCCTGCTCAAACCCGAGCAGCAGCGCTTCGTGGCTGGTATAGAAAGTCGTCGTGCGCAGTTGCGGTGTATTTTCGGACGTGATCCCGCACGCCCGCATGAAGCCCATCGTCTCGGTAATGCGGCTGGCCAACTCCTGATAGCGATGGCCGGCCGGGCTGTCCTTGACGAAGCCCAGGTTCCACTGGTGCACGCGCTCCAGGTCGGCGTAACCACCCATCGCGAATGCACGGATCAGGTTGAGGGTTGCGGCTGACTGCCGATAGGCCTCAATCTGCCGTTGCGGGTCTGGCGTGCGCGATTCCGCCGTGAACTCGGGGCCATTGATGATATCGCCGCGATAGCTCGGCAGCTCGATCGCGCCCTTCTTTTCGGTCGGCGATGACCGCGGCTTGGCAAATTGTCCTGCGAGCCGGCCAACCTTTACCACCGGTGAGCCGCCGGCATAGGTGAGTACCACGGCCATCTGCAGGAACACGCGAAAGAAGTCGCGGATGTTGTCGGCGCGGTGCTCCAGGAAGCTTTCGGCGCAGTCGCCACCCTGGAGCAGAAAACCATTGCCAGCGGCGACATCGGCGAGCGAGCGCTTCAGCTGACGGGCCTCGCCCGCAAAAACGAGCGGCGGAAAGGTTGCAAGCTTTGCTTCGACGTCGGCAAGCACGGTGGCGCTCGGGTACTCTGGCACCTGCTGGATCGGCTTTGATCGCCAGGTATCGGGGGTCCAGGTCGCAACCATGATATCATCTCCAAACGCCGCCGGCCGCAGGGCCGAAAGGCTTCATACCGGACAGCTTATAGAGCAGGCCGCGCGACGGTGCCAGATGAAGTGCGGAACGATGAAAATTAAGGCGAAATCACCGGCCTTTGGATGAACCGGCCAGCCAGGCCCGTCAAAAGGCCGACCGATACCAATCCAATCGCGACGATCACCAGGGCACCGGTCGCGGCTTGCGGCAAGCGTTCGTCCGACGCCAATTGATAAACGCGAATTGCCAACGTATCGAAGTTGAAGGGGCGAATGATGAGTGTCGCCGGCAGCTCTTTCAATACATCGACGAAAACCAGCAGCGCTGCGGTGAAAACCGATCGGCCGAGCAGGGGAAAATGCACGCGCCGCATCACTTGCCCCGTTGTACAGCCGAGCGTGCGGGCGGCCTGATCCATGTTCGTTGGAATGCGGCCAAGCCCCGCGTCCAGCGCGCCCGAGGCGATCGCCAAAAAGCGGACGAGATAGGCGAACAGAAGCGCTGCGATCGTGCCGCTGAACACAAGGCCCGTCGATACGCCGAACGTGCGTTGCATCGTGCTGTCGAGTGCATTGTCGAATGCGCCCAGCGGCACCAGCACGCCGACGGCGATCACTGTACCGGGTAGTGCATATCCAAAGGTTGCGAGGCGTAACAACACACGCGTGCCATTTGACTTCGCCAGCCGCGCTGCATAGGCGACAAAAAGACCGGCGGCGGTTACTAGGAGTGCCGCAATAGTGGCCAGCCCAAATGTCGTCGAGCTAAGCCGGATGAACCGGCTGCCGAAAACATCATCACCGCCCTCCAAGTGCAATCCAAGCAGGATCAGAACCGGCAGCACAAATCCCAGTGCGACCGGCAGCGCACACAACAGGAATGCGCACCACGCTCTCCACCCTGTCAGCTCAGCCGGGATCACGAGATGATCCTTAGCTCCGCCCCGATGAAAGCGGCTTTGGCGTCTCGCCCATTGTTCGACAATCACCAGCGCTGCCACGAACAGCAGCAAGGCGCTGGCGAGTTGCCCCGCTGCCACCCGGTCTCCCATACCAAACCAGGTGCGATAGATCGCAGTCGTGAACGTGTTGATCCCAAAGTATTGAACCGTGCCGAAATCGGCGAGCGCTTCCATCAAGGCGAGTGCGAGACCGGCTGCGATTGCCGGCCGTGCCAGTGGCAATGCGACCCGGAAGAAACGATCGCGACCGCCATGACCGAGCGTACGCGCGACGTCCAAAGCCGCCGATGACTGGTCTTGAAACGCAGTGCGTGCGAGGAAGTACACGTAGGGATAAAGCACCAGCGTTAGCATCAAGCTTACGCCCGGCAACGAGCGAATCTCGGGAAACCAATAGTCGCTGCGGCTCCAGCCGAACAACGCGCGCAGGCCGGTTTGCAGCGGACCTGTGTAGTTCAGGAAATCTGTATAGGCGTAACCTATAATATAAGCCGGCATCGCCATCGGCAATAGGAGGAGCCAGCCCAGCGACCGGCTCCCCGGAAAACGGTACATGGTGACGAACCACGCACAGGTCGTGCCAACCACGGCGGTGCCAGCACCAACAAGAAACAGTAAACCAAACGTGTCGAACAAGATTTCGGGCAGGATCGTCGAAGCAAGATGGGCGATGGTGCCATTCGAGCTGCGAAAGATATTGCCCAGTACCGACAGGATCGGCAGGGCGACAACGGCGCATAGAAGGATCGCACCCGCGATCAAGACGGGGCTATCACCTAGCCAGGCTTGCAATTCACGACGGCGACGCCATACCGGAAGACCGACAGGCGGCGTACGAACGATCGGCGTTGGTGGTTCGAGCATAACCCTGTCCGGCCTTCGCTATTTCTGCCCGGAAATAAGCCCTAGCTCGAGATCAGTTCTCATTTCCACCCTGCGCGGTCCATGATTTTCAGCGCTTCGGCATTATTTCGCGCATAAACCCGGGCATTGAGCTGATCCGGCTTGAAGGTGCCGAATGTTGTTATGCTCTTTGGTGCCGGCATACCGGCGATCACAGGATACTCATCGTTGCCTTCGGCAAAGTAGGTTTGGGCTGCGGGCGTCACGAGATATTCCAAGAACTTGATCGCATTGTCCTTGTTTTTGGACGATGCAGCGATGCCGCCTCCGGATATATTGGTGTGCGTGCCGCGATCGGCTTGGTTTGGGAAGATGACGCCAATCTTCGTCACCACGTCAGCATCCTTGCCCTCGGGATTGCGAATGATGTTGCCAAGATAGTACGTATTCGACACGGCAAGATCGGCTACTCCGGCGGCACACTCGCGGATTTGGTCTCTGTCGCCACCGCGCGGAGGATGCGCAAAGTTGGCGACGAGCCCGCGGCACCAGGCCTCGGTCTTTGGTTCGCCCAAGGCGGCGAGTATGGAACCCGTTAGAGACTGATTGTAGACGTTCGTGGACGAGCGGTTCAAAACGCGACCCTTCCATTTCGGATCGGCCAAATCTTCGTACGTCGTGATTTCGGTAGGCTTGACCTTGTCCTTATTGTACATGATCACGCGGGCGCGAGAGGAAAAGCCGAACCAATGGTCGTCGGGATCGCGCAAATTGGCTGGCACGGCGACCTTGATTGCCTCCGATTTCAGCGGCTGCAGTAATCCCATCTCGCGCGCGCGCTCGATACGGCCGGCGTCGACCGAAATGAAGACATCTGCCGGACTGTTGGCGCCCTCGGCCTTCATCCGTTCGATCAGTGCATCGGGTTGCGCATCGACGCGATTGACCTTGATGCCGGTCGTTTTGGTGAAGTCCGTATAGAGGCGCTCGTCAGTGTCGTAGTGCCGCGACGAGTAAAGATTGACTACCTTTTCCTGCGCGCGCAGTACGGTTGGCGAGGCGAGCGTCGCGACCATGCCGGTCGTGCTCAGCAGAAAAGTGCGGCGGCCAATGTTTCTGGACGACATTGCGGGTAGCTCCTGTCAGATCGGACGGCTGGGACTTAATGTTGACTGTCGCACTATGGTTTTAAATACCCGACTGGTCAACTCGGATTTAACAGTGCGATGATGTGGCGCGATCAAGCAGTGGCTCTGCATGAGTGAAAGGTCGCATGATGTCTCAAATACGAATTGGCATTGCGGGCCTCGGCGCCATCGGCAAAGCCGTCGCCTTGGCCTTGGTAGAAGGGATGCCCGGCTTGAGGCTTACCGCTGTTGCCGCGCGCGATCAGGACAGGGCGCGGGTGTGGTTGGCCGCACGTGACATCGAAGCAACCGTCGTACCGCTGACCGATTTTCCGAAGCTTGTTGATCTCGTTGTCGAATGCGCGCCGGGCGTCATTCTATCAGACATCTGCACACCGATGCTGACCGCGGGCCGCCGCGTGATGGTGTTGTCGGCGGCCGCGTTGTTGTCGCGCCCAGAACTGATCGAACTTGCCCGCACGCACAGCGGCCAGATCATCGTGCCAAGTGGCGCTTTACTGGGTCTCGATGCGGTCGCAGCAGCAGCCGAAGGCACGATACACTCTGTTCGGATGATCACGCGCAAGCCACCGGGTGGATTAGCCGGCGCCCCGCACCTCGAGCGTAATCATATCTCCGTCGACGGGCTAACCGCGCCGAAGCTCGTTTTCTCCGGTAGTGCGCGACAAGCAGCGCTCGGCTTCCCAGCCAACGTCAACGTGGCGGCGGCATTGTCGCTCGCCGGCATCGGGCCCGACCGGACAACGATCGAGATCTGGGCCGACCCAGCCGTCACGCGTAACTGTCACTCGATCGAGGTCGTGTCCGACGCCGCGACCTTTACGGTCGCCATCGAAAACATACCGTCGGAAAACCCGAAGACGGGACGCATCACGGCGCAGTCGGTACTTGCGGCCCTGCGCAAGATCAACGCCCCATTGCGGATCGGGACCTGATAACGATCAGCAGGCAGACGGGTCACTATTCAGGTATTTGCTCGCCTGAGCCGCCGAACTCCGCGGGGAAATCTTTGAACTTTGGCAGCCCATCTCGCATCGGAAGTACCGTCTCGGCATAGTTGACGTGAACGCCTGGCGCGAACTTCAAAGTCGGAATCGTTGCTGCAAAAACGTCGACCATTCCAAGTGGCGCATGATTGGCCATGAGATGCCCGCCGCACTTCGTGCAGAATTTACGCTCGCTCATGGCCGTCTTTGCAAACATGCCGACATGCTCAGCACCGGCCGTCACGCGCACCGCTTCAGGTTTCCAGAGCGAAAAAGCGTTGACAGGTCCGCCCGACCACGAGCGGCAAGAACGGCAATGGCAATAGCCCATGCCTTCAGGCTCGCCCGTTACTTCCATCCGAACAGCGCCGCAGAAGCATTCGCCCGTGTGGGTTGCCATGACACACTCCTTTGTTAGTTGCCGTTTTAGAATAAGTGAAGTGCCTTATGGTTTCCAGCCTGCTCGTACTCGCCGCCTGGGCTTCTGCGACCGCAACACGTGCTGGCCGCCCTGCGCAAGATCAACGCGCCATTCCGGACTGCCAGATAGCCACCTAGAACCCGAACACGCTCGGCAGCCAAAGCGATAGCGCCGGAAGGTAGGTCACCAGCATCAGCACCGCGAACATGACGTAATAGAATGGCCAGATTTCGCGCATGACATCATTGACCGAAACTTTGCCGATGGCGCAGCCGACGAAGAGCGTCGTGCCGACCGGCGGCGTCAGCAGGCCAATGCCGAGGTTGAGCAGCATCACGATGCCAAAGTGCACCGGATCAATACCGAATTGTTTGACCACCGGCAGCAAGATAGGCGTGCATATTAACAGCAGCGGTGCCAGGTCGAGCGCGGTGCCCAGCACCAACAGCATAATGTTGAGCCACATCAGCAGGACATATTTGTTGCTGGAAATCGCTACGAAGAAGTTGGTCATCTTCAGCGGCATCTGCATCAGCGCGGCGACGTAGCCGAAGCATGAGGCGGTGGCGACCAGCGTCAGCACCATCGCAACCGTCTGCAGTGTCCGGTAGGCGAGCATCGGCAGCTCGCCCCAGGTATAATCGCGGTAGATGAACATAGTGACCAGAAAGGCCCACACGCAGGCGACCGCACCTGCTTCAATCGGCGTGAACACGCCAGTCAAGATGCCGCCCAGCACGATCACCAGCGTGATGATGCCCCACACCGCATCACCCATGATCCTCGCCGCCTGCCGCAACGGCACCGGATCTTCCTTTGGATGTTTATCGCGATAAGCATAGAACAAGCACAGCATCGAGATCGAGAAGCCGAGCAACAGCCCCGGGATGATGCCGGCCAGAAATAAACTCGCGATCGATACCGTGCCGCCGGTTGCCAGCGAGTAGATCACCGTGTTGTGGCTCGGCGGGATGATGATCGCCTGCAGCGACGAGCTGATCGTCACGTTCGTTGCGAAGACTCGCGGATAGCCTTTCGCCGCCATCTGCGGGATCATCACGGAACCGATCGCGGAAGTGTCGGCCACGGACGAACCAGAAATGCCACTCATGATCGTGGTCGCGAGAATGTTGACCTGGGATAAACCGCCCCGCATGCGGGTGTAGCCGACGATGACCGAGGCGAGATCGACCAGCCGCCGCGCCATGCCTCCCTCGGCCATGATGGCGCCGGCCAGCACGAAGAAAGGAATGGTCAGCATCGATACCTTACCGACGCCGCTCGCCAGCTGCTGCATCACGGCTTCGATCGGGATATCGATCCACCACGCTCCGACCAGAGCCGACAACGCAAGTGCGTAAGCGATCGGCATGCCGACAGCAAAGAAAAGGCACATGCTTATTAGAAGGATCGCGATGTCCATGGCGCACTTCTTCGCTGCAGTGGAAAACTATTCGACCGTGATGTGGGCGTCGCTGCCGTCCTGTGGTGGCGGCCCGATCGTCAGGCGCTCGATCACGTAGAGCACAAGCATCGCGCCGCTTAACACGATCGGCAGATAGGTGACGCCGACCGACAGCCAGGGAAATTCGTCGACCGAATTGCTCCAGGTCGCAACCGCAAGCTTCCATCCCCAGACGGCCATCAGCAGCCCAATGACGCCCATCAAAAGCTCACTGATGAGCGAAGCCGCGGCCCGCAGGCGCGGCGGCAACAGATCAGTGCCGACCGTCATGTTCATATGAATGCGCTGGCGATAACAGTTGGCGGCGCCGATGAAAGACATGCCGACCATCAGTAGAACCGCCATCGGTTCCGGCCATGAGGCCGCGCTGTTCAAGATATACCGGGTATAGACCGCCCACGGAATGACTGCCGAGACGACAACGAGGGCGATACAGCCTGCGCCCGCGCCTGCCCAGTAAAGCACGTCCATGGCACGCCGGAACGCACCGGCCGCCCCTGTCTCGGACATCTAGGCCCCTTTGACATTCATGATGCAGGGTTCAGCAAAGGCCAGCCGGCAAGACGCCGGCCAGCCTGCATTGGCGAAGCTGTTTGCCTACTTGACGTCCTGGATACGCTTGACCAAAGCGGCATACTTGGCGCCGTACTTGTCCCAGACCGGCTTGACCGCATCCTGGAATGCCTTTTTGTCGGCGAACGTGATGATCTCGATGCCGGCTGCCTTCATCTTGGCGAGCGACTCTTCCTCAGCCTTGTACCAGAGCGCACGCTGTTCCTTTTGCGCCTCGCGGCCGGCCTTCCCGACCAGCGCCTGATCTTCCTTCGACAGCGTAGCCCACGTCCGCTTGGAGAAGACCAGGATCTCCGGAATGATCAAATGCTCGGTTTGCGAGATGTATTTGGCGACTTGGAAGTGGTTCTGTGCGATGAAACTTGGGAAATTGTTCTCGGCACCGTCGACGACGCCGGTCTGCATGGCGTTATAGACTTGGTCGAAGCCCATCGCGATGCCGTTGCCACCAAGCGCGTTCATGGTGTCCACGAACAATGGATTGCCCATCATCCGGATCTTCAGGCCCTTGAGGTCGTCGAGGCTCCTGATCGCCTTCTTCGAGTTGTAGACATTGCGAGTGCCGGCATTCATCCAGCACAGGCCGATCAGACCGGTCTTTTCACTGGCCGTGATCTTGGCCAGCAGTTCGTCGCCGATCTCGCCGTCGATAACCTTTTCCATGTGGCTGCCGTCGCGGAAGACGAACGGCATGTTGAAGACGTTGAGATCGTCCACCACCGGACCAAGTGCGCCGACGGAGACGCGGGCAAGCTGCAGTGCGCCCACTTGGGCCTGCTCGATCATTTCCTTCTCGCCGCCGAGTTGCATCGACGGAAACATCGTGATCGAGATCCGGCCGTTGGTCGCCGCTTCAAGTTTCTTGCCCATCGCCTCAACGGCGGCGACTGTGGGATAGCCGGTTGGGTGCACGTCCGATGCCTTGAGCACCAGCTTGGCTTGGGCCGCCGCGGGACCTAAGCCAAGCCCCGTCACAGCCGCTCCTGCTACCCCGAGTTTCAGGAACTGCCGCCGTTTCATTGCGTGGGTCATTTCTGCGTTTCCTCCGTTGCGCCGCCCATTTTTTTTGAGCTTGACGCGAGTCCCCGTCTGGCCGGTCGTGGCTGGCGATTGCCGTATCCACCGCGGTCGTCCCTGAACCGATGATGCCGCAATAGCCATTATCCAGATCAAGCGGCGAGAAGCCAAGTTTATAATGTGACCGGACAATGTCGAACTCGTACCATCGCCATCGAAGTATGGCAACCGAGCAGCGAAGCAATTCCCGATGCCGCCAGCCGGGCTAGAACTCCAACCGCTGCACGCGATTGACATGCTCGAATTTTCTGATGCGGGCGATAACGTCGTCGCCCGCCGGGCTATCGATGGCAATCAATGCAATAGCGTCCCCACCGGGCTTGTCGCGTCCCAAGTTGAGACGCGCGATGTTGATGCCGACCTCACCCATCAGCGCGCCGACTTTGCCGATGAAGCCCGGCTTGTCGCTATTGGTGATGTACAGCATGTGCGAATAGAACTGCGCCTCCATCTCGATGCCCTTGACTTGGATAATGCGCGGCTTGCCATCCGAGAACACGGTCCCCGCGACAGAACGTTCCTGCCCGGCTGTCTTGACCGTCACCCGCACATAGCTCTCGTAGGCGCCATCGTGCCCGCGCGTGACTTCCTCGACCACCATGCCGCGCTCCTTGGCGATGATGCCGGCAGAAACCATGTTGACATCGGATAGAAGGGGCCGCAGCACACCGGCAATTGCCGCGGCGGTAAGCGGCTTGACGTTGAGCTTGGCGACTTCGCCAGCATATTCGACACGAACGGATTTGATGCCGCTCTCGGTCAACTGCCCGGCGAACAAGCCGAGCTGTTCGGCAAGCTTGACGTAGGGGCGCAGCTTTGGTGCATCCTCCGCCGAGATCGACGGAAAGTTGATCGCATTGGTAATGGCGCCCGTCAGCAAATAGTCCGACATCTGCTCGGCGACCTGTAGCGCGACATTCTCCTGCGCTTCGACGGTTGCAGCGCCCAGGTGCGGCGTGCAAATTACGTTTGCGTGTCCGAACAGCGGATTTTCCGTCGCCGGTTCGACCAGAAATACATCGAGTGCTGCACCAGCAGCGTGACCCGAATTGAGCGCCGAAAGAAGTGCCGCCTCATCGATCAACCCGCCCCGCGCACAATTGACGATGCGCACCCCGGCTTTGGTTTTTGCCAGCGCTTTGGCGTCGAGAATGTTGCGTGTCTTGTCGGTCAGCGGCGTGTGCAGCGTGATGAAATCGGCGCGCCGCAGCAACTCATCCAAATCGACCTTTGTCACGCCGAGCGCCAACGCGCGTTCCTCGGTGAGGAACGGATCGAACGCCATGACCTTCATTTTGAGACCGAGCGCGCGCTCGGCGACGAGTGCGCCGATGTTGCCGCAGCCGATGATGCCGAGTGTCTTGGCAGTGATCTCGACACCCATGAACTTCGATTTTTCCCATTTACCGGCCTGCGTCGAACGGTCGGCCGTTGGGATCTGACGAGCGAGCGCGAGCATCAGGGTAATGGCGTGCTCGGCCGTGGTGATCGAGTTGCCAAAGGGCGTGTTCATGACGATGATGCCCTTGGCGGTCGCCGCTTTGATGTCGACATTGTCGACACCGATGCCGGCGCGGCCGACGACCTTCAGCCGCTCGGCGCTAGCGAGCAATTTCTCGGTGACTTTCGTTGCCGACCTGATCGCCAGGCCGTCGTAGTCACCGATGATCGCCTGGAGTTCGTCCTTCGAGAGACCGGACTTCACGTCGACCGCAACGCCGCGATCCTGAAAGATTTGCACGGCAGCGGGCGACAGATCGTCGGAAATCAGAACGCGCGGAGTGGTGGTCATCAAGTGCTCCTATCGAAAGTGCAATAGCTCAAACGCGCGCTGTCGGTGCGTAAAGAAAAGGCGGGCTCAGGCAGCTTTGGGGAGGCTCGCGGTGGCACGCATGTAGGCCCATTCGATCCAGGGAAGCAGCGCCTTCACGTCAGCTGTCTCGACGGTTGAACCACACCAGATGCGCAAGCCCGGCGGAGCATCGCGATAGTAGGCGATGTCATTGGCAGCACCTTCCTTATCGAGACTGCCTGCGATCTGCTTGGCGAACGCCGCCTGCGCGTCGAGCGGCAATGCCGTGACCGCTGGATCGGTGAACCGCAAGCAAACGGAAGTGTTGGAGCGCGTCAGGGGGTCAACCGCAAGGTTTGCAATCCACGGCGTGCGCTCAGTCCATTCGAAGATCGCCTGAGCATTGGCGTCGGCGCGCTGGATAAGCCCTTTGAGGCCGCCGACACTTTCGGCCCAACTCAGCGCGTCGAGATAGTCTTCGAGTGCCAGCATGGAAGGGGTGTTGATTGTCTCGCCTTCGAAAACCTCCTTCATCAACTTGCCGCCCTTGGTGAGACGGAAGATCTTCGGAAGCGGCCATGCCGGTGCATAGGATTCGAGCCGGGCCACGGCGCGTGGCGACAACACCAGCATGCCGTGCGCTGCTTCCCCTCCGAGCACCTTCTGCCAGGAGAAGGTGCAGACATCGATCTTGGACCAGTCGAGGCGCTGGGCAAACACAGCCGATGTCGCGTCAGCGAACGTCAGACCTTCGCGATCAGCGGGGATCCAATCGTAGTTCGGCACGCGAACGCCCGACGTCGTGCCGTTGGCGGTGAACAGCACGTCGCTTGAGAAATCGACCTTCGAAAGGTCTGGCAGATGGCCATACTCGGCCGTCGTGATCTTCGCGTCCTTCAGTTTGAGCTGCTTGGTGATGTCGGTGACCCAGCCGGCGCCGAAACTCTCCCAGGCGAGCGCCTCGACGCCGCGTGCGCCAAGCATCGTCCACATCGCCATTTCGTAGGCGCCGGTGTCGGAGGCAGGCACGATCGCGCAGCGGTAGCCCACGGGGAGCCCGAGGATTGCCTTGGTCTTGTCGATTGCGAGCTTGAGCCGCGCCGTGCCGTCCTTCGCCCGATGCGACCGGCCGAGAAATGCGTCTTCAAGGGCTTGCAGAGACCAGCCCGGGCGCTTGGCGCAGGGACCGGACGAAAAATGTGGGTTGGCCGGCAGCTTCGCCGGTTTCATCAGTGTCATGACATCTACCCTTCCAGATAGCAGCCTCTCGTTGGGGAGAGGTGGCCCGAGGTGGCAGATAAATGGTACGTGTGCCGATGTCAATCGAGGGTTGAATGCAGTAGGGCGAGCATTACTGCCCGCCCTCTTAATCCCGCAAGCTGCAACGCGCTTCGGTTAGTTGATATCCCAGCGCAGGCCGGCACGGATCTGGTGCTCGAAGATGTCGTTGTAGGAGAACCGGCTTTCCTGGCCGTTTGTCATTGCAACGCTGACCGAGGACGTTGGAATGTAAAGCACACGGTAATTCACATCTAACGAGGTAATCGGGGTGATAGCATAGCTAAAACCGGCGGTGAGCGCTCCAGCCCACAGCAGCTTTTCGTTTGAGCCGCTGCCAGAAAAACTCCGATGCGCCGTCCTCGTTGCGCAAGGCACGGGAAACTCGGCCGGGTCGCAAGAGGTATCGCTGGTGGTGTGTTGCCGGCTCAGGTCGAGATAAGCAAGGCCGATGCCCGCACCAATATA
This sequence comes from Hyphomicrobiaceae bacterium, assembly GCA_031374115.1. Classification (GTDB taxonomy): domain Bacteria; phylum Pseudomonadota; class Alphaproteobacteria; order Rhizobiales; family Hyphomicrobiaceae; genus JAKFWF01. Next base: position 52,378 of record JANMNO010000087.1, on the reverse strand, counting down.
AGGGGTGAACGCGCTACGGTTGGTCCAGTCGTAATAGGTATTGGCCATCAACACGCCGCTCCTCATCGTGGTGGTATCGGAGGTCGTGCCGTCGATGCGTGAGGGCGCGCCAGGCGGCGCATAAGCAGGCGGGCCGGGAGGGGTTGCAACCAAGTTCGCGTATTGATAGCTCCCGCGCAATTTGTAATCGCTGGCTGTGCGGTGTTCGAGCGTCGCGTCAGAGCGCCAGTTGGAAGTCCAGCGGTAGCCGACACCGCCGCCATAGCTGAAATTGAGGTCGCTGTCGTCTTGGATCCAACTGGCCGACGAGCCGAAACCTGCCCCGGTCGCAGAGGACGAGTCGAGAATATCGCCAGCGCCATACACGAGACCGCTCTCTTTTCCCCCGCGCTTACTTTCACGGCCAAGGCCAACGTCCAGGCGAATGTACCATCCGCTTGGACCGTCGTATGATGCAGCGGGAGCCGGTACCGGCACGGCTGCAATACCGCGCTCTTTCAGCGAGCCGGCACCATTGTTCCAATCACCAGCCCCAGCCGGCAACGAGTTGAGCGCCAAGCCGATCAGCCCTGCTGATAAAGATAGAATGCTACGCTTCATGTGGATCAATCCCTCGAAGGAGGCGCGCCGATGATTGGCGACAGGCCTCGAATGCTTTCTTTGTCCAGTTACGCGGTTGCCCGGGCAGTTCGAAAAATCGGTACACGTCACGCGACACAAACAAAGAAACTCAGAGAGATTTGAGATTTCGATTAGAACCGGCCCGAATGAGCCGGTCTCTGGTTCGAGATAATAGGACTGAATTCAATCAACGGATGTCGTAGCGCAAGCCGACGCGGAACTCGTGAGCGTGGATGCCCTCGACAGTCGTTTCTGGCGCGATGGTGACGTTGCCCTGCCGATCGCGAACCGCACCAGTCGCGGCATCGCCGAGGTAGAGGAAGCGGTAGCCTGCATCGAGAGCCAGGCGTTCGCGCATCTGCCAAGAGAAACCACCCATCAAGGCCGCCGCAACGGTTGTGGAGGAGCTGCTGTCGATGTCGCCGGTAACACCAGCGGCATTGGTAACAGTACCTTGGCTGGTCTGGTGACGCGCGAAGCCGAGGCCGACACCGAGGTATGGCGTAATGTGGCAGCGGCAGTCGAAGTCGAAGTACATGTTGGCGAGGAACACATCGCTCTTCAGACCGAATTCGCGGGTGCCGTAGCATGACGATTGGACGAGCGGAGCGCCATGACAGTCGGCCGGACCCAACTGCGCCACGTCGTAGCGATAGCCGGAAACATCCGACTTGAAGCGATGGTCGTAGGTCAGATCGCCGCGAACGTTCCTTGCAAAGTAATAGCCAACGCCGCCACCAAGCGTCCAAGCCTGGTCCAGCGATGTTTCGGTGAGATCGGCAACGCCGCTCTCAACCATGAAGGGCCGATCATGACGGGCAAAGCCACCGTCGAGGCGCAAGTAGAACGATGGGTTCGACGCCACCTTTTGCGGTTGATAGCCGTAGTCCTTGAGGCTGCCGCCCGGACCGCTTAGGTCGGCAGCGCCGGCCCCCGTGGCGGTGCCGATCGCGAGCACGGCTCCCAGCAGCAACGTCCTGCCCAACGAGATCATCTGATGCCCTTTCTCTATCTGACCGGAAGCGCGGCTTGCCGGAACCCGAACTTGAACGCGGAACTGTCTCAATACGAGACTATCGGTCAGAAGTTTTAAGGGACGCTTAATTGCCGGAGCTGTTTAGGCGTTTCGAAGCATAACGCTTGAACAATGAAAAAACCCCGCCGAAATAAATGGCAGGGCTTTCAATAAACATTTTATTAATGTTTCAGGCGGCGGCCAAACGCACTGCTTCGGCAATATCGCCGACCACACCCGAGACCAGCCGTTCGTCGTCGCCCTCGGCCATCACGCGGATCAATTGCTCGGTCCCGGAGGGACGAATGACCAGCCGCCCGGACTTGCCGAGTTTCTCCTTGCCCGCGTCGATCGCTTTCTTGACGCGCGCATCGTCGAGCGGCTTGCCCGTGGAATATCTCACGTTTTGCAGGATCTGCGGCAGCGGAGTGAACCGATTGCAAACTTCACTGACGGGCTTGCCAGTCGAGACGACGACCGCCAAAATCTGCAGCGCCGAGATCAGACCGTCACCCGTGGTCGTGAAGTCCGATAGCACGATGTGTCCGGACTGCTCGCCTCCCACGTTGTAGCCGTGCTTACGCATGTGCTCGACGACGTAACGATCGCCAACCGGGGTGCGCACCATCGCCAGACCAAGCGTCTCAAGATAACGTTCCAGCCCCAGGTTGGACATCACCGTCGCCACAACACCGCCGCCGGCGAGATCTTCCCGCTTGAGCCAGCTTTCGGCAATCACGGCCATCAGCTGATCGCCATCGACGATCTGGCCCTTTTCGTTGATCAGCACGACGCGATCGGCATCGCCATCGAGCGCGATACCGATGTCGGCTCGAACTTCTCTGACCTTGTCGATCAAGGCCTCTGGCGCTGTCGAGCCGCATTTGTGGTTGATGTTGCGCCCGTTCGGGTCGACACCGATCTTGATGACCTCGGCGCCCAGTTCCCAAAGCGCTTCGGGGGCGACTTTGTAACCCGCACCGTTGGCGCAATCGATGACGATGCGCAGGCCATCGAGACGCAGGTTTTTCGGCAACGTGCGCTTGGCATACTCAATGTAGCGTTCTTGGGCGCTTTCGACGCGCGTGGCCCGGCCAATTTTATCGGGCGCCGCCAACATCGCCACCGCTTCGGAATCGATCAGTGCTTCGATCTGCGCTTCCGTCTCGTCCGATAACTTGTAACCGTCGGGGTCGAACAGCTTGATGCCGTTGTCATCAAAACGGTTGTGCGATGCAGAGATCATCACGCCGAGATCGGCGCGCAGCGAGCGGGTCAGCATGGCGACCGCCGGGGTCGGCATCGGGCCGAGAAGGAAAACGTCGCAGCCGACCGCTGTAAAACCGGAGAGCAGCGCGCTCTCGATCATATAGCCCGACAGCCGCGTATCCTTGCCGATGACGACCCGGTGACGGTGATTGCCATTGCGAAACACATGGCCGGCGGCCATGCCGACTTTGAGCGCCACCTCCGATGTCATCGGATGCCGGTTCGCAAGCCCACGAATGCCGTCGGTGCCGAAGTAGCGGCGCGTCATTTGCATCATCCCCGTTCTTTGTCACGGCTCGCCGTGGTGTGCTCAACTTGCTGATTAACCTATTTCGCCCCAATGCGAAACGAACTGCTTTGTTCAACAGCTGTTAGCAACAGTTACGCCAATCCCGTGTGCTTTACCGGACATAGCGCGGGAAGCGGAATCGACCCATACGTGACCCGTCGGGGGACACAGTACCAATTTTTCGAACCCTACGGAGAATATATGGCCTTCTTTCTCGCAGTTGCTAATCGCAAAGGCGGCGTTGGCAAGTCAACGGTCGCCGTCGGGCTCGCCCACGCAGCGGCCGTTTGGGGCGGCAAACGCGTACTCGTGCTCGACCTCGATTCGCAGTGCAATGCTTCACTGATACTGCTCGGCGGCCAAGGCTGGCTCGCTGCAAAAAAGGGCAACCGCACGATCTCGGACTACTTCTTCGACATGTTCGACGAAACGGCCGGCGCACCTCGCGATTATCTCGTTCACGGTACCGGCGACGTTCGCGACGCGAACGGTAAACCAGCGCGCATTTCCCTGCTCCCAGGCTCGTTAATGCTAGAGGACGTCCAGGGCGAGTTGTACGTCAAAGAAGCGCGCCAGGCCAAGGACCCCGATATCGTGGCGTCGCGTGTCAAGGGCCGATTGCTGAGGTTACTGCGCAGGTTCGAGCCAAACTACGACCTTGTCATTCTGGATTGTGCACCGGGTTTGTCATTCGCCGCACTCGCCGCTTTAAAAACCGCGGACCTGGTGCTCGTTCCCTTTCGGCCGGATTACGTTTCGCAATTGGCGGTCGATCGCGTCGCCCTCCTGATCGAGGAAAAGCGCAACATCGATGATCTGCGCGAGATCGAACTGGACCGCCGGCGTTACGTGTGTCTCGCCAACGGCACACGCGATAACTCGCGCGATCGCAACATCATCGACGAAATCGGCCTTGACCATCCCATGTTGGACGCCCAATTGCCGCATAACGAAGGCATCGCAAATGCTTTCGATTGGGACCAATCGCCAAAGCGGATAGACGAAAAGTACGGCGCTGGCACTTCCGCTATTCGTGCCCTTTATGATGAGATCACACCGTTGATGAGCCAGCGTCAGGCAGCCGAGTGAATTCATCGGAACAGGTCATGGCAAAACATACGAAGGCATCGTCCGGGGCTGGCAAACGGAAATACTTCCGCGACGCACTGCGCGCCGATCCCGGAGTTAGTCCTGAGGCGGCGGAACGCTTGACCGATAAGTTCGACGCCGAGCTTACACACCTGCGGGTGCGCAAGAACGCAAGCAGCTCCAGCGCCTCCACGGATGTAGCAGACGAACCCGATCACGAAGCGGATGCAGCACCGCCAGCTTTCGATCCGCATTCATTCAGCTTGATCGTCGTGATGACCAGGCAAGGCGCGGCCGGTCTTGATGCCAAGCTCAAGGCCATCGACAACGCCGATCATCTACGTGCGCTCGCGCGCGCGCAGCACGTCGCTATCGACGGAACCGTGAGCGCACTGCCGGAATTGCGTGCTGCTATCATCGCCGGGACCGCGCGCCGGATCGCAGATCGCCGTGCAGCTGCCAGTTAACTGTGCGGCTCTAACCGCCGATTGCCGATGAAGGCAGCGTCGCCGTGGTCGCCGCCATCCAGACGTCGAGCGCCTCGCGTGTGGCTCGAACGTCGTGCACCCGTACGATCTGGGCGCCTTGCGAGACGGCCGCCAGCGCGGCAGCAACGGATCCGTTGACCCTGTGCGCGGCAATTTCGACCCGCGATATCGTGCCAATGAAGCGTTTTCGAGATGCACCGACGAGGACCGGCACACCTAGTCCGTGAAACAAACTCAAACCTGCCATCAGCTCGAGATTGTGCACCATTGTCTTGCCGAAACCGATGCCGGGATCGATGATCAACCGGTTCGGTGAGATGCCAGCGTGGCGGCACGCCTCGACGCGTGCTTCCAGGAAGTCGAACACATCGAGAAGCACATGATCGTAAGCCGGGTTCTCCTGCATCGTGCGCGGATCGCCCTGCGCGTGCATTAAGATCACCGGTAGGCTTGTATCAGCGGCGACCTCGAGTGCCCGAGGGTCGTGCATCAGCGCGGAAACATCATTGATGATATCGGCGCCGGCGTTGGCGGCGGCCCGCATGACTTCGGCTTTACGCGTGTCGATCGAGATCCGCGCCGGGGTCTTGCCCGCCAATCCCTCGATCACGGGGATAACGCGAGCCAGTTCCTCTTCGAGAGGCACGGGCAACGCTCCCGGACGGGTCGACTCGCCACCAATGTCGAGAATATCGGCGCCATCGTTTGCAGCTTGCATTCCGTGCGCGATCGCAGCTGCCGACGAACTCAGACTACCGCCGTCCGAGAAACTGTCCGGCGTGACATTGACAATGCCCATGATGCGCGGTGTCGCAAGGTTCAGACCGGCGATCCGTGCCCGAGGGCTCATGATGTTTTCGAACATGTCGGCGGCGTTGCGCGTACGCCGCCCCCAATCTTTCTCGAAGAATTCGCCGAGGCCGGCGAGCCGCCGCTCGACGAACGCCCCGTTCCGTTCGAGAATGTCCAATGCGGTAAAATCGAGCCAACCTGCGGCGAGCCGGAACCCACCGCGAACCTCGGTTGCTGGGTGGGCTTCTATGGCCGCCATAAGTCCAGCAGGCCTGACATAAATTTCGCGCAGCATGCTTGGTCCTGTTTGCCGAGACTTCGTCACGGCAATCCATAGCGCCTATGGCAGCTGTAGGCGACCGTCACTGTCGATTGGGAAAAATGGGTTGTGGGCGACTTCCCACAGATGCCCGTCGAGGTCTTTGAAATAGCCGGACGTGCCGCCCCAAACGACCTTTTGCGCCGGCTTCACCAACGCTGCTCCGGCGGCCACCGCCCGCGCAAGCACCATAGCGACCTCAGGCTCGGAGCGAACATTGTGGGCAAGTGTGATGCCGCCAAATCCGGTGGCCGAATTTTCGACCTGCGCATCCTCGGCCAGGGCAGCACGACCGTAAAGCGACAATACAACGCTGCCACCCGTCAGGAATGCCACACTTTCCTGCGATGCAGACGACGCCTTGAAACCGAGTTCCTCATAAAACCGGCGGGCAAGAGCGACGTCGGCAACGCCAAGCGTGACCAGACTGAGGCGAGGCTCCATGGCATCACGTCCCGGTCCAAGTTGGTCGACGTTTTTCAATAAACGCCCCAATCCCCTCGGCCGCATCGCGCACCATCATATTCTCGACCATGACGTTGGATGCAAATGTATAGGCCTCCGTCACCGGCAGCTCCAGTTGGCGATAGAAAGCCTCCTTGCCGATGGCAACGGTTAATGGCGATTTGGCTGCGACCGCGCGCGCCATCACCATCGCTCCTTCGATAACGCCATCTGGCGCGACGACCCGATTGACAAGGCCGTACGCCAAGGCATCCTGCGCCGAAAGCATCTCGCCGGTGAGCAACATCTCCATCGCTTGCTTGCGAGGTATGTTCCGCGTCAACGCGACCATCGGCGTCGAGCAGAATAGCCCAATGTTCACACCGGGAGTGGCAAACTCGGCTGTGGCAGCGGCAACAGCCAGATCACACGTTGCCACCAACTGGCAACCAGCGGCAGTCGCCACGCCCTGCACCGCCGCGATAAACGGTTTCGGCGATTTCAGGATCGCCAGCATTGTCGCCGAACAAGCATCCATCGTTTGCTTGAAGAAGGCACGGCCGCGATCTGTGTCGCTCCTCGCGGCCGTCATTTCCTTCAGATCGTGACCGGCACAAAACGCCGGACCGTTGGCCGTCAGCACGACCGCGTGAACAGCCGGGTCACCCGACACCTCCGCGACGGCAGTCTGCAGCTCACCGAGCATGCCGATCGACAGACTGTTCCGCGCCGCAGGACGGTCGAGGGTGATGACGGCGATCCCGGTTTCGGGATGGGCCAATCGCAAGAATTCGAAAGGTGGCACTCGGCGTGGCACCTCCGCAGCCTTCGTCGAAGAGGAAGCTCGATCCTGCATATCCGAAGCCAGATCCCTAAAGGGCCTTCAGGTCCAGTTCGCCCAAATTACTGAAGTGCCTTTTCGATCTCTTTCTGAAATTTCTTCACAATCACGACATTCTCTTTGTACTGCAGAGGCGGCGTGGTCTTGAGCGCTTGATCCATTTCCTCAAGCATCTGCTTCTTATCCTTCTCGGGGATCTTGTCGTCTTTCTTGATCTCGTCCATCTCTTTCTTTATGGCCTCGATCGGATCGACATAGTCACCCGACTGCGGGTCCAAGCCGGCCATCACCATCGATATATTGGCGGCTACATCGTCTAATTCAGCGAAATTGGCGAAGCCATTCTTGGTTGCCACACCCTCCAATTCGGCCTGCAATTTGGGGTCGGGGTTCTCGCCTGCAGCCTGCAGCTTGGACGCCATCGCCGCCAGATCCTTTTGGGCAGCGATAAAGCCTTGGACCGACTTTTCGGCCAGCTGCACCTGTTTGAAGTCGTTGGATGTTGTTTGAGAGAGGGTTGGGGTCGCCGCACTGGCAACGAATACCGCCGCTGCTGCGATGGCACCCAACATATGCTTCATCAAAGTCTTCATGCGTAAGCTCCTGGGTGGCTCGGTTGCATCATTGGCAACGCGACTGGTGCAGATTAGAATCGTTATGGTCACACTTCAACGACAACTGGGACGAGAATAAGAATGCAATCGCCTAACTCCTCGCCGCCGCGCCTCGATGCTGCGCAAGTCACACATTTGGTGAATGAACATTTTCCGCAAGTGCACGAAGGCTCCGGGGCGCTCAACATCGAGTTGATCGCGAACGGACGCGCGCGCGTCAGGATGCTAGCGGACGCGTCGATGGTCCGTCCAGGCGGCACTGTGTCAGGGCCCATCATGTTCAAGTTGGCAGACTTCACCATCTATGCGGCGCTGTTGGGCCAACTCGGCCATCACGCACTGCAAGCCGTGACCACCAGCATGACGATGAACTTCCTGAGCAGGCCGCATCCCGCTGACATGGTGGCGGAAGCGAGACTGATCAAAGTCGGCCGCCGCCTAGCCGTTGCCAACGTGGAAATTTTCACCGAGGGCCGCGTCGACATGGTGGCACATGGCACCGGAACATACGCGATTCCCCCTGCCATAACAGAGGTCGGCAAGTGAAGCTGTGCTACGGTATCATTTTACCGTTCACAGTTTGCCTTTGATATTGCAATGAAATTTCTGAAAGACCATCAATCATGTTGACAGTTTTGTAAACTCGACTATTGCACTGCCTCAGCATCGGAAGTTTACCGGAACGTTTCTTAAAGCAAACCACGGATTATCAGACATGAAGACCTACGTCGCCAAATCGGGCGAAGTGGAAAAGAAATGGGTTGTGATCGACGCCGCCGGATTGGTTGTTGGTCGTCTCGCCGCCCTGATCGCCACACGTCTAAAAGGTAAGCACAAGCCGCAATATACGCCTCATGTCGATTGCGGCGACAACATCATCGTCGTGAATGCCGATAAGGTCGTATTCACCGGCAAGAAATATGAAGATAAAGTGTACCATCACTACACCGGCTTTCCCGGCGGCATCAAAGAACGAACGCCACGGATGATCCTTGAAGGCCGCTTTCCCGAGCGGGTCGTGGAAAAGGCCGTCGAACGCATGGTCGCCAGGGGTCCTCTGGGCCGTCGCCTTATGGGTAATCTCAAGGTCTATAAAGGTGCTACCCATCCGCATGCCGCTCAGAATCCCGTGGCTCTCGATATTGGCGTGCTCAACCGCAAGAATGTGAGGGCCTGAAACCCATGGCCACAGAACCCAAGACGCTGGGCGATCTCGCCTCTTTGAAGCCGGCCGTTGCTGATGCCGTCGTCGCATCTGCTCCCGTTTACGTGCAGAAGCTGGACAAACTGGGTCGCGCCTATGCGACCGGGAAGCGCAAGGACGCGGTCGCCCGCGTCTGGATCAAGCCGGGCGTCGGCAAGATCATCGTCAATAAGAAAGACTTCCAGCTCTACTTCGCCCGTCCGGTACTGCAGATGCTGCTGAAGCAGCCGCTAGCGGCTGCCGGACGTGCAACCCAATACGACATCATGGTGACCGTGGCAGGTGGCGGCCTTTCCGGACAAGCCGGCGCGGTACGTCATGGTATCTCGAAGGCGTTGACCTACTTTGAGCCCGATCTGCGGCCAACTCTCAAGAAAGGTGGCTTCCTGACGCGCGACAGCCGCACCGTTGAACGCAAGAAGTACGGCCGTGCAAAGGCCCGTCGAAGCTTCCAGTTCTCCAAGCGCTGAGGCCAAATTACGACGTCGTTCGACAACCCGCACATTGTTGCGGGTTGTTGCATTTGACAACCTCGCTCCACATGCCAAGCCATCCAATCACGCGATACTCTATGTTGTGAACAGCCGGGAGCTTTGAATGCAGGGACTTTTGTCGGAGCTGGCGAGCTTTCTCACAACTGGATGGTGGCAGCAAAATTGGGCGGCGCTGATCAACATTATCATGATCGACGTCGTCCTCGCCGGCGACAATGCCATCGTTGTTGGCCTAGCCGCCTCTCGGGTGGCACCGCATCAACGCGCCCGCGTGATTTTTTGGGGCATAGCGGGTGCCGTAATCCTTCGCATTCTGTTCGCTGCGACCACGAACCAGCTGTTGCAGATCGTTGGCTTGACCCTCGCTGGCGGACTGCTGCTGCTATGGGTTTGCTGGAAGATGTACCGGCAGGTCACAACTGAAGCCCACGATCCCGATGCAATCGCAGCCGATGTCGCATCCACGGCGCCGGTGGCAGAAGCAATGCCGTTTCGACGCGCGGTCACGCAAATCGTCATCGCCGACGTCTCGATGTCGCTCGATAACGTCTTGGCGGTGGCGGGCGCTGCCGGGAAGAGCACGCTGGTCTTGATCATCGGCTTGGCGATAGCCGTGATCTTGATGGCAGTCGCCTCTCACTACATCGCAAAGTTGCTGGTGCGCTACCCGTGGATCACCTGGATCGGCTTGCTTATCATTTTGTATATCGCTCTCGGCATGATTTATGAGGGCGCACAGGAGGTAGCGTGCAAAAGCTATGGTACCGGTTGCCAGCTCGACTTTATGGGTTGGCTCAAGGCGACGCTCTGGCGATAACATTGGAAGTCGCACATGACAGATCCCAGCAGCCTTAGAGTGTCACGACGGTGAGCAAACCCAGCCCCGAAGACGCCGGCACGACGCCTACGGCGGCCAAGCTTCTTCGGCCTCGCGATGCATCGACCTTGATCATTGTCGATCGGTCCGATGGTGGCATTCGTGTGCTTATGGGCAAGCGCCGGATGGAACAAGTTTTTATGCCCGGCAAGTATGTGTTCCCCGGCGGGCGTGTCGATAAAACCGATCGGCTCGTCCAAAGTGCCGACGAATTGTCTGACATCGAGGCCGCAAAACTCATGCTTGCCATGAAAGGCAGCGCTAGCGTCAGTCGCGCCCGTGCACTGGTGCTCGCGGCAATCCGAGAGACGTTTGAAGAGGCGGGACTGCTCATCGGAGCTCCCATTGCGGGCCGCGCGCAGACGACGAAGATACCCGGCTGGAGTGATTTTTTAGCTCATGGGTTTCTCCCGAGGATTAGTCCCTTGTCGCTTTTTGCGCGCGCAATCACGCCACCTGGACGGCCCCGGCGATATGACACCCGTTTCTTCTGTATGGACGCCAATGCAATTGCCCATCGGATCGACGCCAACGACGGTGAGCTATCCGGCCTTCATTGGCTGACGATCGAGGACGCGCGCGAGCTCGATTTGCCTTCGATCACGCGGGTCGTACTGGAAGATCTTTCGGATCGGTTGAAGGAGGGTCGGGGGCTTCACGCGCCCGACGCAAAGATCCCTTTCTACCATCACCGCAACGGCAGTTTTAAGCGCGACATGCTCGCACTTTCAGCGCCCGAACCTTGACAGTAGAAGCTGCGCGAGTAATGTGCATCCTTCATCACATGAGCGAGAACGAGTAGGACAGATTCTACATGGCGAAGCCCGTCACACAAAAGATCAAGCTGCTCTCGACGGCGGGAACTGGATTCTTTTATGTAACCAAAAAGAACCCACGCACCTCGACCGAAAAGATCGTGTTCAATAAATACGATCCGGTTGCACGTAAGCACGTCGAATTTAAAGAAACCAAGATCAAGTAATACTGTCTACAATTCGATATTTACGATCCGACATTTACAATCCGACATCTACAATCCGACATTGAGGAATGGATTCTACATTGAACTAATCCACGAAGATTTTTTGAAGAATGTTTATATTGATGGCCTGGGTTAGAGGCAGCGGCTCGCTCGGTAGCGGGGTAAAATACGTCCGAGTACGCCACAGCCTCTAACCTCATAACCTTCCGGCGCGCCGAAGAGGGCGTCAGCACACCGGCTGGTGGCGACTTGCGCTGAGATGGATCTTACGATCCGTTCCAACCAAGTCCCGCGACCCGATAATCAGGCGAGATGCGGTTCTCGCTGACAATCGTGAGGGCCACGTCTTTCAACGACGTTCGCGACTAGAAAAACTCGTGATCGCCGAATTCAATTTTTGGAAGATCAGATATGCTGACTTCGAGCAGCGCGATGCTGCCAGAATGCCAAACGCCATGCAAGTAGGCACGTGCTTAATGACTACATTATGTCAATTGAATATTGCCGATTTTATTGAACGCTGTAACATTTCGGCTACTACCGCGATCGTCGGTGTCCGAATGCAAGACCCATCGTCTTTGCCAGAGCGTCAGGCCGCGTTCGAGACGACACGGTTGCGGCCTTCACGCTTTGCCGCGTAGAGGGCAATGTCCGCACGCTTGAAGATCGTCTCCGGCGTATCGTTCGATCTCTCCAACATGGCGATGCCGACACTGGCCGTAACGGGTATTAAGGTGGTGGCATTCACACGGAACGGTTCGGCTGCAACGCAAGCACGCAGGCGTTCGGCCACCTGATACGCCTTCTCCATCGTCGTATCCGGCATGATGGTGACGAACTCTTCACCGCCAAGCCGGCACGCCAAATCGACGCCGCGGGTGTTGCGACGGAACCGGCCGGCAAATTCGCGCAAGACGTGATCGCCAGCGTCGTGGCCATACGTGTCGTTGATCTTCTTGAAGAAGTCGATGTCGGCGATGAGCACAGACAAGGGGCGATCTGTCGTGAGGCTTTCCTGGACCAGCGTACGTAAATGCCCTTCCATGTAGCGCCGATTGTGTAGGCCGGTCAGCGCGTCGGTTATCGCAAATTCGACACTTTCCTCGAGCCTCGTTCGCAGAAGATCGGAGTGCCGCTTGCGTTTGATTTGTGTTCGCACACGGGCCAGCATTTCGTGTCTGTCTATTGGGCGAACCAAGTAATCGTTCACACCCATATCGAGGCCGCGCATGAGCCGGGCTTCATCGCCAGGCTCGATCAAAACGATCACCGGCAAATGACGGGTCCGTTCAAGCGACCGCACTTGACTGCACAAGCGCAATCCATCGGCACTCGAAAGACTAAGGCTGACGATCAGCAGATCGAAGTTGTGCTCCGCAACGCGCATCAACGCGGTTTGGACATCGCCATCGAGGAAAACATCGTGGGTCGCAGACAGTGCCTGCATCGTCCGCGCAGCCGAACGCCGATGATCGTCGACCAATAGGATGCGGCCGCTTTCGCCACGCAGTGCGCGCGTGACCGTAGCCGATGCTGGGAGCCCCAGTTGCTGGGAGGTCGCCGCCCGCATCGACATCTCGTCGTTGAGAACCTTGAGCCGCGCCAGATTTTTGACGCGCGTGATCAGTGCGATGTCATCGACCGGCTTGGTCAGGAAATCGTCAGCACCCGCCTCCAAACCCTGAATTTTGTCGGAGGGCTGGTCGAGTGCCGTCACCATAATCACCGGCACATGCTGGGTCGCCGTTGCAGCCTTGATCCGGCGACAGGCTTCGAAGCCATCCATGCCTGGCATCATCACATCCAGAAGCACGACATCGATGCGCTCGCGCGCACAAATCTCGAGAGCAGCTTCGCCGCTGGTGGCCGTGAGCACTTCGAAGTACTCAGCCGTCAACCGCGCTTCCAGCAGCTTGATATTGGCCAGAATGTCATCGACGACCAGGACGCGAGCAGTCATTGAGTACCTTCATGGAGGTCGAACATAGGGACGCTCACGCTTCGCCGATGAATTTCCGGACCGTAGCGATGAAGCTCATGACCGATATCGGCTTGGAGATGTAGGCTTCGCACCCGCCTCCCCGGATGCGCTCCTCGTCGCCCTTCATCGCGAAGGCGGTTACGGCAATAACCGGTATGTCACGCAACTCGTCGTCATCCTTTAGCCATCGCGTGACTTCAAGGCCCGACACTTCCGGCAACTGAATATCCATCAAGATCAGAGACGGGCGATGTTTCCGCGCGATCCCGATCGCGTCCATCCCATTGCGCGTCTGCAAGGTTGCATAACCATGGGCATCAAGAAGGTCGTGAAACAGCTTCATATTGAGCTCGTTGTCTTCAACGATAAGCACCGTCTTGCGCGGCCGCAGCGCGGCCCCGTCGCTTCGCTCGAAAGTCTTGGCGCGCTCCTGGAAGGTCATGAACCAACTGTTTCAACGGTTGCCATTGTGACGCTATAGTTTCTTGAGGCGCTTGCGATCGAAAAGGACCAACGACCACTCAAACTCGCGGAGCTCCGTACTGTCTTGCACCGATTCTCTTGCCTTGTTGGAGTTGCAGTGTGCGCGATAAGCCGTAACAAACGGTTTAACTAACCGCCAATCCACCCAAACAAGACAAAAGGAGTGCTCGAACCATGCGCGAGCCGTTCGTCAAAAGACCGAAGCCACGTGCGCTCGACCAAGATGGCGCCGAGACGATCGGCCTCCAGGCGCTGGGATTTCTCGCAGCCGACAATAACCGGATCGCCAAATTCCTTGGATTGACCGGGATCGACCCATCGGTTTTGGCTGCACAAGCAAAGTCGCCGAGCATGTTGCTGGCAGTGCTGGAACACCTCGCACAAGACGAATCGGTGCTGCTCGTTTTCACTAGCGCGTACGGACTGGCGCCGGAAGCGATCGCTGAGGCCATCCGTCGTCTCGAAGCAGCAGTCTGAGGAGACACAACAGCCTGAATTGGGCAGTCAGCGGCCGCTAGCGTGCGTCCTGCTCGATTGCTTCCAACTTATGTGTCAGCGCAAATGCCGCCCAAACACAAACCAAGAATGTAAAAATCAACACCGAAATAGCACACGCTGCCCACATCGCGATCGGCGACCCATAGGCGGAGGTGCCAATGTAGATCAATCCGGTCCAAAACACCGTCGGGGCAACAGCGATTATAAGCAGGCTCACGAGTTGCTCGGAAAGCAATCCGCGCAAGCCCGCCGGCTGCGCAGGAACGGCTTCTCTAATGGATTGAACCTGGACCATGCACCGTCCGAATAGTTAATCGCGATTAACCGCACCGTTGCACTCTCAGAATAAGGGGCGTGAATAAACGAAACCCTAAAATTCAATCCTTTCTCCACAACTGTTTTTCGGCACCTGAGAAAATGGCGCTCAGCCTTAGTCCAATTTCTCAGGCGCTGAGCATCAGCTGCGATAATGCCCGCCGCCATCGACATCGAGCACGGTGCCGCTAACGTAACCGCAAGCTGGAGACGCCAGAAACGCCGCCGCGTTGGCGATCTCGATCGGATCGATCATGCGATCAAGTGGCAGGCCGGTGATCAATTCTTCCCAACGACTTTCGTCGTTGAACGCGGTCTTGGCTCGCGCCTTGGTTAGAAACTCGACGCGATCCGTGCGCGTCAGCGCCGGGTTGATACCGAGGACGCGAACCCCCCAGTCGACTGACTTGCCACCGACTGCGCCCGTGAAGGCGATCAAGCTAGCGTTACCCATGGCACCGCAAATGTAGTCGTAACGCGGGCTTCGACCGGCGCCGCCAATAATGTTGACGATAGTGCCAGCGCCCTTCTCCTTCATCCGCCGAAGCGTCATCTGCGTCATATGGATGTAGCCGAACACCTTCAGATCCCACGCTTCGCGCCAGCGCTCCATGCTGAGGTCGAGCAGACCGCCACCTGGGATCGCGCCTGCATTGTTGACGTGGATCGTCACATCCGGGTAGGCAGTGACGACGCGTTCGCGTTCCCCGTGCTTCGACAGATCCGCCGCACAAAATTCGATCTGTCCAAGTGGCTTGAGTTCCGCTGCGGTCTTGGCCAATCGCTCCGCATCGCGCGCGACGATCACAACCGAACAACCCTCCTGCAGAAACACTTTCGCACACGCCGCGCCGATGCCCTTCGAGGCACCAGTAATGAGAACGCGGTTACCTTTGAGTCTGAGATCCATGTGGTCTGACCTTTGTATTTGTTGAAGAGGGAGGGACGGCGGCAGTGAACCAATCACAGATGGCGCTGCCGGTAGTGAAGGTGACGGCTGGGCTCGCCTGCAGCAGGTCGATCATGCGAACAAGCTCTTGAAACCGATGTGGCACCGCAATCAAATGCGGATGCAAACCGATGGCGAGAACACGGGGTGTAAACAAGCTCTCCTGCTCGAATAGTCGCAGCGTGAATTCGAGCCGCCGCGCCATCTCGCCGGTTGCGTGACGCTCGATCGCGTAGATAATCGAGTCGTTGATTTCAATGTTGTAGGGCATGGCGACGAGCGGACCGTGTTTGGTCGTCATCCACGCCGGCTGATCATCGACCACCCAGTCGCACACATATTCAAGCCCGTGCTTCTTGAAGAGGTCGGGCGAGTCGACGGTCTCCCGCAACCCCGGTGATAGCCAACCACGCGGGCGCTTGCCAGTGAAGCGCTCGACCTTGTCGAGCGCGCCGGCGATAAGCGCTTCCTCGCCCCCATCGGCATGATTGACAGCCTTCTGATGGATGCCGTGACCAATGAATTCCCAATCGGCTTTCAACATGGCTTCGGCGGCCTGCGGATAGGCATCAATGACACCGGCATTAAAGCTTGTCGAAGCCGGCAGTCCGCGATCGGCAAACAGCTTCAGAATTCGCGGCATGCCGGCGCGCATGCCATAGTCGGCCCACGAAAAATTTGGCACGTCGGGGATCGTCTCGCGGCCGTGCGGCGGCGTGATGATCGTGCGCGGCATTGCAGTTTCGAACTGCCAATGCTCGACGTTGACGACGAGGTGCACCAGGATCGTCTTGCCGTTGAGGGCTGGCAGCTTGGGATTGGCCGTCGAAAGCCGATACGGAATGCGCGGGTTTGCCATGATGTGCTTCTTTCAATGAGCCCCGTGTGGTCCACGCATTTCGGCCATGATCTGCGCCTTGAAGCCGACGAACTCGGAGGTCGTCAGCGTATCGATCGAACGTGGCCTTCGCAGCGTGATCGGAATATCCCGGATGATACGGCCCGGGCGTGCCGACATCACGCATACACGATCGGCAAGCAGAATTGCCTCGTCGATATCGTGGGTGACGAAAAGCACTGTCGTTTTCAGTTTTTGCCAAACGTCGAGAAGCAGTTGCTGCATCGATAGCCGGGTCTGCGCATCGAGCGCGCCGAACGGTTCATCCATAAGCAGCGCCCGGGGCTCCATCACCAATACACGGGCGATGCCAACCCGTTGACGCATTCCGCCTGACAACTGCACGGGCAGCGCCTCATGAAATGCTTCGAGCCCGACGACTTCCAAAATCTGCCGAGCTCTCGGTTCATAGATCGAACGCGCAACGCCCTGAACTTTCGGGCCGAACACGACGTTCTCCCATACCGTCAACCACGGCAGCAGCGACGCTTCCTGGAACACGACGCCGCGATCCGGCCCGGGCTTTGTAATTTCCTGACCATCGAAGCGCAGCACACCATCGGAGAGCGGCTCGAAGCCCGCGAGCAGATTGAGGAGCGTGGATTTCCCGCAGCCAGAGGGACCAAGCAGCGCCACGAATTCGCCCTCACCAACTTCGAGGTCGACATCGGCCAAGGCGCGCACGAGTGTCTTGCCGCCAAAGGTTTTCGAGACGCTCGCAAATGAAATCGTCGCCATGCCACGGCTGCCCTATTGATTGAACGATTGCAGCCGGCGCCAGCGCAGCGCCCAGTGCTCAAGCGAGACGATCAGGCGGTCGGAGAGATATCCGAGAAGGCCGATCGAGATCATGTCGGCGATCACGATATCCATCCGCCCGACGTAGTATGCATCCCAAAGCACGTAGCCGAGACCCGACTTTACCGCGACCATCTCCGACACGATGACGGCAGTCCAACCGATACCAAGCCCGATCCGCAATCCGGTAAAGATCGAAGGCATCGCGGCTGGTAACACCACGCGCCATAGCGTCGAGGCGGGCGACGCCCCCATCATCAGTGCCGCTCTGATCCAGTTCTTCTCGACGTCGCGCGCGCCTTGCGTAGCGTTGATCACGATCGGGTAAAACGCACCGAGCGTGATCAGGAAAACCGAACCAAAATCGCGGATTCCAAAAATCGCGATCGATATCGGCAGCCATGCGGTGATCGGCACCGGACGCAGCCACTGGATCGTTGGATCAACCACGCTTGCCACCAGCTTGGACCAGCCGATGAAAATTCCGAGCGGCACACCGACAATTATCGCGAGGGCGAACCCCTTGGCCACCCGCTCGGCCGAGAACAGGATGTTTTGCAGCCAGGTGCCAACGTAAGGGTTCAAGCCAAACGTCGGACTGCCGAATGCCCATTGATACCACGCCGTCCACACCCGGTCGGGCGTTGGCAACGCACCGCCAAAGAGCGCACCTTCGGTACCCGCTAGCTGCCATGCGCTAACCAGCACCACGGGCAGGATCAGCGCCAGTACCGCTTGACCTATTCGCCAGCCTGTTGCCCGCGCGAGAACTCTGCCGCCGGATCCGGCAGTGCCTGCAACTGCAGACCCACGGCCGGCGTCCGCCGCCGTCATAAGAAATGCCTTGTTGGGTTCACTTCTTCGTTGCTTTCTCGAGGAAGGATGCATCCCAGAACTTATCGATTTCACCCGATACATCCTTTGGGATCACGCCGAGTTCGTTGAAGGCCTTCGCCTGCCGCTTGATCTGGTCGGGCGTGATGACCGGGCCGAGCTTGATCGCCTCGGCAACCCGCAAGCTCACGGGCGCGTCAAGTCCGGTGAGCTGGGCGATGGCTGCGGCAAACTTTTCCTTCGACCCTTCCATCTCTTTCATCTTGGCGACGTATGCCGCGACGAACGCTTCCACGGCTGCGCGTTTTTCGGTGGCAGCAGCCTTGGTCGCGACCAGCATGCCGAGTTCGGCACCGACGGCTTTCGAGGCGCTGTAGTCGAGGTTTTTCGCCATGAAACCGTAGCCCTTCATCACCGGGACGGACTCGAACGGCTCCCAGGTAACGATGGCATCGACTTCGCCCTTCTCCAACGCCTGGTTGAAGTTGGCACCGCCCCCCTGGATGTTGACGGCGCTGATCGCCGAATACGGGATACCCTTCTCGACCAAGGTCGCCGCAAACTGGAACCACACCGCAGAACCCGGCGCGATCGCCACTTTCTTGCCTTTGAGATCATCCCAGCTATCGAGCTTGGTGCCGGTCTTGCCGATTACATACTTAGGTGATGCGCCGACACCCATGATGCCGATCATGTTGGTCGAGCCATTGGCGAGCGCGATCGCAAGATCAGCCGGACCGACCGAGGCGACATCAAGCGAGCCCGCCAGCAACGCCGTTCGGGCGTCGGCGTAGCGTGCAAACTCGACCATCTTGAGTTCGATGCCGGCCTTCTTCAGATCTTCGGCCAACAGCACCATCGGCGCCAGATGGCCAACCTTCTGATAACCGACGGTCAGGGTCGCAGGAACTGTTTGCGCTTGCGCCGAAGCGGGCAGTCCAAGCGCAAGCGCCGCCGCTCCGATCAGTCCCAGAAGTTCTCGACGCAGAAACATACCGCTCTCCTTGATTGTAGACGTGATGACCAGCTTCACACGACCTTGGTACTCTTAAGTTCCGCAATTTCGCTCGCACTCAGTCCGAACTCGGCGAGGATCTCATCAGTGTGCTCGCCTTTCTCCGGCAGTGCACGTACGACTTTTGCCGGTGTGCGCGACAGCACGACCGGCTCGCCGATGATCTGGATGTCGCCGCGCGCATGATGATGCACGGTCTCGGCCAGCCCCAGATGGCGCACCTGTGGATCGGCGAAGACCTGGTCCATCGTGTAGATCGGCCCAATCGGCACACCCCCTGCCTGACAGATTTCGATCCAGTACGCCGATGGCTTCGTCCGAAACAGCGGCTCAAGGACCGCGGCCAACTCAGGACGATGATCGTAGCGATCCTTGATAGTCGCGAACTTTACATGATCGGCCAAGTCCGGCCGGCCGATCGCATTACAAAATGCGTACCACTGACCTTGACCGCCAACGCCGATATTGATGTGACCATCGGCGGTCGGCAAGACACCCATCGGCGTAGCATAGGGATGGTCGTTGCCCGCCTGTGGCGGCACCTCTCCGTCGGTCAGATAGCGTGCCGCCTGGAAATCGCACATAGCGATCTGGGCCTGCAACAGCGACGTGTGCACCCACTGTCCCTCGCCAGATTTCTCGCGCTCCGCTAGCGCGACCAGCACGCCAGTCGCCGCATAAATGCCAGCCGACGAATCGGCGACGGCGATGCCGGCCCGCATCGGGCCCTGTCCGGGCTGACCGGTGACGCTCATGATGCCGCCCATGCCCTGCGCGATCTGATCGAACCCGGCATGGCCGGCATAGGGTCCGGTCTGGCCGAAGCCCGAAACCGAAACGAGGATGATGCGCGGGTTGATTGCCTTCAGTGCCTCGTAGCCGAAGCCCAGGCGTTCCTTCACATCGGGCCGGTAATTCTCGGCGACGATATCGGCTTTCGCCGCGAGCCGCATGAACGTCGCCAGTCCCGCCGGCGTTTTCAGATTGAGTGTCAGCGAGCGCTTGTTGCGGTGTAGATTCTGCATGTCATAGGCGTGGCGCGAACCCGACATGCCCTCGTTCGGATCGACGCCGTCCGGCGCTTCGATCTTGATCACATCGGCACCGAAGTCGGCGAGCACGCGGCAACAGGTTGGGCCGGCCCGCACGCGCGTCAGATCCAGTACCGTTAGATGGGACAGTGCGGTTGAAGCAGTAACACGGCTCATTGATGCCGATCCTTGGTGAGTGCTTGGCTTGCCGCTGGCGGCACGCCATGTTGAGCGAAGCCGCCCAGAACCGCAACTGCCCGCTAAAGATCGAGGGCTACAATCGAATAGCTGCCCTGGGCGGGACGCGCAGCTTCCGCGATGGTCATGCAGCCAAATTTATCGGAACGTCTCGGCGTCCATCCCGCAAGTCGCATCGAGGCCACCAATGTCCGAGTCCTATGAGATCCTTGCCCTGAAATATGCACGTCACGCCAATCGCACCCGGTTCGACAATTTCATGTCGGCCGACGACCACGCGACATTGCAACCGATCGACTATTTCGTCTGGGTGATCCGCAATGCCAATCGCACGATCCTGGTCGATACCGGCTTCGAACGGAGGGAAGCGAGCCAGCGCGGACGCACGCTAGATGCAGAACCACAGGAGATGCTGGCGAAGATCGGCATCGCAGCCGACAAAATCGAAACCGTAATCATCTCGCATTTGCACTATGATCATGCGGGTACACTGGACCTTTATCCAGCTGGCCGTTTCCACATTCAGGAAGCCGAGATGGCATACGCGACGGGGCCGTGCATGTGCGAGGATGCGATGCGCAAGCCGTTTACTGCCGATCATGTTTGTAGCTTGGTGAAGAAGGTGTATTCGGGTCGCGTGCACTTCCATGATGGCGACGGCGAGGTTGCGCCCGGCATCACCGTGCACAAGACCGGCGGCCACTCGAAAGGCCTGCAATGCGTGCGCGTGATGACCGAAAACGGGCCGGTCGTCTTAGCGTCCGACGCCACGCACCTTTACGAGAACATCGAGCGCCGCATGCCATTCTCGATCACCATCGATGTCGCCGAAACGCTGCGCACTTATACGCGGCTTGAACACCTGGCCGGCATACGTGACCGTGTTGTGCCGGGCCACGATCCGCTGGTGCTCGAACGCTTCCCCGCCTGGAAACCCGAGACCGAAGGCCTCGTGCATCGCCTCGACCTGCCGATGAAGAAGTGATTTAAGCGCTGCCCGCGTCAGGCACCATGCGGCCTTGCAGCAGCTGATACGTCAGTACTTTCTTGTGCTCGATCCAAGGCCCGCATTTTGCTGCGGTTTCGGCGAAGTGCGCGCTGTCGCAATGTACCTTGAAAGCTGTCTCGTCGTCGTAGACCTCGTAGAGAAAATATCCGGCCGGATCGAGTGGATCTTGCGCAACGTCGAATTGGCGGCAGCCAGGCTCTTTGTCGAGGGTATTTCGCGCATGCGTCAGAAGTGCTGTTCCCAGATCCGACACGTGGTCCTTCTTCGCCTCGAAAAATACGACGACGACGAGCATGAGCTTCACCTTGTGCGTTCAAGTCCGCAGGACGATACTTTTTCGTTTCGATCGCGCATAACAAGGCATATCGCAATCGTTCAAGGACGATGCAAGGCCGAGCTTGTTCTCTGCCCTGCTGGCGAAGTGCAGCGCTCGATAGCTGATCACGATGATTTCAGCGGCGGATCAGCGGGCCAAAATTCTTGCGCAGCAATCGCAAATGCACGAGGCCGGCCTCGGTGATCGCATACATGCCGTTGGCTGGTTGATCGATCACGCCGACTTTTTTCAGACGATGCAATTGCGATACGATCGCCGACGACGTGTCGTCGAAGTTCGCGCCCTTGAGTGCTTTGGTCAGTTGCTGGAGAGGCAGCGCGTGATGTTCGGACTCAAGTGTTTCAAGCAGCACCATCTCGCGCACGCGGCTACGTTGATTGCGTCCAATCTCATCCGCATCGGACGCTGGAACGGACAGGGCAGAACCGCCCGCAGGGAGCGCGACCGCCGCGCCGCTGCTTGCGGCATGTCCCTCGCAAGTCGCCGTCGCGGTTCCGGCGGGAAGGAGCGACGCCAGTGCATCGAGCTTGTCGCGGATCAGTTCGATGAATGCGTGCACCTCGTTGGGCGCTACCACCGCCCGGCTCATCAGCGGGAGCAAAATTGCGGTCTGGAACTTGACTCCAAGTTCGGAGGAAAAATCAACTGGGGCACCATCGCCATCCATCTCGTCAAGCCCTTGCGATGCAACGCCTTCGGTACGCCACAGCATTTGATTGTTTTCCTCAGTCGGCATTCGAATTGTGCCATGAGTTTTGCATGACATCAAATTGCATTCGATTCATTCCATATGATTTTCTTGTATTCTATGTTAGCTGAGACAAGTAATATCATGAAAAACAACCATATTAATTATCTTTCAAGGTTGATGATTTGTTTACGTTGTATTCGATACGTGAACCCGCATACTTATGTATCCGAAGCCTATGCAACGCTTCACTTGGCATCCGGCGAGCATTATCTCCGTCCCTGCGCATGCTTCCGCATGCAGCGCACCCCGCGATTGTCCCGAGCCATCGCAACCTCTCATGGCTCGGATGGTCTTCATGCCCTTTGTCATCCCGTTCGACTTTCTACCTGTGCTGCCGTTCTCGCTTCTGATCGACAAGTTACTCCTCAACTTCGATATTCTGGATGTGATGGTTTGGTACCCTCGCCTTTCCTGGATCGAGCTCAGCCGTGCCATAGCCGCCGTGCTTGCGTGCAAGATCGCCGGCGATCAGGTCGAGCGATGGGCCTTGGCGCCAATCAAATCACGAATGAAACGCAAGATCGGCTGCTGGTGCGCAGGCAGGTGGCCCGCACTATCCCGTCGTTTGAAAAATGGCGTTTGAGGTTTCAGCTGTCGGCGGGCTTGTTCTGCTGGCGCCGGACGGCTGCGGTATCGCGGATGCGGTTGAGGATCGCTGGATGCTTGCGTCCGAGGCGCTCCAAATCTTCGCGATCGAGCACCAGCGCGCGTACCCGGGTTGCAGCTCTGACCGTGCTCGATCGTTGCCGTTGCTCCAGTACTGCCATCTCACCGAAAAAGTCTCCTTCCTTGAGGATGACTTCGCCCTGATCGGCCTCGACCACAACCTCACCGGAGACGACAAAGAACATACTGTCACCCGGCATGCCGCGCCGGACGATGACCTCGCCGGCATCGAACGTGCGCGAGTGCAGAAGCGTTATGATTTGCCCCACCGCTGCCGCATCCAATCCCGCAAACAGCGGCACGCGCGCTAACAGCAACCACGAAACCATGAAGTCGCGCCGCGTTGCCTCGCGGCCAAATCCAGTCGCGATGATACCGAAGGGCAAAGCGAAGGCTGCCAGTCCCGCGATCATCACCAGGCTCGCGAACAACTTGCCAAGCGGGGTGATGGGCACGGCATCGCCATAGCCAACCGTTGCCAGTGTGATGACGGCCCACCAGATGGCAGCCGGAATACTGCCGAACGTCGCGGGCTGGCTTTCCCGCTCGATGAAATACATGGCCGTGGCTGAAAACATCACCAAGCCCGTCATGATCACCAGCGCGCCAAACAAGGCACTCCGTTCAGCTGCGATCACACGCCCGAGCGAATGCAGCGCCGAGCTGTATCGGGCGACCTTCAAGAACCGCAACATCATCGCGGCCCAAAGATCCAGTCCGGCGGCGAGACCGACTACGGTGGGCAAGAATGCCAACAAATCGACGAGCTGCAAAGGGCGCATTGCGAAGTGAACCCGCGCTCGCCACGCCGACAAGGTAGAAAAGAAAGGCAACTCGGTGCTCGACCAGATCCGCAAAGCGTACTCTAAAGCAAATATCGCAGCCGACGCGTAGTCGATGAAGCGTATCAAGCTGCCGTAGCGAAGCTTGATGTCAGGTACCGAAAACGCCGAGCATGCCACGACGTTGATGAGAGCAAGTATGATCAGGAACCCGCTGACGAACGTACCAACGGTCGAGTGACCCATGCCCGCCTCGAGGGTGTGATGGACGCGGCGGCGGGCGTCTGCGGACCAGCCCTTGGTGTCGGAAATCGTGGAGTCCATGGGGGCCTCTTGGAACGCCGCCGAACGGGCCGGCAATCAGTACCGCATCCCCCGTGAACGCTCAATTCCGCCCTGGCTTGCGAGTGTTTGCGTTGAATTGCGGCGTTTGCACTTTGGGCTTGTTTGTCGACGCGGGAACAGTCGCTTGGGCAGGGACTGCTTGGCGTTCGGCAAAAGGCACGGATGGCAAGTTTTGCGCGGACGGAGATGTATCAACCGGCGACGCCAGCGATACCGGCATTGCAATCTCGGCCGGCGCACTTTGCTCTCGAGCCTCGAAGAGCTCATCCGTCACCAGTAAGCCCGCCATCAACAACAGGCGTTCTTCGCCGACTTGACCGAATTCGATTGCCAGCGTGTCCACCTTCGATTTCAGATGGTCAGCGAGACGCTCCAGTCGCGCCTCCTGGCCATCCCCACAAGCCATGCGGTAGGTGCGCCCGTTCAAGGTGATCAGTACTTGCCCCATGCCGCCGTCGCGTGCTCCTCAAGTAAACTGTCACTCGCGAGGCGCGCTAGCCGCTCGAATTTCGCACGTCCTCGGCCATCGAGCGAATCGAATCGATGACCCATTCGAGCCGGTTTAGTGCTTCCTCCCGCTGCCGTTCAAGCAATGCTATTTTCTGTTCGGCCTCCGCCAAACGCTGCAGCAGCAGGCGCCGATCGGAGCCAAGATGCTTATCTTCGCTTTTGGCACTCTTCGTAGGCGCCTTTTTCGCGGCGGGCCGCTTGGCTCGAGCCTTTTCCTTTGGCGTCATTCAGACGTCTCCCGCGCGATAATCATGGCACTTGCAAAAAGCTGCGCGCGAACCAACTAGAATCCATCGAAAAACGATAAATGCGTGGATCAACTGTCGTCAACCAAGCAGTCGTCAACCTCTATGAATTGCCGGGCTACTGCGTCCGTCGTGTCGCGCCACGCTGAAACGTTGACGCTTGCTGGCGGCAATTGCATAACCCCGTGAGAACAATAAGACGCGACTGCCCGATAATCAGCAATTGAGGAATTGATCATGGCCGTAAAAGTTGCAATCAATGGATTTGGCCGCATCGGCCGGAATGTCCTGCGCGCTATCATCGAGTCGGGCCGCACCGACATCGAAGTCGTTGCTATCAATGACCTCGGCCCCGTCGAGACCAATGCTCATCTGCTTCGGTTCGATTCGGTGCACGGCCGCTTTCCTCACCTGGTGACAGTCGCCGGCGATACGATCGATGTGGGCCGTGGCCCGATCAAGGTGACGGCCGTCAAGAACCCGGCCGAGCTCCCACACAAAGCAATGGGCGTCGATATCGCGCTTGAATGCACCGGGATTTTCGCGGCGAAGGACAAGGCATCGGCCCATCTCACTGCCGGCGCCAAGCGCGTGCTTGTGTCGGCACCTGCCGATGGCGCCGATTTGACGGTCGTCTTTGGCGTCAATCATCACAAACTGACCAAGGATCATTTAGTGGTCTCGAATGCCTCTTGCACGACCAATTGCCTAGCGCCCGTGGCCAAGGTTCTGAATGATGCCGTCGGTATCGAGAAGGGCTTCATGACGACAATCCACGCCTACACCGGCGACCAACCGACGCTCGATACAATGCACAAGGACTTGTATCGTGGGCGGGCTGCAGCGCTGTCCATGATCCCGACGACGACGGGTGCTGCGAAGGCTGTCGGCCTCGTGCTGCCAGAACTCAACGGCAAGTTGGACGGCACCTCGATCCGCGTCCCGGTGCCCAACGTGTCGGTCGTCGATTTCAAGTTCATCTCCAAGAAAGCGACCTCGGTCGCCGAAATCAATGCGGCGGTGCTTGAGGCGTCGACGGGGGCCCTCAAGGGCATTGTTGGTACGACCGACCAACCCAACGTATCGAGCGACTTCAACCACGACAGCCATTCGTCGATCTTCCACCTGGACCAGACCAAGGTTATGGACGGCACGCTGGTGCGCGTACTCGCGTGGTATGACAACGAGTGGGGCTTCTCCAACCGCATGAGCGACACTGCGGTTGCGATGGGCAAGCTGCTGTAAGCGGTACGCCGCTAAAGATTACAGCGCAAAGCTCGTCCCGCTCGCGCGCGGCGAGCTTTTTCGTGCTTACCCTGGACGCAGACGCCGCAATGCCGGATATCGGCCGAACTACTCGATCGGACAACGCATGCAATCAAAACCGCCCCGCGCCCACCTTGCAACCCGTTCCTGGGTGCCTGAAGCTTGCGAGACCTACATTCAAGGTATTGCATTAGACACCGCCCATCGCGCGCCGGACGAGACCGAAGCAATCCTCGACGCGCTCGTCATCGAGAACAAACGGATTCACGAGCGCGATTGCGTAAATCTCAATCCTGCAACCAACGTGATGAACCCGAAGGCCGAGGCGATGATGTCGGCTGGGCTTGGTTCAAGACCCTCGCTCGGCTATCCCGGCGACAAGTACGAAATGGGCCTTGAGGCAATCGAGAAGATCGAAGTTATTGCCGCCGAACTCGTCGCCGAGGTGTTCGGTGCGAAATATGCCGAGCTCCGCGTCGGTTCGGGCGCGCTCGCCAACCTCTATGCTTTCATGGCGACGGCCAAGCCGGGTGACCGGATCATTGTGCCGCCCGCATCTATCGGCGGACACGTCACCCATCACAGGGCCGGCGCGGCAGGACTGTATGGCTTGGACATTCACGCGGCGCCGGTCGACGCCGAGCGCTATACTGTAGATATCGGCGCGCTTCGGAAACAGGCGAAACGAGTACAACCCAAACTGATCACGATTGGCGGCAGCCTCAATTTCCTACCCCACCCTGTTAAAGAAATTCGCGCTATCGCCGACGAGGTCGGCGCGAAGGTGCTCTATGACGCAGCCCATATGTCCGGAATGATTGCCGGGCGCGCGTGGCAGCAGCCTTTGGACGACGGCGCACATGTTATGACGATGAGCACCTACAAAAGCCTAGGCGGACCGCCTGGCGGACTGATCGTCAGCAACGATGCCGAGCTGATGCAGCGCATTGACGCGATCGCCTATCCCGGCTTGACCGCCAACTTCGATGCCGGAAAGACCGCTGCACTCGCGATCACCATGCTCGATTGGAAGATGCACGGTCGCGCCTACGCGCAGCACATGGCCGATACTGCAGCGGCACTGGCCAGATGTCTTGCCGAGCGCGGCTTGCCAATGTTCACAACAAGCGGCGGCAGCGCGCGTTCACACCAAATCGCAATCGAGGCCGCGCGTTTTGGCGGCGGGCACGCCGCGGCCCAGCACTTGCGCAGGTCGAACATTCTGTCGTGTGCCATCGGCCTGCCGATCGCAGCCGTCGAGGGCGATGCCAACGGCCTGCGCCTCGGCACGCCCGAGATCGTACGCTTTGGTATGGGACCCGATGATATGCCAGAGCTGGCCAGCTTGATCGCGCGTGGGCTCATCGGCAACGATGCCCCGGATATGGTGGCAGCTGACACCACCCGCTTCCGTCAACGCTTCACCAAACTGCACTTCATGCGGACGTGATTAGGCTACTTCTAGTACGACACGGCCGCGAACTTTGCCGGCCATCAAGTCGGCCGCGATCTCTTGCACGTCGTCCCACGGGCGGGTGACGGTCAAAGCATCGAGTGTTTTCGGATCGAGATCACGCGCGAGACGTGCCCATGCCACCTCACGCTTCGGCTTCGGGCACATCACGCTCTCGACGCCGGCAAGCGTGACGCCGCGCAGGATGAACGGCGCGACCGAGCCCGGAAGATCCATGCCTTGGGCCAAGCCGGTGGACGCCACGCAGCCGCCGTATCTGGTCATGGAGAGCACGTTCGCGAGCGTGTGGCTGCCAGCAACGTCGACGGCGCCAGCCCACCGCTCCTTGGCAAGCGATTTCGCGGGGCTGCTGAGCTCGGCGCGATCGATGACCTCGGCGGCACCGAGCGACTTGAGGAACGATTGTTCGTCCCGACGGCCGGTCGCGGCTATCACGTGGTGCCCGAGTTTCGCCAGGACCGCTACGGCGATACTGCCAACGCCCCCGGCCGCACCGGTCACCAGTACCGGACCCTTGGCCGGTGTCACATCGTGTGCTTCGAGCGCCAGCACGCACAACATTGCCGTATAACCGGCAGTGCCGATCGCCATCGTTTGCGCGCGCCCGAAAGCCAGGGGCCGCTTTACCAGCCAGTCGCCTTTTACCCGGGCGTACTGCGCATAGCCTCCGTGATGGCTCTCGCCAACGCCCCAGCCGTTGAGGATTACGTCATCGCCAGCCTTGAATTCGGCGCTTGTCGAGCCCTCGACGGTGCCGGCGAAATCGATCCCCGGGATCAAAGGCCACTTTCTAATGATCGGTCCTTTGCCCGTAAGCGCAAGCCCATCCTTGTAATTCACTGTCGAGTGCGTGACCCGAACCGTTACGTCCCCATCCATCAAGGCGGACGGGTCCAGTTCGGTCCATGCGCAAGATGGGACTTTATCGCCCTTCGACGCCAGCAAAGCTTTGAAACGTTCCATGGGGTTCTCGCTCGTTCGACAGTCTCAAAAAGTAGCGGCTACCAGACCTATGCTCAACCGGCTCCGACACCAAGATGCAAACAACGTCTCAATCTCGAGCGGCAAAAAAATAAATTTGATCGGAGGAACTATTTTCAAAGTCACGATCTCGACGCAAAGCCTATGCGGTGGCCAAAGAACTCGCTTTACCAATTTTGTTGAGCAGTATTAAACAAACTACTTAAAGTTCATACTTTTTATCTTGCACTACTGTGCACGTGTTATTGATACATCACTGTTGCAAGCATGCGAACCACACTTTTATCCTTGATGTTAATACCGAAGAAACCAATTTATATTGCGCTGCAAAAACTTTTTGCTCTTGTCGAGCCACGATCAAAGCACTTAGATAATCGTATCGGCACAGACCCCGCTGTGCTGCCTAACCGCCGGTACGTTCGGCAAAGGAGGCAACGATGGAATTGAGGATGAGCCTGAACGCATTGGCAGCGATCACATCATTCGGCTTCCTCGCTGCAATTGTGTTGGGGATGGTTTGACCACCATCCTGCGTGAGCCCCACGAGGGACGATAAATCCCTCCACGAGCCGAAGTCAGCGAACAGCCTTCGGACAACACCAACTCAATCAGGCGCGGGGTCGCTCCCCGCGCCTTTTTAGTTATCAAATTCGATGGTTCAAGCAGCATCCGCTGCGGCTTCGGCGCGGGCGGTGACCGGATCGTAATTGAGCACCGGTGCGAGCCAGCGCTCGGCCTCCTCGATCGACCAACCTTTGCGGCGGGCATAGTCTTCCACTTGGTCGCGTTCGACCTTGCCGACGCCAAAGTAATGGCTTTCGGGGTGCGAGAAGTAGAGCCCTGACACGGCCGAACCCGGCCACATGGCATAGCTCTCGGTCAGCGTGATGCCAGCTTGCGCCTCAACATCCATCAGCGACCAAAGCGTCGCCTTCTCGGTATGATCGGGTTGCGCGGGATAGCCCGGTGCCGGCCGGATGCCGCGATATTTTTCCGAGATCAGATCGTCCGGCGTCAGTTTCTCATCCAGCGTATAGCCCCAGAAGTCGCGACGCACACGCGCATGCATCCGCTCGGCGAAGGCTTCGGCGAGTCGATCGGCCAGCGCCTTCATCATGATACGTCCGTAGTCGTCGGTTTTTTTGAAGTGCTTTTCGAGGGCTGCTTCCTCGCCGATGCCGGTCGTCACCGCAAAGCCGCCGATGTAGTCGGCCTTGCCCGAGGCCATCGGCGCGATGAAGTCGGCGAGCGCCGTGTGCGCGCGCTCGCGACCGCCCGGTCCCCGGTTATCGCGGGAGATCTGCTGGCGTAGCGTATGTAGTGTCGTCAATCGGGCTTTGCGTTTGTCATCCCTAAATACACGAATATCGTCGCCATCGCTGTTGGCTGGCCAAAAGCCAATCACGCCGTTGGCGGTCAGCCACTTCTCGGTGACCATCTGCTTCACCAGCGCCTGCGCATCGGCGAACAACTTCTTGGCCTCGACACCAACCTTGTTGTCGTTGAGGATCGCTGGATAGCGGCCGGCAAGCTCCCAAGTCGCGAAGAACGGCGACCAGTCGATGTAGGGCTCCAACTCAGCCAAGCTGTATGATTTGAACGTCTTGATACCGAGGAATTTGGGCTTCGGGGGCGTGTAAGCCGTCCAGTCGATCTTCACCGGGTTGGCCCGGGCGGTGCGCAGCGGCAATCGGGTTTTCTTGAGCTCAGCCCGCAGGTAGCCCTCGCGCGATTTCACATACTCGGCCTTGATGCCAGCGATGTAGCCGTCGCGATCGGTCGGCGACAATAACTTTGACACTACGCCCACAGCGCGGCTAGCGTCAGTCACGTAAATCGCCTGGCCCTTGGAATAGTTGGGTGAGATCTTCACGGCCGTGTGAACCCGGCTGGTGGTAGCCCCGCCGATCAACAGCGGCAGGTGGAAATTCTGTCGTTCCATCTCGGCTGCCACATGGCACATCTCGTCGAGCGACGGTGTGATCAAGCCCGACAGACCGATGATGTCGGCGTTCTCGCGCTTGGCCGTTTCCAGGATCTTCTGCGCCGGCACCATCACGCCGAGATCGATCACCTCGTAGTTGTTGCACTGAAGGACGACGCCGACAATGTTCTTGCCGATGTCATGCACGTCGCCCTTCACCGTTGCCATGATGACTTTGCCGGCAGCGGGTTTCGATGCAAGACCAGAAGCCAGTTTCTCGGCTTCGAGATAAGGTTGCAGGTAGGCCACCGCTTGTTTCATCACGCGTGCCGACTTTACCACCTGCGGCAGGAACATCTTGCCTTGGCCGAACAGGTCGCCGACGACGTTCATGCCGGCCATCAGCGGGCCTTCGATAACGTGCAGCGGCTTGTCGAGGCCTTGCCGCGCTTCTTCGGTATCTTCCTCGATGAAGTCGGTGATGCCGTGCACCAGCGAATGCGTCAGGCGCTCCTCGACCGTGGCCTCGCGCCAGCGCAAATCCTTTTCGTTCTTCTTCGCACCATCGCCTTTGTACTTGGCGGCAACGTCGAGCAAGCGGTCGGTGCCGTCGTCGCGGCGGTTGAGGATGACGTCCTCGCACAGTTCGCGAAGCTCCGCAGGAATATCGTCGTAGAGCGCCAATTGTCCGGCGTTGACGATCCCCATGTCCATGCCGGCCTTGATCGCGTGGTAGAGAAAGACCGAGTGCATCGCCTCGCGCACGGGCTCGTTGCCGCGGAACGAGAATGACAAGTTCGAAACACCGCCTGAGACATGCACAAGCGGCATCTTCTCCTTGATCTGACGGGTAGCCTCGATGAAAGCGACGCCGTAGCCGTTGTGCTCCTCGATGCCGGTTGCGACCGCGAAAATGTTCGGATCGAAGATGATGTCTTCCGGTGCGAAGCCGACCGTCTCGGTCAAGAGTTTGTAAGCCCGCTCGCAGATCGAAACCTTTCGCTCAATGCTGTCTGCTTGCCCTTGCTCGTCGAACGCCATCACGACGACAGCGGCGCCGTACCGCTGCACCTTGCGGGCGTGTTCGAGGAACTGCGCCTCGCCCTCTTTCATCGAGATCGAGTTGACGATCGCCTTGCCCTGCACACACTTGAGGCCAGCTTCGATGACGTTCCATTTCGAGCTATCGATCATCACCGGCACGCGTGAAATATCCGGCTCCGAGGCAATCAAGCTCAAAAACTTGACCATGGCTTTCTCGCTATCGAGCAGCCCCTCGTCCATGTTGACGTCGATGATTTGAGCGCCGGCCTCGACCTGCTGGCGCGCCACCGCGAGCGCTGCGGCGTAGTCGTTGGCCTCGATCAGCTTGCGGAATTTCGCCGAGCCAGTGACATTCGTCCGCTCACCGACGTTGATAAACGATTGTGCTGCGCTAGTCGTGGTCACAGTTTTCTTCCGTTATCTGATCGACAAGCTGTGGGGGTAGACATTCACGGCTCACCCCATCACGAATGGTTCGAGGCCGGATAAACGCATCTTCGGTGGCATCACGGGGACGTTTCGGGGCGAAAACTTCGACACGTGCTCACGGATGTGGCCGATGTGATCCGGTGTCGAGCCACAACAGCCGCCGACGATGTTGAGCAAGCCATCCTGCGCCCACGGCTCGATGAGACAGGCCATCTCGTGCGGCGTCTCATCATACTCGCCCATCGCATTCGGCAAACCGGCGTTCGGGTAGGCTGAGACACGCGTGTCGGCGATGCGCGACAGCTCAGCGAGATAAGGCCGCATCGCTTCGGCACCCAGCGCACAGTTGAGACCGATCGCCCACGGTTTCAGATGACGCATCGAATACCAGAACGCTTCGGTCGTTTGCCCCGATAGGGTGCGGCCCGAACGATCGGTGATCGTACCGGAGATCATCAGCGGCAGGTCGACACCCAGCTCGTCAAAAGCTTCGAGCACAGCGAACCCGGCGGCCTTGGCGTTCAAGGTGTCGAAGATCGTCTCGATCATGATGATGTCGCAACCACCTGCGATCAGCCCGCGCGTCTGTTCCCTATAGGCGTCGCGCAGTTCGTCGAACGACGTATTGCGATAGCCCGGATCGTTGACGTCGGGGGAGATCGAGGCTGTGCGGTTGGTCGGCCCGATGGCTCCGGCGACAAAGCGCGGCTTGTCCGGCGTTTGCTTGGTCCAAACGTCAGCCGCGTTGCGCGCAAGCTTCGCGCTTTCGACATTCATTTCATAGGACAAAGCCTGCATGCCGTAGTCGGCCTGCGAGATCACCTGCGCGCCGAAGGTGTTGGTCTCGGCGATGTCGGCGCCGGCCGCGAAGTAAGCTTCGTGAATGCCTTCGATCATCTCCGGCTGGGTGAGCGACAACAATTCGTTGTTGCCTTTGACGTCTTGGCCCCACTGGGCGAAACGCCTTCCGCGATACGTCTCCTCGGTCGGTTTATGCCGTTGGATCATCGTCCCCATGGCGCCATCGATGATCAGAATGCGCTCGGATGCTGCCTTGTCGAGCGTAGCTCGGGACCTTGCGTAGTTCATGCATTCACCGCTTGAGGAAGAAAAGTTGCCCGCGGGCGCAGGCCCATCAAATGGCAGATGGCATAGACGAGATCAGCGCGATTAAGCGTATAGAAGTGAACGTGCCGGATGCCCTGATCGACAAGGTCCATCACCTGCTCGGCTGCGACCGCTGCCGCAACGAGCTGGGTGGTTGCCGGGTCGTTGTCGAGGCCTTCGAAGCGCCGGGCAAGCCAAGCCGGCATCGTTGTGCCGGTCTTGGCGCCAAAGCTCGAAACCTGCTTGAAGTTGTGGATTGGCACGATGCCCGGATGGATCGGACACCATATGCCGGCCCCGCGCGCTTTCTCGACGAAGCGCAAATAATGGGTGTTGTCGAAGAAGAACTGCGTGATGACGCGAGAAGCGCCGGCATCGACCTTGGCTTTCAGGTGTTCGATGTCGGCGGCAATCGTTGCACTCTCGGGATGTTTTTCCGGGTAGCCGCCAACTGAAACTTCGAAGTTTCCGATTCTCTTGATGCCGCCAATCAGGTCCACCGTACTGGCGTAGCCGCCAGAATGGGGCTCGTAGCGCGTGCCGATACCGGCCTGCGGATCGCCGCGCAAGGCAACGATGTGGCGTACGCCGGCTGCCCAATATGCCCGCACCACTTCGTCCACCTCTGCCTTCGTCGCGCTGACGCAAGTCAGATGAGCGGCGGGCAGCAAACTCGTTTCGCCAACCAAACGCGACACCGTCTGATGCGTGCGTTCGCGCGTCGATCCGCCGGCACCATATGTTACCGACACGAACGTCGGCGCGAGCGGCTCCAAGCGGCGGACCGACATCCACAACGCTTCTTCCATCTTCTCGTTCTTCGGCGGAAAGAACTCGAACGATACGTCCACTTCACCCGACCCGACGAGCCGGCTGCGGCGCTCCACCGTTGTCGATGCCATGGCCGTCACCTCGTTGTTTCAAGCCGGCCGATACCGGTCGGCTCTGATTTCATTGCAGCGCTCGCACCCTGACGACGCGCGAGCCAAAGCGACACCGTGAGCTTTTCACCGTCTGAAGACACAGGGGGCGCCAACTCGCGGATGGCCACCGGTTCGAGACCTGCCTCGCGCAACCATCCTTCGATCGCGGCGCGCGAAAAACCGAGCCGGTCATGGGCGAAACGCTCGCGCAGGAACTCGAGCTCATGCGGGGAAAAATCGGCGATGAGCAGGTCGCCGTCAGGCGCAAGTACGCGCGCGGCTTCCCTGATCGCGCGCGCCGGATCGGACAAGAAGTGCAGCACTTGATGCATGACGACTGCGCCGGCCGTACCGTCGCCCAGCGTTAAGTTGTAGATGTCTGCCTGCCTCACGTTGGCGCGGCCCTGGCTTACTTTGCCAATCTTTGATCGCGCGTAGGCGAGCATTGCTCCGTTGACGTCGATGCCGAGCGCGCGCGTGTAGTGATCGGTGAACAGCTCGAGCATACGGCCGGTGCCGGTGCCAAGATCGAGAAGCAACTCGTATGTCCGCCCCTTTACGGCTTCCAGCATCGCGGCTTCGACGTCAGCTTCGGCGACATATAGCGAACGAATTTGATCCCATTCGGCTGCGTGCGTCGCAAAGTAGGCTTGGGCCGATGCTTCGCGTTCGACCTTCAGCGCCTCGGCGCGTTCCCGGTCACGGGCGACATGGCCATCACGTGGATCGACCTGTTCGACCAGCGTTCGGGCGAGTGCGGCGGCCGATGCTCCCAAACCCAACGTGAAGTAAACCCAGCTGCCCTCGCGACTGCGCTCGATCAAGCCGGCTTCATGCAGCAATTTCAAGTGACGGCTGATCCGCGGCTGGCTCTGCCCGAGAATGCGCGTGAGGTCTTTGACGCTAAGTTCAGTCCCGGCCAAAAGCAGCAAGATACGAAGGCGCGTCGGCTCGGCTGCTGCCTTTAGCGCCGCCACCACTGCATCTGCTCCTAGCTTTACCGTCATGGGCGCTCCGTTTCAGAGTAAAGCATATAAAGATATGTTTATGTGTCAAGTAAATTTCAGCGGCGCAAGGTTTTGCTAACTAACATCTGCTATACCCGCGCCATCATGGATTTGAGTGTGGGGAAGCCGAATGGCGGTTGTTCGTAGTGCCGGAGATGATCGGGCCGCCTTGATGCCCAGCCTGCCAATGACGCTCGATAAGAGCGTTTCCGTCATGAGCATCGCAATAGCGGGCGGCTTCATCGTGGCTGCAGCCGGCATACTCTTGACCCCTTTCGGATTGGTCGCCGAGTTGGCAGCGTTCGATCCAGCATCCTTTCTCACGATCGCGCAAAACCCTTTAGCCGCGATTCAGCTGGCCATAGCCCTACTGATCGGGATCGGGTTCGTCGCCTTTCCGTTGCGCCATCTCATTCGTCGCGCGCGGGCGCCGCGCCGCATCGTAATCTCGGAGCGTGAGGTTAGTGCCTCGCAGCTATGGTTGGCCGATGGACACGGCTGGAGCGAGCCGCTGGCCGCCTACAAAGGCATTGCGCATCACGTCCGCACAACGCTATCGGGCGCGCAGCACGAGATCGTCCTCATCCACGATCACCCGTCGAAATCAGTCGTTCTGCACATCGCGGATCGTATTGGACAACCGCAGCTCGATGCGGTCGCAGCCTTACTCAAAGTGTCTGAGATTTCGCCGCGGGAAATGTATCGGCGTAACCGCTCGGGGCTGTGCCCAAAGCTACTGTTCAGGGCAGCTTGAGCACGTTACCCTCACGCGGGCACCCGCGATCGTTCGCGTGAAAAGCCCGTGTTAACCAATTTCGAACGACAATCGGCATAACTTTCCCCGTCGAAACGGCTCGACCTCGCCTGTGGCCTTAAAACCGCTACAGATGTGAGCGACGAGGCGATAAGCGTACGCTCGGATGAGCTTGAACTATTGATACCGGACCCTGCCTGGAGTGCTTTGTATGACCGTTTCCGTAGCAATCAACGCCGGTCGCGCCTGGCGTACGAGCCTCGTGCTAGCGTTTATTATTGGACTGTGGGCCGCAGCCCCGCTCAGTGGGCGCGCTGCTAATGCTCAATCGGCCGATCCCGCTGTCCGATATATGGATGGTGTGGCCAAAGAATTGATCGGCGCCTCGCGCACCCGCTCGGCGGCGACTTTGCAGTCTGTCATACTACGTCATGCAGATCTGACTTACATGGGCAGCCAGGGGTTGGGCGAATTCGGCAATCAGCTTGGACCGGCTGAGAAGCAAGCCTACTTCACAGGCATGACTCGTTGGATGTCGCGATACGCCATCGGCGAGGCTCAGAAATATCAAATCAGCCACGTCACATTTCAGCCAGCGGCACGTCCTGCGAAGTATGGCTTGATGGTCGACAGTACGGTCCACATGAAGGACGGCGCCAGCTATGACGTGGCGTGGATGCTCGCCAAGAACGGCAGCACATACAGAGTTCGCGACGCCCAGGTACTAACCTTCTGGATGACCGGGCAGCTCAATCGCCTGTTCACGGGTTACATCAATGAGAACGGCGGCCAAGCCAAGGCGCTGGTTTTGGCACTCAACCGGTAGGCCGAAAAGACCGCACACGCGAAGAGCGCGACGCTGCCGCGCCCTCGGTTTCAGGCACCGCGAAGCGGGACGGCGACTGCTTCAGCGGATGGAAAACTCAGCGTCCAGCTCAAACCTTCGGGTGCGAAGTCCAGCTGAACTTTGCCGCCAGTCGAAGCGGCGACCATGCTCTCGATCACGGTGTGTCCGAAGCCCTTGCGGATGGGGAGCGCGACGGTCGGCCCACCCCGCTCTTTCCAATGGAGCAAAACCTGTTTCGAATCGCCCGCCGACTCAAATCTCCATCTGACATACAGTCGCCCCGCGGGAACCGAGAGCGCTCCATATTTAAGCGAGTTGCTGACCAGCTCGTGAAGGGCCAGTCCGATACCTTGCGAAACTTCAGACGACAATTGCACCTCAGGACCGTCCAATTGAACTTGCGGCATGGCTTTGCCAGCGAGTAGAGCCAAGTGGGCATAGATCAACTCCTGCAACGATGCGCCCGACCAATCCTCGTTGACAAGAAGATCGTGGGAAGCGGCGAGCCCTTGCACGCGCGCAACGAAACGCCCTTCGAACTCATCGAACGTCGAGGATGATCGGGCCGTCTGTCGTGCAATCGCTTGGACCACCGCGAGCAGGTTCTTCGATCGATGCGTAATCTCCCGCATCAGGAAGCGGACCTTCTCCTCCGATGCCTTGCGCTCGGTGATGTCGGATACGATGCTGATCATTCTGCGTGCCGTGCCGTCGGAACGCCGTTCTACAACGCGGCCTCGTCCGGCCAACCAGAACATTCGCCCATCGGGACGCACGATCCGATATTCAGACTCGAACTCGTCCTGCCGGTTGGCGATTTTGTGGAATTCGCCCATCAAGTGCCGGTCACTTGGATGCAATGCCGCCCGGTACTCGTCTGTCTCACCGCCGACATGGCCCCGCCCATCGGGTAGTTCTAGACCGAAAAGCGCCATGCCTTCATCGGACCACTCGCGCGTGTTCGTCTCGAGATCGGTGACCCAGCTTCCCATGCGCCCGGCTGACAGCGCCGATCGATAGCGCGTTTCACTCTCCCGAAGTGCATTCAAGGTGACCTTCAACTCTTCGGTCTGCCGGTGCTCTTCCGTAACGCGCTGCGCAAGTACCTCCATATACGCGGCGCGTTCCTGATTGACTTTTTCCGCACGCTTGAATGCCCGCCATACGCTTTCGAGTTCCTCAACCTGATACTGCGGAGGTTGCAACGCATTGCCAGTAGCCAGCGCCTCGGCCGCCGCTTTCAAGCTGCGGACAGGTTCTGAGATGCGACGAGCGACGACACTTGCCAGCGCCAAACTGACAACGACGCTGCCGAGGGCCGAGGAGCCGAGCAATGCAAACGATCGGCGCAGCGGTGCTTCCAGTATCGCTGTCGGCACGGCAACGACGGACGTCCAGCCGGACAGAGACGAACGCTTGAAGGAATTTGCTACCTCGACCCCTTCCCGTGTGACGTTGTCGAAAAGTCCACTTGTCGCGCTGCCCTTTGCTGCCTCGACGAGC
The DNA here is from genome assembly GCA_031374115.1 of Hyphomicrobiaceae bacterium. Classification (GTDB taxonomy): domain Bacteria; phylum Pseudomonadota; class Alphaproteobacteria; order Rhizobiales; family Hyphomicrobiaceae; genus JAKFWF01. The sequence continues at coordinate 14,136 of JANMNO010000087.1, read as the reverse complement.
GCGGGACGGGCGGGCTGGCCCGCTAAATCTACAGCACCCGTACTGCGCACCAGATAAACACCGTTGCGATCGATGATCGTGGAGATCCAGGCGGACGGTAGACCTGCTTCGGTGAAGAGCCCCTTCAGACGCTCCAAGCCAAACCCCGCGCTGAGCACACGGGGGATGTCGCTGCCAACCCGGATCGGAACCGACACGATGAATACGGGCGTCTTCAAGTCGGGGAGTGTTTCGTAGTTTGAAACAAAGGTTTTCCCTTCAAACGCAGGCGTTAGGAAAGCTATATCTGAACTGACTGGCAGTATTTCGCTTACGGCCGCCGCAGTGGAAAATGATTGCCTCCCACCCCGCTCCGTGACGGTAATCGCGGCTAGTGAGCGCTCACCGGTGGAGGTGCGGACATGCTGCAAAAGGTTGTCAAACTTGCCTTCTCGGACATCTGGAGAGGCGGCCAGCGCAAGCAAAGCTGAAGTGATGCCGGCGATCTCGCGCTCCACCAAGTGGGTGAGATTTGTTGCTACTTCCAGACGCTGAGCTTCGATGACGTGTCGCTCGGCGTTTGCGTATTTGACGCCGACGAAGATCGTCAACAGCAGTAGGGGCACGACAATAGCAGCGATCAGAATAACGAGAAGCGTCAAGATCGACTTCGACCCGAACCGCGGCAACGGTATTTTCTCAATAATTCGCAACGCTAATTCCATGAAGCTGTCTCGCTGGACTTACCACGAGTTGGATTGCGTACAATATGAACTATCGCTAACGGGCGCACCTAGTGTCACAGATGCCGGCCTTCGGCAAATCGCTTTACCTACTTTTCACACCGAGCGATCCGCCAGCTTGCCCGGCCACTGCTCTTTGGTCGCGGGGCTGCCAAGTTCCTCGATCAACTTCGCACAAAAAGTCTCCGACGATTTGATTGAACAACGCCGGCTCTTCGAGATTGATCGCGTGACCGCTCGCCGGCAAAATACCGAGACGCGATGTTGGCATCAGCCGCTTCATCCATAAGTTGACATCGAGGCAGGGCTCGTCTTCGTCTCCGACAAGCAAAAGCGCCGGCACCGTGATCGCCTCGAGTTCGGCTTCCATGTCATAGAGCGACGCGCGCATCGCCTGCACCTTACGCAGTGTCGCGGCCGCTGCGTGCGCCTTATGCTCTCCTAGATTCGAAACGAACTGTTGCCATCCCCGCGGATCCTTGTTTTGCAACTGCACCCGCGTTGGCCCAAGACCCACACCCAACGCATCGATCACCTTGCTCGCGTCCATCAGTTTGGCTGCCGCGTGCGCATCGTCGATGAACTGTTGCCGATTGACTTTCAGTGCCCCCGATCCCGCGCCTGCTGCGACGCAAGACAAAACGCGATCCGGAAACTTCGCCGCTAACATCAAGGTTGTGTATCCGCCCATGCTGAGGCCGACGACATGCGCCTTGGCGATACCGAGATGATCCAGAATTGCGATCGCATCGCCATTGGCGGTATCCTGGCCGTAGGATCCTTCATCGGTTGGCGCATCGGATCGTGGGTAGCCGCGATTCGAGAACGTCACACACCGCCAACTGCGCCCAAAATGACGTACCTGGTCTTCCCAGCTGCGATAGTCGCCACCGAACTCATGGCAGAAAAGGATTGCTGGTGCGGTGGCCGGGCCTGTCACCTCGAAGTATAGCTTCACCCCACCCGACAATGCGTGCGGCATAACAAGCTCCTCAAAGCTGCTTCAATTATAGATCCATTGTTCCGGCAACCGGATGGTGATGGGGCTGTCGGCCACCAACACGCCGGGATGTTCAACCGTAACGATGATCCCGCGCAAGCCTTTTGCGACTTTAGGAAACTGGAGCTTAATGTCATCACGACCCGCATTAGCTCGTGCGACTGCCTCGCCGGAAATCACGCACGGGGAGTTTTGATCTTCGTTATCTAAAACCGCACCACCTTCGAAGATTAGCTTGGCTCCCCGCGGCAAATAGGAGAAATACGGAAAGCCTTCGACGACGATATTGGCGCCCATCCAAGCTGGATCAAACGAGCTGAGTTCCAGGCGTCGTGCGAGTTCGGTGCAGTCTTCCGTAGAGACCACGGAAAGTTGCCGTGAATTTCGCATTTCGGTGCAACGCTTCAGATAGGGCACGCGCGCATCCGCGCGACGCGTGTAACCGCGATGCCGATTGCTGATGATGCCTTCGAAATCCAAATCGAGCGCTTCAACGCTGTGACTGCAAAAATCGAAGCGTCCTTTGCCTCTGGCGTTGAGGACGCGCGCAATCCGTCCGTGCAACTTAGATGCCGGCGTGACTTGGTATGGGACTGGGAAGAGGGCCGCACTTGTCTTCACGCATCCTCCAGTTCTACTTCTTCAGCTCGTCGGCGCTCTTCGCCGACCGGCCTGTCGTGCTGAATAGCGGCAACGTGCCGACATTGAAAGCGCGGGCATCGTAGTTTCGCAACTGCGCTTCGAAACCGACCGAGCCGGGCTTTTTTGGAAACAGCCGGTCGAGCGGGCCGAAGTCGTCGGTCTCCGCTTCATCCAGCATCAGCCTGAAGCGAAATAGCCCCGGCGCCGTTACGAGCTGAGCCGGCTTTTCTTGCTCGTCCTTGGTGTGGAAGAGCAGCGTTTCCGTCCGGCTGGCTTTGCCCGCCAGAGAGATCGGCGCAAACGGTTGATAACCGTTGCTACGCGCCTTTTCCATTGTCCAGCGCCCGAAATCGGCGGAGAAAAAACGCTTGGTCTCACCCGTTTTCAGGTTCGTCGCTTCGAGCTCAACCGACAACACGGTGCCGGTGCGCCCGCCCTCGTTGGTGATCGTCACGGGGATTTCGAACACCTCGAAGTTTGTGTTGTTATAGGGCGACGAGTAGTGGATCACCGGTGGCACAAATAGCTTTAGGTCAGGCTGCTTGAGCGACGAGTCCCACAGGCTATAGGCCGAAAACATCAACGCGAGGGCAGATACCACCGCCGTAAGCTTCTGCCCCGATTGGCCAGCGGTATGGATTGCGATTTCGTTTGGCGTGTCGCCAAGCCGCGGGCGCGGTGACAAAACCATGAGTCTCCCCCAATCTTCCTGCCCCGCTGCGCCGGCCAAGCAAGCAGGATGGCATGTGGCCGTCAAGGGCGAGACGATGCTGCTAGTCAATCTGACTAGCCGCGATCAGGCCGCGGTGTCGGACGATGACGCAGATGGTGCGACATCACCGCGTGAATTTCTTAAACTTGATGCGGTGGGGCTCGATCGCGGCGTCGCCTAAGCGGCGCTTCTTGTCTTCTTCATAGTCGGCGAAGTTGCCCTCGAACCATTCGACGTGACTGTCGCCCTCGAAGGCGAGAATGTGGGTCGCAAGCCGATCCAGGAAAAAGCGATCGTGGGAGATGACCACGGCGCAGCCGGGGAAATCTTCCAGCGCGGATTCCAGCGCCGACAAAGTTTCCGTGTCGAGATCATTGGTCGGCTCGTCGAGAAGCAGCAAGTTGCCGCCTTCCTTCAGCATCTTCGCCAGATGCACGCGGTTGCGCTCACCACCGGACAGCAAACCGACTTTCTTTTGCTGATCAGCGCCCTTGAAGTTGAACCAGCCGCAATAGGCGCGGCTTGGAACCTCTTTCTTCTCGCCGATCTTGATGATGTCGTTGCCGTCGGAGATTTCCTGCCAGACGGTCTTGTTGCCATCGAGATGATCGCGGCTTTGGTCGACATAGCCGATCTTCACCGACGGCCCAATCTTGATACTGCCGTTGTCGGGCTTGTCCGCCCCCGTCAGCATCTTGAATAGAGTTGTCTTGCCGGCACCGTTCGGGCCGATCACGCCGACGATGCCGCCCGGCGGCAACTTGAAGCTCAAGCCATCGATCAGCAAGCGATCGCCAAATGCCTTCGACAGACCCTCCGCCTCGATCACCATGCCGCCGAGACGCGGTCCCGGCGCGATCTTGAACGATGTCGTGCCGACCTCCTCGCGACTGGCCTCCTCGGCAAGTTTCTCATAAGATTGAATTCGTGCCTTCGACTTTGCCTGCCGTGCCTTCGGGCTCGAACGGATCCACTCCAATTCGCGCTTGAGGGCGCGCTGCTTGCCCTCCTCCTGACCTTTCTCGGTCTCGAGGCGCTTGGCTTTTTGCTCGAGCCAGCTCGAGTAGTTGCCCTTGTAGGGAACGCCATGACCACGATCGAGTTCGAGGGTCCATGCGGTAATGTTGTCAAGAAAGTAACGGTCGTGCGTCACCAGAATGACGCAACCCGTGTAGTCGGTCAGGAACTTCTCGAGCCAGGCCACGCTCTCGGCATCGAGATGGTTGGTCGGCTCGTCGAGCAGCAGGATGTCGGGCTTCGACAGCAGGAGGCGGGTAAGGGCGACGCGGCGCTTTTCACCGCCGGATAAATTCGTGACACTGGAGTCGCCCGGCGGGCAGCGCAGAGCGTCCAAAGCCTGCTCGACCTGGGCGTCCAGATCCCACAGGTTCTGCGCGTCGATCTCGTCTTGCAGTTTGGCCATTTCATCGGCGGTCTCGTCGGTATAGTTGGCCGCGATTTCGTTGTATCGATCGAGCAACGCCTTCTTTTCCGCAACACCCTCCATGGCGTTGCCGAGCACGTCCTTGTCAGGATCAAGTTGCGGTTCCTGCGCCAGGTAGCCGACGCGGACGCCATCCGCGGCCGACGCTTCACCGAGGAAATCATCAACCGTACCAGCCATGATCTTCAGCAGCGTCGACTTGCCCGAACCATTCAAGCCGACGACACCGATCTTGGCACCCGGCAGGAACGAGAGCGAGATGTCCTTCAGCACCTGTTTGCCGCCGGGATAGGCTTTCGACAACTTGTGCATGTGGTAGACGTATTGATGGGCTGCAGCCATTGGGGCGCCTCTTGAATCTGGTCTTGCGACGTTGGTTTGGGAGACAGCTAACGCATCGCCGCCAAATGCTCAATCAAAGTCATGACCGTTGGGAATTATCAAATGTGCCGCCGGACCTTGCGTAGCGGCCGTCGTTGACTGGCTCCCCCCCAACAAACCGGAGCGACATTATGGCGAGCTTTGCACCGACAATCGAAGCCTTCAAGAAAGGCATTACGCGGATGACTGTAACCGCCGCGGTAAAAAACATCGAAGGCTGGGAAGAGAAACTCGAATCCGCAGAAGTCTCAGGCTCGAAGACGATCCTACGCGATCTAGGCGCTCTCAAGAAAGCACTGCAAATGGATGAGCCGGATGGCGAACGCATCTGCGAATTGATGTCCCGGCTCGGCACCCAGACGTCGTCGATCGCGGAGAAAGCCGAGCGGGATGTGACAAGCTGACCCAGCTCGGCGAAGCTTTGACAGCAGCCGGCGAGGAGGCAGACGGAATGGAGCCTTCTTCTTCGTCCAAGAGCCGGTCGAAGTCTCGAGCGCGACCGGATAAATCCACCTTCGCAATCGACTTTGAAAGCCGCGGCTCCGTCGGAACCGCGGCCTTTCTTTGACACTAGCTGTACTTGCGATGCGCGTGGCAGCCGCTAAACTCGCCATGGGAAAACTGCCGAAATGACAACTTCGCCTCCATCACCGCACCTCCTCTACATCGCCGATCCGATGTGTTCCTGGTGTTACGGCTTTGCACCGGTGATCAAGGGTCTCGCCAACCATTTCGGCGCACGGTTGCCGGTTCGCATCATCGTCGGCGGCTTACGTGCCGGCAATACGAAGGCGATGGCGCAGTCCGACAAGGACTACATTTCGAGTGCCTGGACGCGCGTGAACGCGGCTACCGGCCAACCATTCGATCACAAATTCTTCGAGCGCGAGGGCTTCGTCTACGACACCGAACCTGCATGCCGCGCAGTTGTTACAATGCGGGATCTGGCGCTGGAGAAAGCGCTGCGGTACAAGAGCGCTATCTCATCGGCATTCTACGGCCACAACCGCGACACCACCTCCGGCGAAGTGCTGGCCGACATCGCGGCGGAATGCGGCGTCGACCGCGTACACTTTCTCAGCGCTTTCCTGTCGCCCGATATTCGCAACGAAACGTTCCGCGACTTCCTGTTGGCCAAGGACATGGGCGTCGAGGGGTTTCCTTGTCTCGTCGCGGGCACTGGCGGCAACGACTACGGGCTCGTCACCAACGGCTATCGCCCCATCGACGGCATGATCGAGGCGCTAGAGAAGTGGCTGGCCACGAAGACGAAAGCCTGATCAGAGCGATGGCGAGTTTGCGCTGCTCTCTCCCCACGCGTTCCCGGAAAGCCCGCAAAAGTGATGCAGTTGAGCACAGTGTCGCGGGCGGGCTTGTCCGGGATCTTCGCATGCTGGAAATGCTTACCTGCCTGGATTTGGCGCGCTCGTGCGACAACGCACCAGGTAAAGACCCCGCACATTTGTCGCGCTGTCGCGCGAAAAATGTCCGGGGACGCGTGGTGAGGGATGGGTGCTTGTCGTGAAGGCGAGAGGGATGGCGTCATGAGGTTGGCAACGTGGATCACGGCGACCTTGTCCTGCTGGCTCATACTCGCGCTGCCCGCTGCTGCGCAAAGCTCGCCGCATCCGCTCGTTGGCAAGATCTTCGACACACGAACCAGTGCGCTCTCTGACCTCAGCGATCCGGCGCTGCTCTCGAAGCTGTTTCCGTGCGGTGGGATCACGCTGCTAGGCGAGGTGCATGACAACACCGATCATCATCAGATGCGGGCCACTCTCATCAGGAGCGCGACCACGCAGCGCAGCACGTGTGCCCCGCCCGCGTTCGTCTTTGAACATATCAGTGCAGACCAGCAGGCGGGCTTGGACGCGTTCATCGAGCTTCGTAAATCGGCACGACGCCCCGCGACGGCGAGCGATTTTTTTCGGCTGCTCGAGTGGGACAAATCCGGTTGGCCGTCATCTAAATCGTATACTCCGTTGGTGCGCGACGTGGTGCGCTCCAAAGCGCCGATCCTGGCCGGAGACCCGGGACGCGTTCAGACCCGTCGCGTTGCAAAAGAAGGCATTGGTGCAATCGAGCCTGATCAGCTGAGCCGGTTGGGCCTCGACATGCCCCTAGCTCCTGCGTCGAACGATGCGCTGCTCACCGAGCTCGAAGCGAGCCATTGCGGGTTGATGCCGAAATCGGGGTTCGGCAGCATGGCTGCGGCCCAGCGGTATCGCGATGCCTACATGGCTGACATTGCTCTGAAAGCCGCCGAAGCCCACGGCAGTGCGGTGATATTCGCTGGTAATGGCCATGTGCGCACTGATCGGGGTGTCCCCTACTATGTCACGCAGCGCGCGCCTAAAACAAAAGTCATAGCCGTCGTCTTTACCGAGACCGCGGACGGGAAGACCGATCCAGCCGTCTACGGACCGCGCGACCCAACTGGCAATCCCGCTGCCAACTATGTTGCCTTCGCCGATCCTTACAAGCGCGATGATCCTTGCGAGGCAATGCGCGCGCAATTCAAGTCAAAGCCGAAACAACCCTGACCGCTGTTGCGAGTCCAACCGCGATTGCGCCGTAGCGTGAGTTTGTTCACAGCCAGGCCAAGGGTCAGCACACTACCCTGTTGCCAGCAGCCGTCCGCTGGATTTCAGGAAGGACAATGCCATGGCTCTGTTTTGCGAGGCACTCAGCACAATCGCCCTTTTAGCACTCGTAGTATCGAACGTCGCGGTCGCTCAATCCCCCCGCAAAGTGATGACGATCGCACAAACCTGCAAACTCCAATCAGCCGCACCCGAAGTATTAGCGCTGCGCTTCGCAGCATTCGATTCGGGGACGCCGATAACATCCAAAATACCGGGTGCAGCCTGGCTGCCCGAAACCCGGATCTATCGGGCTGAAGTGCTCAGCGTTCAAAGGAGCGCCGCCGGCTTGCGAGCTGGGCAAGTGGTTATGATCTCTGATTTCGCTGGCCCCCGCGGCTCACCTGCCGGCAACTTATTGAGCGGAACGGCGGTCGAGGCTGTATTCTTAGCGCCCATTAACAATAGAAACTTTCGATTTGCCGCGCTCGATCGGAGTTTCAAACCGATTGCGCCTAACCTTTGCCGTGACGGAAAACCAGCACCCACCGAGATTGCCGGCAAATCGACCGGCATTGGACAACAATCACGCCGAGACTAGTCAACCGTGCGAGCCTGCACTAATAAGCGCGACATGCCAAAACGCACAGACATCAAGTCGATCCTTATCATCGGCGCGGGCCCCATTGTCATCGGCCAGGCCTGTGAGTTCGATTACTCGGGAACGCAGGCCTGCAAGGCACTGCGCGAGGAGGGATATCGCATCATTCTGGTCAACTCCAATCCAGCGACCATCATGACCGATCCGGAGCTGGCGGACGCGACCTACATCGAGCCGATCACGCCAGAGATCGTCGCCAAGATCATCGACCGCGAGCGCCCTGACGCGCTGCTGCCGACGATGGGCGGCCAAACTGCGCTCAATACCGCCTTAGCGCTCGAAAAGATGGGCGTACTAAAGGAATTCAACGTCGAGATGATCGGTGCCAAGGCCGAGGCGATCCACAAAGCCGAAGACCGGCTGTTGTTCCGCGATTGCATGGCAAAGATCGGTTTGGCGACGCCTAAGTCACGCATGGCCCACTCGCGTCAGGAAGCCGCAGAAGCGCTCGACGCGATCGGCCTGCCGGCAATTATCCGCCCCTCCTTCACGATGGGCGGAACAGGTGGTGGCATCGCCTACAATCGCGCCGAGTTCTTCGAAATCATCGAGCGCGGCCTCGATGCATCGCCGACCTCGCAGGTGCTGGTCGAGGAGAGCGTCCTTGGCTGGAAAGAGTACGAGATGGAGGTTGTCCGCGATAAAAAAGACAACTGCATCATCATCTGCTCGATCGAAAATCTCGATCCAATGGGCGTGCATACGGGCGATTCGATCACCGTCGCTCCGGCGCTGACGTTGACCGACAAAGAATATCAAATGATGCGCGATGCCTCGATCGCGGTGCTGCGTGAGATCGGCGTCGAAACCGGTGGCTCCAATGTGCAGTTTGCGGTCAACCCGGCAGATGGCCGTCTGGTCGTCATCGAAATGAACCCGCGTGTCTCGCGTTCCTCGGCGTTGGCGTCGAAGGCTACTGGATTTCCGATTGCAAAGGTCGCGGCGAAGCTCGCCGTGGGCTATACACTCGACGAAATCCAGAACGACATTACTGGCGGCGCGACCCCAGCAGCCTTCGAGCCCACGATCGATTATGTCGTCACCAAGATGCCACGCTTTGCCTTCGAGAAGTTCCCCGGCGCCGACCAGACCTTGACGACCTCAATGAAGTCGGTGGGCGAAGCCATGGCCATCGGTCGCACTTTTGCCGAAAGCCTGCAGAAGGCATTGCGTTCGCTCGAAACTGGTCTGACAGGCCTTGACGACTTCGTACTCGAAGGCCTTGGTCACGGCGACGACAAGAATATCATCCGTGCTGCACTTGGCCGACCGACACCGGACCGGCTGCTCGCCGTGGCGCAGGCGCTACGCCTTGGCGTCGACGTCGATCAAGTGCACGCCATGTGCAAATACGATCCGTGGTTTATCGCTCAACTGAAGGGCATCATCGATCAGGAGGCGCGCGTCATCGCTCACGGCTTGCCGAAAACGACGGAACAGATGCGCGGTTTGAAAGCCATGGGATTTTCCGACGCACGTCTAGCCAAGCTCGCCAACTCCACAGAGGCCGCCGTCAGTGCCCACCGCAAGGCTCTGAACGTGGTGCCGGTCTACAAGCGGATCGATACGTGCGCTGCCGAATTTGCGAGCCCGACGCCATATATGTACTCGACCTACGAACGCGGATTGACCGGCGAGCCGATCTGCGAAGCCCAGCCGTCAGACAAAGAAAAGATCATCATCCTCGGTGGCGGTCCGAACCGGATCGGCCAGGGCATCGAGTTCGACTATTGCTGTTGCCACGCCTGCTTTGCGCTGACCAAGGCTGGCTACGAGACCATTATGATCAACTGCAATCCGGAGACGGTGTCGACAGACTACGACACGTCGGATCGACTGTATTTCGAACCGCTGACGGCAGAAGACGTTTTAGAAATCATCCGCGTCGAGCGGCAGTCGGGCAAGCTCAAGGGCGTCATTGTGCAGTTCGGCGGGCAGACGCCGCTGAAGCTTGCGAGCGCGCTGGAATCGGCTGGAATACCGATCCTTGGCACGCAGCCGGATGCCATCGACCTTGCCGAGGACCGCAATCGTTTCAGGGCGCTGATCGAGAAACTGGACCTGCTTCAACCCGATAGCGGCATCGCCAACAGCCCGCAAGCAGCGCGCGCTATCGCCGACGGCATCGGCTACCCCATCGTCATTCGCCCCTCCTACGTGCTCGGCGGACGCGGCATGGAAATTGTCCACGACGGCGGCGAAATCGACCGTTACGTCGCAAGACTGTCGGCGACCCTCGACCGCCCTTCCGAGTTGATCGTCTCCGAAAAGCGCCCGTTGTTGATCGACCGCTTCTTGACCGACGCCATCGAAGTCGATGTCGATTGCCTCTGCGACGGTCGCGATACCTTTATCGCCGGCATCATGGAACATATCGAAGAGGCGGGCATTCATTCCGGCGATAGTGCTTGCTCGCTGCCGCCTCATTCCCTCGATACGGCAACGATCGTCAGGTTGGAAAAGCAAACGCGTGATCTCGCGATCGCGCTCAAGGTCGTTGGGCTCATGAATGTTCAATACGCGATCAAGGATCGTCAAATTTATATCCTCGAAGTCAACCCGCGCGCTTCCCGAACCGTACCGTTTGTCGCCAAGGTCATCGGCTACCCGATTGCTGGTATCGCGTCTGAAATAATGGCCGGCAAACCACTGAAAGCGTTTGGGCTGAAGCCGAAGAAACTCAAACATATCGCCGTAAAAGAGGCTGTCTTCCCCTTTGCCCGATTTGCTGGCGTCGATCCGGTGCTGGGTCCAGAAATGCGCTCGACCGGCGAAGTGATGGGCCTCGACCGCGATTATGCCTTGGCGTTCGCAAAGAGCCAGATTGGCGCTGGATCGGCATTGCCGACGAGCGGCACCGTGTTCGTGTCCGTGCGTGACGCCGACAAGGACCAGATACTGGGACCTGTGCGCGAACTCGCCGATCTCGGATTTCGGATCGTGGCGACGCGCGGAACCAAACGCCACTTCGATGCCTATAGCATCCCATGCGATTCCGTAAACAAGGTTCTGGAAGGCCGTCCTCACATCGTCGACATGATGAAAAACGGCGATGTTGCACTCGTTTTCAACACCACCGAGGGCGCGACCGCATTAGCTGATAGCCGCGATATCAGGCGCACAGCCTTGCTCAATCACATACCTTGCTTTACGACTCTCGCAGGTGCCCTTGCGGTCTCGAAAGCGATAGCATCGCTGCGGGCCGGGACCTTGAGTGTCGCGCCCCTGCAAAGCTATCTTGCCCTGTGATGCTCCACGCATAGCATTGAGCAGTGCACAAACAGCTTCCTTCCCAATGGCTTCCCCGTTGGGACTGGTCAAGTGCCGAGATTTACGTGAGACTGTCATCCGACACCGGAATCGACCGGAGAGACTAAGGAGATCGTTGCCATGGCGATGGAAAAGGTGCCGATGACAGCTGAGGGCCATGAAAAGCTCATAGCCGAGTTGCAGCGCCTCAAATCCGAAGAGCGTCCGCGCATAATTCAAGCGATAGCGGAGGCGCGCGCGCATGGCGATCTGTCGGAGAACGCGGAGTACCATGCCGCAAAGGAACAGCAAGGCTTGAACGAAGCACGCGTATCCGATTTCGAGGATAAACTCTCTCGCGCCGATGTAATCGACCCGGCCAAGATGTCGGGTAATACGGTCAAGTTTGGCGCCACCGTCCATCTCCACGACGAAGACACCGACGAAAAGGTCAAGTACAAGATCGTTGGCGAACTTGAGGCTAACGTGCGCGATGGCAAAGTGTCCATAGCCTCGCCGATCGCGCGCGCGCTGATCGGCAAAGCCAAAGGCGAGACCGCCGAAGTGACGACGCCGAAGGGTTCGAAGTCCTACGAGATCATCAAGATCGAGTGGAAGTGAAGGCGCCGCCGCGCAAATCAGCTTACCCGCGAGGAATGGTGATAGGCACGCCAGGCTCCAGTTTGGCACGCCTGATCGCCAGCGAAGTTTTCACGCTGGCGACGTTCGGAGCAGCCGTCAGATCCTTGATGACGAACTCTTGAAATGTTCCCAAGTCCGGCGCGACGCAGCGCAAGATGTAGTCCGTTTCGCCGGACATCATATGGCATTCGCGGACCAGCGCCCAGCCTAGAACCCGGTTCTCGAACGCACGCAAATCGGGTTCCGACTGCGCGTGCAATCCAACCATAGCAAAAGCCGTCAACTCGAACCCGAGTAGCTTCTCGTCGACGAGCGCCGCGTAGCCGCGAACGTATCCGGCATCTTCCAGCGCCCGGACGCGGCGCAGACATGGCGGCGCTGACAGACCAATCCGCTGACTGAGCGCGATGTTGGTAATCCGGCCATCGGCTTGCAGCTCTTTTAGAATTCGCCAGTCGAGCGGATCTAATCGCACGCGCATTTACGTTTCCAATCCGCGATCGAATACATACATCCTTCTTGTAATAAGCGAAAAGCTTGGCCCCCTTCAACTAATTGAATTTTGCCTGCGCTCCTGCGGCCTTGCGAACCATCGACATATACCGAGAGCCAGGTGCAATACATTCGGATGCAGGAACAAAATGCGAGTACCGGGCGCACCCGACGGCCGCTATCCGGGCTTCCCGCCTGGATCATCACGGACGGCTCAGCGGGCATGGATGTCCAGGCGCTCGGCCTCGCCCAAGCATTAGGTCTCGATGTGCATATAAAGCATGTCGCCCCCTCTGCACCCTGGCGGCACGCGGCGCCTTGGGGACCGGCCGATCCCAAAGACCGCATCGGCCGTCCCGACAGCGCCCTCTTTGCGCCTCCCTGGCCAGCGGTATGTATCGCGACCGGCCGCGCCAGTGCTCCATACATCCGCGCCATACGACGCAAGGCTGGATCGCAAACCTATTGCATCGTCTTACAGGACTCGAAGGCTGGCACCGGCATCGCAGATTTGATCTGGGTGCCGGAGCACGATCGCCTGCGCGGCGCTAATGTTATCACGACGCCGACTTCGCCGCACGGCTATTCAGCCGACCTGCTGAGCCGTCTGCGTGCCGCTTGCCCGCCGGAAATTGCAGCTCTTCCCTCGCCGCGTGTCGCCGTCATTCTCGGCGGCAAGAACAAGATCTATCGCTTTACCGACGCCGACGATGATCGCCTGCAGACCGCTTTGGCAAGTCTTGGAGCTCTTGGTGCAAGCTTCTTGATCACCCCATCCCGGCGCTCACATCAGCGCTTGATTCGGACGGTCGACGAGGCAACCGCAAACCATCCGCGCATCCTGTGGGACGGGCACGGCACTAATCCCTATCCGAATTTCCTCGCCCACGCCGACATGTTCGTGGTGACAGCGGACAGTGTGAACATGACGGGTGAGGCTTGCGCAACAGGCAAGCCGGTCTATGTGTTCGAGCCGACCGGAGGCAGCGCCAAGTTCTCCCGCTTTCATGAAGCGTTGCGTCGCACGGGCGCAACGCGTCTGTTGCCAGATCGTGTGCAACGGTTCGACAAATGGAGCTACGAGCCTCTCGACAGTGCCGGCACGATTGCCGCCGAAGTCGAGCGGCGCTGGTTGAACCGACGTGGCCTATTGAACCGCGACACCAGCAGTTGACGACAGCGAGGTTCGAATGGCCCATCTTGAGCCCGACAAGCGGACGACGGCGCGACGAAACACGTTTCTATAACGGCCAGATCCACCGCTACTGCACCGTTCTTGCTCCCACCCGTCTCATTTTCAACTTCGCGAGTTGAGGTGCCGATACAACAAATTGTTTCCGTACATATTTAACCATGTACTGATTTTGTTTTTTCACAGCCCCAAAGTGAGGGGTGCGAGGTGACCGGAAGCCGCGCGGGACTTGCCGCAGGGGTAGAAGAAGCAGCAACGGGCCACCTCGCGACAGGATTTTTGGCCTACCCGCAGCACTCAGTGGATTACGTCCACACGCCGGGTTCCACGGCGCCGCTGCGGCGAGCCTCGGATCGGCACTGGGGGCGTCCCAGGTTTGACCCTCCGACCTGCCGACCCACACGCCGCCAGCAGTCG
>JANMNO010000025.1:0-44622 GCA_031374115.1 Hyphomicrobiaceae bacterium | reverse complement strand
ATCGCCGACCCGCAGAAAAAGCAGCTACCGTTCCAGTTCATCGCCAATGACGGCAACCTGGTTTTGAGCCCGATCCCCTTGACCGTGCTCGACCAGCAGGGCATCGCCGAACGCTACGACATCGTGGTCGACTTTGCTAAGTTCACCCCGGGCCAGACCCTGCACCTCGTCAACCTGTTGCAGCAAACCGACGGGCGCAAACCAGACAAGACGTTCAGTATGGCAGATGCGCTAGCGGGCAAGTCGGTCGATCCATTGGTGGGTGCGATCCTGCAGTTCAAGGTTGTCAGCTCGCTGCAGAGCGTCGACAATCCCTCGGTTTGGTATGGCTCGAAGCCATCGACGGCCGTCGGAGCGATCGTGCTGCCCATAAGAGACGCACCGCCCGTTCGATCGCAACTGACCGAACAAGTGCCGATCGTGACGAACCCGGTTCGCAAGCGCGTCGTCGAGTTTGGCCGCAGCGGCGGTGGCGACTCGCGTGCAGGCGGTTCGGGTCCATGCACTCCCGATTGCTCGGAAGTGGTGCAGGACTTTCCGTGGACGATCAAGGTGAACGGGCAATCCGCCCACTCCTTCAACGCCAACCGTATTTCCGAATTGATCCCGCGGCCGGGCGAGGTCGAAGAGTGGACCTACGTCAATGGTGGCGGCGGCTGGGATCATCCGATCCACTTGCACTTCGAAGAGGGGGTCACGCTGAACCGCGGCAGCGATTCTATTCCCTCGACCGAGAAGAACGTACGCAAGGACGTGTGGCGTCTGCGCCCGTCGGGGCAGGTCACATTCCAGGTCCAGTTCGGCGAGTACGGCGGCTCCTACGTGAACCATTGCCACAATACCGTGCACGAGGATTTCGCGATGCTGATGCGGATTCAACTGTTTGGGGATGCCGCGTTGAACACCGCCGACGATCCAGAAAAAGTGCGCAGTTTGATGACGATGACGCCGAACCCCAGTCCGGACGGCGTCGAGTACACGGTGCCGGAGATCCTGCCGGAAGGTAATCCTGCAAACGCGAAGTTCTACAATGACGGCGGTGTCAGCGGCAGCACCGCGGGAACCGCGCAACCATCCTCCACTACCAGCGGATCGTCGAATTCGCTGAAGACGGGTTCGACGAGCGTCGGCAAAACCGGCGGCCGGGTCTGAGATTACATTTGCTACTTCGACCACGAATGGCCGGTCATTGCATGCCGGCCAAATCCATACGCCCGGAGATACCATGCGGCGCATTAAGCGAATTGCGAAGACTTGGCTCGCCTTGGCACTAGTGATGGTAATCGCGCCGGCGCCGCCCAACGCACCGGCTCAGGAGCGGTTCTCTACCACGGCACCGTCGTCCCGCTGGGGTAAGGGATACCTGCCGAATCTTCCCGTCATCGATCAGGACGGCAACACGTTCAACTTCTACGATGACCTGATCGCCGGCAAAAACGTCATCATCAATTTCATATTCACAACGTGCACTGATATTTGCCCGCTGACGACGGCCCGGATGACACTTGTGCAGGACCGGCTCGGCGATAGTGTCGGCCGTAACGTGTTCATGTACTCGATCACCATCGATCCCAAGAACGATCGCCCTGAGCAACTGAAGAATTTCGCTGAAGCTTTTCGCGTCGGACCGGGCTGGCGATTGCTTACCGGCACACCGGAAGACATTGCGGTGATCCGCAACAAACTCGGCGAGCGCAGCAGGGTGCTGAGTGAACATCGGCACGAGATTTTGCTTGGCAGCAGCGCTGGCGGGAACTGGTCGAAAGATTCGGTGTTCGGCGACATCGAGCGGGTGGTCCGGAATATCAAATCGCTTGATCCCGATTGGCCGCAAGAGACCAACACACCTGCCGCGTCGGGCGCCGCTGCCTCGGGCTTCATGGAAGTGAGTGATGCGCCCGGCCAAGCGCTTTTCATCAAGGCCTGTTCATCGTGTCACACGATCGGCAAAGGCGACCGGATCGGTCCTGACTTGGCCAACGTTTCGGCGCGCCGCTCGCATGACTGGTTGAAGGCGTTCGTCTCGCGGCCAGACAGAGTGTTTGCCGCCAAGGATCCGGTGGCGCTGGCGATGGCGAAAAAGTATCGCGGCCTGCGCATGCCAAATCTCGGGTTATCAGAACTGGATGCGGCCGACGTGCTCGCGTATGTCGATGCGCAATCGTACATTCTCGTCACGCAAGCCAATGGGCGGGCTGCGCTGCATGATCACAGCACGCATGATCACCGCAAGCCGAAGTGAGATTGCTCAGCGTTGCTTTGGGACGCCCGCTGCGGCGGTGTAAAGCTTGACTTCACCACGCTGACCATTCGACTCCAGCACAGCAATCTCGTCACTGATTGCCTGCAGTTTCCAGCCGCGCACTTGATCGCCGATGCTGACCCAGGCTCCTTGACTATCGCTACCGGCACGGATCAGCGCTCTCACACCGTCCTTGTCGGTGCGCACGATACCGATCAGCTGCAGTTGCTCTAGCGGAAATGGCGGAACAATCCGGGTTGGTTTCGACACCACCGCCGCGGCCCTGGGCGGGCTACCATCGGCGGGGCGCCGATTTGCGAAAAACAGTGGTCGCGCCGTCGTTTGCGGAAACACCCCGATGGAGCGTGCTGCCGGGATGAGCGCTCCTTCGTCCGGTAAGATTGCGGAGCTGGTCTTGCCCGCGTGCTCGCCTGCTGCAATCGCGGACGTGTCTAGGGTCGAGCCCCAGATGCTCCAGTTGACATAGGCCAGCGCTGCGACCGTTGCAAAAAGTGCGAGGGTCAAGCCACTGCCCGATGTTTTGCCGCGCTCGCCCGCCATAACGCTCACTGACCTTTTTGTTTGGCTTCGATACCGAACACGTCGAACCTTGCCTCTAAAGTGCCGCGCTCCTCTTCGCCATCACCACCAGCGATAATGATCGGCGTGATGTGAAGCGCCTCCACCAAAAGTAGCGGTTGGTGTTGTTCGATTGCGTGCAGCACGGCTTGCAGCCGATCGATCGGCGCACTCAGATGCAACTGGACGCCGACAAGCCGAAAGCCATTGCGCTCGCGTGCGGTTAGGTTTCGCGTGCTCCGTGGCTTCAGCCGCTGGACGGCCAAAACGTCCATGACCTGAGATTGTACGGCGGAGATCCTGATGGACTCGCTTCCACCTTGAATGAGCACACTGTTCATCAGCGCAGCAATTGCTTTCTGCTTGACCTCGACCGCACCCGTCGGGTCGCTGGCCGCGGCGGTCAATCGACCAAGCATCGTTCGCTCCTGGTCGATACGATCATGGAGTTCGCCGAGTTTGGCCGACAGCGGAACGACGGTCACCAGCCAAAATGCAGCGATTACCAGTACAAGCAGAAATATCGCGAGAAGTTGCCGTAACCGCTTTGGCAATGCCTCGATCATTTCGGAGCCTCCAGACCGCGCGCGCTTTCTGCCGCGAGCGCACTTCGGATTTTCACACGGATGCTAAATCGCTCTTTGTCCTCACGCTGATCGAACGTGAGCGGCGCGGTGGACGTCGCATCGACAAAAAAAGTGGATCTTTCCAGAATAGAAATAAGCGTGACGGCCGAGGTAGCCAACCCGGCAATGTCGACATTGGGGCCGTCGATCTTCAAGTCGGTCACCCAGGCCGAATCCGGCACGAGCCTGGTTAGTTCCTCAAGTGCTGCCACCTTTGAAGGTATGGTCGAACGCAAGCGCCGAAAATTCTCGATCTCCGTCATCATGGTCTGGAATTTCAAGGTTGCATCGCGCGTCGCCTGAACCTTGGTCTTGAGGCGCGCGTTCTGGGCCTGGATCTCCGACAGCGCGATCTCGCCACGATCGATGACAAGATAAGCGGCCAGTCCAGCGAGACCGGCAGCGGTCAACGCCAAAAACTTGGGAACCAGGTTTGATCCGCGTGATGCCGTCCTGGGCTTCAGCGCCATGGTCTCGAGAAAATTGACCGGAAGCGCGAGTTTTCCATCTTCGTCCCAGCAGTCCAACCGGCTGACTTTACGTCCAGCCGATTCCAAAATTTTGATCAAACCATCAACGACAGCCCGCTTGATAACGAGCTGGCGGACGGAAGTTTTGCCGGGTCGACTGATCTGAGGGTCGATCGTGTACGCGGTGTATACATCGTGAAGTTTGAAAGGGGTTGCCCGCTCCAAGTCGATCGCTAGCAGCTGCGGGAAGTCGGTGATTGCCGCTGCCGGCAATTCGACCTTTCTGACGAAGCAGGTTTGATAGTTCAACCGCAGGCCGATCTCTGGTTTGATCGTTCCGGTCTTCGAACTTGAGAGTAGCTGTGTGATCTCGGAAATCGGAATAATCTGGCCGGGTTCGGCATCGCCGGCGAGGCTCTTGCCCCCGCGAGCATTGATCAATCGCAATCCGCGCGCTTCGACGCTGAGGATTTGCCTGGGGAGGATAGGCATTCGCCTGGCAGACAGAGCACCCGGCAACAGGCCCATCAGCTCTTGGTGCCACCAGTTGAGAAAACGGCTCAATAACGACCAAACCTCTGCCAACATTTCTACACCACGCGATCGATCACATTGGATCGATCAAAAAACACCGAACGGTAGACCCGCGAACCAAAAGTCGCAGATTGATAACCATTCCTACTGGCAAATAGGCTGATAATTCGATAATCTATGGTAACTTGCTTTATATTATCTGCGGGGGGCACTTTGTGCAAGAATTTAGTCAGGAAACTCCTCCCTTACTCGACCCTCGCAGCACCGAATTTGCTGATCGATTCGGCGACTTCCTGCTCAACGACAAATTTCTCGATGAGTTGGCCGTGCGTCGTGCGCAGCGGGCGCAACACCAGTCGGGAGAGCGCTTTGATCTGGTCCTGATGCGTCTTGGACTGTTGTCCGATGCAGTTATGGCGCGCGCACTCAGTGCTTATTGTAAACTCCCGTTAATCGGTGCGCACGAGTTTCCGCAAATCGCACTGCATTCCGATGAGATTTCTGTTTCGTTCTTGAAGATTAATCGGCTGCTGCTACTGGCCGACAAAGGCAGCCACTTAGAAGTCGCCGTTGCAGACCCTTTTAGTATTGAAGCGATCGATGCACTTTCATATTTGCTTGGCCGGCCGATAAAGCGAAGCATTGCTCCTGATGGAGATATCGAAAGCGCCATAAATCGTCTGTACTCCGGCAGCAACGAGCAAACAGAGGCGAGCGCTAGCAAGCCCGCCAATGGCGTTGAGGCTGCGAGCGACGATGATGTCCAGCGCTTGGAGGACATGGCGAGCGAGGCGCCGGTAATTCGGCTGGTGCAGGAGCTGATAGCGCGGGCAGCGGGTAATCAGGCATCCGATATTCACGTGGAGCCGTGCGAGGACAGCGTTCGCGTTCGCTTCAGAATCGACGGCTTATTGCAGACGGTCGAGACCTATTCTTTGGCGTTGCGCGCGGCAATCGGCTCGCGCATCAAGATCATGGCCCGTCTCAACATTGCCGAGCGCCGTCTGCCCCAAGACGGCCGAATCAAGGTCAATGTTCGTGGCCGTGAAATCGATTTGCGCGTCTCCACGATGCCGACGCTGTGGGGCGAAAGCATTGTTTTGCGATTGCTGGATCGCTCCAGCATCGAGCTCGATTTTTCGAAGCTGGGTTTCGCCGGGCGTTCGTACGACGATCTGGCGCAACTGCTGAAGCAGCCGAACGGCATCATATTGGTGACCGGACCGACCGGCAGCGGTAAGACGACGACACTTTATACGGCCCTCAGCACGCTGAATTCAACCGAGCGCAAGATCTTCACGGTCGAGGATCCGATCGAGTATCAGCTGCCGGGCGTGAATCAAATCCAGGTGCAGCCGAAAATCGGATTGACGTTTGCCAATGCTTTGCGATCGATCCTGCGGCAAGACCCCGACATCATCATGGTCGGTGAAATCCGTGATCTTGAGACCGCGCAAATCGCCATTCAAGCGTCTCTGACCGGGCATCTTGTATTGTCGACGGTGCACACGAATAGTGCCGCGGCGACGGTGACGCGGCTGCTCGATATGGGCGTCGAGAAGTACCTGTTGGCATCCTGCCTGAAGGGCGTGCTCGCGCAGCGGCTGGTGCGCAAGCTTTGTGGCACTTGCGCTCGACCGGTGGCGGATGCAGATGCATTGATGGGCATGCTGACCTCAACCGGGGCGGACGTTGCGGGCCTCCTGGATGGCGCAACGGCCAAACTGCACAGTGCCGCTGGCTGCCCAGCATGCCGGCAAAGCGGGTATTCCGGACGGACGACGATCTATGAGCTGCTGACCACGACGGCACGGATCCGCGACTCGATTCTGGCAAGCAGCTCGGAAACTGCTATTGAAAACGCCGCCGTTGCAGACGGGATGGCGACAATGCTGCAGAATGGCCTGAGCAAAGCTCTGAAAGGCGAGACGACGCCTGAAGAGGTTCTCCGAGTAACACGGTTTGAGGCATGCCACGATACCGCTATAGAGCCTACGACCAGCACGGCGCACTGACGCAAGGTGAGATCGAAACTCGATCTCGGGAAATGGCCCTCACGCTATTGCACCAACGCGGAAATCATCCGCTCGAGGTGACGGCGGATGTGCCAGCCCCACTGCGCTGGTGGGAACGGGAAGTCTTCGGTAGCGGGGCCATATCCGTGAAGGGACTCGCGTTACTGACGCGGGAACTCGCCACCTTGATCAAGGCCGACTTGCCGTTGGACGAATCGCTGCGAATCGTCAGTTTGCAGCCGCTAATTCCAGGCAAGATTCGCCGCACGTCAAAAGCGCTGCTGGAAGCTGTGCGAGGCGGCGAGTCGCTATCGGGCGCACTGGCGGCCCGCGGAGCTGAGTTTCCCGAATACTATTGGCGGTTGGTTCAGGCGGGTGAAGCTAGCGGCACACTCGGCGAAGTGTTGGAGGATGTATCGGTTTTTCTCGAGCGATCGAGCGATGTAAGATCGCAAGTTGGCTCGGCTATGCTCTACCCAGCTGTGCTGATGCTCGCAGCCGTCGCCGCATTGACGATCATCATGACCGTTCTCCTGCCAACCGTTGTGCCGCTATTCAAGGATGCCGGCGCATCACCACCCGCAACTTTGCTGTTCCTGGTCAACGCCCAGGAAGCACTGCAGCGTAACTGGCCGGTCGTGCTACTCGCGAGCGCAGGCGGGATCGTCGCCGGGGCATTGGCCCTTCAAAACCCCGGACTGCGGTTGGTGCTTGACCGATGGGTGCTGAAGTTGCCGATTGCCGGACGCTTGGTGTCGGCACGCGAAACCGCGCGGTTTGCCCGTACGCTCGCTACGTTGATCCGAAATGGGGTCTCGATGTTGGACGCGGTACGTATTTCGGGCAGCGTTCTACAAAACCGGGCATTCGTGGTCGCCGTCGCGGCGGCAGGCGAGGGCTTGAAAGAGGGCGACATGCTTTCGACCCCTCTATTGCAGTCCGGTTTGTTTTCAGAGCTTGCGCTGCGGCTGATCACTGTCGGCGAGCAGACCGGGCAACTCGATGCGATGCTGATGAGGGTGGCGACTGTTTTCGAGGCGGCACTGCAACGCCAGCTCGCGCGATTGATGAGCCTGCTGACCCCCATCCTGACGTTGCTGATCGGCGGCTTGGTCGGCGGGCTGATTCTTTCGGTGATGAATGCGATCCTCAGCGTCAACGATTTGGCTTTTCAATGAGGCCGTGCCCCTGATGACGAGCAGCGCGCTGAGAATGCCTGACGATCGGAGGGGGTGACATTTGGTTCGCCAACAAGGTGGCTTTACTCTGATGGAGACGATCGTCGCGCTCGTCGTGTTCTCGAGTGTCTTTGTTGCGCTTTACAAGGGGATCGAGAAGGGCGGGGGCAGTATCCGGCGAGCCAACATGGAAGCGGCTGCGTCGACGGTTGCTCTATCGAGGTTGGCGTCGGCGGGAATCGAAATTCCGCTGCACAACGGTCAAACCTACACCGGTGAAGAAGACCAGTTTTCTTGGCGCATGAGCATTCAGCAGTTAGCCGCACCCGACGGCGAGACAGCCGCGCGCGCGAAAGCTGCAGCGTTTTGGGTCGACGTCGAAGTCAGTTGGCGGGAAGGTGCCCGCCGGGTTCTTCGATCGGCCAACTACCGATCACTGAAGCTTGGTATGCGATGATGAGGTCTATAGGGACAAGGTCGCGGGTCTCGTCCGACGCCGGGTTTTCGTTGCTGGAAATGATCGTGTCGATCGGTCTGATGGCCCTTATACTATCGGCGATGCCGGCAGCCATCCGGCTGGCCACCCGCGCCTTGAATGCTGTGCAAAGGGTTGATCGCAACTTTGCAAACCACACCGCTCTGGATTTCGTGGAGCAGCGCCTTGGCGAAGCGCTGTCGATTTATGACCGGGGGGCTGATGGGCGCCTTCAGATCGTGTTCCGCGGCGAAGTTGATTCGCTGACCTTTGTGGCACCAGCCGCGATCGGTCCGGAAGGCGGACTATATCGTTTCGAGCTGAGAGCGCTGCAGGAACCAGATGCGGATATTACTGCACTGGCCTCCTCCAGCAGCAGCAATGGTTTGGGTCTGCACTTGAGCTGGAATGAATTCCGCCCGTCCCGGCGCGACATTGCGCTTATCGATCGGCGCGACAAGCGAATCGTGAGCGGCCTCGCCGAGTTCTCACTGCGGTACTACGGTCCGCCCAGTCTTCGGTCGGCGCCGGAGTGGCAAGATGCCTGGACCTCGAAGGACCGGCTTCCGGATCTTGTCGAAATCCGCACTGCGGTAACAAATGCGGGCCAAACTACTGCGCGTATCATACGTGTGCCGCTGCACCTCAAGCCGCCTCGATAGCGATGACAACTGCGCTAGTCGTTCGTCACATCCTGGTCTTCGCCGGTCCCGCCAGGAGCGTTATCGCGGCCCAACGTGAAAACTTCCGGCGACCCTTTTCGGCCAGGCATTCGATACTGATACTGACGACCCCACGGATCGATCAAACCTTCGCTGCGCTTCAAGTAGGGGCCCTTCCACGCCGGCGAGTTGGATGGCGCTGTGACGAGTGCGGGCAATCCGATTTGTTGAGGAGGGAACGTGCCGTTGTCGAGCGCGTAAAGTTCAAGCGAAGTCGAGATTGCGGAGATTTGTGCTTTCGCCGTCTCGGTGCGCGCTTTTCCGAGATAGCGCAGCACTTGTGGACCGGCGATCGTGGCCAGCATCGCGATGATGCCGAGAACGACCAGCAACTCGAGCAGGGTGAAGCCGGCTTCGTCAATGCGCACCTGCATACTCGCGTCTCGGTGTGAGCCGTGCGGTGAGCGGCGCTCTCGCCTGACAAACAACATTGAAGGACTTCCCCGTCGTCGAAAATATAGAGCCGTGAAGTTGAAGCGTTTCGCGGTCATCATATCATGGGGCCATAGAACCACGTTAGCCAAGTGCCGAGCGCCAGAAACGGACCGAACGGGAGACGCGTGTCCGCTGAGATCGGCCGTCCGGCGAGCCGGCTCAGCAGAGCCGCCCCAAGACCACTGAGGCTCGCGATAAGAAGGGTTGTTGGAACGCCCTCTATGCCCAGCCACGCGCCTGCGGCTGCGAGCAATTTGGCATCACCGAGGCCGAGACCATCGCGCCCACGGATGTAGTGATAGAGCTTGCCGACGCCATAAAGAGTGCCAAAGCCGAAGGCGGCTGCCGCCATCCGCCAGCGCACATCGTCCCATTGGAAGACGAAGCAAAGTGCCAGACCGGTCGCCAACAGTGAAAAAGTGAGAGCATTTGGCAGCCGATAAAATCGCACATCAATGACGCTCAGAAGGATCAATATCGTGCCCAGCAGCAATGATGCCGCGACAAAAGCCGGTTCATGAGGCGTCCCGGTAACTGCGGGCGCGGCGACACCGATATAGACGATGATGAAGCCGCACGTGACACGCCAGGACAGGCTGGCGGCTATCACCGTGTAAAGCTTCGAAGATGCCGCCATAAGCTGCACGATGACCGCCGCCATTCAAAAAAATGTATGTCCAACTAATCTTGAAGTTCGATTGCTTACTTGACGCTACGGGAAAGTTGAACCAGGCAACGGCAATCCACGAATGCAGTCAATGCATATCGTCGGCGTTATTTCAGAAGTCTGAATGACGAAGATGGAGATGCCACACATCTAATCGCAATTATAGATGTGTCCGGTATGTCTCTTTTGTTCAATTGAGCTCTGATGTAACGATACTTCACGCGGTTCATTTCAACAGCCAAATGGTCGTTACGCGATCGGTCTGTCATGAGGATAGTGGGCATAAGTGTGCTTGCGCTACTCGCGATGGATGCGCGAATCGCTCCAGATGAGCGGGCCTTTGCCGTTGAAGCACACGGGAGCTGATATGATTCTTGTTTTTCGGCTTGGTATTGGGCTTACGGCGACGCCTAGTTTGCAGTTGTTGTTTTATTAAATGCAGTCACGCAGCACGGGAGAAGAGCGCAGCGGCAATTGAGAGCTGGAGTGACGCGTTTTCTGCGTCGTTTTTGGGTGTTGCGAGGGTATTGGTGGATAATTCACGTGCCGTTTCAAAGGTAATGAAAGCAGTCTCAGCGTTTGTCTGCGGCGCCATTCTCTCGGCTTGTACACTTCCCTACGAACAGCTTTCACTCCCGCGGCAGATCGATCCGCCAGCCGTCGCCGGCAATGGCGGTCAACCCGGAACCACGCGCAAGGGCATTCCACTCGGCGCGCCTGGCTCCCCCGAGACCACAGAACCCAGGCTCTACCGAGGATCCGGTGACTTTGCGGGCAGCGGCCGTGCGCGAACGGCCGAGACGAATCCCAGCTGGGTTGCCGACGGTCCGGTCGGGCAGGCACCGACCACCAATGGGGCGCAGGCAACTAAGGACGGCGTGGCGATCAATCTGGTCGGAGCGTCCGTAGTCGAGGTCGCCAAGACGGTCCTCGGCGATGTTCTCGGCGTCAACTACATCGTCAGCGAGAAGGTCAAAGCAACGATCACAATGCGTACGGTGCGGCCGGTCGACAAGGCTGGTCTGCTCGAGATCTTCGAAGCAATTCTACGGGCCGAGGGCGCAACGCTCGTCGTCGAGGGTGGGATCTACAAAATCGTGCCGACCGGCGATGCCACCGCGGCCGGTGCGCCGTTGCGGCCACGCCGTACCGGCAATCGTCAAGTCGCAGGCGTAACTACGGATATCGTACCGTTGCGCTACGTTGCTCCCGCGGAAATGGAGCGGGTTTTGAAGTCGGCAGCGCCGCAGGCCGGAGTTTTGCGCGTCGACAGCGCGCGCAACCTGATCATGATTTCAGGGACCTCGTCGGAACTTGCCTCGATGCGCGACTTGGTCAACATCTTTGATGTCGACTGGATGCGCGGAATGTCGTTCGGTCTTCATCCCGTCGAAACATCCGATCCCGAAGCAATCGCCCAGGAGCTCGACACGATCTTTGCCAACGACAAGGATAGCCCGACCAAAGGCATCGTTCGTTTCATCGGGAATAGACGATTGAAATCGGTTCTGGTGATCTCGGCCCGGCCGGAATATCTGCAAAAGGCCGCGACATGGATCGCGCGGATCGACAAGGCCAGCCAAGCGACCGAAAAGCAAGTGCATGTCTACCACGTGCAGCATCGCCCGGTGAACGAGCTCGCCCTGCTTTTGCAGAAGGTCTACGCATCGTCGCGTGGCGGTGGCGGTTTCCGATCAACGTCGCCGGCCGGATCATCCAGCACGATTGAGTCACCGCGCAGCACTGATAGCGGCTCCGGCCCTGTCGCGGTTCCCACTATCGCTGCACCAACCCAGCCCGGCTTCGGTGCAGCTGGCAGAGGCATAGATCCGGTCAGTCTTACGGCCGGCAACCGGGGCACTGACGGTATCGGCGCGAGTGAAGCCATCGTTGCAAGCCCAGCTGAGACGGGCCGCTCGAGCGGGGGTTCGACGTTGCCACCGGATGATCGCTCATCGGGAATTTCGGTGGTCGCCGACGAACCCAACAACTCGCTGGTGATCACGGCAACGGCTGCCGAGTACCGGCGGATGCACCGTATCCTGCAAACCATGGATACGACGCCCAACCAAGTGATGCTGGAGGCGACGATCGCCGAGGTTTCGCTCAACGACGAGCTCAAGTTTGGTGTGAGGTGGTTCTTCCAGAAAGGCAATCAGTCGGTCGCATTCACGGACGCGGCAAATGCAGTCACTGCGGTGGCGGGGTTCTCGTACTTCTTCAATACCGTTAGCGTGAAGGCCGTCATCAACGCGCTCAGCACCGTGACCGACGTGAACGTTCTTTCGTCTCCGACGATGATGGTCCTCGAGAACAAGAAGGCTACGCTGCAAGTCGGCGACGAGGTGCCGATCCTGACGCAAACCGCGGTGACGCCGATCAACACCCCGGGAGTGGGCGGCAACCCGATCGTCAACTCGGTGACCTATCGCAACACGGGTGTCATTTTGGGCATCACGCCCCGCGTCGGCGAGGATGGTCGCGTGCTGCTCGAAGTCGAGCAGGAAGTCAGTGATGTGGTCGATCGGAAGGCGTCTGGCATCGACTCGCCGACGATTCAACAGCGGCGCATCAAGACAACGGTGACGGTGCGCGATGGCGAGACGATCATTCTGGCCGGGCTGATGCAAGACAAGTCCACGCGCAAGCGGGATCAGATACCCCTTTTCGGGAGTATTCCATTGATCGGAAACGCCTTCAAGAACAAGACAGACACGATCAACCGGACCGAGTTGCTGATCGCTATTACGCCGCAAGTCATTAGAGATGATAGTCAGCTATCGGCAGCCACCTTGGAATTTCGCGATAGCCTCAATCTCGCGACGCGGCCGCAACGCAAGACCGGTCCCGGTACCCGCGAGCAGATCGACCGGCTCGTACGCTGAGGAACTGGATTGAATGTCACGCCGCATCGTATTCGGATTGGCGGATTGAGATAGTGGGCGTGAAATGATTTCGCCTGTCGGATCGACGCAAGATCGCGGTTTCATTCTCCTGGTCGTCATCTGGATGGTGGCTTTGTTTGCCTTGACGACGACCGCGTTCGTGAAGGCGGTTCAGGCACATCTGCGGGCGACAACGGTGCAGATCCAGTCTTCGCGTGCCGAACTTGTTGCCGACAGCGGCCTAGCACTCGTCGTGCTCGATCTGTTGGAGTCGCAAGTTCCAGGCCGGCAGCGGAAGTTTGCAGTGAAGGGTGCGCTGGTTACTTGCACGTTGGACGAGGACCGATTGACGATAGGCCTGCAGGATGCTGCCGGCCGGATCAATTTGAACCTCGCGAGCGACCGCTTGCTGCAGGCCCTTTTCATCGGATTAGGCGCGTCCCGGCAGGTCGCCGGCGTGTATTCCGGTGCGATCATCGATTTTCGAGAGCCAGCCGCCGCGGCGCTGCGAGCCAATATCGACAAGCCTGACTATCAAGCCGCGGGGCGGCGTCTCGGCCCAAAGAACGCACCGCTTGATTCACTCGAAGAGCTGCGGCAGATCGCTGGTCTTGATGGCGCGATGATCAAAGCCATGCGCCCGCACGTCACGATCCATTCCGGCATAGCCGGGCTCGATCCGGAAGTAACATCCCCGGCGCTGACCGAGCTGCTGGCGCGGGGTTATGAGAGTTTGGCCGCACAGGCGCAGTCGCAACTGGGCGGCAGCGGATGGCCAGGCGAATTCGTCGTTGCGTCGACAAAGCGTACGTACATGGCCGAGATTCAAGGTGAACTTGCAACGGGCGCATTATACGTTCGCGAAGCGGTGATCGAGTTGGTGCCGAACCGGAATAGTTTGCCGATTTACAAAGTCTGGAGGCGGAGCTTAGGCGGACCGCTGCCGCGAGAGTTCGGTGATGCCCCGCCGCCGTGCTAAGCCAGTTGATATCACCGTCCTAGCTTCATCGGCGATCCATTCCGCGGATGGAGCAGTGCGCCATATTCGACAGCATCGACCGGTGCTTGCGGATAAGCTTCTTGTTCGCGTTCCCGGCAATAGCGCTGGCCGTTGATTTCGGTGTAGCAGTAACGGCCGCAATATTGTCTTTGCCGGTACCAGTAGCAACCGCGGCCTTCTGTGGTCACCAGTCGTTCTGGCGCTGCGTAGGCGCGGTACGCACGATACGGACCTTCTGCCATCGCCGAAGCAAAGGGCAACACAAGCAATGGCAATACGATTGCCAACCGCATGGATCGCGCGGTTCGAGTGGTTTTCAAAGCCAAAGCCTATTTCGGTTCGAGCACGACACGTTTGATGAGCATGCCTGAGGCGGCTTCGTTTGCCTATCACGCCAGCCTCGAAAGGTGTGGGTTCCTTGGCGTTTTTTGCAGAACCTGTGCCTCAACTACAATCACTAGCGACGATGCTTTCGGAGCAGCGCGCCGGCGACCTCGATAATCCATGATCGGTGCAGTTTCAGCCAACACGCGTTATGGTGTGGATTTGGCTGCCGTGACGGCGCCGGTAAGCCAGTCGATCATCAAAGTAATCGCGAGGCGTTTATCCGATAGCGTGAGGCGCCCTCCGGTCGAGCTGCCATCCGCGAAAAAGATCAGTTGAGCGTCATCGGCGCTTCGACGGAACTCCTCTGGTGTCGCTAATTCAAAGCCTATCGAGTTCGGCAGCAGAACCGGCAATCGACTGCCTTGGACTTGGTACGTGCGGGTCGCGGCGTTGAAGGCAACTTCGACCGGCCGGTTCTGGGCGATGGCTTCGGAGCGCGCGAGCTTAAGGTCGGCTGCAACGCGGACTGCAAGCGGCTGCACACGAGTGGTGCCGGCTGAGCTTCGTATGGAAATCGTGGCCGCGGCGGTTGTCATCGACATGATCGCGAGCACAGCGAGCATTTCCAGCAGCGTGAAACCCAAATCATGCGATTCAGAACGCTTCTTGAAGTCGTTCATGCGCGTTCTCATCGGACTTGGTCAGGCGCGAGCTGTTTGTCAGCAACCCCGGCGGCTGATCCTCCTTTACAGGAAAACGCTATTGTAACTGGCGCCGCATTTGGATGACCGCTTCGACGCGATTGCGAACTTGCAGCTTATGTAACACGTTCGTCATGTAGTGTTTGACGGTTTTCTCGCTTAACGTCAGGCTTCGCGCGATTTCCTTGTTGGTTAAGCCGCGTGCAGCATGAGCCAGGATTTCCTCTTCGCGCGAAGTCAGATCAGAGAGCGTATTGCGCTCGCGGACGGGGGGCTTCTGGCGTAATTGAGCGAGCAACTTGGCGGCGAGCGCAGGTGTCACATACGCTTGTCCCTCGCAAATCCCCTCGAGGACGCGGACCAGCTCCACGCCGCTGGCGCCTTTCAAGATGTAGCCCTTGGCGCCGGCTTGCAGTGCCGAATTGACGCTTTGTTCGGTTTCGGAAACCGTCAGCATGACAATGTGGACTGCGGCATCGGCACGCAAAATTGCAGCTGCGGCTTGCAGCCCGCAGCCCTGCATGTTGATGTCCAACAACACCATCTGCGGATGTAACCGTTCGGCAAGCTGAATGGCATCATGCGCGTTACCGGCCTCGCCGACGACCTCAAAGCTTCCACCACCCCTTAGCGCTTGTGCGACGCCGGCTCGAAACATCGGATGATCATCAGCGATGATGACGCGAGTTTTCTTAACCATCGAACGCATTCCTTTCGCTCACCCCGAAACACGCAAGTATGCGAGTTTCGGCCCCACGCAGTGACTCGACCTTGAATTCACCCCCGCGTGTTTCGACGCGCTGGCGCAGCCAGTGGAGTCCAACTTGTTCTGGTTCCCCTAGGCCTTCCATCTTCGTATCGGGTCCGCCGGCGATCACCTCGATATGTAGTGTGCCGGCTTCCCACTTCGCCCAAACTCCATGCTGGGGACCCTTCGCATGCGCGAACGCATGGCGAAGCCCTTCCTCTAAAAATCGGTACGCGTTGGCTTTTAGTTCGAACGGCGCAATTGCCGGAAGATTGGTAGATTTGGATATGACGGATGTCTGCGTTCGATGCTCGTGATTATTCACCGCCAATCGGATTGCCTGGGATAGCGTAAGGGTGTTGAAGTCTGGCGTCAGCGCGGCCGAGAGAGTTCTGATCTCATGCATCGCTTGTTGCAGTGATGCTCGGATCGAGGATGCACGGTTCGTGCCGGTCGTTTCCCGCGTTTTAACGCTGCCCCCCCCACCAGTTTGCTGAGGCGCCAGCACGTTGTCCAGTTGGAGGAGCGCGAGAGCTATCAATTGTGCCGGGCCATTGTGCAGTTCGGCACCCACGCGGCGCAGCAACCGCTCTTCGAGCTCGATCGCTGACGCTGGGTAATGATGTGGTTTTTGAGCGCCACCGGCACTGCGGGGTACGGCGATCTCGTCCGACGAAATGGCTGGTTCGCTTGGCGCGTTGCTGCGCGGGTCAAACATTGGCGCGGCAATTATGCTGCCAAACAACAAATACTGCAGGCCTGCGCTTAATGCAGTGAACTGCTCGACCCCTGGATGCGCACGTCCTAATTCGAATGCACTGAGCAAGCTTAGGCATATGGCAAAGCCTAATCCCCAGAAAACCAGAGACGCCGTTGTTTTCGCGCCGCCGCCGCCAACACCAGATCCCGATTTTAAAAGAACAATCCAGCGATCACCAGCTGGGCGTTCGGGCGACCGTCTAGCAAAAGCGCATTCCGCGCGAGCAAGGGATCCCGTATTTTCTCGGTTGGGAACAAACCATTGCCTTTTTGGAAGTTGGCGTGCCCCCACCCTCCATTTTGGGTTACTCATCACGCACACTCATTATGATAAAATGAAAAAATCGCAGTTCAAAACACTTATGCAAATGCCGTGCAAAACCGACCGGCGTTTACAAATTAAAATCTGACAGAATACTGAACTGGTTTCAAGTGCGTAACGGTGCATTTAGCAAATTTATTTGATACTTGCGAAAAAAATCACAGACCGTTGATTAGTCACGGAAATTTGTGGTCGATGCTGGGCTGTCGGTTGTGCTTTGCACGCTTACATAACAACGTATACCTATTATCTGGTGCTCCCTGCTATCGAACGAGGCGAGCCGGGACGCTCAAAATCGAAACAGTTTGTTGATAACATCCTGATCGATCGAATTTACCGATAAACTATAATGCCTTAGCTGCTACCTGACGGGAAGCTGACAAAAAGTGCGCCTATTTTGTCAGATGCACTTGACTAACCTTTCCGCAAGATCGGATGCACTTGCCTAACCTTTCCGCAAGAGACGGCGTTTTGGGAGCTAAGACCATGAGCGGTTCTTCCTGTAATCAATCAATACACGCCCTTGGATTGTCGATCGTTCAGGACCGCATCGAGCTGCATGGTCTAAACCAGTTGGGCGATGTTGTGCTGCACGGTTGGTTCCCGACGGAAGCGGGTGTCTCGATCCTGTGCCGGCAACCGCATTGCATGATTGCTTTGGACGCTCAGTCGGTGCCGGCGGTGTTTGCCAAAACCCTGGAAAAGATTGGACATTCGATAATCTTCGTAGCAGGGGATGAAAGCGACGACGTGACTGAACGAACCGCCGGAGCTCTTGCTCAAGTCGCGATGACAGCCGTCCGCCAGCCTGTGCCGCGTCCGTTCTCACCCGGTCCTCAAATCAGAGTGCCAAGCAATCCGCGCATGGCGTAAAGAGCAGAATGTAACTCGTCTGCGCGATGGTCGTCCCCCGGGGCTAAGTACGTTTTCCAGCCGTGGACGCCCGAGCCGCCGCCGCCGGTCGCCTCCTAGACACCTTGCTTGATCTTGGCACGGCTCAAGCTTTTCGCCGCCCCTTGGCTGACGTTTTTGGGGCTGGACAGAGCTTGGCTTTGAGATAGCCTCGTACCTTCACGTGGCACGAGTGTAGATTGGCAAAACGCGCTCGAGGCAAATTGCGAAAAGCGGCCGAAAGAGCCGCAGATGCGGACTACCTAGGGGAAACACTTGGAGGATTCTTATGAGATCCTGTCTGCTATCCGCCGTTGTTGGCGTTGGCGCGATGGCGCTCGGTTCGGGCTTGGCCTGGGGCCAGGATACCGTGAAGATTGCCTATATCGATCCGCTGTCTGGTCCAGGTGCGACCGTCGGCGAGGTGGGGCTGAAGACGTTCCAATTCATGGCCGAAGAACTTAACGGCAAGGGCGGCGCTGCGGGCAAGAAGTTCGAAATCTTGCCGTTCGATAACAAGACCAATCCGCAGGAAAGCCTGGTGCAAATCCAGAAGGCCGTGGACGCTGGAGCGCGCATCATCACGCAAGGCAATGGTTCATCGGTTGCCGCAGCGTTGTCGGATTGGGTGGCCAAGTACAACGAGCGCAACCCGGGCAAAGAAGTGCTCTATCTCAACTACGCGGCGGTCGACCCGGTCCTGACCAACGACAAATGCACGTTTTCGCATTTCCGATGGGACGCCAACTCCGACATCAAGATGGAGGCGCTCACGAACTATATGAAGGCTAAGACCGACATCAAGAAAGTGTACCTGATCAATCAGGATTATTCGTTCGGTCATGCGGTCCGCGGCGCGGCGGTATCGATGCTCAAGGCCAAACGGCCGGACATCGCGATCGTCGGTGACGAGCTGCATCCGTTACTTAAGGTCACAGATTTTGCTCCCTACATTGCGAAGATAAAAGCGTCCGGTGCCGATAGCGTGATCACCGGCAATTGGAGCCAGGACTTCGCGTTGCTGCTGAAGGCTGCGGCCGATGCGGGCTTGCAGGTCAACTGGTTCACCTACTACGCCGGCGGCACCGGCGGGCCGACGTCGGTCAAGCAGACGGGCCTCAACCACCGCGTATTCGAGATCCGCGAAGGCTCACCGAACAAGGACCATGCCCCCGCCCGCGCAATGGAAAAAGCATTTCGCGATAAGTATAAAGTGGCAATCCAATATCCCCGTGCGATGAACCAGATGCGCATGCTGGCGGCCGCCATCGATAAAGCCAAGTCTGTAGATCCGATCAAGATCGGCTTGGCGCTGGAAGACATGAAGTTTGAAGTGCATAGCGGCGGCGAAGGCTTCATGCGAAGGGACGATCACCAGTTCTTCCAGCCGATGTATCTCGTATCGTTCGGCGAGCGCGGCCCGGCCGAGGTGTTCGATGAGGAAGGCACCGGCTGGGGGTGGCGCACGGTTGCGGCGCTCGACACCAAAGATACCATCGTGCCGACCACCTGCAAGATGACGCGGCCCAATTGAAGCGAAAGCTGGTGGCGTTCGATATGTCGTAAGGTCGGGTTAGCGCTGCCACTGCGGTGCGCGACTACTCGGCTTTCGACCGGCAAGGTCGACTGTTTAATCAACGTTTCAATTTAGGGGATGCGCGAGGCACGCTTGGCAGAGCTCATTCTCATTTCGACTTTGAACGGGGTCTTGTTCGGCCTCTTGCTCTTCTTAATGGCAAGCGGGCTGACACTGATCTTCTCGATGATGGGCGTGCTGAACTTCGCGCATGCGAGCTTCTATATGATGGGCGCTTTTATTGGGTTCCAGATCAGCCGCTGGGCCGGGTTCTGGCCGGCGTTGATCATCGCTCCGATCGTCGTCGGACTGGCGGGGGCAGCCGTCGAACGGTTCGGGCTGCGCAACGTGCATGCCAACGGCCATGTCGCCGAGTTACTTTTCACCTTCGGCTTGGCATTCGTGATCGAGGAAGCCATTCAAATCATCTGGGGCAAGTCGCCGGTCGATTTTCGCGTCCCGCCGGTTCTGGATTTTCCAGCCTTCACAATATTCTCGACCAACTATCCGGCCTACAAGCTGTTTATGCTTGCCGTTTCGATTGCGATCTTCATCGGCTTGATCGCGCTGTTGAGGCGAACCCGCATTGGCCTCATCGTCCAGGCAGCACTGACGCACCCGCGCATGGTCGCGCACCTGGGCCACAACGTGCCGCTCGTGTTCATGTCCGTGTTCGGCGTAGGCACGGCGTTGGCCGGAATTGCGGGAGTAATCGCTGGCCCAGCCCTCGTCACGCAGGCGAGCATGGCCGCGCTCCTCGGACCGATATTGTTCGTGGTCGTCGTGGTTGGCGGACTTGGATCTTTGCAAGGTGCGTTCATTGCGTCGTTGCTGATCGGGCTCCTTCAGACATTTGCCGTTTCGGTCAACATTTCGCTCGCCGACATTTTTGCCAGTTCCGGATTCATACCGCAACCAAAGACACTGCTCGAGGACCTCTGGCGCGTGACGATCGCGCAAATCGCACCCATTCTGCCGTACATCTTGTTGATGGTGGTGTTAATCTTCAAGCCGACCGGGTTGTTCGGGAACCGCGAGACATGACGGCAACCGATGAACCCGCATCGCATCTTCGCACGCGCGCTGGTGCCGAAAAGATCGGCATATGGCGCCGCCTGACAGCCTTGACCCCGTGGATCGGACTGGCCTTGGCGTTCGTCGCGTTGCCTCTGGTTTTTCGTTCCGGAACCTCGCTGACGGTCATGAGCCTGATGGGCATCTCGATCGTCTTTGCGCTGTCCTACAACATGCTGCTTGGCCAGACGGGCATGCTGTCCTTTGGCCACGCCGTCTATTTCGGGCTCGGCGCATATTTCACAGTTCACGCAATGAATGCGGTGGTCGCAGCGAAGATGCCGATCCCGGTATTTCTGATGCCGCTCGCCGGTGGGCTCGCTGGCCTCGCTTTCGCAATGTTGTTCGGATGGGTCTCCACCAAGCGCAGTGGAACTGCATTCGCGATGATCTCATTGGGTTTGGCAGAGCTCGTCGGGTCGAGTTCGCTGATCCTGCGGTCGTTCTTCGGCGGCGAAGAAGGGGTGTCGGCCAACCGCACCAAGTTGCTGCGCGTCTTCGACATGAGCTTCGGGCCGCAAGCCCAAGTCTATTATTTGATCGCAGCGTGGTGCTTCATCTGCATCGTATTGATGTTTGCGGTGACCCGCACACCGTTCGGCCGGATATGCAACGCGGTGCGCGACAATCCTCAACGTGTGCAGTTCATCGGCTATGATCCGCACGTCGTCCGCTATCTTGCCTTTTCGATCTCAGGACTGTTCGCTGGCATTGCCGGTGCACTTGCATCGATCAACTTCGAACTGGCGAACGCTGCGTTGTTCAGCGCTTCCCAGTCCGGCAACGTGTTGCTGGCGACTTTCATCGGTGGTGCAGGGAACTTTTTCGGGCCGATCCTCGGCGCCGTCCTCGTCACCTTTTTGCAGAACATGCTGAGCGACGTCACCGAGGTGTGGCAGCTGTACTTCGGGTTGATGTTCATCGCCACCGTCATGTATGCGCCTGGTGGCATTGCGGGGCTGATCATGATGCATCGGCCAGTCTGGCGGGCGGGTGCCCTGATGACGCTACTGCCCGGTTATTTGATGATGTTGCTACCGATCGCGCTGTTAGCCACAGGTGCAGTCCTCGTTATCGAAATGATCACGCACCTTGGCGTGAAAAGTGCTGAGGGGACGGTGATGCATCTCGCCGGCATCGCGTTAGATGCGAAGAGCTGGCAGCCCTGGCTGGCGGCACTTTTTGCGTTGGGCTCGGGTGCTGTTGCATCCCGAATGGCGGCCCGGCGGATCACCGCTGCTTGGACCCAGGCGCGAGCAAGCGTCGAAGCGCAGGGATTGATCGGATGATCGATCCCGTTAAGCCGTTCGCACTGGAGCTGAGCGGATTGCGAAAGAACTTTGGCGCGGCAGAAATCATTCGTGGCGTTGATCTGGCGATCCCGAGGTCCGAGCGCCACGCGATCATTGGCCCGAACGGCGCTGGCAAGTCGACGCTGTTCAATCTTATCAGCGGTCTGATTCCGCTTGCCGCGGGCCAGATAAAACTCAACGGCGAAACCGTCAGCGGGATGCCGGCCTATCAGATCAACCGGCGCGGCCTGTCGCGTTCGTTTCAGGTGACGAATATCTTTCCGCAAATGAGTGTTTGGGAGAACGTGCGCTGCGCGGTGCTGTGGGCAAAGGGGCAACGTTATGCATTCTGGCGAGCGATCGACAGCAACGCCGAGGTCAACGATCGGGCTGACGAGGTACTTCGCCATATCAACCTCGAAGGCCGCCGAAACATTGCGGCCGCAGTTTTAACGTACGCTGAGCAACGCGCGCTGGAAATTGGCATCACAATGGCAAGCGGCGCCAATGTGATCCTCCTCGACGAGCCGACAGCTGGGATGAGTAAGGCCGAAACCGAGCGCGCGGTCGAGTTGATCCGCCGCATCAGCGAGGGACGCACACTTTTAATCGTCGAGCATGACATGAGCGTCGTCTTTGGTCTCGCCGATCGCATCTCGGTGCTCGTTTATGGCGAGATCATTGCCACCGGGTCACCGGCCGAAATCCGTGGGAACGTCAAGGTTCGCGAAGCCTATCTCGGCGAGGAGGTGCACTGATGCTCGAGGTGCGCGCGCTTAACGCCTACTACGGCAAGAGCCATATTCTGCAGGGCGTCGATCTCGATGTCGCAGCTGGCGAGGTCGTCAGTCTGCTCGGCCGCAATGGTGTTGGCCGTTCGACGACGATCAAGGCGATCATGGGCGAAGTTGCACCCATCGGCACGGTTCGCTTCAAGGGGCAGGACATCGCGGGTTGGCCGAGCTATCGCATCGCCCGCCTCGGTCTTGGCTACGTGCCGGAGCATCGCGATATCTTTCCAAGTCTCACCGTCCGGCAAAACCTGCAACTTGGGCAAAAGCAAGCCGGCGTAGATGGTCACTGGCGGCTCGATGACATGCTGCAGATGTTTCCGAACCTGCAGCAACGGGCCGACATCGCGGCTGGGGTTCTATCAGGCGGTGAAAAGCAGATGCTCACCATGTGCCGCACACTGATGGGAGACCCGGAACTCATTATGATCGACGAGCCGACCGAAGGTTTGGCGCCTCTCATCGTTCGGCAAGTCGGAGAGCTGATCGCGGAGATCGCCCGGCGCGGTATCGCGATACTGCTCGTTGAACAAAAACTTGCAATTGCGATGCAGATTTCAAATCGCGTCTATGTCATGGGGCACGGCCGCATTGTTTTCGACGGTACCCCATCGCAGCTCCTACAAAACGCTGTCGTGCGCCAGGATTGGCTAGAGGTTTAGAATTAGTTAAATTCATCCATGGTTCGCATGATGTTTGCAGATGCTGCAATTCAATTGTTCTTGGCAATTAAATAGAAACCAAGTCTGCTTAAGCTCACTGGTGCATGCGCAATCGCGCGGCTTCAGTCGAGAGCTTATTATGCCCAGCGTCAGCATGCGTCCATTTTTCAATCTTTCGATTTCCTGGTTGAGTTCATCCGTGCTCGGCGTCTTGCTGATCGCAACGCTATGGGCGGGCATCGGTGCAAAGTACGTCGACAACAGAGCATCAGACGTCAGCGGCGCTCAGCGGGACAACGAAAATTTCGCGCTGCTGTTTGAGGAAAACGTCCTGCGCTCGATCGGCGAGATGGATAAGGCCCTGCTTTATCTTCGGCGGCTCCTGCAGAATACGAAGGGAACTATTGATTTCCCGGCTGCCGTTGGCACGACGGACATTTTGAGTGAGCTGATCGTACAAGTCGCGATTATCGATGAGCGCGGGATCATGCGAGCGTCAAATGTCGGTCCGCAACCGGCACCTGCGACCGACTTGAGCGATCGCGAGCACTTTCTGTTTCACCTCAAGAGCGCCGAAGACAAGCTTTTCATCAGTAAACCATTGATTGGCCGGGCCAGCGGCAAATGGTCGGTCCAGTTGACCCGGCGCTTCCACAAACCCGATGGTGCATTTGGCGGCGTCATCGTGGCATCATTCAACCCGGAACATTTTGCCAAGTTCTATGGCCGCATCAATCTAGGCCTTGGTGCCGCATTCACGCTGGTCGGCATCGATGGGGTCGTACGGGCAACGGGTGGTAACGCGGAAACGAAATACGCGCTTGGTCAGGATCTGCGTGGCACTGAGTTGATGGCACGTGTTGCCGCGGACGTAAGCGGATCCTATAGGGATGAGAGCAGAAAGTCCGGCGCTCCGCGCCTCTCCGCCGTTCGACGCGTGGCGGGCCACCCGCTTGCTGTAAACGTCAGCGTCCCTGAGCAATCTATTTTGCGGGAGTCACAGGCCAATCTGCACTTGATGATGTTTGCCGGTGTTGCCCTTTCCTTGATGATCGCCGCCGTCACCTGGCAGGCACGCAAATCTGAATTGGCGGTCCAACGCAATTCGAGGCAGCTGCGATTGACGCTCGCACACATGAGCCAAGGCATCATAATGGTGACGAAGGACATGAGCATACCGATCATGAACGCTAAGTGCGTCGAACTGTTGAACTTGCCGCGAGAGTTCCTCTCATCGCCCCCTCGTTTCGACGAACTTATCGCGTTTCTCGATCGTCGTGGCGAATACGCGAAAATGGCTTTGCCGGATAATCTGGGCCCTCTCGAGTTCTATGGTCCGCAGGATGCAGCCGGCCAATTCGAGCTTTACGAACGTGTGCGGCCCGACGGGACCGTGTTGGAGGTGCGCAGCGCACGCCTCGACGATGGCGGCTTCGTGCGCACATTCTCCGATATCACGCGCCGCAAGCAGGCGCAGATGGAGGCCGACCGGTTAGCATCCGAGGATGTGCTGACTGGACTGGCAAATAGGCGTGTGCTGAGTGAAACACTGGATGAGTTGACCCTGGCCCATTGCTTGAGCGACCCCAAGGCGATCGAAAGGTTCACTATCCTCTGTCTCGACCTTGACCGGTTCAAGGCGGTCAACGATACCCATGGGCACGCGGTCGGAGATAAGCTGCTACAAGCGGTCGCGCAGCGCATGAAACAGATGTTGCGCGGGACCGATCTCGTCGCACGGCTTGGTGGTGACGAATTCGCGGTTCTGCTGGCTTCCGGCGAACAGCAGCCGACCGCTGAGGCTGTTGCGTGCCGCCTCGTTGAGGCTTTAAGCCGCCCCTACGAGTTGGACGGTCATCAGATTCTAATTGGCGCCAGCATCGGCATCGCGGTCGGCCCAGCCGATGGGCGAACCACCAACGAGCTTCTGATCGCGGCCGATCTCGCTTTGTATGCTGCAAAAGCTGCGGGTCGTGGCACCTACCGTTTCTTCGACCGGCAGATGAATGAGGAGATTAAGGGCCGCCGGCAAATCGAGACCGACCTTCGCGACGCCATTACGCGCGGTCAACTTGAATTGTATTATCAGCCGATTATCAATCTAAGGCAGAATACCATTTCGGGTTTTGAAGCTTTAGCGCGATGGGTTCACCCCATCGATGGTCCTATTCCACCCGATAAGTTCATTCCCATTGCCGAAGATAGCGGACTGATCTTGCCGCTCGGTGAGTGGGCCTTGCGGGAAGCATGCAGCCAAGCGATTTTATGGCCGGATAACGTGTCGGTCGCAGTAAATCTATCGCCATTGCAATTCGCGAGTCCCGGCCTTGCCGTTATGGTCGAGCGGGTTCTGGGCGAAACCGGGTTGGCACCTCAACGCCTCGAATTGGAGATCACAGAGGGCTTGTTGATGCGCAATACCGAAGCCACGATTGCGACTTTGCACAGGTTGAAAGATATTGGTTTGCGCATCGCGATGGATGATTTCGGCACTGGTTATTCTTCACTCAGTTATTTGCAGAGTTTTCCGTTCGATCGCATCAAGGTGGATCGCAGCTTCGTCTCTCAACTTGGCGCCAACTCGACATCTTCGACGGTGGTGCGCGCGGTGGTCGATATTGCAACCTCGCGCGGCATGCAAACGACTGCGGAGGGCGTGGAAACAGAAGAGCAGCGGGCCTCGCTCGAGGCATTGGGTTGCGACGAAGCGCAAGGGTATCTGCTCGGTCGTCCGGTGCCGGTCGAACAGGTTGCTACACTTATCGCGACCTGGAGCAAAGAAGATCGAAAAGCTGCCTGAACGCCGGACCAATTGATCACATTCAACGGCAGCCAGTTGCGGGAATTGTTCCCCCATCGCCTTCCTGTTTTCTACCTGTACTCGTTACGAAAACGGTTCGGCATCAAACCGTGGTTCCTCGATAGTGAGGGATTATCGCCCGACGCCCTAAATTCTGGGCAAGCGTGTGGACTCAAGACGGCCTAGTCGAGCAAAGCTACTAGGTATCGAACAGGTCTGGCGGATCGGCCGAGTTTGCGGTCACGAGGTCGGCGGCGCCAACGCCGATCAAGCGGAATGTGCGGCCGTCGGCCTCGCGCCGGATCAGCGCCAATGCTTGGATTTCAATCACGGATACGCGCTGAGTGGGGTGGGCAAGCCGCATGTTGCGGGTCAGGATCTTGAAGTCCGAAGTTTTGAGCTTCAGCACAATAGTGCCGGCGGCGAATTGTTTTCGCTCGAGCTGCGTTGCGACCTGCTGGCATAAAACCTTCGCTTCGGCGGCGAGGTCTTCATAGATGCCCGTGTCGCGCCGGAAGGTATTTTCGGCGGAAATGCTTTTCGTCGGGCGATCCGGTGTGACGACGCGTTCGTCCTCGCCCTGCGCGTAAAGGGCGAGCCGCCTGCCGAATTTGCCATACGATGCGATCAGCTGCTCTGGATGCATTGCCTGCAGGTCGCCGATCGTCTTGAGGCCATCCAACTCCATGCGCGCAGTCGTGGCCGCGCCGACGCCGTTGATCTTCGACACCGGAAGTTTTGCGACGAACGCTTTGCCCTCGGCCGCGCCGATGACGGAAAACCCGCGCGGCTTCTGTAACTCGGATGCGAGCTTTGCCAGAAACTTATTGGGTGCGAGCCCGATCGAAACGGTAATGCCGACCTCGCGTTCGACGCGGGCAGCGATGATGCTGAGGGCTTCCGCAGCGGGCGATGCCTCGGTGCGCCAATTGTCGGTGAGGTCGAGGTATGCTTCATCCATCGAGACCGGCTCGAAAACGGAAGTAGCGCCGAGAAAGATTGCGCGGATTTCGTTGCTGACGCGCTTGTACTTGGCCATGTCGGGCGGGATCACGACCGCATCGGGGCAGGCTTCCAATGCCTTGAACATCGGCATTGCCGAGCGTACGCCGAAGCGGCGGGCGATATAGCAAGCTGTGGTGACGACCCCGCGCCCGCCCGGATGGCCGACGATCAAGGGTTGGCTGCGGATCTCGGGCCGGTCGCGCTTTTCGACCGAAGCATAGAAGGCGTCGCAATCGATGTGTGCGATCTGCAGCGTCTCGAGTTCAGGGTGCGCGACGATACGAGGAGAGCCGCATTGCGCGCAGCCTGCACCCTCACAGCTGGTGATGGCGCAGCAATCGCGGCACAGGGCTCGTTGGGGGTGGGGCAAATCGGCAGCCTTCAAACTCATCAGAACCCGAAGAACAACAAGTCCCACGCTCGTGAAAATTGATCGCGATGTTTGTCAAGATTAGTGATGGTTTTCTCCAAATCCTTCGCGGGGATCGCTGCCACGCGATCAACGGCCACTACGTAGGATTTGCGATCAATTCGGGCCGTAAATCTGACGTGTGTTACCAGAGGTAGATCTTTGGCTAAGTACAGCGGCGCCACCACGAGCGTGCCAAGCTGATCAACATGCGGGTGCTGCAAGACAACAACGAGGCAATACGGATTCCTTGAAGGTCCGACAGTCGCGGTACAGACATCAAACTGCTTTATGGGTCCAGCCAAGAAGGCCGATGCCATAATCCATTCGTCGCGAGTTCAGCATTACTCGCCGCAATCGCTTCGCGGTTTTCATCGCGTCATCGGTCCGCACGCTGGTTGCTATTCTCCTCCCGCAGCGCCTTTTCAAGCAGCGCCGACAAGTCCGTACCCGCTGCCTTGGCTTCGGTGATGAGGTCGGACTCAAGTGAGAGTTTGATCTTCTGCCTTGGCGCCATTCGCGTTCTATCCAACGTTCAAATGAGCAGACGAAGAGTGAGCATTACGCAATCTAGCTTGTGGTAGCTTGGCACTGAACTTCCTTCGCCACAACCAGCGCCAAAAACATGTTGGCACTCTGAAGCAACTACCCTCAACCAGCGCTGTTGCGCTTGCGCTTGGTGATTTTGGCGGCGCGCTTGACGGCGTT
The DNA here is from genome assembly GCA_031374115.1 of Hyphomicrobiaceae bacterium. Taxonomy (GTDB): domain Bacteria; phylum Pseudomonadota; class Alphaproteobacteria; order Rhizobiales; family Hyphomicrobiaceae; genus JAKFWF01. The sequence goes on along the minus strand of JANMNO010000025.1, from coordinate 16,729 downwards.
TTCCGCCTTGCGCTGGCGGGCCTGGATCTTCTTGCGGCGTGCGTCGGACATTGTGGGCATGGAAAATTCCTCCTGTTGGACGATCTGTATCGTCAATTGTCCCGAACTTCAAAACCGGATCATGTGGACATCGGCCGCTCTACCCAGGTCCAATCATATTCTCCGGGCGCACGATGGTGTCGTAGTCGGCGGCGGTGATGCCTTCCTTTAACGCTTCCTCGCGCAATGTCGTGCCATTCTTGTGCGCGGTCTTGGCGATCTTGGCGGCCTTGTCGTAGCCGAACTTGGGGGCGAGTGCTGTCACCAGCATCAGCGACCGTTCGAGCGCGCCCTTGATGTTGTCCTCGCGTGCCTCGATGCCGGCGACGCAATTGTCGGTGAATGATACGGCCGCATCCGCCATCCGCCGGACGGACTGCAGGAAGTTGTAGGCCATCACCGGATTGAAGACGTTCAGCTCAAAGTGCCCCGAAGCACCGGCAAACGTCAGCGTCGAATGATTGCCGAAGATCTGCACGCACACCATGGTCAACGCTTCGCACTGCGTGGGATTGACCTTGCCCGGCATGATCGAAGAACCGGGCTCGTTTTCGGGCAGGTTCAGCTCGCCGAGGCCGGAGCGCGGGCCGCTCCCCAGAAAGCGAATGTCGTTGGCGATCTTGAACAGCGATGCCGCGACCGTGTTGATTGCGCCGTGGCTCATGATCATGGCGTCATGGGCAGCTAGCGCCTCGAATTTATTGGGCGCGGATATGAAGGGCAAACCGGTGATTGCGGCAATACTGTCCGCCACCTGCTCGGCGAAACCGATGGGCGCGTTGAGCCCAGTGCCGACGGCCGTGCCGCCTTGCGCCAGCTCCATCAAGCTCGGCATCGTTATTTCGATGCGCTTGATGCCATTTGCGATCTGAGCGGCGTAACCACCAAACTCCTGACCGAGCGTCAGCGGTGTTGCGTCCTGCGTATGCGTGCGGCCGATCTTGATGATGTGGCCCCAGGACTTCGCCTTCGCATCGAGCGCCTCGTGCAAATGGCGCAGCGCCGGCAACAAACGATGGTGAATTTCCTCGGCGCAGGCGATGTGCATGGCCGTCGGATAGGTGTCGTTAGACGACTGGCTCATGTTGACGTGGTCGTTCGGATGCACCGGCTTCTTCGAGCCCATGGCGCCGCCCAGCATTTCGATGGCACGGTTCGAGATCACCTCGTTGGCGTTCATGTTAGATTGCGTGCCGGAGCCGGTTTGCCAAACGACGAGCGGAAAATGGTCGTCTAGCTTGCCGTCGATGACCTCCTGGGCTGCAGCGACGATCGCGTCCTTGAGCTTGGCATCAAGCCGGCTGAGCGCATGGTTGGTCTCGGCGGCCGCCCGCTTGACGATGCCGAGCGCGCGCACCACTGGGATAGGTTGCCGCTCGGTCCCGATCTTGAAGTTGCCGAGCGACCTCTGTGCCTGTGCCCCCCAGTACCGGGCAGCTTCGACCTCGATCGGTCCGAACGTGTCGGTTTCAGTGCGGGCGGCGGGTTTGTCGGTCATTGCTGTCCATCGCGGCAAGAGGGATTGGCTTCAGCCTCATGCGCGGCGTAGCACGCCACGCCGATCCGCTCCAGGGGGACTGCAATCTTAAGGTAGACGCCTAGATCCGCGACATCACGCAGCCGAGCAGCAGGATCACATGCGCGGCCAGCAGCGCCCAGAACTCGTTTCCCTGGATCAGCGGGATCTGCGCCTCGAAAAATTTCACGACGAGGATGCATACGGTCAGAATGACTGACAACATAAACGTCAATAGGCCCGGCGCTTTAAGACCCATGTTCCCGTTCTCCTTCGTCCCGTGAGATTGCGTGATGGCTTTCATCCGGCACCTCCGATTTGGGTTTGATTTAAGACTGTGCGACTCGGAATTCTTGACCGGACGCTAGCAGCGGCAACCAGACGCTGCCTGCGGCTTTGCTGCATCGCCCACAGATTAAAGCCCTAGCCGAAGCCGCATCTTACGATTGCGCGCGGTCGATGTAGTTGAACCCGGTGCCGACCGCGACTACCTCGAGCGCGCCGGTGGTAATCATCGGGTGCGACACGCGGATCGCCAGCACGCCGTCATAGCCTTTGGCTTTCGCGCGCTCCGACAAAATCGAAAAACAACGCTCGATCGTCTTGTCGAGAATGTATTCGTAGCGGGTCATGTTGCCGCCGACGTAGTTCGTATAGGCCTCGCGGATATCGCGAATGATGTTGGCCCCGGCGACGGCCGAGGCGAATACGAGTTCGCCCTGGCGCACCGGCGGTCCGCCGATCGTTTCGGTTGTGACGAGAAGCATTCAGCGTCCCCCAGCGGAAGCGGGCTGCCTCGAGTGCCGGCGGCCAAACAGCAAGCGGCGCAGGAGCAACAACACGACGAGGGAGATGAACCCAAGAACGCCGATCGCAGCAGGATGCTTTTCCCAGAGCAAGATCGGGCTGACCTTGCCGTTCCAGCCAAGTTCGAAGTCTTGCATCACCGAACCGGGATCGAGGCTGGACGTCGAGCGTAGCATCATGCCGACAGCTGCCAGTTGGTCCGAGCTACCAACGACGGCGCGGCGCACACGCTCGGACGCCAACGCCTGCATCTTGGCAGGTGCCGACGCGACCGTACGCAGCACGCGCTGACCTGCGGCACGTTCCAAGCCCGTTAGATAACTCGAGAGCGTTTCCAACTCCGGCTCGGTCAATCCACGCCCGAGACCCTTCAACTCGGCATCGTCGAGGTCGAACAGCACGTCGCGAGCAGCCGTCTTGATACCGGACAACCGGGTGATCGCGAGGCGATCGTTGAGCCCGAGTATGCGTGTGAGGGCCGCCTTGCTGAAACCTTCCGGTTTCGCCCGCCGATGGATTTCGTACTCGACGATTTTCGGTAGCGCATCACCGGCGAGTGCCGACCACTGCAAGGCGGTTTCCACTGACCGTTGCTCGCGGGCAATGTCGAGCGCAACGGGATGGACGGTGTTAATTGCCTGATGAAGAGTGCCGTTTTCCAGCCGCTTCAGAACGCCGGTTTCCCCCTCGGCGGCAAGTACCAAAGCAACAACCTCATCGACGCGGGCGAGGTTTTCCGGCTTTTGCACGTCGAGGAAGGCCCGAAAGGCTTCATTGCGATCGGCAAGATCGAGCACCTTGGTGTGTGCGCGCCGGAACTCCTGCCAGATTTCGACGACGCGCTCGGCAGTCTTTGCGGCGATCTCCTTGGTGTGCTCGCCGATCTGCTCATGGATCGTCTTCGCGAGCTCGATCCTCACTTTGTCCTTGGTGTCGGGCGATTTCATTTCCGCGGCTATGATAGGCAGCACGCCGTAGCGAAAATCCCAAATGTCCTTGGCGATCAGGACGACACCCAAACCGCCGGCAACGACAGCCACCAGGCGGCCGAGGAGCGCGCCGACGATACGCTGGCCGATACGGCTCGCCATGTTCGACATTTGGCGGCGAACGAGCAGGATCACGGCGCCGGCGATCCCTTCACCACTTTCGGCGAGCACCGTTCCGGTCGAGACGGATGCGCCGCCTTTGCCCGGCTCGATTGCGAACTCCCGTCCGGCATCGCGGGCAACGACACCAGCGATGGTGCGACCGTACCGCGGGCCGAGAAAGGCTTTCATGCATTGGAGAGCTGGTTCACCGGCATCGACAGTGCCCAGTTCGATCGCGCGGCCGATCTCCATCCCGACACCCGTCGCCAAACTCTCGATCGCGACCTTTATCTGTTCGGATTTATACACCCGCTCGGCGACCGCCGTCGCAAGCTCGGTGGCTTTATCCTTCGACGCGAGAGACTGCAGCAGGCCGGCCCAGCTGGTCTCGTCTTTGACTTCTACCATCGCTTGATCGACACGTTTGTCGATCACTTCATCCAGATTGCCTTTGCGCCACTCGTTGGCAACAATGGCTTTGTAGTCGACACCAGCCAAGCCGTTGGCGAGGGATCTTGCAGTCAGTGCTTCGATGGCAGACTTGAAACTTCCCTCGTCGCGCGCTTGGCATGCTTCGTAGTCCGCTCTCGAAATGGCCGGCGCGGCAGCAAACGCGCCGGAGAGTTGGCCGGACACCAGGGCGAAACTCGCCAAGCCGGCAATTCCACTGTTTAACACCGATTTCAAACGCGAACTGCGCACGCGCGATCCTCTCTGCTCCACCACCAGGCGCCATCTACTCGCTGCGCTCGTTTCTATACTTTGCACATGCGATGCGACAGCCTCTTATTCAATCGTTGAGGCTGGGAAGCGTTGCGATTGAGCACGTCACTGGAAGTTGATCGCGCGCATTGCCTTCATGATCTGGTCGGGAAGAAACCCCCGTGCGCGTTCAGGTGGACTATTCTTGTCCTTGATGAGCGTCCCCACGTGCGGCTTGTCCATGAGGACGGAGCCGGCATCGTTGCGGACATCGACTTTGCCGGCGAGAACCATCACGCCCGTCGCGCTATCGATGGGACCGCTCCAAACGTCAGTGCCGCGAACCGAAATCACGGCGACCGGCGTACGCAATTCGACGCGCTTGTCCGGTGCTTTGGATGGTTTCGAGGCGGTGAGGCGCACGGCGCCGCTTTGCAGATCGAGCAGCAAGACACCGCTCGATCGACCCTGTTCTGGCCGCCAGTCCTCGATTGTCACACGACCGTTTTCGCCGAGGACAAGCCGGCTGCCATCCTTGAACGTTAATGCCAGCCTGGCGCCAGCCGACGTTTCGAGCCGGTCGTAGCGCGAAACCGTTGCGCCAACGACGATCGGTTGGGCGGTGCCATTTTTATCAATCGTCGCACGCCCTTGCACCTGCTCGACCACGGCCACAGGCCGATCGTCACTGGCCCACACCGGGCCAGCGGCTTCGATTGTGATCACGGTGGCCGTCATGAAGGCACCCGAGAGTAGAATATTGTAGTACTTGGATCGCGAAAACATCGATAACGGCTCCTGTTGAGCGGTCCGCCGGGACTAACCGGCCGAATCGAATTCAACGACGCCACACTTATTCGTTGATCTCAGGCAACTTGGCCGGATATATGTCGGCGCGAACCTTTCAGCGAAAGGCGGTTCGTTTCTGGCGTCATTGTCATGCTTGACGGTGCGCGGGGACGCGGGCGTGGTGGAATTGGTAGACACGCCAGATTTAGGTTCTGGTGACTTAGGTCGTGCAGGTTCAAGTCCTGTCGCCCGCACCAACACGGCTTTCGCAACAGGTCGAGAAGTTTACGATGCAGCGCGCCGGCTCCCATGTGCCGCGCGCTTATGCGCAAAAGAAGTCAGAGCACAGGTCCAGTCCAATGCAGGTTGATGTCACGAATTCCGATGGGTTGAAGCGCCAGCTCAAGGTGGTTGTGCCAGCCGCTGAGTTGGGTGAGCGTTTCATCGCACGGATCGATCAGGTCAAGGACCAGGTGCAAATCAAGGGCTTTCGCAAGGGCAAGGTCCCGGTCAGCCACATCAAGAAGGTGTACGGCCGTTCGCTGATGGTCGAAGTGATGCAGGCGACCGTCGAAGAGACGAGTCGCAAGGCCGTTACCGACCGCAATGAACGCCCCGCGCTGCAGCCCAAGATCGACTTCCCCGAAGATTCCGCCGAAATCGAGAAGGTCATCGATGGCAAGGCCGACCTCGCCTATGGCATGACGTTCGAGGTGCTGCCGACATTCACTGTAACGGACTTGTCGGCCCTGAAGCTGGAGCGAATGGTCGCCGCGGTCGACGAGGAAGCGGTCGACAAGGCGGTCGCCGATCTCGCAGAGCGGGGCACCACCTACGAGGCAGCGGCCGAGCGCGCCGCGACCGAGGGTGATCGCGTGACCATGAATTTCATTGGCCGGATCGATGGAGAAGCCTTCGAGGGCGGAACCGGCGAGGGCGTTGCTCTGGTCATCGGCCAAGGCAACTTTATCCCAGGCTTCGAAGAGGGGTTGAAAGGTGCCAAGGCAGACGAGGAACGATCTGTCACCGCGACGTTCCCTGCGGAATATGGCGCAGCGCACTTGGCCGGAAAGGTTGCCGTTTTTGAGGTGAAGGTCACCGAAGTCGCGGTGCCAAAGCAGCCTGAGCTCAATGACGAGTTCGCAAAGTCTATGGGCGCGACCGACATGGCCAAGCTGCGCGAACTGGTCAAGGCGCAAATTCAGGGCGAGTTCGACCGCGTCAGCCGTTCACGTCTGAAGCGGACCTTGCTTGATGAACTCGAAGCGAAACACGATTTCGCGCTGCCGGCGTCACTGGTCGACAGTGAGTTCGAAAGCGTGTGGGCTGAGGTCACGAACGGCATGCAGCAGCAGGGCAAGACCTTCGAGTCGGAAGGTAAGACCGAAGCGACGGCGCGCGAGGAATATCGCAAGATCGCCGAACGCCGTGTGCGTTTGGGCCTGATCATCGGGGAGATCGGCGAAGCGAACAAGATTCAGGTCACCCAGGACGAGATGCGCCTGGCACTGATGGAGCAGGCGCGTCGGTTCCAGGGGCAGGAAAAATTCGTCTACGAATATTATGAAAAGACACCCGGCGCCGTCGCCCAGCTGCGTGCGCCGATCTTTGAGGATAAGGTCGTCGATCATATTGTCGCGCAGGCAAAACCGATGGATCGTACGGTCAGCCGCGAAGAGTTGTTCAAGCCAGCGGCAGACGAAGCGTAGAGCTTAGCGGCGCTTAAAGAGCATCGAACTTAATTTGCCCGCCCCTTGAATTGTATCATCGAGGGGCGGACATTGCGATCAGCCGTCCGTTATCGTCAGTTACCGGTTGTGCATGCTTGCGCGATCGAGATTAAGATCAAGGGCGATTTGCCCAAACAGGAGCAGAAGGCCCATGCAATATCCAGCCTTTCCGACATCTGGCCCAGCCATGTCATCGTCGCCGATGACGTCGTCGTTCTGGCCCACCGTGATCGATCCGTCCGACCGCACCGGCCGTCCCTACGATCTGCCATCGCGCCTTTTGCAGGAGCGCATTATTTTCGCGATCGGCGCCGTTGAAGATGGCATGGCATCGTCGATCTGCATGCAATTGTTGTTCTTGGAGTCTCTTAATCCGAAGAAAGAGATCTCCATGTACATCAACTCGCCGGGCGGCGTGGTGACCGCCGGCATGGCGATTTACGACACCATGCAGTTCATTCGCTGCCCGATCGCGACCCTGTGCCTGGGTCAAGCAGCCTCGATGGGATCGCTGTTGCTCGCCGCTGGCACCAAGGGAATGCGGTTTGCGCTGCCGAATGCACGGATCATGGTCCATCAGCCGTCAGGCGGATTTCAAGGCCAAGCATCCGACATCGAGCGTCATGCGGAAGACATTGTCAAAATGAAGCGCCGATTAAACGAGATTTATGTGAAACACACCGGCCAGACCTATGAGGTCATCGAGCGCACGCTCGATCGCGATCACTTCATGACCGCCGAGCAGACAAAGGAGTTTGGTTTGATCGATAAAGTCTTGAACAAGCGTGAAGACCTTGAAGGCGTGATCGAATCCAAGGGTTGAGCGGAATCGAATAATCAGATCTCGTGCAAGGGTTGCCGTCCCGGCGGCGCCCTTATTTTCGATCTTGAGAACATTCATAGAACAATACGTGCGGCCGGCGCGGAATGTCTGCGCCGCATTTTGCACAGACCTTGCATCGGCCATTGAGTTGTGTCCTTGCAGTTCCGCAAAGGTTCTCCATTTATGACGTTATGACGAAGGCTAGTTGTCACACTACAGTCGAAATCGCACAGTCCAGCTCAAACTGCAGGCTAAGGATCTGTTAATCCAATCTTGATTACGGCGCCTCTTGCGTGCTCTGGTCGGCTAAGGGTTTTACGAATCCTGCGGTAGAATTCGGCGTGATCTTGGAACAAAGTTATGGGACGGTGGTAGTCGAGACCATCTCCACACGAGGGTGAGAGAATCGAATGGCACAGCAGGAAAAAAACACCCTCTATTGCTCCTTCTGCGGCAAGAGCCAGCACGAGGTACGCAAGCTGATCGCTGGACCGACAGTGTTCATCTGCGATGAGTGCGTCGAGCTGTGCATGGATATCATCCGCGAGGAGAACAAGAATACCCTCGTGAAGTCGCGCGATGGCGTGCCATCCCCACATGAGATCAAGGCTGTTCTCGACAGTTATGTGATCGGCCAGGACCACGCCAAGCGCGTGTTGTCGGTTGCTGTTCACAATCATTACAAGCGGCTAAACCACGCTGCAAAAAACAACGACGTCGAACTTGCGAAATCGAACATCCTGCTCGCTGGTCCCACCGGTTGCGGCAAGACATTGCTCGCGCAAACGCTTGCGCGGATCCTCGATGTTCCCTTCACGATGGCCGACGCGACGACCCTGACCGAAGCCGGCTACGTCGGCGAGGATGTCGAGAACATCATCCTTAAACTGCTGCAAAATGCCGATTACAACGTCGAGCGGGCGCAGCGCGGCATCGTCTACATCGACGAGGTCGACAAGATCAGCCGCAAGTCGGATAACCCTTCGATCACCCGCGATGTGTCGGGCGAAGGCGTGCAGCAGGCACTGCTGAAGATCATGGAAGGCACCGTCGCAAGCGTTCCCCCGCAAGGTGGTCGCAAGCATCCGCAACAGGAGTTCCTGCAGGTCGACACGACCAACATTCTCTTCATTTGCGGCGGTGCGTTCGCAGGTCTTGAAAAGATCATTTCGCGTCGCGGCAAGGGTACGTCGATCGGGTTCAGCGCGGCCGTGATTGGACCCGACGAGCGTCGCACCGGCGAAATTTTGCGGCAGGTCGAGCCGGAAGATCTGTTGAAGTTCGGTTTGATTCCGGAGTTCATCGGCCGGTTGCCCGTTATCGCGACGCTGGAAGACTTGTCGGAAGATGCGCTGATGCAGATTCTTAGCGAGCCCAAGAACGCGCTCGTTAAGCAGTATCAGCGACTGTTCGAGATGGAAGACGTCAAGCTGACGATCACGCAGGACGCTCTCAAGGCGATTTCCCGTCGCGCGATCGATCGCAAAACCGGTGCACGGGGCTTGCGCTCGATCATGGAGGGCATTCTGCTCGAAACGATGTTCGACTTACCGACCCTCAAGGGTGTGGAGGAAGTCGTAATCGGACCGGAAGTGGTTGATGGCGGCGCTAAGCCGCTGCGGATCTATTCGGATCGAGCGGAAGAAAAGGGCTCCACCGCCTGAATGCGGAGTGTCCATACCTATTGTTGAAAAAAGTTAAACTCTTGTGTGGGATACCGGATGCTTGGACGCTGCCACAATGATACCCACATATGAGATCCAGAGCGGGAAAGTCCGCAACCGGACGAGACGTGGCGATCGGCCGGGATCAATCAGAGCAAATCGAGCGCTCAAGCCATCATTGCGCCTGTAAGACCGTCGCATGCATTGCCGAATTGCGGATGCCTGGGCGGGTCGAAGTTCAGCCAATGGATAGGGTCAACAGGACACTGACGAGGCGATCCTCGAAAATGTCCGGAACACGAGAGAACCCATGAGCGACGAAAAAGAAGTAAAGACCAGGGCTCCCGGCAAGGAGCTGTATCCAGTCCTGCCGCTGCGCGACATTGTGGTCTTCCCCTACATGATCGTGCCACTGTTCGTTGGCCGCGAAAAGTCGATCGCGGCGTTAGAGGAAGTGATGCGGGCGGAAAAGCACATTCTTCTGGTTGCCCAGAGGAATGCTGGCGATGACGATCCCAAGACCGATGCGATTTATCAGGTCGGCACGCTCGCCTCGGTGCTACAACTGCTAAAGTTGCCGGACGGCACCGTGAAGGTGCTGGTCGAAGGCAGTGCGCGCGCGAAGATCGTGCGTTATGTCGACAACCCGAACTACTTCGAAGCGGAAGTGGAACGCGTTGCTGAGACGGTCGGTTCGAAGGATGAGATCGAGGCGTTGTCGCGCTCGACGCTGGGCCAATTCGAGAATTACGTTAAGCTGAACAAGAAGATTTCGCCCGAAGTGCTCGGCAACATCAGCCAGATCGAGGACTACTCGAAGCTCGCCGATACCATCGCATCGCACTTGGCCGTCAAGATCTCCGACAAGCAGGACGTGCTCGAGACCACCACCATCTCGGCGCGTCTGGAGCGCGTTTATACGCTGATGGAAAGCGAGATCTCGGTCCTTCAGGTCGAGAAAAAAATCCGTACACGCGTCAAGCGCCAGATGGAGAAGACGCAGCGTGAGTACTATCTGAACGAGCAAATGAAGGCGATTCAGAAGGAGCTGGGCGATACCGACGAGCGCGACGATATCGCCGAATTCGAAGAGAAGATCGAGAACACCAAGCTGTCTAAGGAAGCTAAGGATAAGGCCGTCGCTGAGCTCAAGAAGTTGCGCCAGATGAGCCCGATGTCGGCTGAGGCGACGGTCGTGCGCAACTATCTCGACTGGCTGTTGTCGATTCCGTGGGGCGTGCGCGGCAAGGTCAAGAAAGACCTCACCGAAGCGCAAACCGTGCTCGACAAGGAGCACTACGGATTGGAGAAGGTGAAGGAACGTATCGTCGAATACCTTGCTGTTCAGAACCGGACCAACAAGCTGAAGGGTCCGATTCTATGCCTCGTCGGTCCTCCCGGCGTCGGCAAGACCTCGCTTGGAAAGTCGATTGCCAACGCGACCGGCCGCGAGTTCGTGCGCATGAGCCTCGGCGGTGTGCGCGATGAAGCCGAAATCCGCGGTCATCGCCGGACCTACATCGGTTCGATGCCGGGCAAGGTCATTCAATCGATGAAAAAGGCGAAGCGGACCAACCCGCTTTTCCTGCTCGATGAAATCGACATGATGGGCCAGGACTTTCGCGGTGATCCAGCGGCAGCGCTGTTGGAGGTGCTCGATCCGGAACAGAACTCGTCGTTCAACGATCACTACCTCGAAGTCGACTATGACCTCTCGAACGTGATGTTCGTGACCACGGCCAACACGCTGAATATTCCGCCGGCCCTGATGGACCGTATGGAGATCATCCGGCTCGCCGGTTATACGGAAGACGAGAAAGTCGAGATCGCCAAGCGCCATCTGCTCAGCGAACTTCAGCAGAACCACGGCCTTGAGCCGGGCGAGTGGGAGGTTGATGACAGTGCATTGCACGAGATCATTCGCCGCTATACGCGCGAAGCTGGTGTGCGTTCTCTGGAACGCGAGATCGCCAAGCTCGCGCGTAAGGCGGTCAAGGAGATTTTGATCACGGGCGCGAAAACGGTCAAGTTCACGGCTGAAAACCTGCACGAATATCTTGGTGTTCCAAAGCACCGTTACGGCGAGGCCGAACTCGAAGATGCGGTCGGCATAGTGACCGGTCTAGCGTGGACGGAAGTTGGCGGCGAGATACTGACGATCGAAGGCGTCATGATGCCGGGCAAGGGCAAGATGTCGGTGACCGGCAACTTGCGCGATGTGATGAAGGAATCGATTCAGGCGGCGCAAGCCTATGTGCGCTCGCGGTCGGTCGACTTCGGCATCCATCCCTCGATGTTCGAGAAGAAGGACATCCACGTGCACGTGCCGGAAGGTGCGACACCAAAAGATGGTCCTTCGGCGGGCATCGGCATGGCGACCGCGATCATTTCCGTGCTCACCGGCATTCCCGTCCGCAAGGAGGTCGCCATGACCGGCGAGATCACCTTGCGAGGACGTGTTCTGCCGATCGGTGGTTTGAAGGAGAAGTTGCTGGCCGCTCTGCGAGCTGGCATCAAGAAGGTCATCATCCCGGAAGAGAACGTCAAGGATCTGGCCGACATTCCAGCCGAAGTGCTGACCAAGATGGAGATCATTCCAGCCTCTAAACTCGATGATGTATTGAAGATCGCGCTCGTGCGGATGCCCGATCCAATCGCTTGGGATGTCGAGCCACCGGCGACGGTAAAACCGCCCGAGACGATCGTCGACGATGGTAAGGGTGGCGTCCGAGTGACAGCTCACTGAGCAATCGGCATCGAGTTTTGATTAGGGCGCAATAGAATCGAACACGCAACAAGACCCCCGGCCAAGCGCCGGGGGTCTTCGTTTTTGCACCGCGTCGACATGAATTCGTGTTTTTCCCCGTGTTTTCGGGCGTTTTCTGCTGTTTTTCCACTTGACGAAGGTATCTCGAACGCGTTGTTTGCGGGCTCTGCTGCACGTTATGCGGTGGGATTGTCCGGCGCGGGTTTGGCCAGCAGCAGTGGCTGCACCAGGGATCGGAACCGAGGCTTGCAATCTCTGTCATCACAATCACAACAAGGATGAAGAAAATGAGCAAGAAAGATGCGATCGATGCGGTCGCTGAGCATGCGGAGCTTACCAAGGAAAAGGCGGGCGTCGCGCTCGACGCCCTCATAACCTACATCGAGAGAACCTTGAAGAAGGGCGATGAAGTTTCGCTTCCCCCCCTCGGCAAGTTCAAAATCACCAAGCGTAAGGCGCGTCTCGGTCGCAACCCATCAACGGGCGCCGAGATCAAGATCCCGGCTTCCAATGTTCCGAAGTTTCAGCCCTCAAAGACATTAAAGGATGTGGTCAACAAGCGTTGATCGCTCGCGGCCGTTAGATCGATACGGCTTCAATTTAATCATTTGATCGACGGCGCTCCTTCGTGGGCGCCGTTTTTCATTGGTGCGCCTCCCCGGCAAGTCTCTCGTCGAAGCCTGTGCAACCTGGGCATAACCCCGCGGCGCAGTATGGTCCGCCGCAAGTCACACTTCGAATCATCGTAACTCTTTGGGCTGGTTGAATGTTGACGACGGAGAAAGCCCATGGCCGCAGTCGCAAAGAAGCTGCGCGCGAAGGAAGTGGAAACGGTGATCGAGGGGGCCGGCGTTTTCCTTGGCGTCAATGTGTCAGCCAAGGGAATGACTTGGCGTGAGCGGCTGAAACCCGCCGATCTCAACATGGCGGCAATGATCAGCCAACACCACGGTTTGCCCGAACTGCTCGGCCGGATGCTGGCGGCCCGCGGTGTGGATCTCGATGGCGTACCGGTGTTTCTCGATCCAACCATCCGCGCTCTGATGCCGGATCCGAATTCCCTGCGTGACATGGACATCGCCGCCAGCCGCCTGGCCGATGCGATCGTCGGCCGTGAAAAGGTTGCGGTATTCGGCGACTACGATGTCGACGGTGCGTCCTCATCGGCCTTGATGCAGCGCTTCCTCGAACACCACGGCGTCCGCAGCCGCATCTATATTCCCGACCGCATCTTTGAGGGTTACGGGCCGAACGCGGCAGCAATCGAGCTGCTGATCACGGAGGGCGCCAACCTCATCGTCACGGTCGATTGCGGCACGACGAGTTTCGAGCCGCTGGCGGTCGCCGCCAGGCTCGGCACCGACGTGTTGGTAATCGACCATCATCAGGCCGACGCCGAGCTGCCGAAGGTGAAGGCCGTCGTCAACCCGAACCGGCAGGATGATCTGTCCGGCCTGGGCCACCTGTGTGCGGCCGGCGTCGTGTTCCTGTTGCTGGTCGCAACGGCGCGTGAATTACGCGGCCGCGGCATCTATGGAGATCGGCTGCAGGAGCCGAACCTGCTCGAACTTCTCGACATCGTGGCGCTGGCGACGGTTGCCGACGTTGTGGCCTTGACTGGCCTCAACCGCGCGTATGTGACCAAAGGTTTGGCCGTCATGCATCAGCGGCACAACGCGGGCCTGCGCGCGCTGTTCGACGTCGCCGGTTTGAATTCGGCGCCAAATCCTTATGCGCTGGGTTTCGTGCTTGGCCCGCGTATCAATGCTGGCGGGCGTATCGGCGATGCAGCCTTGGGTGCACGGCTGCTTGCCACCGACGACGAAAACGAGGCCGTTAAACTCGCAGCGGTACTGGACAAACTCAATGGCGAGCGCAAAGCGATCGAGGTCCAAATGTTGGAGCAGGCGGTGGCGGATGCCGATCGACTGGTCGAGGCGACGCCCGACTTGGCAATGCTGATCACCGGTTCGGAAGCCTGGCACAAGGGTGTCGTGGGACTGGTCGCAAGCCGCCTCGTCGAGCGCTTTCGCAGACCGGCTTGCGCGATCGCCTGGGAGAGCAAAGGCGAGGGCACGGGATCGCTGCGTTCCATCGCGGGCGTCGACATCGGCAGCGCCGTACGTGCCGCGGTCGCGGCTGGCTTGCTGGTCAAAGGTGGCGGGCACGCGATGGCGGCCGGCATCACTGTCAAACGCGACAAGCTGGCTGCGCTCGACGCGTTCTTCGCCGAGCGCCTGCGCGATACATCCACCAGGGCACGCGAGCAGTCCGGCCTGGAAATCGACGGGGCTTTGACGGCGGTTGCCGTCAACGATGCATTGATGACCTTGATCGAGCGCGTGGGCCCCTACGGCCAGGGCAACCCCAACCCGCGCTTCGCGTTCCCGGCACATCGCGTGAAGTTTGCCAAGGTCGTCGGTGCTTCGCATATCCGCTGCGTTCTGGAAGCAGGTGACGGCTCCAGGCTCGATGCGGTAGCGTTCCGGGCAGCAGGTCAGCCGCTCGGCGACTTGCTCACGGCGCCCGGCGGTTTGCCCTTGCATATCGTTGGGTCGCTCAAACGCGATACCTGGGGCGGCCGGCAGAAGATCGAGTTAACGATCGAGGATGCTGCCGACCCGCGACGTCAGTGATTAGGGAGCGCCGCGATGAACTTTGATCTGACCGACGATCAACGCGCGCTGCGCGATGCCGCTCGCACCTTCGCGCGCAACGAAATGACGGAAGTGGCGCGCACGTGCGAGACCGTGAACCAGCCGCCGTCTCGTGCCATCAAGAAGCAACTCGCGGCGATGGGGTTCCTCGGTATCAACATGCCAACCCAGTACGGTGGCATGGGACTTGGCAATCTGGAAGCACTCCTGGTGCTCGAGGAGTTCGCCAAGGTGCATCCGGCGGTGGCATTCCCGATTTTCGAAAGTGCCGTAGGCCCTATCAAAGCCGTCGAGCGGTTCGGGACGGAAAGTCTCAAGGCTTGGCTGCTGCCCATGGTCGTCAGTGGCGACACAGTCGTCGCCGTCGCCATGTCGGAGCCGGACGCTGGCACGGCACTCACCGATCTGAAGACCACCGCCCTGATCAAGAACGGGCGTGTCATCGTCAACGGCAGCAAGCGCTGGTGCACCGGCGCTGGAACCGCCGATGGCTACGTCGTTTACTGCCGGCTCGGCGAAGCGAAAGGCGCCAAGGGCGTTGGCGCGGTTTATGTGCCAGCGGGCGTTGAGGGACTGTCGTTCGGTGCCCGCGAGGAGCTGATGGGTTTTCGCGGCACGACGACAGCGGATATCTTTTTCGAGAGCGTCGAAGTGCCCGAGGATCACTTGATCGTTCCAGCAGGTGGCTTCCCCAAGCTGATGGAAGCTTTCGACCTCGAACGCTGCGGCAATGCCACGATGTGCCTTGGGCTCGCGGCGGGTGCACTGGAAGACACGCTGACTTACGTGCAGGAGCGGCAGCAATTCGGCAAACCGCTGATCGATTTTCAGGCGGTCCAGATCAAGCTTGCGGAGATGGCGATGAAGGTCGAAGCCTCGCGGCTGTTGATCCATCGCGCGGTAACGCAGGCGAGCCATGGCTTTCCATCCGTCGCCGACAGCTCGATCGCCAAGTGTTTTGCCAACGAAATGGTGCGCGAGGTGACGGGCGCGGCCGTCCAGATGATGGGCGGCTATGGTTATTCGAAATCATTTCCAGCCGAGCAGCGGCTGCGGGATGCCTGGGGTTGGGGTATCGCCGGTGGCACCATCGACATCCAGAAGATCAACATCGCGAGTGCACTGGCCGGCCGCCGCTTCGATCAACGGCGGTGACGGGGCGGGTGATGCCGCGGGCCGCGACAAGGCGGGGACCGTTTCCAATCAGCCTTGCGTGAGCTTGTCAGGGGAAGCACCGATCAGAGTAGCCGGTGCTGAAACACGATGGCCTTTGAATTCGGTAACTTGCCCATCGCTTTCTCCCACGCGCCAACACCGCTTGCCACCCACCCTCCGCCGTCATTCCCGCGCAGGCGGGAACCCAGACAACGTGCCACTGGGCGATCTCGCAGGTTGCATAATGACGGTCGCAGCGGCACCCTTGGCGAATGGGAAAATCACCCGCCGTCTACATTCTGGCCAGCGGCCGCTACGGCACGCTCTACATCGGCGTCACCAGTTCGCTGGAGGATCGGATCAGCATCCACCGGCAGGATCTGGTCGCGAGTTTCACCCGGAAGTACGGCGTTCACACGCTCGTGTACTATGAGTTCCACGACTCGATGGACGCGGCTATCAAACGCGAGAAACAGCTCAAAAAGTGGAACCGGCAGTGGAAGTTGCGGCTGATCGAGGAGATGAATCCGCAGTGGACCGATTTGTATGACGCGTTCTGGCACGCGCTCAAAGATGGGCCTGCCGACACGGCGCTGCTTCATCGCGGCCAGCGAACCCGTTGAAGGCTGACTGGGTTCCCGCCTGCGCGGGAATGACGGCTGTGGGGAGGAGAGGGTAAGCCGATTGATCGGGAGCGTTTATCGGTTGAGAGCACCGAGTCACCCTCGTCCCCGATGTCCACTTCCATCGCATTTCGGCAGCGGGTACGGTGTTCGAAAAATCCCCGAGAGTGTCAACCAGTTCACATCCAGATTCGACGTTGCATATGGATTTTCGACGGTTCACAAGAATTTGGCTTTTGATAGCAGTTGTGTGCTTTGTGCTGTCATTGTTGGTCGTGGGGTTGGCCTTCTACATTGAGCAGAAAACCCACTGCCAGACGACGCCGCCGGATGATCGTAAGCACAACGCGGGCTTATTTGCGCTAT
>JANMNO010000018.1:0-16373 GCA_031374115.1 Hyphomicrobiaceae bacterium | reverse complement strand
CGTCTCTCACCGGTAGATTGGATGGCTGAGAAAACTGGATGCGAATTGAGACATCAAAAGATGGTGATCTCAAGCAGGCAGAAACCTAGCCAAGTATCCGCTCTATGGACACCCCTCGGCAATCCATCTCATAGTCGAGGCCGACCACTGGTGGGCGGCAGAAGTGCCAAGTGAGACCGTGTTCGACGGCACCCCGGCGCACGATCTCATCGGTTAGAAACGGATAGATATCGTAGACGGTATATACTTGCGCCGCGTTAGTGTCCTTCCAGGTGAAGCCAAGCAGCCCCATCCGCCGCTCCATCTCACCGAGGACGGACCGCGCCTTCTCGCGCATGCCGTCAGGACTGGTGTCGCCGGGCCGAACCACAAAGAGCCCATAACTCCCCTTGCCTTCCGGCGCTTCGCCGCTACCGGCCACCACGAAGGTTGGCGCGGCTGCCGGTGCCGGGATGGTATAGCAGAAGGCATGGAACGATGGCTCTGATGGCTTGTGAAGTTCAGGACATACGTTCGATCGCGCAACTGGATTGGTTTTGCTCGCTTCATTGTAGACGCCCCACTTGGCCAAAGTGCCGACGTAGAGTTCATTGAACGCGATGAATCCAGCTTCGGTGAACGGCTCGGGCGAACGCAGTTCGCAAGCGCAGAATGATGTCAGTGGTCGCCCTGCTTCCGTGATCAACCTCTCGATCCGGCGAAAGCCTTCAGCTAGCGGCACCGGTTGTTGGAATCGAACACGTTCGATGCTGAACCCTGGCTCCGCGGCGACTCCACCGGAATACTGAAAAACGGCCGGGATGTATCGATACCCACCGGCAGCGAAGACTTTTGTCGTCATGGTCGGCATTTCTCCAATCGGCGGGATCCCATTAAAGTTGCGTTTGCGGCGTGCTTCCGTCGACAGCCGCGACACGACAGCGCCAGCCGCGGATGTTTGAAGAGCCGGATACCGGATCGTAAGGGCCGTCGTAGTCGAGGGCGGCATTGATATTGACATCGAGCGCGCCGTGGTGCGGAGCGCTCGATGCTGGTCTCCACCAACCCATCCCGGTATTTACGACATCGAGCGGCGTATCGTCCGAAAGCTTCACCCGCAACCGGCACTTACCCGGCCCGCCCACCACCTCCAGCTGCACCCATTGACCGTCGGCGATGCCTTGTGCGGCGGCGGCATCGGGATGCATGAGAAGGCGTGGATCGGGCGAAACCTTCAGCGCCCACTCCTGATCGCGGAACCGAGAATGATGATAGTTGCGCTCGCGATCACCAGTGATGAGCGTCAGTGGATATTGTGCTTGGATGTTCTCGGGCAGGGAATCCTGCTCCGGTGCCACGTACGCCGGCAGAGGATCGAGGCCCAGTTCCTCGAGCGTCATTGAGTAGAGTTCAATCTTGCCGGTCGGCGTCGAGAACGGCTGGTGATGCGCCGTTTGTTTCGTTGGCAGCTGATGAAATCCCTTCGCTTCCAGATCAGCTATCGCAGCGTCGCTGTCTCCGAGAAGGTAGGTGTTGAAGTCGCGCTGGCTGCGCCACGGCACAAGCCTTTTCGCAACCGCCTGCCGGGCTTCCATTCGATCTAAAAGCGGTGACGCAATGTCGATCTCGGATCGTGCCTCGCCCTGCGGGGGCGCGACCGCGCGGGTAAAAAGTACAGTTCGACTGGAGGCAACGAACGACACTTCTTCTTCCTCGAGTGTCGTCGTCTTCGGCAGCACGATGTCAGCAAACTCGGCGGTCGGCGTCATTTGGTGCGCGGCAACCGCCACGAAGTCGAGCGACTTCATTGCCTCGATGGTCCGCGCCGTGTTGGGATAGGTTACGACGATGTTCACCCCACTCGCATACAGCGCGCGCACAGGATGCGGCTTGCCGGTAAGCATTGCCTCGATCACTGAAGGGTTGTGGCAGGCGGTCTGCCAACCACGAGGACCGGCCCAGAGCGGAAACCGATCCGCACCGATCGTGCGCTTCTCGGTTGCGAGTTCGAGCCGAAATTCGGGCCGGTGCAATAACTCGATAGCGTCTGAAAAGCCGCTGGGCTTGTGCTGCCGCAAGTTGCCGCCCGGACGGTCGACGTTTCCGGAGATCGCGACCAGCGAATGAAATGCACGAAACGTCTGCACACCGACGCTCGACGCATCGATCCCATGGCCGCTGACAAAGACCGAGGGTCCGGCCGCATACATCCGGGCTGCGGCTACGATGTCGTTGGCAGGGACACCGGTCAGTTGTGCCGCCACCTCCGGTAAATAGTCCGTCGCGCGCCGCGCGAGCGCGTCGAAACCATGACACCGGTCTCGAACAAAGGCCTGATCGTAAAGATCTTCGCTGATCGATACATTGATCATCGCCAACGCCAGTGCCGCATCGGTGCCAATGCGCGGCGCGAGCCATAGGTCGGCGATCCCAGCGGCAGGTGTCCGTTTGGGATCGATCACGACAATCTTGGCTCCGCGCTTCTTCGCGGTCTTCAGGGCAGCCCACTCGATCGGATCGGCTACGCTCGAATTGCGGCCGACAATCAGCGCGCAACGCGTGTTCGCGATATCGTCGCCGCGGGCGATATCGAGGCCAGTAATCTTCGCGCTCAGCGCACGGCAACCGCCACAGAGATCCTGATTGATCATCCAATTGGGCGAGCCGATCGAACGCAACATCAAGGCTGTGACGACGCTCCGGCTGAAGAAGCCGCCGCTCGTGGCGCCGACAATGGCTTCTGGCCCATGGCGCTGTCGCACTTCGGTCAGTCGGTCCGCCATCTCGTCCAGCGCCTCGTCCCAGCTGATACGGGCCCACTTGCCTTCGCCGCGGGCTCCGACCCGTCGATGAGGAAAAAGCAGACGGTTCTTGTTGTAGGTCAGCCCCGGGGCGCCACGGATGCCCTTGATGCAGAATGCTCCTTTCGAATGCGGCGCATCGGGGTTCGGGCCATATTCGACGACACGACCGTCCCGGACGGTGGCGAGCGCACCACAATTGGTGGAGCATTCCCAGCAGGTGGTGGCGTATGTGCTGTCTCGAGACGCTGCGATTTCCCCAGTGGTCGCCGTCGTCATTGCAATGATCCTCCATCGCCGGCCACCCCTCGAACACTCAGTCGGGGAACCTGCCCAATGTAACGGAATACCGCGCAGTTACGAAACAGGATTCAAGTATCGATCTGAAGTGCAGCCGGCCTCAAATCCGACCGGAAGGCAGGTAGTTGTAAAGTCGCGAAAAAAGCGCCGCCCAACGAGCAGCTTGAAGGGCTCAATCTGGTTACACCAGCGTTCGACAGGTTCGTACTGCCCATAAGTCTCGCGATCTTGGTCGGTCTGGTTGCGATCCAGAGCAAGGGCACCACCGCCATCGCGGCGTGGTTTGGCCCCATCATCCTGACCTGGTTCGCCGCATTGGCAATGGGAGGTGCGAGTAACATCGCTACCATGCCCAGTATAGTCGGTGCCCTGAACCCGATGCACGGCGTATGGTTTCTATCGACGCATGGAGTCGCCGGCCTGATCGCGCTCGGCGCCGTATTCCTAGCTGTCACTGGCGCCGAGGCACTCTACGCGGACCTCGGGCATTTCGGCCGTGGACCTATCCGCACCGCGTGGCTGTTTCTGGTGTTTCCGGCACTTGTACTCAGTTATCTCGGACAGGGTGCGTTATTGTTGCAGCATCCTGAGGCTTCGGAAAATCCATTCTTCAAGCTCTATCCGGCGTGGGTTCTGCTGCCCATGATCTGTCTCGCCACGGTTGCTACCATTATTGCACCCTCCCTGGCTTTGGTCGTTTTGACATCGTCCACCCAACTATTATTCGCGAAATTTATGAGCTGGCTGACGATCGAGCTATAATTACCGTTTTGCCCCTATCGTTATCGCTGATTGCTGCCAATGCTGGATCCGCCCGTCCCGGGCGGGTCCATCGTGGGAGGCCAAATCATCGTCAACCTGTCGGGTTATACACGGAACCGGCACGGGGGCGGGGTATTCGCACGCCCCGCTTTTTCAGATCGCGCAAGGTCACGTAGATCATCGCCGTCATGAGTGCGTCGTTGAACGCATCGTGGGCTGGCAATTCTGGAATGCGCAGATCCTTCAGGATCGATGAAAACGACAAATCGATCTGCGTTCCAGGCGGCGCATCACCATATTTGCGCTCATAATACATCTGCGACACCTCCAAGCGAGGATTTGGCAGCTCGATGCTGACGAACGGCAAAATGTGCTTGTTGAGCATTCTGACGTCGAATTCGAGATAATAGCCGACGAGCGGCCGACCCTCGATGAAATGCAGCAGATGCGATAACGCCGGATAAAGCCGCTTTTGGTCTTCCACGTCGGCTTCAAACAGCTGGTGAACCTTGATCGCATCGGCCTGCATTTTGACTTCCGGACGGGCGATGACCTCAAATCGTTCGCTGGTCAAGATCAGATTGCCCCGGATCTTGACCGCCGCAATTGTAATGATGTCGTCGCGGCGCGTATCGAGACCCGTCGTTTCGCAGTCGATCGCCACAACCTCGTCTTCGGGTCCAGGCTCGAACATGAAGCGGTAGGACTGGTCCGAAATGGTTATCTGATGGAACAAGCGTTTGAGGGAGCGGACGATCACGTTAGAACATACCCAAATTGAAGCGGCGGCGGATGATTTCGCGGAATTGTTTGACGATCTGGAACGCGTCGCGAAGCAAATCGCGCTCCATGCTGGTGAGCTGTGAAGGGCGAAGCAGGTTATCGGTGCCGCCCGCTGCAAAGGCTAATTGAGAATCGAGCTTCATCGTCACGAGAAAATGCAATGCCTGGTTCAATTCGTGGCCGAACTCGACCGATAGATCGCCCCCTTCAACGAGTTTTTCCATCCGGTCGTTGGTCGACGTCTCGACGAGGCCGCGCTGGATCGCCAAGCTGCGAATGCCGTGCACGATGGGGAAAATACCGCCTTTCTTCAGATCAAGCGCATCGCCGTCACCTTCGCTGGTGATCAATTGATTGAAAAACCCGATCGGCGTCTGGAAGGCATCCACGGCGCGGGCAAAATGCGCCATGTAGGCCTGCTCGCCGCGCACCGTATCGATCAGGGACTGCTTGGTCCGTGCCAGAAGCGATAGATCGCCGGCGACGGCCGCGGCATCATAGAAAATGGCGACATTCATGTGCGCCGTATCGTCGGGCAGGGCGATCCAGCGTCGGAAATCGGCGATGTAGTCCCCGGCCGGTTTCGACCACCGCGGATTCTGGACTACGATGTTGCCCGGGCAGGGCGGAAACCCGAAGCCTTCAAGTGCTCGGGTGAACTCGCCGCGAAACCGGTCGAGCACGGCCGGATCGACCGCATTGGCCAAGATGAGCCCGTTGTCCTGGTCTGTGCGCAACGTCTGTTCGGCTCGCCCCTCGCTACCCATTACGATCAGACACGCGCCCGTTCGGATCGGCTCGGGCGCCGTCACGTCGAACAGCTTGGCCATTAACCGGCGATTGAGGTCCGACACGATTTCGGCGATCACCTCTACTTTAAGGCCCTGGCGACGCAACATGCGGACCTGGACGTCGATCTCCTTTGCCGACGCGCCGAGCTCCTCGATGTTGCCGGCGAGCGCGATCCGCCCCGCGATGAGCTGCGCGCTGCCGCCGATGAAACTCAACAGATCGATGTTTTCGAGTATGCCGACATACCGCAGGCCATCGCGCACTGCGACCCGGCGCTTGTTGTGCTTCGTCATCGCGAGCAAAGCCGAATAGACGAAATCGTCCAACTGAAGCGAGACCAGATCAAAGTGCGTCGACGCGCGCACCGGCGAACTGATCGGCTTGCGGCGCAGCACGACTTCCTTCGACAGGTTCATACCGGTGATGATGCCGATGCGATCGCCATCGCGCACGAACAGTGCATTCGAGTTGACCTCCTGCATCCGATGCCCGGCGGTCTCGATCGTATCGTCGGCGTCGATGAAAACGGCGGGCTGAAGAAAAACGTCTTTGATACGGGAGCGCATCAACGACCCGGTTCGTTTTTCGTCGTCGTCCGCGATCAGGGCATCGAGCTTTTTCGAGATCTCGAGATAGAAGAACGCGGCAAAACGCGGGTTCTTCCGGATCAGCGACAGCGCCACCGACTTCGGCAACATGTAGAGCAGCGTTTCAACCCCTGCCGTGAATCCGTGTCCGCTTCTGCCGTGCACGAGCGCGCGCGCATCGAAGCTGTCTTTTGGCCCGAGCAGCCCCAGGATTTCGGTGCCATCGCGTTCCTGGACTTGTCCCTTGATAACGACAAACAGCTGCTCCGACGCCGTGTCCTGGCCGATGATCGTCTCGCCCGGCATGAAATAACCGATGTCGAGGGCAGCGCGCACCGTCTCGGCCTCCTGCGGTGTCAGCCGATCGAAGGGCGGGTTATGGAAATCGAAGACTTTGGGCATCGTTCGCCGTCCAGACTGCTTCGAGGACCGTGGACCGGCTACCCGAAAGTCGCACGAAAAACCGAAGACGACGCTTTGTCCACCACACGCCGGTTCGCATCGCCACATCCATTGCTTGGACTGGCCCGCCGTCATAGCTCGTTCGCCGGCAACCGATCGCCGGGCACAAAAACCAAGGATGCCCATCCTCCCTGGGGCTACTTGGCAGCTTTGCGTTCCCGGATGAGATCGTCGACGACGCTTGGATCGGCGAGCGTCGACGTATCGCCCAGGCTGCCGAATTCGTTTTCCGCGATCTTGCGCAGAATGCGCCGCATGATTTTGCCCGACCGCGTCTTGGGCAGCCCCGGTGCGAACTGGATGACGTCCGGCGACGCGATCGGGCCGATTTCCTTGCGCACGTGAGCGACGAGCTCTTTGCGCAGCGCGCTGGACGGCTCGGCCCCGGTCATCAGCGTGACATAGGCGAAGATGCCCTGACCCTTGATGTCGTGGGGGTAGCCGACGACGGCTGCCTCGGCGACCTTCTCATGGGCGACGAGCGCGCTCTCGACCTCGGCTGTGCCCATCCGGTGGCCGGAGACGTTGATGACGTCATCGACCCGGCCGGTGATCCAATAATAGCCATCGTCATCGCGCCTGCAACCGTCGCCGGTGAAGTACTTGCCAGGGTAGGTTGCGAAATAGGTCGTCTCGAACCGGGCGTGGTCACCAAAGATGGTCCGCATCTGGCCCGGCCAGGAATCGGCGATGACGAGGTTGCCTTCGCACGCACCTTCGAGCACAACGCCGTTAGCGTCGACTACTTCCGGCTTGACTCCGAAGAACGGCTGGGTCGCCGAGCCCGGTTTCAGCGCCGTGGCACCCGGCAACGGCGTGATGAGAATGCCGCCCGTTTCGGTCTGCCACCACGTGTCGACAATCGGGCAGCGCTTTTCGCCGACGACCTTATAGTACCACTCCCACGCTTCCGGATTGATCGGCTCACCGACCGAACCGAGCACGCGCAGCGACTTGCGGCTGGTCTTTTTGACCGGCTCCTCGCCAGCCCCCATCAGGGAGCGGATGGCGGTCGGCGCGGTGTAGAAAATGTTGACCTTATGCTTGTCGACAACGTCCCAGAAGCGCGAGATCGTCGGGTAGTTCGGGATGCCCTCGAACATCAAGGTCGTCGCGCCGTTGGCGAGCGGCCCGTATACGATGTAGGAGTGGCCGGTCACCCAGCCCACGTCGGCCGTGCACCAGTAGACGTCACCGTCGTGGTAGTCAAAAACGTACTGGTGCGTCATCGATGCATAGACGAGGTACCCGCCCGTCGTGTGCACGACACCTTTGGGTGCGCCCGTCGATCCCGACGTGAACAGAATGAACAGCGGATCTTCCGCCTTCATCTCTTCGGGTTTGCACTCGGCCGTGACCTTGGCGACTTCGTCGTGATACCAGTAGTCGCGTCCAGGCACCATGTTGACCGCGCTGCCGGTCCGGCGCACCACGATCATGGACTTGACGAGGCCGGGCACTTTGGCGGCTGCATCGTCGGCGTTGACTTTGAGGCCGACCTTGCGGCCGCCGCGCAACCCCTCATCCGCGGTGATCACGATTTTGGAGTTGCAGCCTTCGATGCGGCCAGCGAGCGCATCGGGAGAAAACCCGCCGAACACGATGGAATGCACAGCGCCGATCCGCGTGCAGGCTAGCATGGCATAGGCGGCCTCGGGGATCATCGGCAGATAGAGCGTGACCGTGTCACCCTTTTTTACGCCGTGGTCTTTGAGGACGTTGGCAAACCGGCAGACCTCGTCGTGCAGCTGGCGATACGTGATGCTCTTCGAATCGGCTGGATCGTCGCCCTCCCAGATGATCGCGACCTGATCGGCGCGTGTGGCCAAATGGCGATCGATGCAGTTCATCGAGACGTTGGTGGTTCCGTCGCCGTACCATTCGATCGCGACTTTGCCCGGCTCGAACGAGGTATTTTTGACGCGCTCATAAGGTTTGATCCAGTCGATACGTCGGCCGTGCTCGCCCCAGAAAGCTTCAGGATCGCCGATCGATTGCGCGTACATTTCGAGATACTTCGCGTTGTCGATGTGGGCGCTTTCGGCAAAACTCGGATTCACTGGATAGAGTGCGTCACTCATTGGCATTTTCCCTGTTTCGTTTGCCGCATAGGTCGAATTTATCACTCCGGTTCGTTTTTCAATCGAGGTCGTCACTTTCAAAGCAGGTGGGTGCAACGCCCCCCCAACCATTTCTAGTGGGCGCTGGCACCTGCCGCCCCCAGACCCGTTTGCGACCGCACGAACTGGGCATCGAACCCTGCCTTGTCGACCGCGGCCCGCGCGCTGCTATCGATAAGCGACACGACGTAGATCGTCACGAACGCGATAGTCATGGAGAACAGCGCAGGATTATCGTAGGGGAACGGCGACGACCCGACGGGATAGCCAAGCGTTTTCTCCCACACCGCTGGCGACAGGAAAACGCCGATCATGGCGCTGATCAGACCCGCAAGGCCACCGATCAAGGCACCCCAAGTGGTGAGCCCGCGCCAGAAGATCGACATGACGAGGACGGGGAAGTTGCACGATGCGGCAATCGAGAACGCAAGGCCGACCATGAAGGCGACGTTCTGCTTTTCAAAAACGATCCCGAGGATGATCGCCAGCACGCCGAGCACGAGGGTTGCGATCTTCGAGACCCGGATTTCATCGCGTTCCGGGACATCACCCTTCTTGATCACCATGGCGTAGATGTCGTGACTGATCGCCGAAGCCCCAGCGAGCGCCAGACCCGAAACCACCGCCAGAATGGTTGCGAACGCCACCGCTGAGATGAAGCCTAAGAAAAAGTCGCCGCCCACGGCTTTGGCGAGATGAATGGCCGCCATGTTCGAACCGCCTTTGATGGCGGCAATTCCGTTCTTTGTTTTTTCAAAAATCTGCGCGTCGAGGAACTCCGGATTTGTCGAAACGAAGGTGATGGCACCGAAGCCGATGATGAATGTCAGAATGTAGAAGTAGCCGATGAGGCCGGTCGCGTAGAAAACCGATTTGCGCGCGTCCGTTGCGTTCTTCACCGTGAAGAAGCGCATCAGAATGTGCGGCAACCCAGCCGTGCCGAACATCAAGGCGAGGCCCAGCGATATCGATGACAGCGGGTTCGACATCAGACTGCCGGGTGCCATGATGGCATCCTTCTTCGGATGCAGTTGGACGGCCTTGGCAAACATCGCCTCGGGGCTGAGGCCGAACTCGTACAAAACCGCACCCGCCATAAACGTCGCGCCGAACAGCAGCAGAATGGCCTTGATGATCTGCACCCAGGTCGTGGCCTTCATGCCGCCGAACGTCACATAGATCATCATCAGCGCGCCGACGAGAACGACGGCGATCCAATAGTCGAGCCCGAACAGTAGCTCGATCAGTTTGCCCGCACCAACCATCTGTGCGATCAGATAAAATGCCACGGTCACGAGCGAGCCTGCCGCCGCGAGGATGCGGATCTTGGTCGACTCGAGCCGGAACGCGGTGACGTCGGCAAACGTGAACTTGCCGAGATTGCGCAGTTGTTCGGCGATCAGGAACGTTACAATGGGCCAGCCGACGAGGAAGCCGACGGAGTAGATCAGCCCGTCGTAGCCCGACAAGTAGACGAGCCCGGAAATGCCCAGGAACGATGCCGCCGACATGTAGTCGCCAGCGATCGCCAGACCGTTCTGGACCGGGCTGATCCCGCCGCCAGCCGAGTAGAAGTCCGACGCCGATTTGGTCTGCATTGCAGCCCGGTAAGTAATGCCGAGCGTCAGTCCGACGAAGGCCAAGAACATCGCGATCGCGACCCAGTTCGTAGATTGCTTGACGCCACCCTCCACCGTCGGTGCGGCCGCAAGGAGCGTCGGCAAAAGCACCAGGCAGGCCGCCGTCAGGAGCGGGACCAGCAACGTTCGAAACGAGACCAGCGCCAGGGGTCGTTTCATGACTGAGCCCCTTCGACGATATCCTTGATCAATCCGTCGTAGCTTTTGTTGGCCCTGACGACATAGACCCCGGTGAGCACGAACGCCGAGATGATAACGGCCAGTCCGACGGGGATGCCGATCGTCGTCACACCCGATGCAACGGGCGTTCCAAGAAGTTTGGGCGCGAACGCGACGAGCAGGATAAATCCGAAGTAGATCACCAACATGATGGCAGACAGCGACCAGCCGAGCGATTGACGGCGGCGCACCAGCTCGTGGTACTTCGGATTCTTGGAGATCTTTTCGTAGATCAGATCTTGGGCACTGGCTTCTCGCATGTCGGCCTCCCTTGGTGACTAGGATCCGCGGGCACAGGGTCGTCACGCCCCTCGCATCAACCCTGCGACCATAAGACGCTCTGCCAGGGACCACCAGCGTGAAATAGGCGATAATTTTTTGAGTTGATGAATGCCTGTCCGCAGCGGGCGGTCGGGAGACGGCGTTTGCGCCCCCGGAGTATCAACCAGCGTGAGGCCAGCGCTCTGCGAGGTCGCGTGTCAGCCCCGCGCTACTGCGGTTTGCTGCGGCGCGATCACAACATCGCGACCAAGGACCACATGCGCTGCTCGGCGCGGACCAATCGATATCAAGGCTGGCAAGGTTCAGATCGTTGTCGTCTATAAGGTCGATCGGTTGACACGAGCACTGGCGGACTTCGCCAAGATCGTCGATGTGCTGGACACGAACGAGGCCTCGTTCGTGTCGGTGACGCAGTCGTTCAACACGACGACCTCGATGCGGCGATTGCCTCGCAACGATGGCGGGACAGATCAGTACGGGCGCGCGTCGTGAGATCAAGGCTGCCGACAACTTCCCACCACACTACGCCGGTCGCTCAATTGAGGGCCCACAGGTAGGCGAGTGCAGCTGCCACTCCAAATCCGGTACGGACTGCATGCAGCCGCCCCCATGCCTCGATCATGGCGCGGGACGTCAAATTGGCTTGTTCGTTGCCGATCGCCTTCAGCCGATTGTTTGTTGGCATTATGCAGAGCAGCGTGTAGGGCCAATTCGCGAGGATTAGCACTGCCCCGACGATCCAATGCCAATCCTTCGTCTGCCAAGCGGCCACCAAGCCTAGAATGCCTGATATGGCAGCGAGACCCGACTGCATGAGAAGACCACGCGCGTAGCTCGGCTTCCATTGCGCCAAAAGGTTCCTGTCGTCGAGCTCGAGACGCGCGGGCTGCTCCGCGACGTTGATATAGAGCGCGGCTCCGGCAAACACAGCAGAAAGCGTAAGTGCTACTTGACCCGCCAGCATATGGTGTCCTCTGTTACCGCTGTAGTGCTCACATTGGCCAGACCAAAGGAACCAGCAGGATTGCGACCACGTAAATCAACAGTGTTAGCGGCATCCCGACTTTGAAGAAATCGGAGAATTGATATTTGCCGGGACCGTAGACCATAAGGCAGGAAGGTTCCAAAGGCGTCAGGTACGAGCAGCTTGCTGCTACGGCTACCATCATGCCGAAGGCGCGAGGGTTGACGCCGAGTTGCAGCGCGGTCTGCATGGCGATGGGGAGTACCACTACGGCCGCCGCCTGATTCGACATGGGCTGCGTGAGCGCCACGGTGAGAATAAAAATGCAGGTGAGAAGGGAGTAGTGGCTCTGCGCGCCGACGATGCCAATCAGCTGCAGAGCGAGGTACTTACCGGCTCCACTCGCCTCCATTGCAGTCCCCAGAGAGAGCAGTGCACCGATCAATATTAGCGCCTTCCATTCCACTTGCCTGTAAGCTTCCTCGGGAGATAAGCATCTAGTCAGTAGCATGAAGAACGCGCCGCTCAACATCGCAACGGGCAGCGATGCGACTCTCAATGTCGCAGCTGCGATCGCAATCAAGAAAATGGCCGCTGCCAGCGGAGCGCGCGAGCGGTTAAGTCTGTCCTTTTCCACACCCCCGAAGATGTTGAACAAGTTGCCCCGTTCCAGGGCGGTTACATTTGCAGTTGTACCCTGCAGCAGCAGTACATCACCCATGCGAAGGCGCACCGTGCTGACTGTTCGCGGTACCCGTCCAGCGCGATGAATTGCCAGAACCTCCAGCCCGTACCGTTCCTTGAATTGAAGGCTCTTCAAAGATTGTCCAATTAAGGGGGAATGCGGGAGTAGAACGCCTTCGACGATGGTACTCTGCTCTTTCTGAGCATCCTGATCGGCGAGGCGGGCATCAGCCTTGAGATCGAGGCCTGCGAGATCCTTGATCTTGAGCAGGTCGGCGCGCAATCCCTCGATGAACAGTTCATCTCCAGCCTTCAGTTGGAAATCGGCCAGATTGTTCTCTGCTCGTACCGTCTCACCGCCACGGATCAGCCGAACTACTGTGAGGCCCGCATCGGCCGTGATCTTGGCATCTTTGAGTGACTTGCCGACAAGCGGGCTGCCCTCGACCACCACTACATCAGCCTGATACTTGCGCGCGCCGATTTTTTCTTCCGCTTTCTGATCCTCACGGTGTGGGATTAGGCGGACACCGATTGCCCACACATACAGGAGGCCCACGACGGCGATCGGAATGCCGACCGGCGCGAGCTCAAACATTCCCATTGGCGGTTGCTGGTAGCGTGTGAGGAGATCGCTGACGACCAAGTTCGTAGAGGTGCTGATGAGCGTGACTGAACTCGTTAGGATCGATGCAAAAGCAACGGGCAGTAGAAACCTAGACGGACTGACGCCAACCTTGCTGGCATATCCGATTACCAACGGTACAAAGAACGCCGTGGCTGCGGTATTGCTCATGAACGCCGACACGGTTGCCACTGCCACGATGATTACGGGTAGGAAAATCGACGGATTCCTCCCGGCCAAATTGAACACGTGGCGTCCGGCGATCTCAACCAACCCCGTTTGTATCAGCCCCGCTGACATAATAAGCAGGCCAAGGATCATCATCACTGTGTCACTGCTGAAGCCTGCAAACGCCTTTTCGGCGGGCAGCAATCCTGTGCCAACAACGGCCAGCATCGCACCTAATGCAACAACGTCGGCAGGCACACGGTCCGAGGCGAAGAGCACGACGACCGAAACAAGGATCGCCAGGCAAATTGCTATTTCAAGCGTCATTGGCGCCTCTCGTCTTGCAACTATTGCGTCGTCGTCGCTGCGAACGTCTGCACTGGAAAGTGGTTTAACCGACCTGCAGTTATTGCGTCCTCACGCCCGCACTCTTCGACAAGCTTGGAGTTCCCAGACTTGCCACGTAACCTCGACCCTTCGAACCGCCCGGTGCGGACCCGCCTGCCGGGTGGTGTGGCAGCGGCGATGAAGGCGCAAACCTTCATCCCCCTATGCCGATTTGAAGACCCAAACTATGAGTATAAAAGCAAGCTTTCGCACCGCCCGGCTCGGCCATCGCCTGGGTGTTGCCACATCGCCGACGTTCTCGGCGCTGTTTTGTCTTGATGTTGAAGGCTCACCCTCCCAATACCATGGCCGATGGCGAGAACTGTGCAGCATCATTCGCACGTTCGATTTTGGCTGAGCTGCATCCGGTCAGAGCTCAGGCGGTGATGCCGAACATTGCGACGAGGCTCATGAAAACGAAGGACGACGTCGCAAGCTCGACCAGCGCGTATACGAACCGCCTGACTATGCTTCTTCGGTCGCAGCAGTCGACGGGGAGGCCACATGACCACGCAGGGGCCGCTCCGGCATCAAGGCGAGCATGACGAAGCTGAGGGCAAAGCTCAGGCTGACCGCAATGAAGACGGGTGCGAAGACATTTCCAGGCACCTGTTCGATCGCTCGGACGGTAGTGCCGCCGAAGCTGCTTTCGTGCGCACTCACCATGATACCGCTGGCCGCTCCAACAGCACCGACAACCGCCACGCCGATCGACGAACCAAGGGCGCGCATAAACGCCAAAACGCCAGTCGCCACGCCGATATCGCGCGGATCGACGGCATTTTGAACCGAGACGGTCGTGACCGGGAATTGCTGACCAGAACCTATGCCGACCAACGCTAGGACCAGTTCGAACTCAAGGAATGCAATGGATTTGGCTCGATATGCGAGCCAGGCCAGTCCAAGGCTTGCAAACGCTAGCCCGATCAATGGCAGGCGCTTGTAGGATACCGCGCGCGCCATTGTCCGCCCGGCAAAGTTCGCGCCGACTACCGTGCCAATCATGTAGCCGACCAAAGCGAAACCTGACTGCGAGGCCGTCTGGCCAAGTGCCAGTTGAAGAAATAGCGGCACAAACACCGTAAGTCCGATCAACGCTGCCATAGCAAAAAATACACTGAAGGTAGCCGTGAGGACCACCTTGTTGCCGAGCACGTCGAGAGGTATCAGGGGCT
The DNA here is from genome assembly GCA_031374115.1 of Hyphomicrobiaceae bacterium. GTDB lineage: Bacteria > Pseudomonadota > Alphaproteobacteria > Rhizobiales > Hyphomicrobiaceae > JAKFWF01. Next base: position 1,643 of record JANMNO010000018.1, on the reverse strand, counting down.
CTGGCGCGCGCAACAGATGCCAGACGATGACCGGTATCAGAACAATGCCTGTTGTGGCCAGACCCAACACGGCGGGGGAGGTCCAGCCAAATCGCGCTTGCGGCGCCAACGCGAGTGCCAATAGCAGCGCAACCGTCGCAAGCACGACCAGACCGGAGCCGATCACATCCAACTTGTGGTCTCTCTTGTTCCAGGGCAGCCGCTTCAGGGCTTGATTGGTCATGGCGATTGCAAAGGCAGCGAGCGGTAGGTTCAGCCAGAATATCACCGACCAGGTCAAGTAGTCGGTGATCAAACCGCCGAGCGCCGGACCGGCGATACTGGCAATGGCCCAGGTGGCTGCGATATAGCCCGCAATCTTGCCGCGCTCGCGCGGCGGATAGAGGTCGCCGACGACCGTCTGCGCTAGCGCCATCAACCCACCACCGCCCAAGCCCTGCACAGCACGACCGATGATCAGCACCCACATGGTCGTTGCAAGCGCGCAAATGATGGAGCCCACTACGAACACGGCGACGGCAGCAAACAGCGTCGGCCGGCGGCCGTAGATGTCGGCCACCTTGCCGTACAGCGGCGTCGTAGCGGTTGCGGTGAGAAAATAGGCCGACACGATCCACGAAATGTAGTCAGGGTTGCCGACGGCTGATCCTATGGCTGGAATGACGGGTGCAACGATGGTTTGGTCAAGCGCAGCCAGCAGCATGCAGATCAGTACGCCTGAAATGATGCGGACACGGTCGGCGTCGGCGATCGTTTCAGGCGCAGGCGTATTTGAGATTGCCATCGATCATCATAACCTCTGCTGGGAAGCGAATTAGATGCGCCTGTAGACGCGAATCGTGCATTTAGCTCGGCAGTTAACTCAGTTGTACGCCGACTGGTGATGGCAGCCACAGCCGCCACCAACCAGCCCGCAGCGAGCCGAATGGGTCGTTGCCTCGCGCTTTGCCCGTCACCGGACACGACGGTCGCCACTGCTGGTGAGTAAACGGCTCTCCCGACCCAAGCTCAATGGTCCCATCGCCTTTCCGATGCCATAGTGGAAATTTGGTACCGCGTCCTGCCCTCTACCAGAAAATGACGTGCGCGATCCAGGACAACACAGCGTCGGAGGTTCCATATGCCTGATGAAAAAAAACTCGTGGCTGAAGCGATACAACTGGGCGTCACCAATTTTGAAAGCACGCGCGGCGCGGTTCCGGACAGTTTCAAGCTATTGTTGGAGCACGCGCCTGCCGCCTTTGCGGGGTACGGCTTGATGCGCAGCGGATTGATGAAGGAAGGTGCCTTGGACCTTAAGACAAAGGAGCTGATATTCACGCTTTTGGATACCGTGATCGGTGCCACCGATGGCGCCAAGGCTCACGCGGCTAACGCCATCCGCCTGGGGCTCACGATCGAGCAACTCAGTGAAGGGCTGGTGCAGTGTATTCTGGCGGCTGGCATCACGACTTGGAACATGACGGGCAGAGCTGCATTGTTGCATGCAATCGAGGTTCACAGCGAAATGGCGAAGAGCCGGCAGCAGCCGTGAGGACAATTCTTTCCGCGGAATAAGGTGGCCTGTGGATTGGCATCAACTGATGACCTCTGGCTCGCAGGGATGTGAATCGGCCTGGGTCAATGATGCCGATCGGCACTCT
>JANMNO010000006.1:0-6900 GCA_031374115.1 Hyphomicrobiaceae bacterium | reverse complement strand
ACACGATCAGGTCGAAGCCATGACGCTCGGCGACCGGGTGGTGATCATGCGCGACGGCCGGGTGCAACAGGTTGGCTCTCCGCTGACAGTCTACAGCAAGCCCGCCAACAAGTTCGTCGCCGGCTTCATCGGCGCGCCGGCGATGAATTTCATTGACGTCACTTTACGCAGCGAGGGCGGCACCATCACGGTCGAAGCGCCGGGTCTAAACCTTACGGTTACCGCCAATGATGCCCGAGGGCTCGCTGCCCAGGATAACCGGCGGGTGACCATGGGCGTGCGGCCCGAACATCTGATACTGAAGGACGGTGCACCGGGGCCAGGCTTTGATGCGCGCGTAGAAGTAGTCGAGCAACTCGGTTCCGAAATATTGCTAGAGACCAAGGTCGGCGACAACCGCGTCACCGTCGCCCGCGTCCCGGCCGAGTCGGCTGTTGCTGCGGGCGATCAGGTTCGCCTCTCAGCCCAGCAGGGTCGATTGCACTTCTTCGATTCAGAAAGTGAATTGCCTATCTTGGGCTGAGATGATGATGCGCATACGGAGCATGTCGCAGAACTTATCTTGTGCGACATGTAGAGAATGGCTCTGTTGAGCCACTCCCTGCCGGTAGGTCGAAACGGAGATGCGAAGATGGCATCGTCGACATTTACAGCTGCAAGTGGCGATGGTTATGAGCTCCAAATGGGACGGTGGAGCCGTCGCTTGGCCGAGCCGTTCATCGATTTCTGCGGCTGCAGCGATGGCGAGACCGTCATGGATGCCGGCTGTGGCACTGGCAGTTTGACATTCGCTCTTGCGCAACGTGCCAAAGATCTGCGCATCCGAGGTGTTGACTTCTCCCCCGTGTACGTCGCGCACGCAACGCAGCTCAATCGCAACCCGAGTATCGAATTCAGAGTTGGTGATATATGTGCGCTCCCCTTTGACAATGCTTCCTTCGATCGCGTCCTTTCTCTCCTCGTCCTTCACTTCGTACCCGACACCAATCGTGCGGTGTCGGAACTGCGCCGTGTCGCCCGTCCGGGTGCGACTGTCGCAGCAGCCGTTTGGGATGCGAGGGGCGGGGTCGTGGCGCATCGGATCTTTTTCGACACGGCAGCAGCCCTCGACCAAAAAGGCGATGAATTCCGCGCGCGCAGCTGTACGAGACCTATGACGCGGCCCGGTGAATTATTGGCCGCATGGCGCACCGCGGGCTTTGTCGACATTCGTGAGACGATGCTAGTCATCCGCATGGAGTTCGGGTCGTTCGATGACTATTGGGCACCTCACGCCGGCAAGGACGGCCCAAGTGCCGCGTACGTCGCGACGCTGAGTCCCGCCCAGCAAGACCGACTTCGCGATCTTGTTCGCAAGGCATATCTCGACGGAGATGCGGATGGGCTTCGCTCATACGCCGCTATTGCATGGGCGGTCGCGGGCACCGTGCCTGTCTGACGTGTCGCCGTCACAACCGGCTTACCGCGATTTTGGCCAATGCCGACGCAATGATCAAATGGGCCACAGGCATTCACGGCGCGCAGCAATGAAAGATGTCGTCAATCTTTACTCAGGATCGGTACCGGCGGTGTATGACCATTACCGCGGGCCAGTTTTCTTTGAGCCTTATGCGAGAGACCTGGCAGAACGTTTGCAGCACGTCGTGCATGGGAGTGTGCTGGAGGTTGCCGCCGGCACTGGGATTGTGACGCGCATCCTCGCTGCACTGCTGCCGCCTCAGGTGACAATCGTCGCAAGCGACATCAGCCCTGCGATGCTCGATTTTGCAGTGGCGCAGTCTGGCGTTGAGCGGGTTGCCTGGCGGCAAGCCGATGCTCTCGCGCTTCCCTTCCCCGATTCGGCGTTCGACGCCGTTCTTTGTCAGTTCGGAGCGATGTTCTTCCAAAACAAAGTCGCGGGATATAGGGAGGCATTCCGCGTCCTCAAGCCCAGCAGCCGGTTTGTCTTCAACGTATGGGATCGGATTGAGGAGAACGAGTTCTGTTGGGTCGTGAATAAGGCAGTAGGCCGACTCTTTCCAGGGGACCCCCCTGAATTGATGGCACGAACCGCGTATGGGTATTACGATACAGCAAAGATCGCCCAAGAGCTGAGCGTCGCGGGGTTTGGTGCTGTTTCAATAGAGACGGTCGAACGGCTGAGCCACGCGCCGTCTGCGCACGATCTGGCCATTGGATTTTGTCAAGGGTCTCCTCTTCGCAGCGAAATTGAAGCTCGCGCCGCGACGCGGCTTACCGAAGCAACGGAGACGGCGACCGAAGCGCTCCTTGCTCGTTTTGGCGCCGGGCCGATTGTTGGCAAGATGCGAGCCCATGTCATTACCGCGACCAAGGAGTAGCCACGATGGGCAGAGACAGTAGGTGAGCCCTACCGCAGAGCGGTGCAAGTAATCTTGTGCGACGTATCGGGAATGGCTCTGTTAAGCCAGATTCCAATTACCCCACTTTGACTGCCGCTTTCCAGCAACCCCGCACATTGCTATCATCCACAACGCTCCAAAGATTAATCTGGACTATTCGCGCGTTGGGAGGCGGGTCGTGACCACAAGATCCTTTTGCATGCTTGCCGCAGCCATCTTTGCGCTGATCGCGCTTCTGCAACTGCTGCGGATATTCATGGAGTGGCCCGTCACCTTGAATGGGGTCGTGATCCCGTTCTGGGCGAGTTGGATTACGGTCATGGTGGCGTGCGCGTTGAGCCTAGTCGGCTTCCGCAGCGCCACGCGCAGCTGAAGGCTGGCAGTCCCCCACAAGAGCTAACCACTTACCGCGTTCAAACACAAATGAGACGGGAGTAGGCCGAATCAGAGATCTCCGGGGCTTGGGTCTGGCAACCCTGAGCAACCCGGAGATCTCCATGCAGATTCGTGGTCTGCACCGCGTCATATATCGCGGTGCCCGTCTTGCGTCTCGTCTTGAAGCGCCAGAGCGAAGCGACGAAGTGGAAAGACGGGACGTGGTCGCCCGCTGGCAACAGGCGCGCCGCGATGGGCTCTGCGCGAACGACGCTGCCAAAGCCGTCGGGCAGCCGCGCGCCACCCCTTATCGCTGGCAGAAGCGGCTGACCGCCAAGTCCACGCGGCCCCCCACTGTCCGCAAAGCCGCGCTGGACCCGAAGCTCACGCTCGCCGTCGAGCAGGTGCGCAAGACGCACCCCATGTGGGGCAAGGACAAGCTCGCGCCGTTGCTGTGGAAGCAAGGCTTCGACTGCTCCGTCTCGAAGGTCGGACGCATCCTGAAAAAGCTCGTCGCGCGCGGTGCGATCCTGGCCGTGCCGAACCTGCGCAAACGCTCGAAACATGCGCCCCGCAAGCATAAGCGCCTCTATGCCGTACGCCTGCCGCGCAAGCTCAAGCCCGAAAAACCCGGCCAGATCGTTCAGGTCGATACCGTCCACATCGGCCTCGCGCCCATCAAGGGGTGGGGCAATGCTCTCAGCTTCGGGAACTCAGCGGCGACCTTGCGTTAAAGGCAAGTGGGCTACTTGCTCCCTCGCCACTTGCGCTCTGCGTCATCCCAGGCAGCCAGCGGCTGCAGATCGGGCACCCAGGCGAGTCCCGACTTGCCGTCGGAGGAAATCGCTTCCGGCGTCACGACGACGTCGACCAACGCAGGACGGTTCGCGAATGCCCGATCCAGGGCCGGCCCGAGGTCTTCCGGCTTCTCGACGCGCTCACCGTGCATGCCGAAAGCGCGGGCCATGGCCGCATAGTCCGAGAACTGCAGCTTCGTACCCACAACCTTCCCGTGCGTGGCGGTCTGATCGTGCACTTCGATCTGCCATGCCCCGTTGTTGGCGACGACGATAACGACGGGCGCCTTGTGGCGAACGGCCGTATCGATCTCGATGGCATTGAACCCGAAGGCTCCGTCTCCGGTGGCGACCAGCACTTTGCGATCCGGAAACGCCAGTGCCGCGGCAATGCCGTAAGGAACCCCGACGCCGATGCAGCCAAGCGGCCCTGGATCTAGCATCGCCGGCGCCGACAGACCCACGCGTCCGAATGCGAGGAAATCGCCGCCGTCATTGATCACGATCGCATTGTCGCCCAAGCGGTCCTGGATCGCGGCCAGAACCTTGTTCGGGTGGAGGCGCCCGTCGCTGCCTTCCGCAGCGTTGACCATCGACCGGCGGAGCTTTGCGACCCGCTCTATATGTCCCGCGCGAAGCTTGCCGGCCCACGCCCTGTCTACGGCTGACGGGCGGTTTCCAGCGGTGGCGACAATCGCTCTGAGCGCGGCGCCGGCGGAGGCCCGAATTTCGACGGCCCCTCTCCGGTTGTCGCGAAGCTCACCGGGAACGTCGCCGATGCGGACGAATTTCGCGGCGCCGAAAACAGCTGGTGACCCGAAGGCAAGCTGGAAATCGAGGCGGCGTCCGACCGTCAGCACGACATCGGCGTCACTCATCACCGCCCCGCGCATTGCCGCTACCACCGCAGGGTGGTCGTCCGGGACGAGGCCGCGGCTTTCTCCCGTATCGAGATAGACGGCCTGTAGCTTGTCGAGGAGCTGTACTAGCTCGCTCCCCGCGGCTTTTGCGCCACGTCCCGAGATGACGAGAACCCGTTTCGCCGACCATAGGACTTCGACGGCTCGCTCGACAATTCCCGGATCAGGAAGGATCTCGGCGCGAGGCTTAGCTGCGAAATGTTCGTCGAGTTGAAGCGCCTTCGGGATCTCGGCTCGCAGAGTGTCGGTCGGAAAATCGAGATACGCGGGGCCTGGCTCTCCGCATTCGCCGAAGGCTCGCGCGATGGCTTCGTCCAACTCGCACAGCACCAGCGCCGGCTCGCGGACCGTACGCGCGTATCGCGTTATACTGCGCAGCAGAAGCGTATGATCGAGATCTTGCAAACCGCCCCGGTTCTCTTGCGGGCGTGGCGGAGTGCCCGATAGCACGAGTACGGGCGTGCGCGAGACATGCGCGTTGGCAATGCCCGTCATGGCGTTGGTCACGCCCGGGCCGGCGGTGACCAGGGCGACGCCCAACTGGCCTGTCAGCTCCGCATGCGCCTGAGCCATGTGAACGGCCGCGCGCTCGTCTCGCACGTCGATGATGCGGATTCCCTCGGCGTCCAGTCGCATCCAGATCGGCATAATGTGGCCGCCGCACAGTGCGAAAACCCTCTCAATGCCGCGTGCCTTGAGGAGCCGTCCAATGCACCCGGCTACGCTATCGGGAGAAATCGTCATCATGATTTTCACTCTCGCCTACTGCCCAGCCTTGCAGCATATTAGCCTCGTAACTGTGGCTGTTGTCGAGATGCCATTGTTTTTTTGAGGAAGGAATGTCATGACGCCGCTGCTGTCGATGGGTGAGACACTGTCGGTCAATGCGGCCATCTATCCCGACAAGGTCGGCGCGCGCGACCTGCGCCGGTCGATGACGTTCCGGGTCTGGAACCAGCGCTCCTGCCGACTCGCCAACGCACTTCTGGGCCTCGGCCTCGACAAGGGCGATCGCGTTGCCGTCCTAGCTTACAACTGCGTCGAGTGGATGGAGATCTACGCGGCGACCGCCAAGGCCGGACTCATTGCGGTTCCGATCAACTTCCGACTGCTCGGCGAGGACATCCTCTATATCCTGGAGAACTGTTCGGCGCGGGCTCTCGTTGTCCAGGACGAACTACTCGCGAGTTTGGAGAGCATCCGCTCGCGGCTCGCGATTCCGGAGACAAATCTCATCTATCTTGGGCGTACGGCCGCACCCGGTGGTATGGTCGGCTACGAGGATCTCCTCGCGCACGCCGCCGACAGTGAGCCTGGCATCGCGATCAGCCCCGACGACACTTGGGTCCTAATGTACACGTCCGGGACGACCGGCAAACCGAAAGGTGCGATGCGCAGTCACGGCAGCCATGCACTGCTCAACTTCGCCACGCTGCTCGATATGCAATTCGACCGTGACGATACCTGCCTGCTCGTCATGCCGATGTGTCACGCGAACTCTCTCAATTTTGCATCAGCCTTCGCATATGCGGGCGCGACGTGCTGTGTTTACGATGTCAAGAGCTTCAACCCCGAGCATCTCTTGCGCACTCTGTCCGAGACGCGGGCAACGTTCACGTCGCTCGTGCCGACGCATTACATCATGATGCTTGGGCTGTCTCAAAAGCTGAAAGACCATTGCAAGGTCGACAGTGTGCGGAAGCTGCTCGTCTCGTCGGCGCCTGCACGCAGAGACACAAAACTCGCCATCATGGATTATTTCAAGAACTCCAAATTACTCGAGCTTTACGGCTCGACGGAGCAGGGCTGGGCGACGCTTCTACGGCCTACTGAGCAACTGACCAAGCTCGGCGCAGTTGGCCGTGAATTCACCGGCTCCGGACGCATCAAGCTTCTGGGCGAGAACGGGTGTGAGGTGCCCGAGGGTGAGGTCGGTGAACTCTATTCGCGCACGCCATGGTGCTTTCAGGGCTACTGGAACCTCCCAGAAAAGACCACCGAGGCATTTCGCGGTCCGTATCTTTCCGTGGGGGACATGGCCCGCCGAGATGCAGACGGCTTCTACACTCTCGTTGATCGCAAGAACAATATGATCATTTCGGGTGGGGAGAACGTTTACCCCTCAGAAATCGAGAACCTTTTAGGCGCTCATCCTAAGATCCGCGACGTGGCGGTGGTCGGCCGGCCCGACGCGAAATGGGGCGAAGCTGTACATGCTGTCATCGTGTTGCGTGACGGGGAGTGTGTGACCGAAGGCGAACTCATGGAGTGGTGTTCGAACCGGCTTGCCGGGTACAAGCGGCCAAAGTCGTTCTCCTTCATCGCTGACGCGGAGATGCCGAGAACTGCGACCGGCAAGATACTGCATCGAGTGCTGAAGAACCGTCTCTGAGCAACTTGCTCATGCCGGGTACGGGTCATCAGCACGCTTAAAGGGGTCGTTCCGCC
>JANMNO010000171.1:0-39191 GCA_031374115.1 Hyphomicrobiaceae bacterium | reverse complement strand
GCTGCAGATACCGAACGCTCCTTGCGCGTGCTGGCTGAACCGCTCGACCAACTTCGGCAAAACCTAGCGCCGCGTGGAATGCGTCCGATGCCGGGTTGGGCGGGTCAAAATTGACTTCCGCACAAACGATGGCATGGCCCGTTGCGCTGCCCGCCTCGAACAGATCGAGGTAGTGCCGCCGCGCAATTCCGAGGCCTCGACCGGACACTTCGATCACGATGCGATCGACATAGATGAACTGGCGATGCCGCTCCCGGAACCACAAATAGTTGGGGCTGGCATAGGCAGCGTCGGCATCGAACGCCAGTAAGAATGATAACGGCTGCACGGTGGCGCTAGCGCGGAATGCGCAGCCGACCAGACGGTTGAACTCATCCGGTTCGAGGGCCGACAACTCCAAACTATGACGGTTGTTGAGTTCGAGAAACGGCGCCAAGTCGAGATCGCGCAGATGGCGCAGGGCGGTCATCATGTCGTCGGGTCATCCTGCGCTGCGGGCGGCCCGATGCCGATCAACATCAGCAACTCATCGACCGCGCGGGTTGGCAGCATGGACCCGGCGCGCACACGAAGCTCCATTGCCGGCCATGCTTGCCGGATGGCCGGTCGCTCCTTGATCGCCGACAGCAATCGCTCCGATAATAGATCGCGCATCCACGCCACCGATTGTTCGGCGCGCCGCAGCTCCAACCCGCCCACCTTCATCATGATCGCGCGATGCTGTTCGATGTGGCTCCACAACTTGTCCAGGCCGACATTCTCCGCTCCAGAGATCGTCACCACCGGCGGCTGCCAATCGGCCGAACGGGGGGTGAGAATGTTGAGCGCGCCCTGATAATCGGCGGCGGCCCGGGTCGCACGCGCGATGTTGTCGCCGTCGGCCTTGTTGATCGCAATCATGTCGGCAAGCTCGATGATGCCTTTCTTGATGCCTTGCAAATCGTCGCCGCCGCCGGCCAACAGCAGTACCAGGAAAAAGTCCACCATGTCGGCAACCGCGATTTCGGACTGGCCGACGCCGACCGTCTCGACGATCACGATGTCAAAGCCGGCAGCTTCGACTAGCGCCATCGTTTCTCGTGTTTTGGCCGTGACACCGCCAAGCGTGCCGGACGTGGGGGAGGGCCGAATGAAGGCGTGCGCTTCGGCCGATAGCCGCGTCATGCGGGTCTTGTCGCCGAGGATTGAACCGCCAGAACGCCGCGACGTCGGATCGACCGCCAGTACTGCGACGCGATGTCCCTTCGCGATCAGATTGAGGCCGAGTTGATCGATCGTCGTCGATTTGCCGACGCCGGGAACGCCGGTGATACCGATCCGATGCGCAAGCCCGGTCGCGGGCATCAACGCGTGCAGTACGTCTCGCGCGGCTTCGCGGTCGCCCGGTTTCGTGCTTTCGATAAGGGTGATCGCGCGGCCCAGAGTAGCCCGGTCGCCGGCCCGGACGCCAGACACGTAGTCGTCGACTGAAAGGGAGAATTTGCTCATCGCGAAAGCATGGTGAGAAATCGCGTTTCGTTCAAGAACCTGCCTCTTTGGCTGTTGACGGAGCCGTACCATATCGATCTGCCGTTGCCGATGTCATGGTGGCGTCTTAAAGTGCCGCTTCGCTGGTGGCGCAAGTCCGGTTAGCGTCCTGAGCGCTCTGGTGTTGCTTGTTCGGCGCCTAATACGGGGAGACGCACCATGGCTGATCTGTCGCCGGTCGCATTCAATGCAACGATCGCTGCATTCGGATTGCTGCTTTATCTGTTTGCCTGGCGCGTGACGCGCGATCTGCCCCCCGCAGCGAAGGTGTTGTCGCGCCTGTCGCTGGCTGTGGTCGCGATCGCACCCTTCATCCTCGCGATCTTCTTTAGCGCCTATGCACCTGACCAGCGCTCGCCACCCTCAGGAGCGCCGCCCAGGCAAACGCAAACACAAGCGCCGTCGCCACAGCCCGCTCCAGTGGAGGATGCCCAGCGGCGGGAGGCTGACGCGGCTGCCAAACGGGAAACCGATGCAAGAGGCGTCGCAGAGGCGGCGCAGCGCCGCGCCGCCGAGGCAAGAGAAAAAGCGACGCGAGCGGCTGAGCAGCAGATCGGCCAACAAGCTCCGCCAGTGGATGCGCCAGTCGCGTTGCCACGGGTGGGATCGGCCCCGCCGGGCAGCGGGTCAGCACCTTCAAGTCCGTCCCCCGCAAGTCCGGTCGGCGAGGCGCCGCCACCGCCAGTTGCTGCTGCGCCACCCCCACCGCCGCCGTCACCAGCCCCATCTGCGTCGAGCCGCGGCCCGACAGCTGCACCCTCGGCCGAGGCACCGGCGACGCGTAGCATGCCGCCCGTCACTGCGCCGTCGCCACCACCCGATTACGATGTCGTGCCGGTTTTTTACGGTACGGATCGCGGCGCCAAACCCGGCGAAAAGCGGGTTACGTACGATTCGGACCGCGCCAAGAGGTTGGAACTCGGCCGCGCCATGGTGACGGTACCGAAGGTGCATGAGGTGCCCAACATCGAACGCCCATGGGTCTATCGTATCCCGCTCACCAACGTCATACTTTATCAGGAGACGGAGGATCCCAAGAAGCACTTCACGATGCAGGAAGTGAAGTCGCTGTCGAAGGAAGATTACCTGGTGCTCATCCGCGAGCGGCTAGCGGCTTCGAAAAAATTCAAGGACCACGCCGTCGTCTTCATTCACGGCTTTAACACGACCTTCGACTTTGCGGTCTACCGCGCCGCGCAAATGGCCTACGACTTACAATTTGACGGCGCACCGTTCGTCTACAGCTGGCCGTCGAAGGGTCAGTTGGGGTTGCAGGATTATGGCTATGATCGCGGCAGTGCCGAGCAGGCGGAACCCTATCTCAAGGAATTCCTCACCCTCATCACGCGTGAAACCGGTGCCAAGAGTGTCAGCATTATCGCACATAGCATGGGCAATCTGGTGTTGTTGCCGGTGCTGCGCGAGTTGAAGAACTCGGCTCCCGATGGCGTCGAGATATCGCAAATCATCTTGGCGGCGCCGGACGTCGATCGTGACCGGTTCGAAAATCTCGCCGCCGAAATCAAGAGCTACGCGAAGGGCACCACGCTCTACGTCGCCTCGAACGACTGGGCCCTGGAATTGTCGAAGCGGCTGGCGGGTAGTGTTGCCCGCGCCGGCGACATGCCGCTAACCGGTCCGCTGTTGATACCGGGGATCGACACCATCGACATCACGGCAACCAGCAGCGACATGTTCTCGCTCCATCATTCAGGTTATGCAGAGAAGACGGCCCTGCTCAACGACATACAACTCATCATCCAGACCGGCGAACGTCCGCCCGAAATGCGCGTGCCGATCTTGCAGAAGATCACAACCGACAAGGGCGTCTACTGGCGCTATCCCTCGGCGCGGTGAGTGTGGTGAGCGTCGCAACGTGCAGCGCAAAAGCCGCAGCGGTAAAGGTCTGGTAACCGGATGTCCCATATCATGGCACCGTCGAGGCGCAGTGGGACCACTCCAGATGAGCATGATCAAGGGTTGCATTGTGGCAGCAGTGGCGTTGGCAGCCGGTGCAATGGCGGAGTCCGCGCGCGCCGATGAAGCTTATGTCTGCGATGCCGGCCGGATCGTTTACGTAAAGCCTGGCGAACTCGAAATGAAAAAGCTGCAGGACCCCTGCATCGCCAAATACTTCGAGAACACTTCGACCACAAAACCGGTTGCACCTGAACCAATTACGGCGGCGGCTCCTGCAGTGCCGCAATCGTTCACGTCCGCGCCGATAGCGCCGATCCAGAAAGTGGAGCGCACTGCTAGTCCTGGTGGCGACTATCGCAACGTGCGCATCATCAACGCGGCGCCTGGCGCCGATGCGTGGTTCCGTCACCGGCACTAGGCATCGATCAGACACGCGTGGACGCGAACGGATTGCCGGCCAAGATACCGGGCCGACTGATGCTCACTCCGCCGCACTGCGCTGCGCGTAGCCCAACTGCACATTGAGCTTCTCGATCAGGTCGGCTGCCGCCTGCGGGATGTTGGTGCCCGGCCCGAAGATCGCCTTCGCACCGGCATCGTACACCGCTTGATAATCGCCCGGCGGGATCACCCCGCCAACGACGATCATGATGTCGCCGCGCCCTTGCGCTTCGAGTGCGGCTTTGAGCTCCGGCACGAGTGTAAGATGTCCGGCAGCGAGTGATGACACGCCCAGTACGTGCACGTCGTTTTCAACCGCTTGGCGGGCAGCTTCATCCGGTGTTGCAAACAGCGGCCCAATGTCGACATCGAAGCCGAGATCCGCAAACGCGGTCGCGATCACCTTCTGCCCGCGATCGTGCCCATCTTGGCCCATCTTGGCGACGAGAATGCGCGGACGCCTGCCCTCGTTCTGCTCGAAGGCTTCGACGAGCGCGATCACACGCGTAACATCCGGGTTCATCTTACCGCCCTTTCCCGCCATCGCTTCCGACCGGTAGACGCCGGAGACCGCACGGATATCGGCGCGGTGCCGGCCGAATACGACTTCCATGGCGTCGGATATCTCGCCGACTGTCGCTTTAGCGCGGGCTGCCTTTACCGCGAGATCGAGCAGGTTGCCAGTGCCGCGCGCGCCTTCCGTGAGCGCCGTGAGTGCGACGGTGACCGCTGCCGGATCGCGCTCAGCACGCAACCGTGTCAGCTTGGCGATCTGTTGCTCGCGCACCGACTTGTTGTCGACCTTGAGAATCTCGATCGGTGCTTCGTCGACCGGCTTGAACTTGTTGACGCCGACGATCGTCTGGCGGCCGCTGTCGATGCGCGCTTGCGTGCGCGCTGCCGCCTCTTCGATCCTCATCTTCGGCACCCCGGCGGCGATCGCCTTGGTCATGCCGCCCAGCGCTTCGACTTCCTGGATGTGGGCCCAGGCCTTGGTCGCAAGATCCGCTGTCAGACGTTCGACATAGAACGAGCCACCCCAGGGATCGACGACGCGGGTGGTGCCGCTCTCCTGTTGCAGGAACAGCTGCGTGTTGCGCGCGATGCGGGCCGAAAAGTCGGTCGGCAGCGCGATCGCCTCGTCGAGCGCGTTGGTGTGCAGCGATTGCGTGTGCCCTTGCGTCGCCGCCATCGCCTCGATGCAGGTGCGCGGCACGTTGTTGAACACGTCCTGCGCGGCCAGGCTCCAGCCCGAGGTTTGGCAATGGGTGCGCAGCGACAACGAACGCTCGTCTTTGGGCGCGAACTCTGTGTTGATCAGGTTCGCCCAGATCAATCGGGCCGCCCGCATCTTCGCGACCTCCATGAAGAAGTTCATGCCGATCGCCCAGAAGAACGACAGGCGGGGTGCAAACTTATCGATGTCGAGGCCGGTTGCGACGCCAGCGCGCGCGTACTCCACGCCGTCGGCCAGCGTATAGGCAAGCTCGAGATCGGCCGTCGCGCCGGCCTCCTGCATGTGATAGCCGGAGATCGAGATCGAGTTGAACTTCGGCATGTGGGCCGAGGTGTAGGCGAAGATGTCGGAGATGATCCGCATCGAGGGCGCCGGCGGATAGATGTAGGTGTTGCGCACCATGAATTCTTTGAGGATGTCGTTTTGGATCGTGCCCGACAGTTTCGATGCCGGCACGCCCTGCTCTTCGCCTGCCACAATAAAAAGGGCGAGTACCGGCAGCACCGCGCCGTTCATGGTCATCGACACCGACATTTGGCTGAGGTCGATGCCGTCGAACAGCGTGCGCATGTCGTAGATGCTGTCGATCGCGACGCCGGCCATGCCGACGTCGCCCTTCACACGGGGGTGATCTGAATCATAGCCGCGGTGGGTTGCGAGATCGAACGCGACCGACAAACCTTTCTGACCGGCCGCGATGTTGCGCCGGTAAAACGCGTTGCTATCCTCGGCGGTCGAGAACCCAGCGTACTGACGGATGGTCCACGGCTGGGTGACGTACATCGTCGGGTAAGGTCCGCGCAGGTACGGCGCGATGCCCGGCCAGGTGTCGAGGAAGTCGAGGCCCTCGACATCGGCTGCGGAGTAGGCGGCCTTCACCTCGATCCCCTCCGGCGTCAGCCACGGCTCTCGGGAGGGTGCTGGCGCAGCGGGCGCGGCGGTGCCCGCGGCGTAGGCGATGGTCGCAAAATCAGGGATCTGGGTCATGGTCTCGTCCGCCAAGGTAACTGGCTGAGATTCAAACACAGATCTTGCCTTGGAGCAATTTCAACGAAGGTTTCTGCCGCTGCCTTCCCGGGCGAGCGCTGGGAGCGCGAGACCCGGGATCGCGTTTCATCGGCCAGGACGCGATCCCGGATACGCCCACTGCCGTGGCCGTTCCGGGAAGGCAAACGGGGGACGGCGTGGGCAACGAGACCCAGGATCGCGCCGCTGCCCTTTTTTGGGGGAGCCGACATTCACGCGTAGTGCCCGAAGTGTCGGATCTCGCGGCTCTAGCCCACGCCCCAGCCCACTACTCCTGCAGCACCAGCACGCCGCCCTTGCGCATTTCGGTGCGGGTGAGTTTGCCCAGGAACGACATGCCGAGCAGCGATGTCTGCAGCTTGCCGCGCTCGCTGACGGCTGCCTGCACGTTGCGCACCGTGATATCGCCGATGCTGACCCGGTCGAGCATCACGGGCGCAAACCTGGCAATGCCGTTGGCGGTTTGGCTCCGATGGGTGAAGTCCGAATTGCGCACGAAAATGCCGGCCCGTTCGGCGTCCTCGTAGGTGAGCGCCACCAGCGACGCACCGGTATCGACCATCACCTGTACGGTACGGCCGTTGAGCTGGGCGTTCGCTTCGAAATGGCCATAGTTGCCGGCCCGCAGCTCGACGATGCCAGAGGCTGATGCCGCTGCCGCAACGTGCGTTTTCGACTGCTTGCGCGGTGCGGCTGCCGAAGCGGCGGGTGGGGGAAGTTGGAGCCCCATGCTCCAGGCGGCGACGCCCTTCAACTCCTCGAAGTACACGACCGTGCCGACCATGCAACCGGCGACGACCAGCCAGTTGCCAGCTTCTCGCAACGCAAAACGCAATACCGAAGACGAGGCCATACAACTCTCCGCGACGGCATACGACGCTCGGCGCCGGAGGATCTACATCTCAACTGCGCAGGGTCAGAAAATCGCCTGAAAACTCATAAGAGCGCAATCGCTTTAAGAAACTCATACCAAGCAGGCTTTCCGATAGCGCACCGGGCTTGGCGACCAGCGCTTCGACGCCGTCGATGACGATACCGCCGATCGAAATTCGCTTGATGCGGACCGCGGCCGCGTAAGCCGTCCCGTTGGCTGTGCGCACCGGCACGGAGTAGTTCAACTTGTCGACGTCGATGCCAGCTGCACGCGCGTCGGTGGGTTTCAGGACGACGGTCGAGGCGCCGGTATCAACCAGCATCGTGAGGTTGGCGCCGTTGACATCACCACGTGCGACGAAATGGCCATCCAGGCGCTTGCGGATGCGCACCGCACGTTCGCCATTGGTGACGGTGGCGACGGGCACGCTGTCGCCAGCCGGCATCAATTCGCCGGTGATGCGGCGAGCCATGCCCTGGAAATCGTCGCGAAAGCTATAGCCAAGAACAAGGGCCAGCGCCAAACCAACCCAAATGAGAACGTCGCGCACCGCCGTCCCAAACCGGCCACGATAACTACCCAGCATCGACGTGCCGACGAGAACCAGCAAGCTGCCGATGACGACCACCGACATGAATTGCGCCGTCTCCATTCCAAGAACAGTACCCTCGTCGCCCTGCGTGAACGCGGCCGCCAGTGCAACGGCCATGACGGCGAGCACGATCCAGAATCTCATCTGTCTGCACTCTCCTGCGCTGTTTCCGCAACGGGTCCGGTCAACCCCAGCCTCAGCACCCGCATGCGTGCCGGCAACTGGCTCATGATCTCATGGCGATCGGGTTCGCTCAATTGCGACCATGACCCGATCTCTGCCAGCGTGCGTCCGCATCCGATGCAAAGCTGGGTTGGCGTATCGAGCACGCAAATCTTGATGCAAGGAGTATCCATCGAACCTCGGACGCCGGACGCTGGGACCACCTCACATGTAGGCATTCCGAACGATACTGGCAATCAAGGGGCGCTGGCTGCGACGGAAATCGGCGCACGAAGTCGTGACGGCCGGACCGGACGCGCGATGTCGATCGTTTGGCGATGCCGCTCCTGCCCGAGCGGCTGCAACGGTGGCAAAGCCTGCAGAACGCGCTGCCTGGGGAAAGTGACAATCGCCTCGGTACCTTTGCGCATTTCCGACTGCAGGTCGAACGACCCGCCATGCAACTCGATCAGGTTCTTCACGATCGGCAGCCCCAAGCCGGTGCCGCCTTCGGCATTTTGATGAGCGAGCGAACCTTGGCCGAACACCTGCATGACCTTCGGGATTTCGTCCTTTGGGATGCCCGGGCCGTTGTCGCGCACGCTCAAGACTTGGCTGCCCTCGGTGCCGGAGCGAACGCTCAAGGTCACCTCACCTCCGCGCGGCGTGAACTTCAACGCGTTGGACATCAAGTTGAGACAAATCTGGCGCACCGCTCGCTCATCCACCCATAGTTGGGGCAAACGGACATCGAACTCTTCGACCACCTGGATGCCTTTGCCTTCGGCGCGCAGTTTCAGCAGGCAATGACAATCTTCGACGATATCGATCAGACGCACCGGTTCTTCGCTCAGCTCGTACTTGCCAGCCTCGATACGCGATAAATCCAGGATCTCGTTGATCAGGTTGAGAAGATGGCGGCCGCTATCGTGAATATTACCGGAGTATTCCTTGTACACTTTAGTGCCCATCGGTCCCATCATTTCGGTCTTCATAACTTCGGAAAACCCAAGGATGGCATTGAGCGGCGTGCGCAGCTCGTGGCTCATGGTGGCAAGGAACCGTGATTTTGCGATGTTGGCGGCTTCGGCTCGACGGCGCGCCTCGTCCGAGATCGACTTCGACTCTTCGAGCTCCGCGATCAATCCATCCTTTTCGGTGCGAAACTCAAGCATGGCTAGTGCGGTCGAGTAGAGGCCCTTGGCGAGGAAAATGAAATAGATCTGCACACCGACCGCCATCGCGGCAAGCGCGAGATAAAACAGGTCCTGCAGGAGCGCTAAGCGGATGACGACGGCAACCGTCATCGGGATCGTGCCGAAATAGAGGATCGGCATCATGGTCGAGGCGAACGTCATGCGGATCGCCAGCACTACGATCAGCGAGGCGAAGATGAACACGTGCGAAGAAAACGCGAAACCAACCGAACCTTCGTACTGCAGGTGAATGCCCACCAGCGCGAAGCCTGCCCATGCACAACCGTTGATGGCCTCGGCGATCAACAACCGTCGTCCCCAGATGGCGACGTTGACATCGGCGGCCGGCAGCGCATTGAGCTGGCGGCACACCAGCAGCAGGATCACCTTGGCGCTGATCAGGCTAACGAGCCATATGGTTGCGTGCAGGGGTGGCGCCCAAAACGTCGATGCCAGGGAGAAGATGATCGCCAGCAGCCACATGTGAGCTTGCGCGGATAGTTCGTTGCGCACGAACATCATCATCAGTTCGTATTCGAATTCGGGTTTGAGCGTCGTCCCCAAGGCCAACCGCTGGCGGGTATCGCGCAACTGTGCTGCATCGGCGCGGCGCAAGCGACCGCTACGCGCGCGGCTATTGCCGCTCGCTGCCGTCCGCCCGCGATCGAGGCTCGCGTCCGCCATCCAATCCACCGTTCTCGGCCGGCGCTCGATCACCTCCGACGGGAAGAGATCGGCGCCATCGGCTCCAGCATGGACTCTTGACGCAAATTCCTAAATTCGCGTTTACATGTTGACGTTGCACGGCCGCGCACCGACGATTGCGCGTTGATGCAACTCGACCAACCAGAGGCCCGGGACCATGAAGATCATCGAGCAGAGACAGGCGCCCAATCCGCGCCGGGTTCGCATATTTCTCGCCGAGAAGGGATTGGACGTTCCGTTTGAGCAGATCGACATCATGAAACAAGAGCACCGCCTGCCAGAGTTCGCCGGCAAAAATCCGATGCAGCAGGTGCCCGTATTGATTTTGGACGACGGTACCGCGATTTCGGAGAGTGTCGCGATCTGCCGTTACTTCGAGGAAACCAATCCAAATCCACCGTTATTTGGCCGCGATGCCCGTGACAAAGCACTGGTCGAGATGGCCAACCGGCGAATGGAATTAGGGTTTTTGTTTCGAGTTGCGCAAGCGTTTCGGCACAGCCACCCGGCGATGGCCGTGCTGGAAAAGCCGCAAATCAAAGAATGGGCGGACGCCAATCGAGCGCGCCTCGCTGATATGTTCGTCTTGATTGATCAGCAGTTGGCCCAGCACCCCTTCATTGCTGGCGATCACTATACGATTGCCGACATCACGGCACTGGTTGCGATCGATTTCATGCGCCCGATCAAGTACGAGCGTCCACCGGAACTGAAGCACGTGGCCCGCTGGTACGGTGAGGTATCGCTGCGACCCAGCGCCAAGGCTTGAGGCAGACGCATGCAATTAACGGTGATTGGTTGTGGCGATGCATTCGGATCGGGTGGGCGCCTGCAAAGCGCCTTTCTGATCGAAGTGGCCAGGCGCAATGTACTGCTCGACTGCGGTGCAAGCACCATGATCGGCATCAACAATCTCGGCATCGATGCCAACGCCATCGATACGGTTTTGATCTCGCATCTGCACGGCGATCATTTTTCGGGCTTGGTGTGGATGACCTTGTCGGCGCAGTTTGCGAGCAACCGTACAACGCCGCTTCGGGTCATCGGCCCGCCTTCGATCGCGCATCGATACGAAGCGGCCGCCGAAATTCTATTTCCCGGTATGACGCGAGCAAAACGAGTGTTTGATTTGGAGTTCGTCGAGATCACCGAAGCGAAACCTTATGCTGACGCCGATCTGAAGGTTGGCGCGTTCGAAGTGCGGCACCCGTCCGGAGCACCATCGCACGCTCTTCGTATCGCGGCCGGTGGTCGTGTATTGGCTTTTTCCGGTGACACCGAATGGGTCGACGTTTTGTTGGACTGTGCCGGCGGCGCTGATCTTTTCCTCACCGAATGCTGTTCGGTGGACCGGCCGATCAAGTTCCATCTGGACTGGCGGACCATCGAGCAAAACCTGCCCAGGTTGAGGGCCGGCCGGATTATGCTCACTCACATGAATGCAGACATGCTGGACTTCGCTCCCAGCATCCGCAGCCCGACCATACTGATCGCCGAAGACGGTTTGAAACTCAGCATATGACGCGCGCGTCCTCAAAGCATTCCGGAGACGAGAACACGCGCTTGGCCGAACTGCTTGCCGAGATCCGCGCGTGCCGCGTCTGCGCTGATACACCAACGGGCCAACCGCTGCCGCACACGCCCCGCCCGGTGATCAAGCTATCGAGGTCGGCAACCATCGCCATCTGCGGGCAGGCGCCGGGAACGCGCGTACATGCTTCAGGCCTGCCCTTCGACGACGCGTCGGGCGTGCGGCTCAGGGATTGGATGGGGGTCACGCGCGATCAATTCTACGACGAGCGGCGGATGGCGTTTTTACCGATGGGTTTTTGTTTCCCAGGCCAAGACCGTCATGGTGGAGATTTGCCGCCAAGGCCTGAATGCGCCCGGATCTGGCGCTCACAATTGTTATCAGAATTGCCAAACCTCAAGTTGATCCTAATGATCGGCGGCTATGCCCAGCGCTGGCATTTACAGCAAGCGAGGGGTAAGCCCTGGCGCGCTAATTTGAGCGATACCGTTCGCGAATGGCAATCCATAAGCAACGGCAGCGATCATACGGTTTTATTGCCATTGCCGCATCCGTCGTGGCGCAATACGGGTTGGCTCAAAAAGAATCCATGGTTCGAAGCGATCTTGCTGCCACACCTGCGCAAACTGATTGCAAGGTACTGAGATGACTGCGTTGTATTTATATTGAACGTTGTAAGCGTATATTGAATGCCAGCTTCATGAGAAATATGCCACATCGCCTTTAAAAAATCGGCACCTGCGCTAAAAAGCTACTTTATCTTTTGCATCTGTTGCGGGCAGACTAATATCGTACCAATCAGTCCTTACGAGGCTAAACTTAGTAATAACATCATAGATTATAATTCATTTATTCTACGCCAATTAATCCGAAAATGTTGAATTTCACGATCTTTTCGTAGGGATATTATCAAATGCACAAAAATCGGGCAGGTGCGCGCAAATCTATCGGAACCTCGATTTGCGCTCTGGAAGCGGATCGCCGCGGGATACATGCCGACTGGCCCATGTGGCCCCTGGGCAATCCGATCGAGGGGACGTGGGAGTGGCTCTTCGATCGCGTCGACGAAGGCGTGCTGCCCGATGTTCCCTGCCGGTGGTGCGAGTTTGTCGACAAGGGGCGCAGTGTGATCTACTGGCTCGATACTGGTGCGAAAACGCGTCACATCATCGTTGGGTACGGCGCACGTATTCTCACTGTCCCGGCAGACTTGCGCCTGACGCGCAATCGGATGCAGTGACGCCGATAGATCCTAAAACTCGAGCTTGCGGCGAACCTCGAAGATTTCCATGATCCGCGCGCCGCGATGCGGGCCATCGCACACAAACTGCCACTTGCCTGCCGAGTAAGTGTCGCACATCTTGACGCCCTTGATCAGGATCCAATGGCCCTCCTTGCCTTTGTGGATCGCCAGGATGTAGTGCGCCCAGGCGTTGCGGGGCTTTTGCATCCATTGCCACACGGTCGGACGGGCCTTGCGCTCCAGGTGCATGTAGTCCAGCTTCAGTTCCATCTTGAAGCCGAACACACCGAGCGTCGCCTCGACCTCGTTGGCGTACGTACCCTTGATCAGCGCATTCGAATGTTCCCGCGTTGCGCGCAGCTCGTGGATCTCGGCTTCGACCCGGCTGATCGGATAGCCGGTGATGGCGGACAGCACGTATGGGCCACAAAAGGCGATCCGCCCGGTGTCGTTGGCAACGTCATTCAGGCTGGATGTCAAACGCACGGCGCTACTCGTCTCAGCCATGGCAGCTCTCCCAACAGCACATAAAGTTAACGGGAGATTACCGGTTACCCCTTTACGAGCGGTTAACGTCAGGTTCAATTGCGCCAAGGCAATGGCGCGTGGCGCCGGGAGAGACGAGCGATGGGCAAGAATTCTACTTCCGCACCGGACCACGGATTTTTGCAGGGCCTGCAAAGCTATGGCGATCGCGATTTCTCGATCTACATGCGCCGGGCATTCGCGCGCAGCCAAGGCTTCAGCCTCGATGAACTTGCCCGCCCCGTGGTCGGCATCGCCTACACCCATTCGAAGTTCAATCCATGCCACCGGCACTTCCCGGAACTGCTCGAAGCGGTCAAGCGCGGCGTCACCTACGCCGGTGGTCTCGCCCTCGAGTTCCCGACCATCTCGCTGCACGAGAGCACACTCGCGCCGAACTCGATGAAGTTTCGCAACCTGATGGCGATGGACACCGAGGAGATGATCCGTGCTCAGCCAATGGACGCGGTCGTGCTGATGGGCGGTTGCGACAAGACCGTGCCAGCGCAGCTGATGGCTGCGGCAAGTGCCGGGAAGCCGGCCATACAACTCATCGGCGGGCCGCAGATGACCTCGCGCTACGAGGAGCATCGGGTTGGTGCGTGCACCGATTGCCGCAAGTTCTGGATGCGCTTTCGGGCCGGCGACATGAGCGAAGATCAGATCGAGGCGGTCGAGGGCCGGCTGGTCACGACGGCGGGCACGTGCGCGGTGATGGGCACGGCATCGACGATGGCCGCGATCGCCGAAGGGCTCGGCATGATTCTGCCGGGCACGGCTGCGATCCCCGCCGTGCATGCCGATCGCCTGCGGGCTGCCGAGGCCACCGGCGTGGAAGCCGTGCGCATGATCGGCCGTCAGATCACGCCGGCGCAGATCATCACCGAAAAGTCGATCGAGAACGCGGTGCGCGTTCTGCTCGCACTAGGTGGTTCGACCAACGGTGTGATCCATCTGGCCGCAATCGCTGGCCGCGTCGGCATCAAGCTCGATCTGCGGCGCTTGAACGAGCTTTCCGATACGACACCGGTGCTGGCTGCCGTGAAGCCGGTCGGCACCGAGTTCTATATGGAGGATTTTTTCGCGGCCGGCGGCATCGGCGCCGTGTTGCGCGAGTTGAAACCATTGCTGCATCTCGATTGCATGACGGTCACGGGCGAAACCATGGGTCAGAGGTTGTCGGCGGAGGAGACGCATTACGTCGATCGCCGTGTGATCAAGACCGCAGCTGATCCCGTCGAGCCACAAGGTGGCCTCGTTGCGCTGTTCGGCTCGCTTGCGCCAGACGGTGCCATCCTCAAGCGATCGGCTGCCACACCGTCATTGTTCGAACGTGAGGGCCGCGCGGTGGTGTTCTCTTCGCTCGATGATCTGGCCGCCCGCATAGACACCGATGAGCTCGATGTAGCGGCGGACGATTTCCTGATCCTGCAGAATGCCGGTCCGCGTTCGGCGTACGCCATGCCGGAAGCCGGCTTCTTGCCGATCCCGAAGAAGCTGGCGCGTGCTGGGGTCAAGGATATGGTGCGCATTTCCGACGCGCGGATGAGCGGCACCGCGTTCGGGACGATCGTGCTTCACGTGGCGCCAGAAGCAGCGGCCGGCGGCAACATCGGACTGGTACGCTCAGGAGATCGCATTCGATTGTCGGTTGAAAAACGCAGTATCGATCTGCTCGTCGATCAAGCCGAGCTCGATCGTCGCCGCGTAACCACGCCACCCGCACCCAGCGCCGAAGCCCGCGGCTATGGCAGCTTGTTCACACGCTCGGTGATGCAAGCTCCCGACGGCTGCGACTTCGATTTCCTGCGGCCGGGCAAGTGAGAGTGCGGGGAACAATGGTGCGCTGGCTTCCTTATTGTCTAGGGCTACTGGGCTGCCTTTCGACGGCAGTTTTCGTGTTGCCGCAAACAGCTGCCGCCCAAACGAAGGCCACCGCCGCCACGGTGCGCCCCGTCACCTGGGGCGTGCCGGTCGCGTTCGAAGGGGCGCCGAACCTGCATCGCATCACACCGGATTTCTATCGTAGCGCCCAGCCGTTGAAGGCGGGTTTCCCAGGACTTGAAAAAGAGATCGGCATCAAGACCGTCGTCAGTTTGCGCGCGTTCCACTCAGACAAGACATTGGCGGCGGGTACGGGTATCAAGCTGATCAGCATTCCGATCAATACTTGGGCTATTGATCGGAAGGATTTGGTCCGCGCATTGGCCGAAATCGAGATCGCGCGCAAGCAGGGGCCCGTGCTTCTCCATTGCCAACACGGCGCCGATCGCACGGGACTCGTCTCGGCGCTCTATCGCATGCTGTACGAGGGCTGGACGCGGGAAGCAGCGCACGACGAGATGCGTAACGGCAAATTCGGCTATCACGCGGTTTGGGGCAACATCCCCAGGTTCCTCGAGAAAGTCGACGTAGAGGCATTGCGCAAGGATGTCGCGACGAGAGTGAAGGCCTCGGGTTAGGGGAGTTATCGAGGCCTCGCACTAGCCAAACGAGCTCCGTTGGGGTTAGTTGGCTACGGCCGATGCAACGGCCTTGGCGCCATCGCGCAGGGCGTGCTGCTCAACGACAGTTTTAATCACGGGAACAACTGGAAACGACTATGGCAAAACCAATCAACGTGCTTCTTCTCGGGGCATCCTACGGCTCGCTGCTGGCCACGAAACTGCTCATGGCCGGCCACAACACGCACCTCGTGTGCCTGCCAGCGGAGGCCGATATCTTCAATGCCGAGGGCGCACGCGTACGTATGCCGGTGAAGGGCCGCGAAGGCCTCGTCGAGATCGACAGCCGCAAGCTGCCGGGCAAACTGACGGCGTCGAGCCCGGTTGGCGTCGATCCGTCGAGGTACGATCTCGTCGCGCTCGCCATGCAAGAGCCGCAGTATCGCTCAGACGGCGTGCGCCAGCTGCTCGACAAGGTCGCGCTCGCCAAGGTGCCCTGCATGTCGATCATGAACATGCCGCCGCTGCCCTACCTCGCGCGCATTCCGGGCCTCGACGTCGGCAAGCTCGAGAATTGCTTTGCCGATGCCTCGGTTTGGAAGAATTTCGATCCGAATTTCATGACGTTGTGCAGCCCCGATCCGCAGGCGTTCCGTCCGCCGGAAGAGAAGACCAACGTGCTGCAGGTTCGCCTTCCGACCAACTTCAAGTCGGCACGGTTTCCCTCGGATGAACACACCGCAATCCTGGTGCAGTTGCAGAACGACATCGATTCCGCGCGTTACGATGCCGGCGATGGCGTGAAGCTCGAATTGCCGGTCAAGCTCAAGGTGCATGACTCGGTGTTCGTGCCGCTCGCAAAGTGGGCGATGCTGCTCGCTGGCAACTATCGCTGCGTGCAGAAGGACGAGATGCGCCCGATCAAGGATGCCGTGCATTCGAACATCGAGGAGACCCGCGCCGTCTACGACTGGGTGGTGAAGCTGTGCGTGTCGCTCGGCGCTTCGGCCAGCGACATGGTGCCGTTCGAGAAATATGCCAACGCGGCTTTGTCGCTCGGCAGTCCCTCGTCGGCGGCGCGCGCGCTGGCCGCCGGTGCTCCCAACATCGAACGCGTCGACCTTTTGGTGCAAAGCGTCGCCGCCCAAAGGGGCATGAAGCTGCAAGCCATCGACGATACCGTCGCCCTGGTCGAAGGATGGCTCGCCCGCAACCGCGCGAAGGTTGGGTGAGGAATGTAGGTTGGGTTAGACCGGCGCGCTTGCCGATCGTAACCAACATCGATCGATGCGGGCGCTCATCATATGGCCACCGGCTCCCGTCCGTAGGTCGAATAGAGCCATTCGCGAGCGACCTTTTGGGAGTCCCTTTAGGGGATCCGACATTCCACGGGTGCTGGCTGAAAGTGTCGGGTCTCCTTCGTCGACCCGACCTAAGTCCGGGTCAAACTTGTTCTCACCCGCGCTGTGTGATGGGCACGTACGGGCGCATCTCCGGGCCGGAGTAGAGCGTCAGTGGGCGGATCAGGATGTTGTTGGCCTGCTGCTCCAGCACCTGCACGATCCAGCCGGGCATGCGGCCGATGGCGAAGATCGGCACGAACAATTCCTGCGGGATGCCGTGCAAATAGTAGATTACGCCAGAATAGAAATCGACGTTGACGTTCACGCCGTGGCGCGCGTACGGCTTCATCTCCTCGACGACGCCCTGCAGAATCGCGTACCACTTCGGCTCACCCATCTCCGCCGATAACTTCTTCACGCCCTCGCGCATGTGCCGGGCGCGCGGGTCCTCGGTGCGATACACACGATGGCCGAAGCCGGTGATCGCCTCTTTCGCCGCCCGCCTGCGTTTGACGAATTCCTTGACGTTCTCCGGACTGCCGATCTCGGTCGCCATTTGCATGACGTCCTCGGCTGCACCCCCGTGCGCTGGGCCCGACAGTGTGGCAATCGCAGCGGTCATCGCCGCATGCAGGTTGGCGTCGGTGCCGATGACGACACGAGCGGCGAACGACGACGCGTTCGAGCCGTGCTCCGCGTGCAGCACGAAATCGGTATCGAGCAATTTCGCGGCATCGGCCGAGGGTTTCTGGCCTTTGATGAGCCAAAGAAAGTTTGCCGCGTGGCCCAAATTCGCATCCGCCGCCAGCGGAGCTTGGCCCGAGCGCATCCGAGCATGTGCTGCAACGATCATCGGCACCTGGGCCGTCAGCCGCACACCCTTCGCAAGTGTGGCTTCGCGGCTGTTGTCGGCGACGGCTGGATCGAAGGCGGCAAGCGCCGAAACTGCGGTACGAAGCACATCCATCGGGTGCGCCGGCTTCACCGCCGAGATGATATCGAGAACCGGAGCTGGTAAGTGCCGTGCTGACTTCAATGCAGCATCGAACGCACTCAACTCGTGGGCGGTCAGCAGCGTGCCGTAAAGGAGCAGATAAGCCGTTTCTTCGAACGTCGAGTGCTCCGCCAGATCGTGGATCGAATACCCGCGATAGCTGAGCTCACCGGCCTTGCCATCGATCCGCGTACAGTCGGAACGCTCGAAGAATATGTCCTTCAAGCCACGATGGATTTTCTGCTCGGCGGCGTCATCGTTCATTACCGGATCCTCAGGCTCGTGTCCGGGCCGAGTGTATCAGATCCGCAATTTTCACACATGAAAAACGCACACGCCACGCCGTCATGGGTCGTAGCCTCATTGATCAGCCCGGTCTTGAGTTCCAGCCAGCGGCCCAGTCACTGCGGCCGTTGAATCATCGCTCAGACGATAGGCCGGAGACGCGGGTAATGCCGGCGCGAACGCGTTCTCATGCATAGTTAAGGTTGGATCAGTCCAAGGCCTCAAGGCGTTGACGGGCTTTGCTTTCACCCTTCGCAAGCGCGCTCTGATACAGCGCTCGCGCGCGCGCGACATCGGGCGCGGTACCGCGCGCACTCCAAGCGGCGAGCATGTTCGGATCGAACGTTTCGGCAAGAGCCATCAGATGAGGGGTGTGGCCGTCGACCGCACCTGGCTGCAGAATACGGCGCGCTGCTGCGATGTCGCCGCTAGCGATGAATTGCTTGGCTTCCTCGATCCCGGCCGGCATCTGGACTTCGGCGACTTTTGGCTCTGGCTCGCTCGTGCTCAGGGCTGCCGATGCTGAAGTGACCGGCGAAAGCTGAATGCCGCTCTCGACCTTGGTCGTCCGGCGTGTGGTCTTGATGCCGGTCTCGTCCGAAGAAGCCGAGAGTGGAACGAAACTCTGACTGGTGATGGCCGCAATCGTATCGGGCGGAACCGCGCTCGGCTCGTTCATCCGGTTGTTCATGACCAAGCCGATCGGTACCAGCAGGGCAAGCCCAAGCCCGAAGCCGACGAGTGCGGCGCGACCCTCCCGGCCACGCAGCGACGGCCCCGTGGTCGCCGGCACCAAAGCGCCAGCGCGACTGCCTTGCACCAGCATCGGCAGATCGAGGTCTTCGTCGCCTGAATCGTCAAAATAGGAATGATCGTTCGCCGGTACC
This sequence comes from Hyphomicrobiaceae bacterium, assembly GCA_031374115.1. GTDB lineage: Bacteria > Pseudomonadota > Alphaproteobacteria > Rhizobiales > Hyphomicrobiaceae > JAKFWF01. The sequence goes on along the minus strand of JANMNO010000171.1, from coordinate 20,259 downwards.
GCCAAGGCGGTTGCCAACCGGTCGACGAAAACGTGGCCTTGTCCCTGCTCGCGCCGCTGTGCCGCAGCGAGCGTCGCTGCCAAACTGTGGGCTGCATTTACCTGTGCCATGACGCCCCCAATACAATTTACTCCGCTACTGCGGATCCGCCCTGAGGTTTGCTGCTAAGTTTGGTAGTGGCCGAGCCGATCGATTCATCGATCTTGCAGCGCACCCAGCTGGCCGCTGGCCAGTCAGACGCAAAATGCGGACGCTATTACCAAACCGCTTGGACCCATCAAACCGCCGGCGATGCTTCGCATTACCCGACGAAATGAACTATCGTCAATCTTGCTGCCCCGCGCAATCGACGATCCAAGCAAACTACACGTTGGCTTGCGGCAAGATGATGGCATAATGCGGTCACCGTTGAAGCAACCGTTAACGCCGGATCTCACCAATGTTGCTGCTGGTCGTCGGATTGCTGATATTCATAGGGGTGCATTTAGCGCCCGCACAGCCCGCTTTGCGCAACGATTTACGGCAACGCTTCGGCGCAGGCGCGTATCAGATCGGCTTTACGGTGCTGTCGCTGATCGGTCTGGGGCTGATCATTTATGGCTACGGCAAGGTGCAGTTTCTACCCGCCAAGAACCCGCAATTGTGGGTGCCGCCGGTGTGGACCAAGCACCTGCTTTGGGCGCTGATGCTGCCTGCTTCGATCCTGCTCGCTGCCGCCTACGTGCCATCGCGGATCCGCACCGCCGTCGGACACCCGATGCTGATCGCGATCATGATCTGGTCGGCAGGCCACCTGTTGGCGAATGGGCGTGCCGCCGCGCTGCTGTTGTTTGGGACTTTCTTGGCCTGGGCGATTTTCGACTACGCGTCGGTGAAGAAGCGTCAGGCGCTGGGGCCATTAGGGGCAAAGGAGGGCACGATGAACGGCGACATCGCTGCCGTCACGATCGGCACCGCCTTCTGGCTCTATATGCTCTATTGGGGGCATGCCCAGCTGATCGGCATCGCTTTGCTCGGGTGATTGCCCAACCTTGCGTCGATTATTTCGACCGCCAATGGAATAAGCCAAATCTTGCAGATTTTCAGATCTCCTTCATCCTGCTAGTCGCGAACGTGATTCGCATGGCGACCTCAAGGAGCAAGAAAAAAATGATGGCATCACCAGAAAGCATCTTGGTTTGGTTGATCATCGGCGCAGTCGCCGGTTGGCTAGCGGGCGTAATCATGAAGGGTTACGGCTTCGGTCTCGTGGGTGATATTATTGTTGGCATCCTCGGCGCCGTCGTAGCCGGATTTTTGTTTCCGCGCCTCGGTTTCAATCTCGGTTCCGGCATCGTCGCCGAGATCATCAGCGCGGCCATCGGAGCTTGTATTTTGCTGTTTGTGGCCCGGTTGGTTAAACGCGCTTAGACCGCTTAAAAACGTCCCCATCGCACGGTGGGCAACAAAAGCGAGCTCGCCCTAACTCACCTCGGCCAGAAGCGACAGCTGGCGAACGGGCGAGCCGCCGTTTTGATCCGTCAGATCGGTCGGATAGTCGCCGGTGAAGCAATGATCGGTGAACTGTGGGCTCTTGTCGTCGCGCCCTTCGAGCCCCATCGCCCGATACAAGCCGTCGACCGACAGGAACGACAAGCTATCGGCACCCATGAATACGCGCATCTCCTCGAGCGTCATGCCGGCTGCCAGCAGTTCCTCGCGGCATGGCGTATCGATGCCATAGAAGTCGCCGTATTTGATCTCGGGGCAGGCGATCCGCATGTGAACTTCTCGCGCGCCGGCATCGCGCATCATGGTCACGATTTTCCGCGATGTCGTGCCGCGCACCACGCTATCGTCGATAAGAACGATGCGCTGGCCTTTGACCACCGCGACGTTGGCGGAATGTTTCATCTTCACGCCGAAGTCGCGGATGCGCTGGGTCGGCTCGATGAAGGTGCGGCCGACGTAGTGATTGCGGATGATACCCAACTCGAAGGGGATGCCCGACGCTTGCGAGAAGCCGATGGCTGCGGGCACGCCTGAGTCGGGCACGGGCACGATCACGTCGGCATCAATCGATGATTCGGCTGCGAGTTGCCGGCCCATGTGCTTGCGCACGTCGTAGACGCTGCGGCCGCCAACAATGCTGTCTGGCCGGGCGAAGTAGATGTATTCGAAGATGCAAGGGCGGGCGGGGCGTTTTGGAAACGGACGGTGGCTCTCCAGTCCTTCCGGCGTGATGACGATGACCTCGCCGTTGTCGACTTCGCGGAAGAAGGTTGCACCGACGATATCGAGGGCACAGGTTTCGGATGCGAGGACGTAGGTATTGCCAATTCTGCCGATCACGAGGGGACGGATGCCGATCGGATCACGGACGCCGATCAGCATGTCGTTCGTCGTGCAGACCAGCGCGTAGGCTCCCTCGATCTGGCGCAAGGCTTCAATTAGCCGTTCCACGACCCTGCGTTTGCGCGAACGGGCCATCAGATGGAGTATGACCTCGGTGTCGGATGTCGATTGGCAAATCGCGCCATTCTGCACGAGCTCGCGGCGCAGCGTCAGCGCATTGGTCAGATTGCCATTGTGGGCGACGGCAAATCCCCCAGTATCGAGATCGGCGAACAGCGGTTGCACGTTGCGCAGGATCGTGTCGCCCGTCGTCGAGTAGCGCACGTGGCCAATGGCGGTGTCGCCCTGCAGCCGATCGATGACGTCCGGCTTGTTGAAGTTGTCGCCGACCAGTCCGAGCCGCCGTTCGCTGTGGAAATGGTTGCCGTCATAAGTGACGATGCCGGCCGCTTCCTGCCCACGATGTTGGAGCGCGTGCAGGCCCAGCGCCGTGAGCTTCGCCGCATCGGGATGACCCAGGATGCCGAATATGCCGCATTCCTCGCGAAGGCGGTCGTCATCGCCGCGTCGCCCTTCAGGATTATTCGCCGTCGTGTCTTCGTGCGCGCAGCCATCGGAATGAAACGGCATGTTCGTCTCCCGCGAAGCAAAAGCCGATTTATCAGATCGTGGTCGGTATCACGGTGCAGCCTGAAACGGTTAACGCGCCCGGCCTATCTACGCGTGTGACATATATGAATTCTATATGATTGCGCCAGTGGCCTGAGCACATGGTTCACGGGAAAACTGATGTGGGTTTCACGATTGCGTCCCAATTGTCGCTATTCGGCTGCGGCCTTGTCGGTCACCTTTTGAACCACGGCCAGAAGCGTCGGTCGTAGCGACTTGCTGGCGCTGTCGAGCAGGCCACGCGAGACCGACCGGCTTACCCACTCTGGCGGCTCGGATTTTTCCGGCGTGAAGTGCTGATAGAACATGTAAGGGATGAGCACGATCAGGAACGCCCGGACCACCCCGAACATCAGCCCTAGCGTGCGATCGATGACGCCGACCCGGCTGTCGAGGATCGAGTCGGAGATCCGCGCCGTGATCAGATGCACGACGATCAAGACGATGAGCCCGACCAGCACGGCAATGCCGATCTGGGCGATCTTTGGTGACGGCAGGGCGAGTTGCTGGGTGACTTCGCCCGACAGCCCTTGGCCGTACTGGTAAAAGTAGAGGCCGGCCACGCCGCCGACGATCCACGAAATGATCGATAGCAACTCACGACCAAGACCCCGGTACATCGCCAGCAGTCCGGAAATGATCGCGAGGGCAATCAGCCCGACGTCGAGGTAAGTAAGCGGCCCGATCATGAGCAAAACGTCCTGTTGCGCTGGGTCGGATAGTTAATGAATGCGTTCACTCGCACGGGGCTAGCGCGTCTGCAAGCACCTTGAGATGGGAAATTCGGGATAGTTTCAGTTTCAGCGCCTTCTGATCGAGTTCTCCCGCCGCCGGCAGGATCGCTCGCTTGAAGCCTAGCTTTTGCGCCTCGCGCAATCGCGTCGTCATGTGCGCTGCCGGTCGGACCGCTCCAGATAAACTGATCTCACCGCAGTAAACCTCGTCCATCGGCAGGGAAATACCCGAAAATGACGACAGAAGTGCGGCTGCAGCGGCCAGATCCGCTGCGGGCTCGACGATCCGCAAGCCACCGGCGACGTTCAAGAACACGTCGTGTTCGCTGAAGTTGACGCCGCACCGGGCAGCGAGCACGGCGAGGATCATCGATAGCCGGTTCGGATCCCAGCCGACCGCGGCGCGACGGGGACTGCCGAGCTTCGATGGAGCAACCAGGGCTTGGATCTCGACCAGCAACGGCCTTGTTCCCTCGATGCCGGCGAACACGGCGGCTCCCGGAGCGTTGGCATCGCGATCGCCGAGGAATAACTCCGATGGGTTAGCGACTTCGGCCAAGCCGTGACCAACCATCTCGAACACGCCGATTTCGTCGCTGGCGCCAAAGCGGTTCTTCACCGCCCGCAGGATGCGATAGGGATGCCCGCTGTCGCCTTCAAAATACAACACGGTGTCGACCATGTGCTCGACGACTTTCGGGCCGGCAATCTGGCCATCCTTGGTAACGTGGCCGACCAGCAGCACGGCGCTGCCGGATTGCTTGGCGAAGCGGATCAGCGATTGTGTAGCCGCGCGCACTTGCGACACTGTCCCGGGGGCCGCCTCGACGCCATCTGCCCACAATGTTTGGATCGAATCGATCACGACCAGGTCCGGCCGGCGGCCCTCCTCGAGTGTCGCGATGATGTTCGACAGGTTGGTTTCGGCTGCAAGAAAGACCGGGCTCTGCGACAGGCCAAGACGTTCGGCGCGCATGCGCACTTGCGCTGCCGCTTCCTCGCCCGAGAAATATACCGCCGACCGGCCCGCGTTAGCGAGCGATGCCGCCAGCTGCAGCAGCAGCGTCGATTTACCGATGCCCGGTTCGCCGCCGATCAGGATCGCCGATCCGGGCACGATGCCGCCACCGGTCACGCGGTCGAGTTCGGCAATGCCGGTTGGGATGCGCGGTGCTTCGTCGGTTTTGACGTCGAGGCCTTCGAGCTTCACGGCGCGGCCCCGGACGGTGCGCGTCATGCCCGACCCAGGAACCGCCGCAACGTTGGCTTCCTCGACGATGGTGTTCCACTCGCCGCAGCCGATGCACTTGCCGCCCCAGCGCGCCGATGTGGCTCCGCATGCCTGGCAGACGAACGAACTTTTCGCTGGTTTAGCCATCGGATCAGGTTACCGCGTCCCAGGATTGGTCTTCATAGATCCGATGCACGCGCTTCGACAGCCGCGCCAGCAGTTCATAGCCGATGGTGCCGGCGCGATCGGTCAGATCATCGAGTGTGACGCGTCCGCCGACGACCTCGACCCAGTTGCCGCGCTGGGCGAGGTTGGCCGGCACGTCCGTCACGTCAACGGTAATCAGGTCCATCGAGACGCGGCCGACGACGGGGACTGGATGTTCACCGATGTAACCGACGGGCCCGGGGTGGCCTGATGGTCCGCTCAACGCGCGCAAGAAACCGTCGGCGTAACCGCAGGCGATGGTCGCCATCCGCGATGGCCGGGTGGCCTTGAACGTCGCGCCGTAGCCCACTGCACCACCGGCTGGCACGTCGCGCAGCTGCAGGATGCGGGCTGAGAGGCTGACGACCGGTTGCATCGGATTGTCAGCGCCTTCGAATGCACGTCCGCCGTAGACGGCGATGCCCGGGCGCACGAGATCGTAATGGAAAGCGGGCCCTAGAAATGTGCCGCCGGAATTAGCGAGGCTGGCTTTGGCTGGCGGTAATTTCGCCCGCAGCTGATCAAACAATACGCGCTGGGTTTCGTTCATCGGGTTAGCGGGATCGTCGGCGCAGGCGAGGTGGCTCATCACCAACGCCATGTCGAAGGTCTGTAACAACGCCTGATCGGCTGCGATCGTGTCGACCTCGTGTGCCTCCAATCCGAGCCGGTTCATACCGGTGTCGAGCTGCACTGCGGCTGGTAGTCGGCGCCCGAGTCTCTTGCAGTAGGCGGCCCAGTCGCGCACCTCTGGCTCGCTCGAGAGCACCGGGCGCAGATCGAAGCCTGAGTAGTGGACCTCGGCGCCGGGCAGTAGCCCATCCAGAATGTAGATCGCAGCTCCCGGCTGAATGGCGCGCGCGCGCCGGCCTTCTTCCAACGTCGCGACGAAGAATGTGGTGCAGCCCTGCGCCGTCAGCGCACGCGCGATCTGTTCGAGGCCCAAGCCATAGGCATCGGCCTTGAGAATGCCGGCGCACGCAGCCGCTCCGGCTTCCCGATTGAGCCGCGCCCAGTTGGCCCGCAACGCTGCGAGATCGATCCGAAGCACCGCCCGTGCGTCGGCGGGCACGGCCCGGCGAACACTTCGCTCCAGGTCGTTTGCGTCGCTGTGACGTATCGCCTGTGCCACCATGACAACCTCGCATAGCCGGTCAACCAGCTGTTCGCGCGATGTCTATCACGGTGGGCAGTGGGAACGCCAACGGCACGGCCGCGTTGTCAACTGGTGCAACGATAGCCGATTGTTAGACCAGCGCTTTCGCGGGCTCGACGGCGTTAGCGTTGCCGGCGGTGTTGGAGCGCTTCATCCCAAGTATCCGCGCGGTGTTGCGCAGCGGCGTCGTGTAGAGCTGCCAGACCGTCTTGTAGTCCTCCTCTTGCTCGCCGATGCCGAGCGCCAGAGTGTGCTGCTCGTGATCCTGCGGCACGTAGAGGGTGCCAGCCAACCGATCCCAGATCGTCAGTGAGAACGCGAAGTTCTTGTCGAAGTGCCGGGGATCGCTGCTGTGATGGATCAGGTGCAACGCCGGGCTCAAGAACACTTCGCGGATGCCCTTCGGAAACATCACCCAGATATGCGAATGCGACAGATGGTAGGCGCCGATCGTGTAGTACAGGAAATCGAGCGCGTTGGCGCCGAGCACCGTCGCCTCAGCGACCGGGCCGCTGTAGATGTACAGGAAGATGCCGTTGACCAGCCCCATGCCGGTGGCGATGATCTGCGTCGAGAAGATTTCGCTCACCGGATGCAGCCGGATTGCCGTGATCGGCGTCAGTACCTCGGCCGAATGATGTACCTTGTGGAACTCCCACAGGACCGGCACCTTGTGCTGGATGTAGTGGCCGCCGAAGTTGGCAAAGTCCGTCACCACGAACAGCGCGATCGTGAAGACGATGCCGGCAGTCACACCGGCAATTGCAGGCGAAGCGGCGCCGAGCACGTACGTCAGTGCGCTGTGGACGACGCCGGTCACCGTCGAAGTGCTGAGCAGCATCAGCCCGAGCACCATCACGAACAGGATGTGGTTGGTCAGCGCGAACCGGTAATCGAGCAACGCCGATGGGTGTAGGAAGATCTTGCGCTGGAACACGTTTGCGAGCGCTGCGGCAATCGACCTTTCACCGGCACGTTGGCGGAAGTACACGATGGCAAGCGCCATCAGTGCGGCGAAGAGCAGATAGAACCAGAAGTATCGATGCTGAGCATTGATGGTCGCAAGGACCGGCGACGCCAGCCTGACGAAAAGTTCCTGAAGCATGCCCGCGTCCCCAAAGGCGTATCACCACCGAAGCGTAGGCGGCGCGCTTTAAGGGCAAGTTAAGGATGCGGCTGTGCTCATCATCCGCACAGCCGTCACCACGGCGCAGGGGGGCGATCGACAAGCCTCGACGAGGTCACTGCGATTTGTCGCGATGGTGTCTGACCCTCCGGGTCCGACACCAGTCATAATTCGTAGGCACCTGAGCAACGGTGTCAGACCGAGAGGTCAGACACCGGCGCTGAAAGTGTGCCTACTCCAACCGCTCGGCCATGTATTGATCGCGAGCCAAGTTGCCGAAGCGGGTGAGGTTGGGCTCGAACGATAACTGGACGGAGCCGACCGGTCCGTGGCGCTGCTTGCCGATGATGACCTCGGCCTTGCCGGTCGCCATCATCATTTTCTGCTGCCACTCGGCGAACTCGGCCGTGCCCTCGTTCGGCTTGGTGCGCTCAACGTAGTACTCCTCGCGGTAGACGAACATCACGACGTCGGCGTCCTGCTCGATCGAGCCCGACTCGCGCAAATCCGACAGCTGCGGGCGCTTGTCCTCGCGCTGCTCGACCTGACGTGACAGCTGCGACAGCGCCATGATCGGGCAGCCGAGCTCCTTCGCGAGTGCCTTCAGGCCGGTGGTGATCTCGGTGATTTCCTGCACCCGGTTGGTATTTGAATTGCGCGACGAGCCCGATAGCAGCTGCAGGTAATCGACGACCAGAAGGCCGAGACCGTGCTGACGTTTGAGCTTGCGCGCGCGCGCGGCCAGCTGCGCAATCGTGATGCCGCCGGTCTGATCGATGAACAGGGGGATGCGCGCCATCTCCTGGCTGACTGCAACGAGACGGCGAAACTCCTCCTCGGTGATCATGCCACGACGGATCTTTTCCGATGAGATCTCGGCCTGCTCGGACAGAATACGGGTCGCCAACTGCTCGGCCGACATTTCCAGGGAGAAGAAACCGACGACACCGCCGTTGATCACTTTCAACGAACCATCGGCCTGTTTTTCCGTCTCATATTTCTTCGCGATATTGTAGGCGATGTTGGTTGCGAGCGCGGTCTTGCCCATCGACGGACGGCCGGCCAGCACAATCAAGTCGGACGCCTGCAAGCCGCCCATCTTGGCGTCGAGATCCTTGAGCCCGGTCGACACGCCGGACAGATGCCCATCGCGCTGGTAGGCCGCATTCGCCATCTGAATGGCGTCGGTCAGCGCGTGCCCGAAAGTTTGGAAACCTTGGCCATACTTGCCGCTTTCGGCGAGCTCGTACAAACGCCCCTCGGCTTCCTGGATCTGGGTCTCGGGTGGGAAGTCGACTGGCGAATCGTATGCCGTCGTCACCATCTCCTCGCCGATCATGATCAGCGCGCGCCGGGTCGACAGATCGTAGATCGTGCGGCCGTAGTCGGCGGAGTTGATGATCGTCGTCGCGTTCGCTGCCAGCCGGCCGAGGTACTGTGGCACGGTCAACGTGTCGTCGATCGGCTCGGCGGTTTCGAAAAACGTGCGCAACGTGACCGGCGTCGCCTGCTTGCCGGCCTGGATCAGCTTGCCGGCGATCTCGAAGATCTGCGCGTGCAGGGGATCGTAGAAATGCGACATGTCGAGAAAGGCCGACACGCGATCCATCGCCTCGTTGTTGACGAGGATGGCACCGAGCAAGGCCTGCTCGGCATCGATATTGTGGGGCGCTTGCCGGAAATCGAGCGGACCGTCGGCGCGGGCCTGGGCCTTGAGCTGGTCCGACAGCAGGATGGGGGCGTTCTGTGAGTACGGGGCGGTCTGGTTCATGCAGGAGGGTTTAAGTGATTCCCTCGAACACAAGTTCGTTCTCGTTGGCTCGGCCGCGGTTCGTCCCCATTATGCACACCCGCCAGGAAAAGTTCTGGCGGGTGGCCGAATCAGGAACGATTCGAGATCAAACGTCGGGCTGGTCGCCGGTGCCTGGGGCCGAACGGAAGTCATCGTCTTCCTTGAACGTCTCGAGCTCCAGCTTCTCTTCCTTGATCATCGTCACATCTTCGCCGCGCGACTGCCGGTCGGCTTCGTCCTGCGAACGAGCGACGTTGATCGAAACCTTGACGCTGACTTCCGGATGCAGAGCAACTGTAGTGGTGTGCAGGCCAAGCGTTTTGATCGGCTGATCGAGATTGACCTGGCGGCGGTCCACGGTGAAACCGCCGGCGGTGATGGCTTCGGCGATGTCGCGGGTCGAAACCGAACCGTAAAGCTGGCCGGTGTCGCCAGCCTGGCGGATCGTGACGAAAGTCTTGCCGTTGAGCTTTTCAGCGACGCCCTCAGCCTCTTTCTTCTGCGTCAGGTTGTCGGCTTCGAGGTGCACGCGGCGTGTTTCGAACTCGGCCTGGTTGTCCTTGGTGGCGCGCAAAGCCTTGCCTTGCGGGAGCAGGAAGTTACGGGCGAAACCGTCCTTGACCTTGACGACATCGCCCATCTGTCCGAGGCGGCCGATGCGCTGAAGTAAAATGACTTGCATGGTAGTTCTCCTAAGGGTTGGAACGTTGCGCGAGTGGGTGAAAGCCGAATCCTGGTTTGAAGGCCCTAGGTCGTGCCGGGCGGAGGGGGTTTGCGCCGCAGCGGCGAAAATGGCTCGGCGAGGCCAACCATCGCGAGCGCTGGGCCGGTCAGAACAAAAAACAACAAAAGCATCACGTAGATACCGCTCAGGATCATCGGCCGCGCCGCATGACCGCGCGTTACGTTGTGGATGATCGCAAGGCCGGCCAGCAGATAGGCGACGATGATCGCTGCCGCAAAGCCCGATCCCATCAAGCCGGCTAAACCAGGCAGAAACGTCAAACCGACCGCCACCGCAAGTGCGATCGCCATCGCCGGCGGCAGACGCAACTCCGAAAGGTCCGTCCACGGGCGGTTCAACCGGTCGGACTTTCGAACAACGAGTGCCGCAAGCCACATGTTCAGCATCGCGATGCACATCCACATGTTGGCGAGCGTCGCGGTAAACATGTTGACGAGAAGGTTGGCGAGGCCGGCCAACTGCTCTGGCGTGAAGCTAGGTTGAGTTGTGGGCGGGGTGCCGGCCGGTGCGGAAGGCGTTGGCAGGTTGGCCGATAGCACGAACACGCGTTCGGCAGTTGCCCGCATTTGTTCGCGAAGGCCATCGACGTCGCTCGCGGTCGATAGCAGGCCGATTGCCGCCAAGGTCCCAGCGATCAGCGCGGCGACGGCAACGATGCGCCCGGTTGGATACCACTCGGTTGCGACAACGCCGTCAGAGGTGACGACTTCACGGTTGAGCAACGCCAAGTATGAGAGGATTGCAGTGGGAGCGCCAATGGCGAGCACGTGAAAGATTGCGCCGCGTGGCGTGCCCAGGGTTGCGATGGCAATGGGTGCTGCGAACGCCGCCGCCGCCGCCGCCCGCCATCCCCAGCCCAGACCAGCAATAGCAACCGGCATCGGCGACAGGAAAAACAGCACGAACAGGCCGAGCACGGTTCCGGTCGATGCCGATGCAAACAGCATCGCCGACACAAGACCGGCACCAAGGCCGATGAGCAGGTTGATTTGCATAGTCGAGCTGTCCCGCGCCAAGGCGGTTAGGGGCGGATCACATCGTCCGCTCCAACCATTTTGGTGGTCGCCGGCGACCCCGCTGCACGGAGCCGGCCGCCCGGCGACGGTTTGGCTTTACTTCAACACATAAGGCAGCAGCCCAAGGAACCGGCAGCGTTTGATCGCACGCGACAGTTCACGCTGCTTCTTTGCCGACACAGCGGTGATGCGGCTCGGTACGATCTTGCCGCGCTCGGACACGTAGCGGCCAAGCGTGCGGACATCCTTATAGTCGATCTTCGGCGCGTTATCACCGGAGAACGGGCAAGTTTTGCGCCGGCGATGGAACGGACGGCGTGCTGGGATCTGTTGGATTTCATCAGCCATGATTTAGCCCTCCGAGCCGGTGTTGGAGCCGCCATCGCGAGGCGGACGAGGGGTGCGGGGACGATCGTCGCCACCCTCGCGGGGAGGACGGGCGCGGAACGTCGACGCACCTTCGGCACCGCCAGCACCCGCGCCTGCGCCACCTTCACGCGTGCCGCGATAGCCGCCGCCAGCACCGCCACCGCCGCCGGCACCGCGGAAACCACCGCCGCCGCCGCCGCCGGCACCACCACGGAAGCCGCCGCGATCACCACCGGCGCCGCCGCGGAAACCACCACGATCGCCACCGGGGCCACCGCGGTCGCTGCGCTCCTCGCGATCGCCCTTGCGCATCTGCACGGACGGCTCGGTCTCGTGCGCCTCGACCTTAACGGTCAGCCAGCGCAAAACGTCGGTCGAGATGCCCATGCGACGCTCCATTTCCGCGACCGCGGTGGGAGGGGCTTCGAGGTTGAGCAGCGTATAGTGCGCCTTGCGGCTCTTCTTGATCTTGTAGGCCAGCGAACGCAGGCCCCAGTACTCGGACTTGCCGATCTTGCCGCCGCCATCTTCGATAACGGTCGTGTATTCTTTGGTCAGTGCTTCGACCTGCTGGGTCGAAATATCCTGGCGCGCCAGGAAGACATGCTCGTATAGCGGCATGCTGTTGGCCTTTCTCTGTTGTTACTGTCGCTCCGGCGCAAAGCCTCTTTCGAACCGGAGAATGGCCCAAAAGCACGACCCGTGAAGAGCGGAGACACCAGGGACCGGGTTCTCACCCGATCGCGCGACAGGTCGCACAACTTCCCCTTCAGCCCCCAACCGGAGCGGATCACAAGCCGGGTTATACAGAGATTAAGCGAGGGTGCAAGAGGTGTGTGGGGATGGGTGACGGGTGAGCGTTGGCTCACCCGTCACGCGGCACCCAGCGGCGTCCAACGGTAGATGTCTGCCAGTGATATCGATAGGCCCAGGCCGAGCGCCGGCAGTTCCAAACGCTGATCCAGCGCCTTCAACTCGCTGCCGCTCCAGTTGCTGTCGCGGTCGAACCGGGTAATGGCAACCTTTGACTGCTGCACCGTGACATAGTGCTGGCAGTTCGGCACGCTCGCGTAGACGCGCTTGCGCCACGCCTGATCGGCCTTGGTGTTCGACCGCGAAAGCACCTCGACAAGCACCAGCGCATCATCGGTCAGCGAGGTGCCGCTCAGTGCATTCTCTTTGACCAGCAGATCGGGCTGCGGAAGGCTGTTGGTGGAGACCGGCACCCGGGTTCCGATCCCGATCATGGCGAACCAGCGATAACCCTTAGTGTGCTTGTGAGTGAGCAAGTGAAACAGCATGTTACCAACGATCATCTGATGAAAATCGGTCGGCGAAGCATTCAAGACAGCGATCCCCTCGATCAGTTCCCAACGTTCGCCATCGGGCCGCCCTTCGCAGAATTCGATGAACTCCTCGATGGTCAGCGGTTCGTCGAGTTTTAGCTGCGGTCGCATCCTGCGCTCCAGTTTGACCTAACGTACCACAGGTCCGCCAAGGCTGCACTTAGTCCACGCGTTCCAACTCTTTGCGCGCAGCACGCGCCAAGAAACCAGACCGGGTAAGGCCATGCGCTTCAGCGTGGCGGTCGATTCTTTCAACGAGGTCGTCGGCAAGCGTGATGTTCAGGCGGACGGACTTGGTGGCGGCGCGTGGAGGGTCGACCAGGATCGCAACGCCATCCCGGTTTTCCGCTGTCGCCATGATCGCTTCCAGCGATGACGGGTCAGGAGCTACCTCTCCGTCAGCAGCCAGACCCTCAAGATGAAGCGCCAACGCTTCCACAGCCATGGCACGGGCTTCATCGAGCGTTATGCCCGCGGTGGCGCAACCTGGAAGATCCGGGAAGGAAACACCGAAGTCGCTGTCGTGATCTTTGTGGATCAGGGCAATGTAGGGTCGCATGGCTGTCACCGGAGTTTCAGTCGAGCCTGTTTCTCAATCGAACGAAGCGTTCCCAAAGGTAAGTCTCGACGTGGATGTGGGACGGTCACTCGCCCGGATTTTGATGGATGTTTGAATTGAACGTGGCTGCCGTTTTGTGCCGCCTGCACCCAACCAGCACGCTGCAACGCCGCAATGATCTCCCGACTGTGCATGGTGTATCAATACACACAAAACAGTCTTTGGCAAGCTGGATGGCCGGCACACGTCTCCGCGCTTGACACCCGCAAGCCCGGTGCTTAAGCGCGGGAAATGACGGTTTCGATACCATGAGCGCACGAATGGCGACAGCATTCATCTTTCCGGGACAAGGCAGCCAGGAACTCGGCATGGGCCGGGATCTCGCACAGAATTTCAAAGCCGCGCGCGCGGTATTCGATGAAGTCGACGCGGCGCTGGGACAGAAGTTATCAGCCGTCATGTGGGAGGGCCCCAAGGAAACCCTGACGCTCACCGAGAACGCCCAGCCGGCGCTGATGGCCGTATCGATGGCCGTGATCCGCGTTCTCGAGCAAGAGAAGGACTTCGACCTCGCCAAGTCGATACAACTCGTGGCGGGTCATTCGCTCGGCGAGTATTCGGCGCTGGCCGCTACCGGTGCATTTTCCCTCGCCGATGCCGCGCGTCTCTTGAAGCTGCGCGGTCAGGCGATGCAGAAGGCGGTCCCGGTCGGGCAGGGGGCCATGGTCGCGTTGCTCGGTGTCGGCCTCGATGCCGCGCGCAAAATCGCCGCCGATGCAGCGCAAGGGGACGTGTGCGATATCGCCAATGACAATGATCCGACGCAGATCGTGCTGTCCGGCTCGAAAGCCGCGATCGATCGGGTGGCCGAGGTCGGCAAGGCGCACGGCCTCAGGCGTGCGATTCCGCTTCCGGTCAGTGCACCCTTCCACTGCGCGCTGATGAAGCCCGCGGCCGAGGCAATGGCCGACGCGCTGTCAAAGGTCGTGATCAACAAACCCTCGGTACCGGTGGTTGCGAACGTTCTCGCTCAGCCGATCCGCGATCCCATCGAAATACGCCAGCGCCTGGTCGAACAAGTGACGGGGACCGTGCGCTGGCGCGAGAGCGTTGAGACGATGCTCATTGCCGGGACAACCAATTTCTATGAGATCGGCTCGGGCAAAGTGTTGTCTGGCTTGGTCAAACGCATCAACAAGGATGTTAATGCCATGCCGGTCGGCACGGCGGCGGATGTGCATGAGTTAGTGTTGCAGCTAGGAGTTTGATTGAGAGGTGGTGCATGACCCAGGAGATGCAGATCGCTCTTGAGGCCGCACGTAAGCTTGCGCCTGAGGAGCGGGCAGAACTGGCCGAGTTGCTGTTCGATACGATCGAGCATGGTCCCGAAATCGACGCGGCTTGGCGTGATGAAGCTGACCTGCGGTATCAAAATCACCAGCAGAGCGGGCAAGTTGCACTTGATGCCTTTGACGCTGTTGACGAAGCCAGGCGACGGCTTAGGGCGAAGCCGTGAAAATTCGTATGTTGCCAGTTTCACAGCAAGAAATGCTGAGGGCGGCTGCATGGTATGACAAGAGGTCGATGGGGACAGTGTTCGATTCCTCGATGGTGTGCGGGCGGGTCTCGTCTCCATCAAGGAGTTTCCAAGTGCCGCACCCAGTATCGGGGAACCATACCGACGCAAGATCCTCGCCGATTTTCCCTACGGCCTGATCTTCCGCTTAGATGGCGACACCGCCGTTATCGTCGCCGTTGCCCATCTCAAGCGGAGACCTCGGTACTGGAGGCGCCGAAGATAGGCATGACGGCCAACAGGTTTCAATGCACCATCACTTCAAAGACATTCGTGATCGCATAAGCGAAGCGCCGGTATGGTGGGATGGATGTTAACCGTGACGGTCGGCGAAACGAGTGCAGCGGGTCGTTCATGACTAGCATGCAAGTGCGGGT
Organism: Hyphomicrobiaceae bacterium; assembly: GCA_031374115.1. Classification (GTDB taxonomy): domain Bacteria; phylum Pseudomonadota; class Alphaproteobacteria; order Rhizobiales; family Hyphomicrobiaceae; genus JAKFWF01. The sequence continues at coordinate 5,022 of JANMNO010000171.1, read as the reverse complement.
GCTCGAATATTGGCCGCACTCGCTTCTTAGCGCAGAGAATGGTAGCGGCTGGCGGCGGAACAGCGAGTTCGAGGTTGATCTCATCGGTTGCGATGAACAACCAATACTCCATTCAACGACAAGCCCGACCGAAGGCCCGACCGAAGGAAAGTGAACATGTTCGATCTAACTGGCAGGAATGCGCTCGTCACGGGGGCCACGGGTGGAATCGGCGGAGCCATCGCGCGGGCACTGCATACCCGCGGGGCGACGGTTGCGATCTCCGGCCGCCAGCTCGAGAAACTCGAAGCGCTTGCCAGTGAGCTCAAGGAGCGTGTGCACGTGGTGCCGTGTGATCTGGCCGACAAGGCGCAGGTTGCGACGCTGATCGACGATGCGACGAAGAAGCTTGGCCGTCTCGACATCCTGGTCAATAATGCCGGCTTGACCAAAGACAACCTGTTCATGGTGATGAAGGACGAGCAGTGGGACGACGTGATCGCCGTCAACCTGACCTCGACGTTCATGCTGATGCGTGCCGCAACGCGTGCCATGATGCGTGGCAAGACCGGCTACGGCCGTATCATCAATATCTCGTCGGTCTCAGGCATCATCGGCAATCCGGGGCAGGCCAACTACGCAGCCTCGAAAGCCGGCATGATCGGCATGACCAAGTCGCTTGCGCGTGAGGTCGCCTCGCGTGGCATCACCGCCAACTGCATCGCGCCAGGCTTTATATCGACCCCGATGACCGAAGCCCTGAATGAGAAACAGACGGCTGCGATCAAGGAAGCCATTCCGTCACAAAGGTTTGGCACACCGGACGATATAGCGGCGGCAGCGGTTTATCTTGCCAGCGCCGAGGCTGGATATGTGACCGGACAAACGCTGCACGTGAATGGCGGCATGATCATGATCTAGACTCTGAGGAAACGGCGATTAGATGATGGCTAAATGTCATAAAATCGCAGAGCGGGCGATCTACAACACAACTTTGCGAACACCCTGGCCAAGGCCTGACAAGTATGTTACCAGCCGCGCGAACCGCGCACGGTTATTGGGGAAAAGCTCGGTCCCGTGTTGGTTTAGGGTGTTTTTCACGAGGGACTCAAGATAGCCCGCATAGACAGATGGCGGGCCGTACGATTTCCGTCGTATTGTCGAAAAACTGAACATCTGTAAAATTGAAGACTTCTGACGAGGCGAGGAAGATACTATGAGCGATGTCGCAGAGCGCGTGAAGAAGATCGTCGTCGAACATCTTGGCGTTGAAGCTGACAAGGTGAAGGACAACGCGTCTTTCATCGACGATCTGGGCGCTGACAGCCTCGACACCGTCGAGCTGGTCATGGCGTTCGAAGAAGAGTTTGGATGTGAGATTCCCGATGATGCCGCCGAGCATATCCTCACGGTTGGGGATGCTGTAAAGTTTCTCGAGAAGAACGCCAACGCCGCGTAACGCACGGCTGGAAGTTTCGACGCAGTCGTTTGCGTTGCGGTTCAGGCAGCGATGCAACCACTGGTCTGGCGCTTCTCAAGTTCAGGCCGGCCGCGTGCCGCCCGACGCTCCCTCAGCGAGGTCGAATGATGAGACGAGTCGTCATAACCGGGATGGGTCTCGTCACGCCGCTCGGATGCGGCGTCGACGCGACTTGGTCGCGACTTCTGGAAGGCCACAGTGGAGCGCGTCGCGTCGAGGAGTTTCAGGTCGACGACCTCAATTGTCAGATTGCCTGCTTTATTCCGCGCGGCGATGGCACTAACGGCACATTCAATCCCGACCAATGGATGGAGCGGAAGGATCAGCGCAAAGTCGACGACTTCATCGTATATGCCATGTCGGCTGCCACTCAGGCTCTAGCGGACGCGAAATGGCAGCCGAAGACAAGCGACGAACAGGAACGGACCGGTGTTTTGATCGGCTCCGGGATCGGCGGCCTCAGTGGCATCGCCGATACGTCCCTGCTCCTCAAGGAAAAAGGCCCGCGCCGGGTCAGCCCGTTCTTCATACCGGGCCGCCTGATCAACCTCACCTCTGGGTACGTATCGATCAAGCACAAGCTCAAGGGACCGAACCACTCGGTCGTGACGGCCTGCTCGACGGGTTCGCATGCAATCGGCGATGCCGCGCGTCTCGTGATGCTGGGCGACGCCGACGTGATGGTGGCCGGCGGCGCCGAAAGCCCGATCTGCCGTATCGCCCTCGCGGGCTTTGCTGCCTGTAAGGCATTGTCGACCAACTTCAACGACATGCCGACAAAGGCCTCCAGGCCCTACGACCGCGATCGTGACGGTTTCGTCATGGGCGAGGGGGCAGGCGTCGTCGTGCTTGAGGAGTTGGAACACGCCAAGGCGCGCGGTGCGCGGATCTATGCCGAAGTCATCGGTTACGGATTGTCTGGCGATGCCTACCACATCACCGCACCGGCCGAGGACGGCGATGGCGCCTTCCGCTGCATGAAGGCTGCAATCAAGCGCGCAGGTATCTCAGCTGCCGAGGTCGACTACGTCAACGCGCACGGCACATCGACACCAATGGGCGACGAGATCGAGTTGGGCGCGGTCGAACGGTTGTTCGAGGCGAGCGCCGACAAGCTGGTCATGTCCTCGACGAAGTCGGCAATCGGACATTTGTTGGGAGCAGCTGGCGCGGTCGAAGCCATTTTCTCGGTACTGGCCATGCGCGACAACATTGCTCCGCCGACCATTAATCTCGACAACCCGTCGGTTGCGACCAAGATCGACTTGGTGCCTCATACGCCGCGCAAAAAGAAGATCGACACCGTCCTTTCGAACTCATTCGGCTTTGGTGGCACCAACGCGTCGCTGGTGCTGCGACGGGTTGAATAGAAGCTGCACGTGCCATAATTCCTGCTCGTCATTAGGGCAATATTTGCATTGTCTAAGCGCGGGCGCCATGTGTCGTGCGCCGGCATTACGGTCTTGGCACGGAAATTAGACCTATGAGCAGTAAACACCGGTCCAGCGATGCAACCGAGCGGCGCACTGGCGCTGCGTTTGCGGCTTCACCAGCGGAAGCGCTTGAGCCCACCCGCGCGCCGCAACGGCCGGCCGGAAATCGGCGGCGGCGGCAAGCCCGCAAGCTAAGCCCCATGTTACGCGCTCTCAACGCGCTGCTGACGGTAACGGCGGTGGGGTTCGGACTGTTCGGCTTCGCGGCGTACTGGGTTTCGACCGAAATAAATAAGGATGGCCCGCTCAAGGAAGCACGCAGCTTTGTGGTGCCGCGCGGCGAGGGCGCGCACGATATCGCCAAACGCCTCGAAGCCGATGGCATCATCGGCAGCCAACAGATGTTCGTCACCCACTACCTCGGGCGGATCATGACCAGCTGGCTCGGCGGACAGGCGCTACAACTCAAGGCCGGCGAGTACGAAGTGCCCGCCGGGGCGAGCCTGAAAGCGGTTTCCGAAATTTTGGGTGAGGGGCGCTCAACACTCTATCGCGTGACGGTGCCAGAAGGACTGACCAGCGCGCAGATCGTGCAGCGGCTGCGGGCGGATCAAAATTTGACCGGCGAGGTCACGGCCGTCCCGCCCGAGGGGACACTGCTGCCGGATACCTACAAGTATTCGCGCGGCATGTCGCGCCAACAGCTGATCGAGTTGATGCAGGTGGATCAGCGAAAATTGGTCGAGCGCCTGTGGGCCGCACGCCAGCCCGACCTGCCATTCAAGACGCCTGACGAGGCGATCACCTTTGCCTCGATCGTCGAGAAGGAAACCGGTCGCAACGATGAGCGGGAAAAGGTGGCAGCGGTTTTTGTCAATCGCCTGCGCCAAAATATCCGTCTGCAGTCCGATCCGACGATTCTATACGGCTTGTTCCAAGGTGAAGTCGCGTGGGGGCGTGCGATCTACAAGTCCGAGATCCAGCAGAAGACCGCGCACAACACCTACCAGATCGACGGGCTGCCGCCGACGCCGATCTGCAATCCGGGCAAGTCGGCACTGGAGGCAGCGCTCAATCCTGCAAAAACCAACGATCTGTACTTCGTGGCCAACGGTCAGGGCGGTCACGTGTTCACGCAGAACCTGAAGGATCACAATGCGGCGGTCGCAAACTGGCGCAAGATCGAACAGGAAATACGCGCGAAGCAAGCCGCCGCCGCAAATGGCAAGGCTGCCGCGAAAGCTGCCCAGCCGGCACCGATTACGTCGCCGACCCCCGACCCAGTGCAGACGCCGGCAACGCTGGACACGGCTCCTCCCGCGTCGACGCCGGCACTCAAGGATACAAAGCCATCGACCGCCCCTCAGACAACTTCGGCGTCGGGCGACGTGGTGGTGGTGCCGCTGCCTGTTCGCAAACCAAAGCGGCAATGAAGCTAGGTTTGCAGGCTTACGTGTCCGTGCAGGGCGCTTGGCGTGGATGCGTGCCCGCTCTATGGTCCGCCGGGGCACGCTGTTGATTGCGTGCGACCGAGTGAACCGGACCGAGTGCGCAACCGATGACGATCAAAAGCATGACGGGATTTGCCCGCGCCGAAGGCGCGTTCGGAGCGATGCGCTGGGCCTGGGAGATCCGCGCGGTGAACGGTCGCAACCTCGATCTGCGCCTGCGCCTGCCGCCGGGCTTCGATGCCCTCGAGCCCCGCGTGCGTGAGATTGCGACAGCGAAGTTTCAACGGGGCAGCATCCAGATCGGTTTGAACATCAAGCGTGAGGAAGGCGTCACCGCAATCAGGTTGAACGAGCAAGTGCTGGCCCAGGTGCTAGTTGCCGCGACCCGGGTTCGTGAGATGACGGGCGCGCCACCGGTCAGCGTCGAAGGCTTACTGAATATCAAGGGCGTGCTGGAGGTCGTCGAGGGGAGCGACACCGAAGTCGAGAGCGAACAACGCATGGCAGCGTTGATCGGCTCGTTTCAGGACGCCGCCGGTGGTGTCGTCAGCGCCCGGGTCGCGGAGGGTGAGCGGTTACAAAAAGTGCTGCTCGAACAGGTTGGCGAGATCGCGCGGCTGACACAAGCGATCGAGATCAATCCCAATCGGTCCGCGGATGCGATCAAACGGCGGATTGC
>JANMNO010000131.1:0-9528 GCA_031374115.1 Hyphomicrobiaceae bacterium | reverse complement strand
CTCAATGCTTCTCGAGGAAACTATCCACCACCCGCTTCGCTCCTGCCTTCTCGAACTCGACCGTCAACTTGTTGCCGTCGATTTCCGTCACGCGGCCGTAACCGAATTTCTGGTGGAAGACGCGGTCGTCCATAGCGAAGGTTGTTTGGGTGGCGGTCGATGATGCCACCAATTCGCCTTCAAGCAGCACGGGAGGCTTTTTCTTGAAGCCATCCTTCTTCCACTGCTGCTGGGCGCGCTGCCAGCCGGGCGTTTGGTATGTCGATTGGAACGGTGCGTTGGACGGCGAGACGTCGTCGAACCGGCTCGGCGCATAACCACCACGGCCGCCCCCGAAGTTGCCGCCGAAATTCTGATAAGCCCCGCCGAACGGGCTCTTTGCTTCGACCACATCGACGTGCGCCTCGGGTAGCTCGTCGACGAAACGTGATGGCACGGCCGCCGAGTAGAGTCCTCGATTGCGCCGGTTCTGGGCGAACGAGATCTTCGCGGTTTTCCTCGCTCGCGTCACCCCGACGTAGGCCAATCGCCGCTCCTCTTCGAGGCCGGCCAATCCGCTTTCGTCCAGCGAGCGCTGATGCGGGAACAACCCCTCCTCCCAGCCGGGAAGGAATACCGTGTCGAACTCGAGGCCTTTGGCGGCATGCAGCGTCATCAGCGAGACACGGTCGCCGTCATTGCTGGCATCGACGTCCATGACCAGCGAAACGTGCTCCAGGAAGCCGCCGAGCGTCTCGAACTGATGCATGAAGCGGATCAGTTCCTTCAAGTTCTCGAGCCGCGACTGCGCTTGCGGGCTTTTGTCGGACTGCCACATATAGGAGTAGCCGCTCTCGTCGAGGATCATCTCGGCGAGTTCGGTGTGCTTGGCCGTCGTGATCAGCGCGCGCCAGCGCTCGAAACTTGCGAGCAGGTCAGTGAGGGACTTGCGCGCTTTACCGGCGAGATCGTCGGACTCCGTCATCATCCGCGCGGCCTGATACATCGGGATCTCGCGGGCGCGCGCCAGCTCGTGTATCCGCCTCACCGTAGTGTCACCGAGACCGCGCTTCGGCACGTTGATGATGCGCTCGAACTTCAGATCGTTGACGGGGTTGGCGACCACCTCGAGATAGGCGACTGCATCCTTGATTTCCTGCCGCTCATAGAACCGTGGGCCGCCGATCACGCGGTAGGGCAAGCCAAGCGTGACGAAGCGATCTTCGAGGCTGCGCATCTGGAACGACGCCCGCACCAAAATAGCCATGTCATTGAGCTTCTGGCCGGACTTGCGTGCCGTCTCGATGTCGTCGGCGATGACGCGTGCTTCTTCTTCGTCGTCCCAAACGCCGGTGACGGTCGCCTTGTTGCCATCCGCACCATCGGTGAACAGGGTCTTGCCGAGGCGGCCCTTGTTATGCGCAATCAATGCCGACGCGGTCGCCAGGATGTGCCCAGTCGAGCGATAGTTCCGCTCCAGCCGGATCACGGTGGCGCCGGGGAAATCCTTTTCAAAACGCAGGATGTTGTCGACTTCGGCGCCGCGCCAGCCGTAGATCGATTGATCGTCGTCGCCAACGCAACAGATGTTTGGTGAACCTTGGGCCAACAGCCGCAGCCACATGTACTGTACGACGTTGGTGTCTTGATATTCATCGACAAGCATATAGCGAAAGCGGCGCTGATAGCCCGCCAACACGTCCGGGTTTTGCTGGAAGAGGCGTAGCCCTTCCAGCAGCAGATCGCCGAAGTCGCAGGCGTTCAACTCCTTCAGCCGCTTTTGGTAGGCGGCATAAAGCTCGCGCCCCTTGCCGCCGCCAAAGCTGCCCTCTCCTGCTGGAACTTTCTCGGGCGTCAGGCCACGGTTTTTCCAGCCGTCGATGGCAATGGCGAACTGCCTCGCAGGCCAACGTTCCTTATCGATTCCTGCGGCTTCGATCACCTGCTTCATCAAGCGCAACTGATCGTCTGGATCGAGAATGGTGAACCCACTCTTGAGGCCCACCAACTCCGAATGCCGTCGCAAGATTTTCACGCCGATGGAGTGGAATGTGCCGAGCCAGCCCATTCCTTCGACCGCTTCGCCAATGAGTTGGCCGATGCGCTCCTTCATCTCGCGCGCGGCTTTGTTCGTGAACGTCACGGACAAGATTTCGTGACCACGCGCGCGGCCAGACGCCAAGATGTGCGCGATCCGCGTCGTCAAAACTCGAGTCTTGCCGGTGCCTGCACCCGCCAATACCAAAACCGGCCCGTCGAGTGTCTCGACTGCGCGCCGTTGCTCTGGATTGATACTTTTCAAATAGGCTGGCGCCGGCCGCTGCAGCGCGCGCGCCGATATGGAGCCCTGCTGCGGCGCAGGGGCATCGATGGGACCGGTTGTTTGGGGGCGATTCGCTGACATTGACCAAGCATAGCACTTCAGGTGTGGCGGCAACTGGGACGAATCGCGCCGCCCACAACCTGTACGCAATTCGATTTCGGCCTCACTCAGGCCGCACTAAACGTTATGTAATGCAAGTTGCCGTCTTTGCGACGTTGATCGCTGATCTGTGGCATGCTTAATCGATAGTCGATTACGTAGCATATCGAATATGAATTGGCTTTGTCGATCCATGAGCGCCGAACACCCGAACCCCGTCGGTAAGGGGATGTCATGAACAACGTTCTCCTTTGGATCGGTGGCATCTTGGTCGCGATACTGTGCGCGATGTTTGCCGTGCCGCATTTCGTTGACTGGACACGCTATCGTGGCGTTTTTGAAGAAGAAGCGTCACGGATTCTTGGGCGAGAAGTCCGGGTGTCTGGTGCCGTAAATCTGCGTCTGCTGCCGACACCGTTCGTTCGATTTGAAAAACTTCGGCTGGCCGATGCGGCTGGCCAAACTGGTGAACCTTTCTTCCGCGCCGATGATTTCACGTTATGGCTTGCGCCAGCGCCGCTCTTGCGCGGAGCTATCGAAGCGCGGGAGGTCGAGCTGCGGCGGCCTGTCCTGAAGCTGCGCACGAACGCCGAAGGTGGCGGCAACTGGCAGACGTTGTCGATTGCGCGCGGGCAACTCCCGTTCATACCGAGCGATGTCGCTTTGCAATCCGTACTGATTACCGACGGTGTCATTTCCGTAGATGGTGTCGATGGACGCGAACTGGCACGCGTCGGTGCGATCAGAGGTGAGCTGGCCGTCACCGCCCTGGAAGGCCCGTATCGCTTCAAGGGCACGTACGATTGGGGTGGTGTTCAACACGAGTTCAAGACGTCCACGACCGTCTTCGATGCCGATGGTGGTCTCAAATTCAAGGCACAGCTGACGGTACCAGCAGGCGCGAATGTCTACACGCTCGACGGCCGAATATCCGATCTCTCGGGGCGCGTGAAGCTTGAAGGCCAGCTGACGGGGCAACTCGGTTTTATGTCTGGGGAGCTTCAGCTCGACCCCGCAGTAGCACCAAATGGCAGCAGTGCCGGCGCCAATGCAGCGCGCATTCCCGTCGAGCTTCGCGCCGCAGTTGCAGCTGACGCGAATGGCGCAGATCTCTCAGAACTCAGTCTGTCGTTCGAGCAGGACGGCAAGCCACAGTTGATTGCGGGTTCAGCCCAAGTCGGCTGGCGCCACGGTTTAGAAGCAAAGTCGGATTGGACCGCGCGCTGGCTCGACCTGGACCAGATGCTCGGCCGCACAGCAACCTCCAGACCGTTAGAGACGGTTCGCCATCTCATCACGTCCCTGGCCGGACTGGTGCCATCGACCGGGCGCGGTAGCGCGACTTTCGCCGTCGATCAGATGACGCTCGGCGGCGACACAGTAAGTGATGCTAGCCTGCGGGTGGAGCGCGATAACGAGGCGCTGCGCTTGTCGCAATTCCGTGTCAGCCTGCCAGGTGGAGCACGGGCGCAAATCAGCGGCATTTTTCCTAATGCCACGGTCGCCGACACGTTTGAAGGCGATGTCGATCTGCGGGGTACCAACCTCAATCGATTGATGACGTGGGCAGGTCTCGGTTCGGCGATTCCTGATGGGCGCAGCGATGGCGTTTTTTCACTGCGCGCAAAACTCGGCTTCGAACCAAAGGCCCTCGTCTTCAAGGAAGCAAGTGCTGGTGTAGGCTCAGCGATGCTCTCGGGCGGCTTTTCCTACCGTTGGGCCGATCGCCCGCGATTGGACGTCGTCCTCGAAGGCGATGATGTCGACTTGTCGCTGATTTCTCCGCACGCGCTCGATCTGTTGGCGATGGTGCGTGAAATAGCGGGATTTCCTGCACAAAACGAGGTCGCGCAGCGGTATAAGATCGATCCGCAAAAACAGGACGTGACGTTTCGTATCCGCGCGGGACGGTTGCGCGATGCAGACCGCGAACTGCAGGATGTCGATGTCGATGCGACACTGATTGGCGGCCGCCTGAAGTTGCGGCGGTTGCATCTGTCGAACGGATCCGGGCTCGAGCTCGACGCCGAAGGTGACATCGCCGAACTTGGCACTCGTTCGCAAGGTACAGGTACTTTGCGCGGTACGATCGCGGTCAGCGACGAGCCCGCGTTCATGGAACTGCTTGAATTGTTTGGAGCTCGTGGAGCCGATGCGTCGTTCAACCGGTTGAAGGCGGTGGCGCCGGGACGCCTGGCTTGGACGGTCAAATTCAGCGAGGCGCGACCGAACGGCTCAGGCCGAGCGGAGATCTGGGTTGATGGATCGACGCTAGGTCGCAGGCTTGTCGGCTCGGTCAAGTTCGATGGTGGGCTTCAGGATTGGCGTCAGCATACCCTGCAAATGAATGTTGCCATCGAGCGGCCTGACTGGATGCGTCTCAACCGCCTGTTGCCCTTCGATGGCACCAGGTCCTCAGCTGCAACAGCCAGTCCACGTGCAAATGCTGCAAACAGCGGCGCGCGCGGCAAGTTTCTGCTCAGCGCTTCGGGCCAACCCGATCAGGGTCTGAGCGCATTTCTAAAGCTCGAAGACGATGCTTTTGATGCAGGCATTTCAGGCCGGGTGACGCTTGGAGCCGATGCAATCGTCTCTGCCGAAGGCGAGATTCAACTGCGGGCCTCGGATGCGGCACAAGCCGTTGCTGCGCTCGGCTTCAGCACCAGGGACTTGCCAGCAATCGCGGTCGAGGGTGCCGCCGATCTCTCGTTCAAGGATTACAAAGTCAAGATCGCACCTTCAGCACTCGATGTTGCCGGCTCCATCATCGGCGGGGAAGTGACCGTAGGCCGGCTCAACGATCGGTCGAGGATCGACGGACGGTTGACGACATCGACCGCAAGCATTCCGCGCTTACTTAAGTTTCTGGGCAGCGGAAAGGCAGCGAGCGCGCGTGATCCAGACACGGCTGTTTGGCCTGACGCCGCCTTCGATTTTTCGTTGCTGGATCGCGCCGAGGGGCACGTTCGCCTCGAAGCAGCACAACTCGAATTCACCAACGACCTAATACTGCCGCGCGCGGTGATCGTAACCGAATTCGGGCCTGGCAAGGTCGACATCGAGGCCCTGGAAGGCGATGTACACGGTGGCAGACTGACCTCGCGCTGGCTCATAGAAAAGGCGGCATCGGGTGCGAATCTGTCGGGCAACCTGAAGGTCGACCAAGCCCGCCTGGACTTTGCGACGGCGAGCCGCGCAACGCCAGCGGATCGGGCTGCCGGGACAGCAAGCGTTACGGCAACGTTTGCGGGCCGCGGATCTTCTCCGGACAGCCTCGTCGCCGCGATCACCGGCAAAGGTGAAATCGACATCGTTCAAAGTGAAACCGGGGTCCCTGCACCAGGTCTCGCCAGGCACATCGCCGACGATGTCCTAAGCTCTAAATTGGTCGCGACGGTGGAGGCCGTTGAGGGAGCTGTGCTCGCCAGTTTGAAGACACCGCAGAGTACTGCAGGGCTTGGCAGCCGGCGGATCGCTTTCGATATCAGAGACGGAGCGCTAAGGGTGCGCGCTTTCAAAGTGGAAACACGGGATGGCGTCGCCACGAACAAGACAATCATCGATTTGAGCAGTTTCAAGATCGATAGCGAGTGGAAACTCGATGAGCGTTTGGAGAAGCCCGCGCGCGCCGCGGCTGCATCAGCCGTTCGCAGCTTCGGCCCATTGCCTTCGATAACGATCGCCTTCGTTGGCCCGCTCTCGGCGCTCGGCCGGTTGACCCCTGTCGTGTCGGTCGATGGGCTGGTTCGCGAACTTGGCGTACGCCGCATGGAGCGCGATGTCGACGAGTTGGAACGCTTGCGGCGTCTGGACGAGGAGCGCGCCAAGGCGGAAAGCGAGCGGCTGAAGGCATCGGCGGCGAACCCACCGGTGATCGTCATCCCGCCGATTCCATTTCCGCCTCCATCGCCGGCCGGTGTTGCCTTACCAGACAAAGCAGCGGCAACGACGCCGGATGCGGCCTTACCGGCATTGCCAACGATTTCGGACCAGACGCCACTCATCGAGCAAAAGCGGCGTTCGTCCAGCGGGGTCATATCCGAGCCTCGGCAGGTGCCGACATCACAGAGTGTGAAAAAGTCCTGGATGCAGGATATTTTCCGCAGTCAGGGCACCACCGGGAATTGAGCCTGCCGCTGCGCGTCGGCAAGTAGCCAGACGCGTAACGCACTCGATAGGCCGGCGCTGCCGCGTGTGCTGTCGATACGTTGCACCAGCCCCGCCAAAGACACGCCGTCGCGCGCTGCAGCCTCGCGTAAGGCTGTCCAGAAAGCTTTCTCCAGGCTCACGGACGTCTTGTGGCCAGCAATTGTGAACGAGCGCTTTACCGGCCGCGCGGTACCGTCTGCCACGGTGGCGATGCCATCACCCGTCATGTTCATTTTTGATGTCGCGCTTGGCTTGATCAAGGCGTCTGGCTTCAAGTTCGGCGTGAGCTTTCACCTTCAGTTTCTCGCCTTTGGTTTGGCCGAACTTGAGACGGTTCGCGGCGGCGTCGGCCTGCCGCTGATTGCGTAGGCGCTGCTTCCGGATGGATCGCAAGTTGACGATATCGGCGGGCATATCGCTACTCTCAAATACCAGCGGACACTTCGCGGGCGACGCGAAATGTCGATGCATAGGCTTGCACGCTATCGGTAATAGGATCGGCATAACCGCCGCCGATTGCGATTGATACAGGAATACCGCGCCTGCGGCAAAACTGGAACACCATGCGGTCACGCCGCTCGAGGCCGTCGAAAGTCAGCGATAGCCGGCCAAGCTTGTCACTAGCCAACGCGTCGACGCCCGAAAGGTACAAAATGAGCTCGGGACGGAAGTCGGCCACACGTTCTAGCGCACCGGCGAGCGCGCGCAAGTAAGCGGCGTCTTCGGTGCCATCCGCCAGCCCGACGTCGAGTGTCGAGGGCACTTTTCGGAATGGGAAGTTTTTTTCGCCGTGAATGCTCAACACGAACACGGCTGCGTTACCGGCCAGGATCGCGGCATTGCCGTCGCCTTGATGCACATCGAGATCGATGATCGCGATCCGAGCAACTTTGCCTTCGGCGAGTATCGCCAGGGCCGCCACTGCGAGATCGTTGAACACGCAGTAGCCCGAGCCGAAATCACGATGCGCGTGATGGGTGCCTCCGGCGAGTTGTCCGGAAAGTCCATTTTCCAGTGCCGAACGCGTCGCCGCGATCGATCCACCGGTGGTTGCCAGCGAACGGGCGACGAGTGTCTCGCTCCACGGCAGGCCAATGCGGCGTTGAATATCGGCAGATAACGTCCCATCGAGCGCCGCGCCGACATAGCCTGGATCATGCGCCAACGCGAGTTCGGCCATGGTCGCTGCAGGCGATCTTGTAAGCAGCGCGTTTCCCAGGGTGCGCTCGGCGAACATCCGCTGGCGCAGCATCGAATACTTGCCGGCGGGAAAACGATGCCCCGGCGGCAGCGGAAGATCTGGCGTGTCAGGATAGAAAAATTGCATCGTCGAGCGTTCAATCCTGCAGGGCCTTGGGTGTCTTGGCCAGATGGAAGCCGTTGAAAGCTGGCGCAACCGCTCCGGCAGCACCCAGTGCCAAGATCATCGAAGGTCGCAAAGAGAGCGTTGCGATTTAGCAGAGCGGTCAGCTCCACATGCGGCTGGTATCGCCATTGTATTCCATCGCGCAGAACGTGCCACCTTGGTAGAAATCCGCGACCGGGTCGGCTGCGATTTTGGCCTGCTCCGCCATGGCGTGTTCGCGGTGGATTTCGGCGCGGCCAACCGGCCGGTAGCCGAGCTCATAAGCGCGCGCATTGTTCCACCATGAGCGCTCATTGAGAGAGGCGCCGTAGAGCACTTCGTAGTGGATCGCAGAATGCTCCAGTCCGATGCGGCACAGCTGCACCATGTCGTCGGGATGCAGCCAGATCGACAAGCGGCGCTGATCGAGCGGATGATCGCCGAAGTTGCCGATCCGCAGGGATGTGTTCTTCATGCCGTACTTGTCAGCGTAGAGGCTGGCGAGGGCCTCACCGAATACCTTCGATACGCCATAGCGGCCGTCGGGGCGCGCGGTGACATCTGGCCCAATGCGGTGGTAACGCGGGTAGAAGCCGACGGCATGATTGGACGAGGCGAAGACGACGCGCTTTACGCCCTTGCGGCGAGCCGCCTCGAACAAATTATAGCACCCGACGATGTTCGACCGGTGGATCGGCTCCCAAGGTCCCTCCACCGAATATCCACCGAGATGGATAATGCCGTCGACGCCGTCGCAGATGGCTTCGACGGCGCCCATATCGGCTAAGTCCGCCGCCATGAATTGTTCGGACTTTTCGAGATCGGCGGGCGCCTTGATGTCCGACAGCCTAAGGTCCGGATAGAATTTGGGCAGCAGTTGGCGCAGCCGCGTTCCGACGCCGCCGCCAGCTCCGGTCATTAGAATACGTGGCATGAAGTATCTCCCACTGATCGTTTGCCGGTATCTGGGGTGTTATGGCCGCAGGCGTGGCCCGCCCGCAAGTGGCGAATGACTAGAGCCACCGGCCGGACCGGTAACTGTCCCCGATGTGCGCTTACGCGTGCGTGCGCTTCGGACGATAGCTCGTGCCCGTCTTGCGCTTTTGCCTGAGTTAAGTCTTCTGCCATTCGATAGTGCGAGCCTGTGCCGGGTTTTTCGGGACGCGAGATGGAATGCCCTTTTTCCGTCCCGCGAGCGCGCGGTCGAAGCGCACGACTTGGCGGATGGCGAGACGCTTCAAACGCCTGACGATCTTGGCTCTGATGGTGCTCATACAACTTACGTCTCCTGTTCGTGCAGTCTATTCGTCGGTTTGTTTTTTTTCACGCACCCCGAACGAGGGGGCGAGGTGGCCGGAAGCCGCGCGGGACTTGCCGCATGGGTAGAAGAAGCAGCAACGGGCCACCTCGCGACAGGGTTTTTGGCCTACCCGCAGCACTCAGTGGATTACGTCCACACGCCGGGTTCCACGGCGCCGCTGCGGCGAGCCTCGGATCGGCACCGGGAGCGTTCCCGGGTTTGACCCTCCGACCTGCAACCTGTGCACCGCCAGCAGTCGCCACCGGTTGGCGTCCCCTCATGCGCATAGGTCGAGGGTGAGTATGCGCCAGGTTGCGAGAGCGTGGATAAGTT
>JANMNO010000141.1:0-8229 GCA_031374115.1 Hyphomicrobiaceae bacterium | reverse complement strand
GAACTCTCCCGTGCGGTCGGCATGCTCTGCGTTCGGCGCGACCACCTCGGCCGCCATCCGCAGCACGCTATCGAGCACCATGCGCTCGTCGTCGTTCCAGTGGCGCTGCCGCTCCAGCTGCTCGAAAACTTTCATCAGTGGTTCATCCCCTGGCCGCCGTCGAGGTAGATGGTCTCGCCGGTGAGGAAACCGACATCTTCACCGAACAACCCGGCGACGATGCGCGCAACCTCCTCTGGTTTCCCCGCCCGCCCGACCGGAACCCGCTTGGATAACCAGGCGCGTACTTTCTCCTTGGCGAGGAAGTCTTGATTGAGGCCGGTCTCGATGTATCCAGGCGCGATGTTCAAGACGCGAATGTTATCCACGGCCCATTCTACCGCCAAGCACCGGGTGATCGCCGCAACGGCGGCTTTCGATGCGCAGTAGGCGGTGTTCTCAGGCACGCCGAGCTTGTCGAAGAACGAACCAATGTTGACGATCAGGCCACCACCAGCATCCTTGATGCGCGGGTACGCCTCACGCGACGCAACGAGAATGGATGTCGCGTTGGTCCGCATAATGTTTTCGAACGCTGCCGCCGATAGTTGAGCTGCGGGCGACGTTTCATGCAGGCCAGCGTTATTGACAAGACCAATGATCGGGCCTTGGGCGGCGATCGCAGCAATCGCTCGTGTAATTGCGGCTTCATCGGTCACATCGCAGGCGTGCCCGGAACCCACTACAGTGTCACCGGAGCGCGAGGTACCGGCCACGTTGAACCCGCGTGTTTTGAGTTCGAGCGCAATTGCTGCGCCGATGCCTCGTTGTGCACCTGTGACGATGATCTGGCCGTCACGCATTCTTGTTTCCCTTCGCTCCATGACGTACTGCCAACGGTGTCAGCTCGTACCGTTTGACCATCTCGATCAGCTCGCGCTTCAATATTTTGCCGCTGGGCGTCAGCGGAAACGCGTCGAGGCGCAGGAAGTACTCCGGCATATCGTACTTGGAGAGCCCTTCCGCCGCCAGATGATCGAGCAGCGCATTGGGTTCGATGGCCCCGATAATGGCGATGCACACGCGCTCGCCGAGGCGCTCGTCGGCGACCGGGAAAGCCGCGCATCGGGCAACATCGGCGTGCCGCAAGGTCAATGCCTCGATCTCTGCTGGGTAGATATTGTGGCCGCCACGAATGATCAGGTCCTTCAGCCGGCCCTCGATCTTGAGATTGCCCTGGGCATCCAAGACACCGAGATCGCCAGACATGAACCAACCGTCGCGATTGAAGCTCGACTCGGTGGCAGATTGATTGTCGAAATAACCGAGCATCAGGGCTGCGCCGCGTCCGCCGATATGGCCGATCGTGCCGGCCGCAAGTTCCACGTCCGGGTTCGCAGAATCGAACACGCGAACTTCGTAGCCGGCGCCACCGCGGCCACAGGTGTTGACTATGGTCTCAGTTGAATCGTGCGGATGCGTGAACTGATGCGAGGAGTTTTCGGTCATACCGTAAACGTTCTGCGGCTTGATGCCTTGCGCGACGAACGCGGCCGCAACCGTTGGCGGGATCGGCGCGCCGGCCATGTAGAAGACTTCGACCGAACCAAGCCGGCCGATACCACGACGCTGCTGCTCGGCCAAAATATCCATCGCATGCGTTGGCACACCGAGCACGTACGTGGCGCCGGTCTGGATGATCCAATCCAGCCGGGCGGTACCGGGTGGGGGGTCGTCTGTGATGAATTCACAGCCTGCCAGTAGCCACTGCGCAACGCCCACCCAAGCGATGTGATGCGACAGCGGTGACAATGACAGAATGCGCGATTGCGCGTCGTGCCCCCAGATTCCGACCAGATCACGCGCGTTGGCGAGCAGCGTGTTGTCGGAGTGCATGACGCACTTCGGCGCGCCGGTCGTGCCGGAAGTAAACGCGAGGTAGGCAACCTTGTCGGGATCGTTGACGACCATGGGCGGCGTACGCTGCGGAGCTGGCATTGCGTCAATCGTCCAAATTGCATTCAGCGATGCTGCCGACTGCAAGCGTGATGATGCTGCATCGGGAATGCCATCGGAACCCCAGCCATTTCGCGTCAGCAGCACTTTGCTCCCCAGCCGGTCGAGCAACTGCACGATCTCACCGCTGGTGTAGGTCCGATGCAAACTTGGATTGCATGCGATGCCTGATCGGGCGCAGGCGAGAAAAAGCGCCACCGTCTCGAGCCGGTTGTCCGCCCAGATCGAGACGCGATCTCCGCCAGTTACACCAGTTTCAGCAAGCGCCGCAGCTAGTTGATCGGCCCAGGCCAGCATCTGAGCCCAGCTCAGTCGCCTCGATCCATCGCGCGCCGCAAACGCTTCGGGCCGCTCGGCGGCATGCGTCGCGAGCAACCCGTACAGCGTCTCGGCGCTCCAGCTCCCGCTAGCATAATGGAGCGTCGCTGCCGCTGGATGATGCAGCGTCAAAAAAGGACGCATGGTTTACTTTCCAAACTTCGTTGGGTCTGGCTTACGCCGTTCACCGAACGCCTTCGACAGCTCCTTCGACTCCTCGGTGTTGAGATAGCCTCGCAACAGCAAATCGTGCGCCATGCGTGCGAGCCCCGACACGCCACCGTGCCGTGCACCGAACGCACCCTTGATTGCGGCGGCGGCGAATGGTCCGCGTTCGGCAATCTCCAGCGCCATGGCCAGCGTTTCGTCCTTCAATTTGCCGTCGGGCACCACCTTGTTGACGAGGCCCCACTCGAGCGCTTCGGCAGCCGTCAACTTCGGATTACGCAGCCACATTTCCTTTGCCCGTTTGCGGCCGATGACGTCCTCCAGCACCCAAGTGCCGTAGCCGGCATCGAACGACCCCATCATCGGTCCGACCTGGCGAAAGATTGCGCTCTCCTTTGCAATCGTTAGATCGCAGACCACTTGCAGCACGTTGCCGCCACCGACCGCGAAACCGTTGACGCTGGCGATCACCGGTTTCTGCAGCCGCTCGATCGACTCGTACATCTCCAAGGTCGGCAGCACACCGGCATAAAGGTTGGTCTCCTCCATGCCGTCCTTGCGCCCCCCGATGCAGAAAAACTTGTCGCCCGCGCCGGTTATCACGATGACTCGCGTGCGCGTTTCGCGGCGGATCGCGTTGAGGCAGTCGCGCATCTCATGGCACATGGTGGCGTTAAACATGTTGCCGTCATCGGGCCGGTTCAGCGTGATCGTCCCGACCGGGCCGTCTTCCTCATAAAGAATGGTTTCGAACGATTGTTTCGCCATCTGGTTGGTCCCTGATCAAGCGCATTGCTGCCGTTCTCCAGCCAGGATACATGATCCTGCACTGTGGACCAGAGAGGCAACATGGCTCGCGACATCATTATCGCCCCGTCGATTTTGTCAGCCGATTTCGCAAAGCTTGGCGAGGAGGTCCGCGCGATCGATGCAGCGGGCTGCGATTGGGTCCACGTCGACGTCATGGACGGGCATTTCGTGCCCAACATTACGATCGGCCCTAACGTCGTTGCAGCGCTGCGCCCGCACTCCAAAAAGATTTTCGACGTGCATCTGATGATCGCGCCGGTCGATGCCTACATCGAAGCGTTCGCCAAGGCCGGTTCCGACATCATCACCGTTCATGCCGAGGCCGGGCCCCATCTTGACCGATCGCTGCAACTGATCCGCTCGCTCGGCAAAAAGGCCGGCGTTGCTCTCAACCCATCGACGCCGGAAAGCGCGATTGCATACGTGCTTGATCGCGTCGATCTGATCCTGGTGATGACGGTCAATCCCGGCTTCGGCGGGCAATCGTTCATTCCGGCGATGGCCGAGAAAATCAGACGTGTGCGAACCATGATCGGCGATCGCGATATCCATCTAGAGATCGACGGCGGAGCGACCACAGATACCGCAAAGATCGCAGCAGCAGCCGGCGCAAATGCATTCGTCGCCGGTTCAGCTATCTTCGCCGGCGGCAAATACGCCGAGAACATCGCAGCAATTCGAACGGCTGCGCGCGGGCGTTAACACCCGCACCGCGCTTATTGGCCTGCCGACCTACGGCGCCAGCGCCTGCAACTGGGTGGGCGGCGGGGCGGCATCCGGATCACGCTCGCCAGCTAGATCCTTGGCGCCATCGCGACCGTAGACGTCCGGACGGAAATCGACCCGGCCATTCGCTTCGGCCCATGCAGTGATATAGGTGAAGTACACTGGCAGCGGGCGTGTCAGCGTCACGTCCAGCGGCTGGCCTGCCGCGATCACGTCGTCGGCGCGGCCCGGCCGGTCCCAACCGGCCTCATGCCGTGCGATCCACTCCACCAGCTTGAACACATCCTGCACGCGCACGCAGCCAGCTGAGAAGGGGCGCGAACGCTGGTTGAACAGTGGCTTCATCGGTGTGTCATGCATATAGACGGTTTCGGAATTCGGCATGTCGATGCGCACCAGGCCGAGCGCATTCTGCGGGCCCGGGTCCTGACGAAAGTGCACGATCTTCCCGTCGGCGCGCTTCCAATCGACGGACATCGGGTCCAGCTCGGGTCCCTTGTAACCGTTGAAGGCCCGGATCAATTCCTTCTGCAGATACTCCGGCTCTTTTTGCAAGCGCGGGATCAAGTCGAGCGTCGCCACGCTTTGCGGTACATTCCAGTATGGGAAGAAGTTCAGCGCACGAATGGTCGCGCGAACCGTTGGCGTCTGCCGCTCGGGCTTGCCCACGATGACGCGATGACGCTGGCGGACTTCATAACCTTCGACGGCCTCGAGCTGGAAAGCTGCCGCATTGACCAGCACGTAGCGATCCTCGATCCGCGTTTGCAGCAGCTCGCGGATACGGCGCTGATTGAGTTTGAGCTGCTCGAGCCGTGCGTTAGCTGAGATGTTCAGCTGCGCGATCGTCGACTGTTCGGCGCGTCCCGTCACCCGCAACCCATTGCGTTCCTGGTAGTTCTTGACGGCATCTTCAAGCTCGCCCCCGAAGGTGTAGCTGCCTTCCGAGTTACCGGACCTGTCGAGTTCACCGCTCAGTGCGAGCCTGCGGCGCAGAATTGGCACCCGCTCATCATTATCACCGACCCGCAGCAAGCGCCCCGATGGCACCATCGGCCAGCCGCCGCGTTGCACGATCAACTGGTAGCGGGCGATGGCTGCCTCGATATTTTCGACCATCTGGTCGCTACGCCATGGCGTGATGTCAGTGCGCACGTCATTGAGTACTTCCGGCACGCGCTCGCGTCGTTCCGAGGCTTCACGAACATCGCTGTTGTTGGTGCCGCGGCCGAACCCCGGCAGCCCGTCCCACCAATTGCCGCCCGACTGGGCATGCGCAACCGCCGTGCCAAGGCCGGTATAAGCCAAGCCGGCAAGCACATTGCGCCTCGTCGCTTCACCGGACTTTAGGAGGCCCGGCGTGAGAAGGTTCGGCGTGAGGAGGTCCGGCGTGCGTTTTGGTAACTTCCTCGGCATGTAGGACAATTCCGTCGAATGTGAGTTCAACAAACGTTCAGGTGCCGCCGGCTCCATTGTCGTACACAACTAGGGACCGAGCTAATCACAGTGTCGCGACAGTTTTGGCGAAACCAAGACGGTGTATCAGTGCTGCGCTGGCGTAGCTACCCGTTGAGTGCAAACGGGGGAATGCCTTTCGGTCGCAGCCAACCGGATCATCCGCTGATGGCGCCGCGTTGATGATCGATCAAGCGATTGAAAATTGGGAGAAAACACTGATGTTGAGCAATTCAAACCGAAAACATGTCTGGCAGTCTCTAAAAGTTTCGTGATCTTGGCGGTGCAGATCGGCCATACTGCATTCCTCGTCTAGACGCCCGACGTCAGTCCTGATCGCTGGGCTTGCCTCACTCCCCTTCCGACGCAATTGAAGGTGCTCGACAGATGACCATCAAACCGGTGCTTTGGACAATGGACGAGCGCGGCGTCGGTCGCGTGACGTTGAACCGCCCAGACATCAACAATGCGTACGATGGAGCCCTCATTCAAGGCCTCCACCATGCGATCGACGATCTCGGCTCCAAGGCGAACTTGCGCGCGGTCGTGGTTGCAGGTGCCGGCCGCAGCTTCATGGCCGGTGCCGACCTGAAGTGGTTGAACACCGTTCGGGCCGGGACCCTCGCCGAGAACGATCATGCGTCCCGCATGACAGCAGAAGCCATCGACCGCTTCAATCGGCTTCCAGTTCCGACCGTCGCGCTCGTGCAAGGCTTTTGCGTCGGTGGTGCCACTGGCCTCGTCGCGGCGGCGGATGTGGCGATCGCGTCCGAGGATGCGAAATTTGCGATCTCCGAGGTGCGGTGGGGCCTGACGGCAGCGATCATAATTCCGCAGCTCAACGATGCCATCGGTGTTCGCCAGGTTCGGCGCTACGCATTGACCGGCGAGCGGTTCGATGCGAACGAAGCCCGGCGCATCGGCCTCGTGCACGAAGTGGTGCCGGCCGCGGCGCTCGAGACCAAGGGTGCGGCGATAGTCGACGCATTCCTCGAAAACGGTCCGAATGCCATAGCCCAAACCAAGGCCTGCGCGCTCGATCATGCGTTCGGCAAGGTCGGCAGCGTCGTGATGGACGCATTGATCGCGGCCCATTCGCAAAAGCGCCAGTCGGATGAAGCGCGCGAGGGTCTGGCCTCCTTTGCCGAAAAGCGAAGCGCGAAGTGGTCTTAGCGAACTATCCACGGTCAAACCCTTGATTGCGCGCCGGAAACCACTAGTTTGAGCACTATGGAACATGCAATGTCCGCTCCGATTGTAGTCCAACCGCCGATGATCGATCCGTTCGGGCGGCACGTCAGCTATCTGCGCGTGTCGGTGACGGACCGCTGCGATTTCCGCTGCGTCTACTGCATGTCCGAGCACATGACGTTCCTGCCGAAAAAGGATCTGTTGTCGCTCGAAGAGCTCGACCGGTTGTGTTCGGCATTCGTCGACAAGGGCGTGCGAAAATTGCGTATCACCGGCGGCGAGCCGTTAGTGCGCAAGAACATCATGTGGCTGTTCAAGTCGTTGTCGCGGCATCTGTCGTCCGGCGCGT
Source organism: Hyphomicrobiaceae bacterium (assembly GCA_031374115.1). Taxonomy (GTDB): domain Bacteria; phylum Pseudomonadota; class Alphaproteobacteria; order Rhizobiales; family Hyphomicrobiaceae; genus JAKFWF01. The sequence continues at coordinate 1,217 of JANMNO010000141.1, read as the reverse complement.
TGGACGAATTGACGCTGACGACCAACGGCAGCCAGTTGCCAAAGGTCGCGCAAGAGCTTGCCGACTGTGGCGTGCGCCGCATCAATGTATCGCTCGACACGCTCGACCCGGACAAGTTCAAGGCGATCACCCGCTGGGGCGAATTCAGCCAGGTTGTTGCCGGGCTCGATGCCGCCGACAAAGCGGGTCTGAAGGTCAAGATCAACGCGGTCGCGTTGAAAGGCGTCAACGAGTTCGAGATCGAGGATTTGGTGCGTTTTGCGCACGGCCGCGGGCATGACCTCACTCTGATCGAGACCATGCCGCTGGGTGACATCGACGGCGACCGCACCGATCAATACCTGCCCCTGTCGATCGTCCGTGCGCGCCTGATGGACACCTTCACGCTGGAACAGATTGCCTACCGCACCGGCGGCCCGGCCCGCTACGTGCAAGTGAAAGAGACCGGCGGCCGCCTCGGCTTCATCACGCCGATGACGCACAACTTCTGCGAAAGCTGCAATCGCGTGCGGTTGACCTGCACGGGCACGCTCTACATGTGCCTCGGCCAGGACGATGCGGCGGATCTACGCGGCGTGCTGCGCGCGACGAGCGGCGACGTTGCCCTCGGCCACGCCATCGACGAGGCCATCTCCCGCAAACCCAAAGGCCACGACTTCATCATCGACCGCCGCTCAAAGAAGCCAGCAGTCGCCCGGCACATGAGTGTCACGGGCGGGTGAGGGTCGAACGTCGAACGTAGGTCGGCTAGAGCTTTTGCGAGAGCCGACATGCACGGGTGGTGCTCAAAGCGCCGGCTCCCCTGGAGGGTCTTCCAAAAGGTCACTCGCGAAAGCGCTTTTCCTGACCTACGAAATGTCTGTTCTGTTGCCAGTCGCCTCCCACAACCGTCATCCCGGCAAAGGCCAGGCGGGTCGAGGGAGTTGGGCCGAGGCGAGCGGCGTCGGCAAGCACCACTCCATCTCCCCGCGTTCCCGGAAAGCCTGCGCACATGTATGGAGAGTTGGCCGAGGCGAGCAACGTCGACGAGCACCACTCCTCCCCCCGCGTTCCCGGAAAGCCTGCGCGCGAGCCGAGCTTATCCGGGATCTTTCCGTGTCGCGGTTGGATACCAGCGCTCAGCGCCGGCAGGGAAAGATCCCGGCTCGCGCGCGGAAGAAACATCAAATCTCCACATCGCGACCGAGGCCGCGCTTGGCCGGGAACGCGGTTGAGAG
>JANMNO010000136.1:0-8394 GCA_031374115.1 Hyphomicrobiaceae bacterium | reverse complement strand
CTCGTAGTGTTGGATCAGATGACCGGCCGCGGCGTGATAGGAGCCCAGCACGCTCATTACTTCCTCTGGCTCAGCTACCTCTGCGAACGCCGTGAAGCCGCGCAAATCACAGAACACGACCGTGATCTCGCGCCGGTGGCTTGCGAGCAAATCGCTCCCGTCCGAGGAGATGATCGCTTCGGCAACCTGAGCGGGCAAAAACCGTCGCAGACGTTCCAGCCGCTCCAGTTCGTCGACCTGTGCCTGGACCCGAGCTTCCAAACTGGTGTTCCACTCTGCGAGTTCGGCGGCCTGGGTGGCCAATTGACGTGCCTGCTCTTGGCCCTGATCATGCAGCGCTTTAATTCGCAGGATCGAGCGGACGCGTGCGGCAAGTGCAGCATGATCGATCGGCTTGGTCAGATATTCGTCACCGCCCGCATCGAGTCCCGCGACAATGTCCCGGCTGTCGGCTTTGGCGGTGACCAGAATGATGGGGATGAACGGTAACGATGCATCCGCCTTCAACCGACGCGTGACCTCGAGGCCGTCGAGCTTAGGCATCATGATGTCTAGCAGAATGAGGTCGGGCAACTCGGTGCGTGCCCTTGCCAGTGCCTCTTCGCCGTCGCCAGCCGTGACTACGGCATAGCCTAACGCTTGAAGCCGCGTCTGCAGGATATCAACGTTTGCTTCGTTGTCGTCGACCACGAGGATCAGAGGCGACTGGCGCATGATCAGGTTCCGTCGCCTAGCAACTCGCGCACCTTGGCGAGTAGTCGTCGCGGGCTGTACGGCTTGGTGATATAGGCATTACAACCGGCTGCCAGTGCCTTTGCTTCGTCGCCGCTGAGTGCATAGGACGTAACGGCGATGATCGGCGTTGCCTGCAACCCTTCGATCGCTCGAATCTGCCGCGTCGCCTCGTAGCCATCGAGCAATGGCAGTTGGATGTCCATCAAAATGAGATCGGGCCGCTCGCGTTCGGCGGCGGCCACGCCTTCCGCACCATTGATTGCTTCAACAAACTCGTACCCGGCAGATGTCAGCAGATCTCGCAAGATGGCGCGATTATCCTCCTGATCCTCGATAATCAGTATCTGTTTACTCATTTTGCGGTTGCTTTCTCGTTGACCCTGACGGGTAGCTCAATCTTGAACGTCGAGCCATTGCCGACAACGGATGAGACGGAAATTCGCCCGCCATGCATCTCTATGATGCGTCGCGAGATCGCCAAACCAAGTCCAGTGCCGCCCTTCACTTTGGTATTCGAATTGTCGACCTGAAAGAATTCTTCGAAGATCCGCGCCTGTTCCGAAGCAGCAATCCCTGGACCAGTATCGGACACTGAAACGACAAAGCAATCATCGCCCGCGACGGCCGAGATGCGGATCTCGCCCGCGTCAGTAAACTTAATGGCGTTGCCAAGAAGATTGAGCAGCACTTGCGAAATACGGCGCTCGTCACCGCGCGCCACCGGTAGTGTCGCTGCTATATCAAGCTTGATCGGCAGTTTCTTCGCGGCGGCAAGCGGCTCTGTCGCGGCGACGACGGTCTTGACCACATCCAGCAACGAGTAGTCACCAATGCCCAGTTCCAATTGGCCTGCTTCAATTTTCGACAGATCAAGCACGTCGTTGATCAGCCCCAGAAGATGCCGACCATTTGATTGTACCCGATCGAGCACGCTTGCGATCTTGGGGCTCACCGCACCATAGATGCCATCCTGAATCAGTTCGGTGTAGCCCAGCACCGCGTTAAGCGGCGTGCGCAATTCATGGCTCATGTTGGCGAGGAACTGCGACTTGTGGCGACTGGCGATTGCCAATTGCTCGCCCTTGTCCTCGATCTCGCGAAACAGGCGCGCATTCTGGATTGCGAGCGTAGACTGGCTCGCAAAAGTTTTCAGCAGCGACACGGTCGCCTGATCGAACGGGCCTGATTGCCGCCGCTGCATGACGAGCACGCCGAAGGCGCGGCTGCCGCGCATCAGGGGGACGAACAGCGCCGACTTGAAACCCGCCGCTACGGCGAGCCGACGCAATGCATTGTCGGGCCCTAATTCGATGTCCGCCACTTGCAACGCATCGCGAGTTTGAATGGCTTTGCCCATCATTGTTCCTTCAGCCTTGAGTGTCAGGCCGCGAACCTCATGTTCGAGTTTCGGATCTAGCCCGGACGCATGCCACAAGCGCAATGTCTGATCACTCTCTTTATAGCGGAATATAGTGCACCCTTCCGCCGAGCCGAGATCGCTGGCCTTGGTAACGACGGTCTCGAGCACTTCCTCAAGGTCGAGCGTAGAACTCACCGCACGACCAACTTCGCCCAGCGCCTCCAGCTCGCCGACCGAACGTGCCAGTTCGCGGGTGCGCGTCTGTACCTCATCGAACAGTTGAACATTGTTAATTGCGATCACGGCCTGGTCGGCAAAGCTCGTCACCAGTTCGATCTGCCTCGCGCTGAACGGTGCGACCGCGGTTCGCGCCAAAATCATCACGCCAATCAATACGCTTTCGCGCAACAGCGGTACGCCAAGAACCGTTCGCTGTTTGCCTACGGACTGCCATCTCAGATTCTCGAATTCTGGATCGGCAAGCACATCTGGAACGTGTATCGTCTGTCGCTCAAGCGCGACGCGGCCCGTGATCGACCCTCTGTTGACGGCCACCGGATGCCGCGCCAGATATCGGAGGTGCTCCGCCTCCATTTGATTGCCAGCCACCAGATGGCACCTGTCGCCATCGGCTTTGGCGATGAACGCATACTCGGCCGCGCACAGCCTAGCAGCGGTTAGAACGATCGCGTCGAGCACTGGTTGAATTTGCGACGGTGAGCGGCTGATGACACCGAGGACGTCACTGGTCGCGGTTTGGTATTCCAAGGCCTCGGTCACTTCTCGGGTACGCTCTGCGACCGTCTGCTCAAGACCAGCATAATATAGCTTCAGCCGTGCCCCCATCTCATTGAAGCCGTCTGCAAGTTTCTCGACCTCGTCGCCAGTCTTGACGTTCAGGCGATGATCGAGATCGCCGGCACCAATTTTTGCTGCACCGTCGGCGAGCGCGCGGATCGGCACGACCATCCGCTGGGCTAGCCACAACCCGACGAGAGCCGCAATGACTAGACCTGAAAGAAGTACGAGGCCGCTGCGCACGAGGGACGCATAGAGCGGCTCGAAGGCTTCCGACACTGGTAGTTCGACAAATACCGTCCAACCGAGCGGCGCCACAGGCGCGAAGGCGCTCAGCACCTCGCGCCCCAAGGGATCGCGGACGATCGACGGCAAAGCCGTGCCAGTGCCGGACGTCAACGGCAGTGCGCGCGCGGCAATTACTTGTTCGAGCCTTGAAAGGTCGGTTTTGCGCAGCACGAGGCCGATGTCTGGATGGGCGATCAGCAAGCCGCCACCATCGATCACATAGGCGGTGCCGGCCTTACCGACCTTCAGCCGCGAGACCACGTCCCAGATGAACTTGAGATTGACCTCGGCAACGGTGACGCCGGAATTGCGCCCTGCGCCGGAGACTGCGAGCGACAGATAGGGCTCCGACTCCTTGCGGAAGTAGACCGGGCTTACGTGTCGGCGGCTCTGCTTTGCCTCCTGGAAGTAGCTTTCGCTGGAGCGATCGAGGCCGCTGCCGGACACATCCATCGCCAGCCGCGAGACCTTGAGCTGCTCACGCCCTTGCGCATCGAGGTATGCGACTTCCGTGATGGCTGGCGCCTGGCGCAGCAAGCGCAGGAAATCGAACCGCCGTTGATCTGCACCGCTCTGGCCAGCACCGAAACTCGCGTGTGTGGTCCAGCCGACCTGGCCCTCGATCTCGCGCACGAACTGCTCGATCGCCGTTGCAGCACCGATCGCTTTCTCGCGCTGAACCGCAACGAGGGCATCACGATGATCGAAGTAGGAGTAGAAACCCTCCGTGGCGGCACTCACGATCAAGGCGCTGCCCACAAGCGCGACCAACAGCGCCGCGTACTTGCGGAAAAGTCGGCCTTTCGATTGCACCACCAGATCGAAGAGTGCTCGCCGAAACCGCAGCGTGACACCATTGGCCGATGTCATTCGATGACCTCATCGGCGCGGATCAGGATCGACTGCGGGATGGTCAGGCCAAGCCCCTTGGCGGTCTTGAGGTTAATCACCAGTTCGAACTTCGTCGGCTGCTGGATCGGCAGGTCAGCAGGACGCGCCCCAGCCAGCAGCTTGACGACATAGGCCGCCGACCGGCGGAACAGATCGGGCCGGCTCGGATTGTAGGAGATGAGCCCGCCGAGATGCACGAAGTTGCCCTCGTCGTACATGGCAGGCAGGCCAACGGCGGCGGTGGCCGCGACGATCTCCGGCCGTAGACTCTCGAACAGGAAATCCCGCGGGAACATAAAGGCCTGGCCACCGGCATCGCGTGCGCGGCGGAGCTGAGGCTCGAGGTCGGCAGGGCTTGCTATCTCGGCAACGATGATGTCGATGCGCTGTGTGACACCGGCCGTCCGCGACGCCGCAAGCCGATTGGCGTGATTGAGGTTGGTGGGGTTGATCACCACGACGAGGCGCTGCAAACCGGGGAGGATTTCGCGCAGCAGCTCCATCCGCTTGCCTATCAGCTCGCTGCCGAACGTCGCAAAGCCGGTCACGTTGCCGTCCGGCCGCGAGAGCGTGCCAGCGATTCCCGCCCTATCCAGCGACTCGAGACTGGCAACCACGATCGCGGCGTCCCCCGACTGCTCCTGGACCATGTGAGCGACGTTATCACCGGCTGTCACGAACACGCGCACGCCGCTGGCCAGCAGCCCGGCGATGGCCTGACGCATGCCGTCCCGACTACCGTCGCCATTGCGCTCCTCGATCCGCACCGTGCGGCCGGGCTCAAGCCCCTGCTCCCTCAGACCGAACTCAAACGCCTCGAAAAAGGACGCATCGCGCTTTGCCAGCCCGATAAAGCCGACCGTCGGCACGGCCAGCCGCTGCTGAGCGCGTGCCGGCAGAGTACCGAGCCCTGCCGCCGCCAGTGCCAGGAGCTGTCTACGATCCATCATTCGATCACCTCGTCGGCGCGGATCAGGATGGTGGTCGGGATGGTGATGCCGAGGGCGGCCGCCGTCTTCAGGTTGACAGCGAACTCGAACGCGGTCGGCTGCTCGATCGGGATGTCGCCCGGCGGCACACCGCGCAGGATGCGGGCGACGAAGTCAGCAGCTCGGCGGCGGAACGCCACCCGATCCGGGCCATAGCCGAGCAGCAGCCCATCGCGCGCCATGCTCGCCGCCTCACCGATCGCCGGCAGTCCCGCTTCGAGCGCCAGACGGCCCAGGATCACACCGTCACGGACATATTCCGGCGCCGACGCGATCGCCAGCCCTTGGGCACCGAACTGGCGCATGCCGGCGAACGCCGAGCCGTAGGCGGCCGCCTCATGTGCATAGAATTCCTTGACTTCCAGACCGAGGGCCTGTGCCATCCGCCGCATCTCCTGGATACTGTCGACATGGCGCGGCGGTGGCACCGCGAGAATGGCGATGCGGCGGGCGGACGGCACTGCTTCGGCCAATTGCGCCACGTGCTTGCCGTCGAGTTCGGTCGCCTGGTTGGTCAGGCCGGTGACGTTGCCGCCGGGCTTGGCCAGACTCTTCGCCAGGCCGGTCACCACCGGGTCCTCGCCAGCAAATGCCATGACGATCGGCACCATTTTCGAATGTTCGAGGATGGCGCGCACGCCGGCATTGGTCGAGGCGATCACTACGTCAGGCCGCGTCGCCACAGCTGTCCGCGCCAGTTCGGAGAGCTCGGCGGAATTGCCGACGTGCATGGTGATCGCCAGGTTGCGGCCCTCGACGCAGCCGCGTTTGGCCAGCTCGGGAAACACGACGGTGCGGATTTCCTCAGCCGAGACGATCGCCGGCGAAATCACCGCCAGCCGGTAGACCTTGTCGGTGGCCTGGGCGTGCGCCGATGATGGGAGCAGCATGCTGCCCAATCCAGCAATCACGAAAATTCTTCGGTTCATTCGATCACCTCGTCGGCGCGGATCAGGATCGACTGCGGAATGGTTAGACCGAGCGCCTTGGCGGTTTTGAGGTTGACGACGAGCTCGAACCGAGTCGGCTGCTCGACGGGGAGGTCGGCCGGATTTGCACCCTTGAGGATCTTGTCGACGTAAATCGCGGAGCGCCGTGTGAGATCCAGATGGTTGGGTGAATAGCTCATGAGACCGCCGGCCGCCACGTTATCCCTAGCCCCAAACATAATCGGTATGCCGTGCTTCAGAGCGAGTCCGGCCAGTAGTCCCGGCGCGTCTCGACCGCGAACGGTAAGCGAGGTAGAAAAGACGATAACCGCGTGGACACCGTCTTGGGCCATTTTCGTGAATGCGCCCTCGAAGTCCTCGACGGTTTGCACCGGAGCCAATCGGAGCTCAACCTTCAGCCCATCGGCGGTTGCCTCGATCGCCTTCAAGTTGGCGACGTGGGACGGTGCAGCCGGACTGACGAGCACGCCGACGCGCGTCGCATGCGGCGCGATTTCTTTTAGCAGATCCAGTCCCTTGCCGATGAACTCAGATTGCAGCAGCGCCAGCCCGGTGATGTTACCGCCGGGACGGGCCAGGCTTGCGACGTGGCCCACGCCGACGGGATCGGCATGGGTGGCGAACACGATGGGGATCGTCCGGGTCGCCTGTCGGGCGGCCTCGACTTCGGTAGAAGACGTTGCGAAAATGACATCGACGTTCAAAACAGCCAGTTCGGTCGCGAGTTCGCGCAGCTTGTCCACCTCTTCGGCCCAGCGGAACTCGATGACAAGCGTCTTGCCCTCGACATAGCCGAGATCGCGAAGGCCGGCTCGCAGCGCCTCGACCCGGCTCGCAGCAGCGGCAGCGGTCCCGAAGCTCAGGTAGCCGATCCGCGCGATGCGCGCTGGCTGCTGGGCGCGTGCGGTGGGCGGGCACATCACACCTGCCGCCGCCCCACCAATCCCGGCAATGAACTCTCGCCTGTTCATTCGATCACCTGGTCGGCGCGGATCAGGATCGAGGGCGGGATGGTGAGGCCGAGCGCTGCGGCGGTCTTGAGGTTGATGACGAGTTCGAACTTCGTTGGCTGTTCGACGGGAAGATCGCCGGGCCGGGCGCCCTTGATTATGAGGTCGACATACACCGCGGCGCGCTGAACCAGAACTTCGATGTCCGGTCCGTAGGACATCAGGCCGCCATCGTCGACGAAATCGCGCCACCCGTACAACATCGGCAGGCGGTGATTTGCGGCACGCTCGATGATCCGTGCCCGGTTGATGACGGCGAATCCGTGGGTGAACACCACCAGCCCGCCGGCGTGCTGATCGACGGCCAACTGGAAGGCGTTGTCGAGAGCGGCGGCCGAGTCGGCTGCCACCAATACGAGTTCGAGCCCAAGCGATTGCGCCGCGCCTTCGGTGATCTGCATTTCTCGCCGCGTTGCCGGTTCCCTCGGATTGTAGAGCACGCCCAGGCGCTTCGAGTGCGGGAACGCAGCGCTCAACAATTCCAGTCGCTTGCCGGCGAGATCCGAGGACATATACGAAAAACCGGTAATGTTGCCGCCCGGCCGGGCGATGCTCGGCACTATGCCGTCGCCGACAGGGTCTCCGCTGAAGGCGATCACCACCGGCACGGTCGTGGTTGTGCGCTTCGCGGCCCATGCTGCAGGACCCAGGGCAATAATCACATCCGATTTGTCGGCGATAAGTGCAGCGGCGAGGGCCGGCAGATCCTCGATCGCGCCGCTGGCAGAGCGCAGCACAATCGCAATATTCTTCCCCGCGACATAACCTAGCCCCAGCAACGCCTGCTTGAACTGCCGAACCCGAATGTCATCATCGGTGGCGTAGTTCAGAATGCCGACGCGAGGCACGCTGGTGCGTGATTGGGCGAGCATTGGATTGGCGGCGAGGCTCAAAGCGGTTCCGGCCAATAGCGTTCGTCGATCCATCATTCAATCACCTCTTCGGCACGGATCAGGATCGACTGCGGGATCGTGAGGCCGAGGGCTATGGACCAGCTCTGCCACAATCGCCTCGAGCCTTTCGAGCCTCCCCTCCGCTGATCGGCGCTCCAGCATGAGGTTGCGGCCCTCAGCATAACCTAAGTCCCGCAGTCCTTGCGTAAAGGCGCGAACAACGGGGCTGATTGGACTAGCCCCGGTCATCTCGGACACAGGGGACGTGGTGAAGACCAGTCCCACTTTGAACAGCCTGCCTGCGGGCTGCGCGAGCACACCTCCCAGCCCCACGAGAACCGTGCGCCGTTTCATTTGAACACCTCATTGGCTTGGGCAACCAGTGAGAATGCCTCATCGCGATTGATCGCGACGGCAATCCCGCAGTTCTTATCATATTTCGGCAGACGCGCATGTGCTAATACGCACAATGATCATTGC
>JANMNO010000097.1:0-3791 GCA_031374115.1 Hyphomicrobiaceae bacterium | reverse complement strand
AAGACTCTGGATTGGCCACCCGAGACCGCTGGTAGCTGCCGCTACTCACGCCGTCCTGGAGCAGCGGATTGGTGCTCGTGTGTTCCTCGACTGGCAGCTTACGGAGGTAGACCGAACGCACGGAGCCGGCTAACTTGACCCGCACTTTTGACCCCAAGCGGACTCGCAGGACGGCCAATGATGCAATGCGAAAGGTGCATTTCCCTTTAATGTTGGCCGCCTTGAGATCGCCACCACTTCTCAATTTCGGCCTTGTGGAACACGCCGAGCGCCTCTGGCGTCGGTCACAGATTCAGCCTGCGCTCCTCTTGGCTAGTTTGGCCGGATGACGATCGTCGGACGCAGTCCGCCGATCGGCGAGCGCGGCGCGCACCGTGTCTGCCATCGGGCTCCAAGCAAACCAACTCGAGAAAGCTCGAACGTCGGCGGGCGTCCCGTCCAGCCGGACCTGCTGCCTACTCAAGGCTTCGGACAAGATCACGCGGCCCAGCCAGACTCGATAAAACGCCACGATGTCAGCCGAGACGATCACATCGATGTCGAAGCCGGGGTTCTTGAGACAGACCGAAACGTCCGTGCGCTCAATCAAGAGCCAATAGCTCTGCCTCGGCCCGCCGCCGAAGTCGAACTGGATCACCACGCGGCGTTTCCCTATGGCCTCGATGCACACGCGGCGCCGCATCCACCACAGCAGGACGATGGGATCGAGTTCGTTCGGCCGCGGATCGCCGAAAGCCCAGCGCGCTCCCCATCCGCCGAACTGGTCGATAATCGGTTGCAGTTCGCGCCCGGCCGATGTCAGGCGGTATTCAGTCTGCTTTCCCCGTGAGGCACCGCGCCGCTCCAGCACGCCGGCTTGCTGCAACCGCCGCAGCCGCCCCGCAAGCAGCGTGCGGGACATGTGAGGAAGACCGCGCTCAAGTTCGTTGAAGTGATTAACGTCGGCAAGAAGCTCGCGGACAATGAGCACAGTCCAGCGGTCGGCAAGGATTTCCACCGCCCGCGCCACGGGACAATATTGGCCGTAACGGTGCATGATTGAGCGTATCACGCCGTGCGGGTGCAGAAGTAGTCCAATCTTTGCACTAGTTTCGTGTTCGGCGAGCGGATTACGCTGCAGCTTCGATTGCCATCGGCGTCGACAAGCAGCAACGGGAAGGAGATTCATCATGCCTAACGATGAACCTATCAGACGCGACGTTCTTCTGGCTCTCGCAGCTGCACCGTTCATGGTATTGCTTGCACAGGCGGGCGAAGCGCGCGCGCAAGTGGGCGTAAGCCCAGTCAAAGTCGATACCAAAGGCTTGGTCGCCAAGATCAAGTTCGAGGCGCCGCTTGATGGGTTCCTCAAGGAGATCAACGGAAAGTACAAGCTCAGGGTCACCGAGTTGACGCTTGCCCCCGGCGGACATGTGGGCGAGCACAATCACGAGGGCCCCGGCATCCGCCAAGTCACCTCCGGCTACATGACTTACGTCTTGCCGGATAAGACTGTGGTTTACGGCCCGGGCGATTTCTTCTTTGAATCGGGCGACATAAACCACACCGTTTTTAACAAGACGGACGCACCCATGGTGCACGTGCTCTTCGAAATACTGCCGGTCAACCTGAACGGCCCTTCGTTGATTCCGGTCAGGCATCATTAGAAGGTCATTCGCCTCTGACCTGGGCGTCGCGAATGACCTTGCCCCAGCGAGCGGGACGTCCATTCATCGCTGGACGAACATCTGGACCATTGTCAAAGTGGTGTCGGAAGCCGGCAGCTCGGCTGGCTTCCCCACGGCTGTTTCGCGTATCGGTCGTTGTTCCGCTTGCGTGCGCAAAGGGATGACCGCTTATGGCCCACATGACTCGAACCACCCTCGGCGCCGGTCCGGACGGTATCGGGGGACCAGCTGCCAGACTTGTCAAGATCGCGCCGGACTGGCAGCTTCCAGATGAGGTTCGAGCGTGGCGTTACGGCGGCGCGACCGACCCTCCTGACCCGTTGCTGAAGTCGCGACCGAGTAGCTTGTGCGGCCCGGCCTAGTCCGCTTACAGTCATCGCGTCAGGAGAAGGCACGACGTCGTAGGCCACAGAACGAACCCTTAACATTATCCGACACGCCCCGCTCTCTGCTGTCAGTCAGAATGCTAGCCTTTGGACGTCACTACAGCAGCGGGTTTCCATAGGAGGCTATTATGCACGTCAGCTTCTCCCGCAAGGCCGGCTTTGCGCTTTTTGCTTGGTCTCTAGCCATCAATGCGGTGTTCCCGATCAGCTCGGTCACCGCGCAGATTGCAAGACTCGAACTGCATGCGATCCAGACCCAGACCCCGACCGAGCAGGAGTTCCTGACCGGGAAGAAGGACGCCAAGCCGGCAACCATCAGCGGCGAGCTCCGGATCCCACGCACCGGCACCGACCGGCTGCCGGCCGTGATCCTGCTTCACGGCTCGGGCGGCCCGTCGGGCCTGCAGGACAATTGGGCACGCGAATTCGCCACCCTCGGCGTCGCGACTTTCATCGTCGATAGCTTCACCGGCCGCGGCTTGACCAGCACTCAGAACGACCAGGACCAGCTCGCCCGCTGGGCTCACATCGGCGACGCCTACCGCGCACTCGAGCTGCTCGGCAAGCACCCTCGGATCGACCCGGCGCGGGTTGTTGTCATGGGTTTCTCGCGCGGCGGCGGGGCGGCTCACTACTCCGCTCTTAAGCGGTTCGCCGCGATGCACGGCCCGGCGGGTGGCCTCACATTCGCCGGTCACATTGGGCTCTACCCGACCTGTAACCGGATCTTCATCGACGGGCTGGATGTGGCGGACAAGCCGATCCGCATCTTCCACGGCGCCGCGGACGACTACGTCCCCGCCGCCGGATGCCGCGCCTACGTCGAGCACCTCAGGAAAGCCGGAAAGGACATTACGCTGACGGAGTATCCCGGCGCACATCACGTCTTCGACAACCCGGCGCTGAAGGACCCGGTCAAGCTCCCGCAAGCGCAGACGACCCGCGGCTGTCCCACGCTGGAGGAGACGCCGGGGGGGCGCATCGTGAACAGCCAGACCAAGCAGCCGTTCACCTACGCCAGCGACCCGTGCGTTGAGCGCGGTGTCACTGTCGCCTACGACGCACAGGCGCATGCCGCGGTGGTCAAGGCAATCAAAGACTTCCTTGTCGCAACCCTGCAGCTAAAGTGACCGCGGTTTCGGGGGTGACGCCCAACAGCACGTTCGGGTCATGTTCCTCGCCTAGCGCCCAGACCATTCAAAAGCAATGGGTTTCGAATAAAGGCACGTGTGGCGCGTCACAAGGCTCGCCCCCGCTCGCAACTATTCTACATTATCCGGATATCGGTACCGCTCGCCAATGTCGCTGATCGCTTAGCCTCCGCCATTGCAGCGTCATCCTGACTTTCCGCTAACCTACCAAGGACCGGACGAACTGCAAGCTCGTCTCAATGAGCAAGTGACGGCAGAAAGTGGCCCACCTCTGCCAGAGGCTCACGGATCGAAGGCCAACGCGATCGGGGGAAGAGCTGCCGAAGTGCGACAAAGTGCCGTGCAATGTCCGTAGCTGAGGTATGGGCTGACGGAGCGCGGCACCGGCGCGATCGACGCGCCTGGACCCAAAGCAGAACATTTCGTCATCTGATGATCTGACGTGCGTAGGCCTCTTCACGAGATGAAGTGAAACAACACACCAGCGCCCCACAGAATGAAGGCCGACCCCACGACTCGACCGATCCTTGGCCCGGCCGGCGCAACCTTTTCAACAAGGACGAGGCTCGCCAATCCGGCGATCCAGT
>JANMNO010000096.1:0-3673 GCA_031374115.1 Hyphomicrobiaceae bacterium | reverse complement strand
CGGCCTCAATCACCTCATAGCCGGAGGCGGTGAGAAAATCGCGCAGAATGGCACGCAGATCCTCCTGGTCCTCGCAGACAAGAATGCGCTTGCTCATGCGGCACCTGCCTCGGACGGGTCGGCCCGCACTGGAAGCTGCATGCGGAAGGTTGCGCCCCTGCCCAATGTTGACTCCACCCAGATGCGGCCGCCATGCATCTCGACGATTTGCTTGGCAATGGCCAGCCCGAGCCCGGAACCGCCCTTGGTCTTGGTGTTGGAGCTGTCGATCTGGTGGAATTTTTCGAAGATCCGGTGCCGTTCCTGTGGCGGGATGCCGGGCCCGGTGTCACTGACGGCGACGGTGAAACTGCCGTCCCTGAGGGCGGCCGTGATGCGCACCTCGCCCGAATCCGTAAACTTGATGGCATTGCCGACCAGATTGAGCAGCACCTGCGTCAGCCGCTGCTCGTCGCCAAAACCGTACGGGATGCCTTGCTGAACGTCCATTTCGAGTGCCAACCTCTTGCCCTCGGCGAGCGACTCGGTGGCGACGCGAACGTTCTCGACCATGCTGCCCAGCGCATACTCGGAGAGGTTCAGCTTGAACTGTCCGGATTCGATCTTGGAGATGTCGAGCACGGTATTGATCAGCCCGAGCAGGTGGCGGCCGTTGGACTGGATGCGCTCGACGATCGGCGTCGCCTTGGCCGGCAGCGCGCCGTAGATGTTTTCCTGCAGCAACTCGGCGTAGCCGAGCATGGCGGCGAGGGGGGTGCGCAGCTCATGGCTCATGTTGGCGACGAACTGCGACTTGTGCTGGCTGGCGATCTCGATCTCGCGGCCCTTCTCCTCGATCTCGTGGAACAGGCGGGCGTTGTGGATGGCGAGCGCCGACTGGTTGGCAAAGGTCTGCATCAGGGAGACGATGGCCGCCGGGAATTCGCCCGGCTGGCGGCGGCGCACCACCAGGGCACCGACCACCTGAGCCTGGCGCAGCAGCGGCACCGCGAGCAGGGCGCGTACGCCCGACTTGATATGCATGTCGTACAGCGGGTGCGGCAGCGCCTCGGCCAGGTCGGTGAGCTGCACCGCCTCGCGCCGCTCGGCACACCGGCCGACGACGCTCTCGCCGAGCCGGATCGGCTGTTCACGCACGGCCGCGATCATCTCCACGCTCATGTTGTGGTCGGCCTCGAGATCGAACTCACCGCGCACCTTGTCAAATACGTAGATCGCCCCTCCCCCCGTCTCGGACATGGCGCAGGCGTGCTCGAGGATATGCGGCAGCACCACTTTTAGGTCGAGCGAGGAGCTCACGGTCTGGCCCACCTGGCCCAAGGCGCGCAGCTCCTCGACCGAGCGGGCAAGTTCGCGCGTGCGAGTCTGAAGCTCGTCGAGCAGGCGCGCGTTCTCGATGGCGATGACGGCCTGGCGCGCAAAGCTCGTAACCAGAGCGATCTGCTTGTCGGTGAACGGGCGCACCTCCTGGCGGTAGACGACGATGGCGCCGACCAGCTCGTTCTCCTTGAGCATCGGAACCGCGACAACGGTACGGGCGCCGCCGAGATTCAGGAGTGCGAGCCGCGTCGGATCGTTGCGATATGCCGGCTCGACCTCTACGTCGGCGATCTGGACCGTCTGTTTCGTCGCGGCCATACGCCCGAGCGCAGTTCCGGGATTGGGCGGTAGCAACGAGTTGCGCCGCCGCTCTTCGGCAAACGCTGGCGAAACGCCGTGCAACGCGACAGTGCGAAACGCATCGCCCTCGCATCGAAGCAGAAGAGCGAATTTGGCTTCGCAAATGCGGGTCGCGTTGGCTAGCATGGCCTGGAACACGGGCTCCAGGTCGCCGGGCGAGCTCGAGATGACGCCGAGCACCTCGGAAGTCGCCGTCTGCTGCTCCAGCGCTTCTGTCAGTTCGCGCGTCCGCGCCTGCACCTCCTCGAACAGCCGCGCGTTCTCGATCGCGCTCACGGCCTGGTCGGCGAAGGTCTGAAGCAGGGCGACTTGCCGGTCTGAGAACGGAGCCGGCTCACGCTTTGCTACGGTGATGACGCCAATCGACTTCCCCTCGCGCAGCATGGGAACCGAGAGCATGGCGCGGAAGCCGCCAGTCAACGCGAAATCGTGCAAGTATTCCGGGTCTGCCAGCACGTCTGCGACATGGACGGCCATGCCCGAAAGTATCGCGCGACCACCGAGCTGCGATCGACTTGGTGGCATGGGGTAGAGTTGGCGGAATTGCTCGAGTGTTTCAGGCGCAAAGTTGTGCGTGGCGACCACATGGAGTTGGCTGCCATCGTACAGTTGGACATTGCTGAATACAGCCCCACACAGATGCGCGGCGCTTTCGACAATCGTGTCGAAAACCGGCTGTACAGCGGTCGGAGAACGACTGATGACGCCCAGCACCTCGGACGTCGCCGTCTGGTACTCGAGCGCCTCCTGCAGCTCCTTCGTCCGCGCCTGCACCTCTTCGAACATGCGGGCGTTCTCGATCGCGATCACGGCCTGATCGGCGAAGGTTCGCAGCAGCTCGATCTGATTCACCGAGAGCGGACCGGGTGCGAGACGCAATACACTCAAGGCGCCGATCGCATCATCGCCCCGCATCATGGGCATGATTGTGATCGCCCTATTGCCGCTCGCCAAAAAGGTCTGGGCCCCGGTGGCCAACTCGGCCGGCACGCTGGTGGCGTCGGGAATGTCCACCACCCTGCGATCGAGAATGGCAATGCCGTGCATGTAGGCGCGAGTGAGGGGAACTGGAAACCTGCGCCTGATGGCCTCGGTCCGCGCGGGGTCGGACTCAGCCACGGCCGCGGCCTTCACCGTGTCGCCGTCCGGGAGCGTGATCAGGACTGCGGCACCAGGAAATAGCTCAAGCCCGCTTTCGACAATGGCGTCGAATACCGGCTGCAGATCGAATTTTGAGCGGCTGATGATGCCGAGCACCTCGCTGGTCGCGGTCTGATATTCCAGCGCCTCCGTCAGCTCCCGCGTGCGCGCCTGCACCTCCTCGAACAGCCGCGCGTTTTCGATCGCGATCACCGCCTGGTCGGCGAAGGTCTCGAGCAGGTTCATTTGCTGACTCGAGAAGGGCCGGATCTCATTTCGGCGGACCTGGATATTGCCGATCGCGACTTCGTCCTTCAGCAGCGGAACGCTGAGGAGGGTCCGATTCCCGAACTCCCGCGCCAGGGCACTGCCTTCCGGGAAATCGTCGATCTCGATCTGAAGGTCGTCAACATGGATCGAGCGCCGCTCGATCACGGTGCGGCCGCCCACGGTTCCACGGTGAAGCGGGATGTCGCCGGCCGGGATTGGGCCATGGTGAGCGACGAGACGCAGGACGTCCCCATCCACCCGCAACACGACCACGTCGAACCCTTCGCAAAGGCGGGCCGCACTGCTCGCGATGGTATCGAATACCGGCTGAATATTGGTGGGGGAACGAGCAATGGCACGCAGGATATCGCTCGTCGCCGTTTGCTGCTCGAGCGCCTCGCTGAGCTGGGTGTTGGCGACGGTGAGCGCCTGGTTCTTCTGCTGCACCTCCTCGAACAGCCGCGCGTTGTTGATCGCGATGACGGCCTGATCGGCGAAAGTTTCGGCGAGCTCGATCTGTCGCTCGGTGAACTGTCCCGTTTTGCGGGATAGAGTGATCACGCCGATCGGGTCGCCGTCACGC
>JANMNO010000084.1:0-4230 GCA_031374115.1 Hyphomicrobiaceae bacterium | reverse complement strand
ATGCGCGGATCGGCATCGGCCACGCTGTGTTGATTGATCCCGCCTACGACGCCTCCGGGGATCGTCGGATCATAGTTGGTATTGGTTACAACGAGGGGGCCGCCCAACGGCATCGTGTCGCCATCGGCTTCGTTGATGTAGACGGGCGGCAGCAGCCGCGGGAAGAGCTCATCGGCCGCGCCGACCTGGCTCTGTCCCGGCAATAAGTGATTGTAGCTGCCGTCGACGGTCCGCAGCCCCACTGGCAGTAGTGCACTGTCCTGGCCAATGATATCAACTAGGTTCTCGCCCGCCGCATGACGCTCCGCAATCTTGATCTGCTCGAGGATCTTGGCGAGGTCGGCGGCGTTGACGACGAAGCTGGTGTTGTAATTGGCCATGGGAGTACTCCGTTACGCTAGTGCGTTCAGATGGCGAAACGCCAGGGACTATCGAAACTAAATGCCGCGTATTCGTGAGTCTCGTCGAGACGAGGCCGCTGAATGCAAGAATGGCCGAGGTGCAAGTTTCAAAAATCGAGCGCTGATGCCTGATCGCGCCAAATTATGTGAAAATTCAAGGGCGCTGATAGGGGACTCGGTCTAGCGTTTCTGGGAACGCAAGGCGGACCATGGATCAGACTTAAGTTCTCTCGAGCTGCGAACGTGCGGTCCCAAGGAAAATGCCGGCAAACGAGCGAGCATCCGCGACTTTTGTCGACGATCAGCAATTCAATCCGTGCTTGGCGGGTGAGATGACAGCGTCAGGGTGTGCCGTTAGTGGCCCGTTTATAGGCGAGAATGGCTTCCACCCGATTGCGAGCTTTCATTTTTTTCAGTATCGCGCTGATGTAATGTTTTATGGTTTGCTCGGTGAGATTGAGATTGGCGGCAATTGCTTTATTTGTGAGGCCTTGCGAGAGCTCTTTCAAAACATCTCGCTCGCGCGCGCTTAATGGATGCAAGAAAGCGGCCTTATCGCTGTCGCTGTTGGCCTTGGTGTGTGACAAAGACAGGAGGCGTGCCGCAAAAGCCGGCGTAATGTAAGCTTCACCGGCCAACACTGTCCAAATAGAACTCAAAAAGTCGGCCTCGCTGATGCCTTTTAGAACGTATCCTCGAACCCCAGCATCTAATGCGGTCGTAACGTGCGCATGTTGTTCCGAGATCGTTAGAATCACTGTTCGCACAGCCGGGTGTTGCTCGCCAATCGCCCGCGCAGCCGTCAAGCCCCCGCCCGGCATATTGATATCAAGCACCATTAAGTGTGGCTTGTATGTATTTGCAATTCTAATTGCGTCGTCAGCAGAACTGCCACCTTCGATTACCTCGAATGCCTCTTCTTTTCTCAGCGTTTGTTCAATGCCGTCACGCATTAGAGGGTGATCGTCGATCACCGCCAGTTTAATTTTTTCCTTTACCACGGCAAATTCCAAAATACTGTCGATCAAGCAGACCGGTAGAATTAGCATCACGCGAGTCCCAAGTCGAGTGCGGATCCAATACTGTTAACGTATTGCCGCCGCGTTGATCGCAAGGGAAAGTGCACCGACGAGGATCAAACTCATCGCCCATATTCCGTCGACGTTGAACCAGCTCCGAGCGATGAGTTTCAAACCCAAATACCGATAGACCAGCCAAGCTAGTATTCCGCCTGCAGCAAGCATGGCTAACGAGTGGGCGAGGGAGACGAGCAGCGCTGTGCCAAGATTGGTGCTGATCAGCATCCCCGCTGCCGCATGCCCCATGCCGGTATTATCCGATCCGCAGAGCCCTAGATAGATCGGCAGTAGCATCAAGCCGGCGCCGTGGGCAATCGCCACGGCGAATGACCACAGGCCAAGCTGCTGCGGTGCGATCCGGGTCAACATGCGCGGATGGCGCCGCCTGATCAGCTGGAATACGCCGAAGCTGACGACAAGAGCGCTGGCGCCGATCTGAATTTGCCATTGCCAGAAGGCGAGCGAGGCCACCAGCGCGAACGGGACGATGATCACAAGCATTGAAAGCAGATGCCCGGCGGCTAGATATGCCAGTGCGCTAAAGAGGGCCCGTGGGCTCTTCTCCATCATGCCCGCTGAAACGGCGAGCGGCCAACCCATTGCAGGGTTGACCCCGTGGAAGAGGCCGCTTGCGATGACTGCCAGCCACAAACCTATGAGCGCCCAGTCGATGCCACTCAAGCTCAGACCGAGGGATAGCAAAACGAGTCTGTCGAGCAGTCGCCGCCTTCAAGCCGGATTTGATGGGCCCGATAGCCGTCGGGGAAGTTCACCCAGTAATCTGTCGCCAGTTCGAGCCCGCCACTCGGGCTCGCGTGGGCCATCACTTGCGCCCCCGGTACACCGTCGGGGTAGAACTGGTCGTCCCAAGTCGAATAGAGCGAATTGGTCCAGTACACCCGCTTACCATCGCGACTGATCTCGACCATCTGCGGACCGCCGGCATATGTTTTCCCGCTCGGGTGGGGCGTGCGACGCGCAATACCACCAATGTGGACCGAACCCGTGAGCTTCGGTTTGCGCGGCTCGGAGACATCGTATTGGCGCATCTCGCCGGTTCCCCAACAGGCAACGTAAAGAAACTTGTCGTCCATCGACAGGTCGATATCGCTGACCAGCGGCGGTACCGCGCCAAAACCTTGCAGAAGGGGCGGAAGCTTACCCTTGTCCGCGGGTTCAGGCGGAATGACTGCGGTCTTTTCGATGTGGAACTGGCCGCCCTCGCGCCACCAGGTCCAGATCGAGCCCTCTAGGTTGGTCGTATCGACGACGACACCTAGGAAACCGTACTCCCGCACCGGATCATGCGCCGGGCGCACTTCCAGTGGCATCTGATGGTTGGCGCCCAGGTCGATCGTTTGCACATTGCGGCGCGCTCGCAGATCCCAGAAATGGACGTTGTGGCCATACTTGTTCGAAAGCAGGTCCTCGGCAACGATGCCATTCTCGAACTGAGGCGGGAGCGCCCATTCGCTGGTCACCATGTAATCACGCGGCAGGTTCCACCAGAAATCGTAATGCTTGGTCTGCGGCCCCCGGTCGATTTCCCACCGTCCCAGGATGTCGAACGTTTCGCAATCCATGATGAAGATGCCCGGTGGACCATCGATCCCATCCTTGCCGCCGCCGCCCAGCGTGCTGACATAAATGCCCTCCGGGCCGCAGTGGACGGTATGCGGCCGCGAGTAGCCAGTCTTCTTGAAGACCTCCTCCGGCTCGATGATCTTGTGGATCTTTGCTTGCGTGGGATGGGGCTTCGTATCGACGACATAGATGCGCGATGAGCGTATTCCCGGGATGATGAGGTACCGCCGTTCGAGGAACGCGTGGCCGGTAAGCGGCGACAGCGACGACGAGCAGGCGTTCCAGCCGAAATGATGGAACTCGTCGCCTTTGTTCGGCATCGTCACCGTGTGGACGATCCGCGAATAGGTCGGTGAGCCGTGCTTCACGTCGATGACGGCAAGAGCATCGGGTTTCGAGAAATCGGGGCTGAGGAGCAGAGTGTAGGCAAAATTTTCAACCGGCGCTTCCATCGCCAGCTTTGGCGACGCGTGGAACGTCGGATCCGGCCGCATATTCATGACGCTGCCTCCCTGTTGGGTTCAAGGCGCCTGCGTATTGCTGTCCGCTTGCTGGGCTTCGGGCTTGGCGCCCCCGCGAAAGATAAATGCAAAAGCAGGGCTTACGCAATCCCGCGCATGATCATGAGCTCCAGCAGCACAACGGATACGATCGGGATCTAGCCGGAGACTCCGGTAAGCAGGCGTTTGCATTCGGCCCCCGCCAATTCTCGATGTGACGCATCGGGTTTCGACGCCGGCACCGGTCAGTGTGCTTGATAGGTCAAACGCTGCTGCGCCACGTGTGTCGCGGTGCGTAGCCCAGCATATGGCGCGCCTTGTCGATCGACAGAAGCGTCTCGAACTCGCCGAGGCAGTCGCGCACCTTCACAAGCGGAAAGCACCGCGCCATCAGCTCCCGGCTCGGTGTCTTCATCAGCGTATCGGCGGCGGCGATGGTGAACACCTCTGCGCCGGTCAGATCCGATGTCAGCGCCAGCCGGCACGCCTGCGCCACGTCGCGCGAGTCGACCCAGCTCCACATGTTCCATTTACGCAGATCCGGGTTGTCCCAGAACGTAGGGATCTGGTCATAGTCGGGCGCTTCGAAGATGTTCGAGATGCGAAACCCGACGAACGCCGTGCCGGGATTCCACCGGCTCATCTCGCGCGCCATTTGTTCGCAGA
>JANMNO010000035.1:0-39620 GCA_031374115.1 Hyphomicrobiaceae bacterium | reverse complement strand
GCCCGCGAACAAATCGGCGGCATGCGTCGCTGGATCGAGCTTCTCGATCCGGCAGAAACGGCCGATCAACGGCGTGTGCGGTGGGCGCGGACGTGGTGTCCAGTCGGGCAGGGCAGCGCCGATCGGCTGGCCGAGAGAATTCCGTAATTGCGACATGGATTTCAGTTCCGCTCGAACAGCTCTGTCAGGTCGACATCGAGACCGGGTGGGTCAAGACGAAGCTCGCCCGATGGCACGATCCGCGTCATCCATCGATCAGCCGTCCCACGCCGATGATGGATCACCAAGGGCTTGTCCGGATCAACGATCAAGCAATGCTGAATAGACGGATGGTTGAAGTATGCAAGGAGCTTATCAGTGGCAACGTACTTGGCAGTACTTGGTGATAGGACTTCAATAACGATGACTGGATTAGGGACATACAGATTATCCGGCGGTACGCGTTCGCCGTAATAAACCAATGCGTCGGGTCCCACCACACGATCATTCGCCATCTTGACGCTAGCCCCATCAGGGGTGGCATAGCACGGCAGTTCGGCACGCTTGATTGCATCATGGAGCGCCCGATAGATCACGCTCTTCGCTTCCCAATGTTGGGAGCGCTCGGATTGTTGTCCGGCAGGCTCGCGCGTAACAATGACTTTGCCGTCCATCAGTTCAAAGCCTCCTGCCTCTCTTGGCAGAGCTTCGGCCCAGGCCAGAAATTCGTCGGCGGTCATGCGATGTTGCGGCAACGCGATCATGGCCCGATATTAGCATGCCGGGCGAAGGCCGCCCAGCATGTCTTACGAACAATCTCAAGTATTCATGCTCTGGAAGAACTCGCCGTTGGTCTTGGTGGACCGCAACTTGTCGACCAGGAATTCGACGGCGTCCATCGTGCCCATGGGGTTGAGGATACGGCGAAGCACATACATCTTTTTGAGTTGGTCGCGAGGTACCAGCAGCTCTTCCTTGCGCGTACCCGACTTCGAGATGTCGATCGCCGGAAACACCCGCTTGTCGGAGACCTTGCGGTCGAGCACGACTTCGCAGTTACCAGTGCCTTTGAATTCTTCAAAGATGACTTCGTCCATGCGGCTGCCGGTTTCGATCAGCGCCGTTGCGATAATTGTCAGCGAGCCACCCTCTTCGATGTTACGAGCTGCGCCGAAAAAGCGCTTCGGCCGCTGCAGGGCATTACTGTCGACGCCGCCCGTGAGAACCTTGCCGGACGAGGGAACCACGGTGTTATAGGCGCGGCCAAGACGGGTAATGGAGTCGAGCAGGATCACCACGTCGCGCTTGTGCTCGACGAGCCGCTTGGCTTTCTCGATGACCATCTCGGAAACCTGAACGTGCCGGCTTGGCGGTTCGTCGAATGTCGATGCGATGACCTCACCTTTCACCGTGCGCTGCATGTCGGTGACTTCTTCCGGCCGCTCGTCGATCAGGAGCACCATCAGATAGCACTCGGGATGGTTGGTCGATATCGCGTGCGCGATGTTTTGCAACAGCACGGTCTTACCCGTCCGTGGCTGGGCAACGATCAGAGCCCGCTGACCCTTGCCCATGGGAGCAACGATGTCGATCACGCGGGCCGACAGATCCTTGATCGTCGGATCCTCGATTTCCATCTTCAACCACTGCGTCGGATAGAGCGGCGTCAGATTGTCGAAGTTGACTTTGTGGCGCGCATTCTCGGGATCCTCGAAGTTGATCTGATTGACCTTTAGCAGCGCGAAGTAGCGTTCGCCGTCCTTGGGGCTGCGGATCTGGCCCTCGACGGTGTCACCGGTACGCAGGGCGAACTTGCGGATCTGGGTCGGGGAAATGTAAATATCATCGGGGCCAGGCAAATAGTTGGCGTCGGGCGAGCGCAAAAAGCCGAAGCCGTCTTGCAGCACTTCGACAACGCCTATGCCGGTAATTTCTATATCTTTGGATGCCAGCTGCTTGAGGACTGCAAACATCAATTCTTGTTTGCGCAACGTGCTGGCATTCTCGACAGCGTGCTCATCGGCAAACGCCATCATCTCGGTTGGAGATTTTGCTTTTAAGTCCTGTAATTTCATTTCGGCCATTGGAGGGCTCCATGCGGGCTCTGGCAGGTCAGGTGGGTGAGAGGTGTGGGCCGAGCCGGCAATTGTCTATGAAGGGGGCGCAGGGGATGCGCTGACGCGGTGTTTGGCCGTGTCGGTTGGGCACCGAAGGGCTTCGTTGCTGACAGACCTCACAGCCGCCAGCATCCGCACGCGCGCACAATAACAGAATTGCGGGATATTGGAAGGGCGAAAGTAGGAGACGCGTCTCTAAACGCTTTGCCACAGATGGATATTAGCGGCACCTCTGCGTCTACGCCTCTTGCGTCGGCGGTCTGTCGTCGGCACTTTGTGATCAGGCACACGGGGAGCGCACACTTTGGGCATTGAATCGGCAATCAACTACGGCGATCTTGAGCGGCTGGCGCGCCGGCGGCTGCCCCGGATTATGCACGATTTCATCGAAGGCGGGGTCGATGGCGAGGAAGGACTTGTGCGCAATCACAGCGCCTTCAGCGACGTGCGCCTGGTGCCGAAGTATATGGTCGACGTCAACAGGATCGACCCTTCGACGACGCTATTCGGCCGCAAGTATTCCCAACCATACGGTATCGCACCAACAGGAGCTGCTGGGCTGTTTCGCCATGGCGCGGACATGATGCTGGCCAGGGCTGCGCGCGACGCCAACATTCCCTTCATCATGTCGGGTGCCGCCACCGCCACCATCGAGGAGATGGCGAAGGTTGCGCCCGATCACGGGTGGTATCAGGTTTATCAGGCCAAAGATCGCGGCATCGCCGACGACATGATCCGTCGCGCCGATAGGGCCGGGTGCGCGGCGCTCGTGATCACCGTTGATGTGCCCGGCATGGCCAAGCGCGAACGCAACATGCGGAATGGATTTTCCAGGCCGATCAAGCCGACCCTATCGTCGAAGGTCGAAGCACTGCGCCATCCGGCCTGGATGCTTGAGTATTACCGCCGAACGCGACGGGAGCAGATCGTGCCGAACTGGGTGCCCTACGCACCTGCCGGTTCGACGTCTGAACAGGTAGCCGACTTCTTCTCGGCACAAGCGCGCGATGCCACCAGTTGGGATGATATTGCGCGGATTCGCAAACAATGGCCACGCGCGTTGGTGATCAAAGGCATAATGCATCCAGCCGATGCCCAGCGTGCAGAAGCGATGGGTATCGATGGCATCATGGTGTCGAACCACGGCGGCCGCCAACTCGATCGTGCACCTGCCCCGATCGAGGTTCTACCGGCGATCCGCGATGCGGTCGGCGACAACATGACACTCATGTTGGACAGCGGCATTCGTCGCGGCTCCGACATCGTGACAGCGCTTTGCATGGGCGCCAAATTCGCCTTCGTGGGCCGCTGGACGTTGTACGGTGTCACTGCTGGAGCCGAGGCTGGCGCACGTCATGCAGTCGATATGATCAGCAAGGAAGTCGGTTGCGTGATGACCCAAATGGGTGCACCGGATATCCGCACGCTGGGGCCGGACTTCCTGTTCTGGAATACGCAGGACGATTTGAAGCGCAATCGGTTGCCTTGATAGTCGCGCATAGCGACTCTCTTGCGGCGAGCCGGCGGCTATGCGCGGCTAAAAACGCGGTTATGCTTTCACCTGCCCTGCGTTCGCGAGAGCTCCCAATTCGATCAGCAAACGCTCCGCGATGATCTCTTCTAAATCGCCGCCGCGCCGCGCCCCATGGGCCGCTCGGGCGATGCGGCTGCGAGCGTCTGCGAGGCGGTCGGTGGTCCACAGCGAACACTGGGCTTGAAACGCGCCCTTCTGCTTGAAGAAGATCGGCGGACGTAAGTTGCGCGTCGCGTCATCGAATGAGCGGCCCTGGTCGATGGCGGCGCGGACCCGATGAAGACGATGGAAATAGCGTTGAATCGCGGCAATTATGACTTGCGCATTGTCCCCGGCCGCAACCGCACGATCGAATTCGGTAACTGCGATTGCAGTCTTGCCGGTAGCAGCACTCTCGATAATGCGGTCGGTGGTCTGCTCGGAAGCGTCGCCGACGATCGCTTCGACGTCCTCGACTTCAATCGTCGATTTGCCCACTGCGTAGAGGGACAGTTTCTCGACCTCGGCGCGAGACAAGGCCCGATCCGCGCCGAGTCTGGCGAGCAGTAGTTGCCGGGCATCGGGGGTAAGCGTTTGCTTGGCATCACCCAGCACTTCGCGAATGAGCCGCTCCAGATCGGCAGCTGTATCGGGGTAGCAAGCAATGGCTGCGGCCTTCGGGCTTTTTTCGAATAGCGCCCGCATGGCGTCGTCGGCTTTATAGTTGCCGCCTTCGACCACCAACCTTCCGGTCATACCGCCTTCGACCAGCGACTTGAGACTTAGAGCCGTTACCCGGCGGCTCGCTGTGGTGCGTACGATTTTTGGTCCGCCGAACATCTGAACCGTTTTGAGCTCGACGCTCAAGCGGTCCGGATCGGTTTCGAGATCGGCGTCCTCAATCCGGAGAATCTCGCCGGGCGGGCTTTCGGCCTCGGCCAATCTGCTCGCGATCAAGCGCGCCGTTTCCGACACCATACCGGGGTCGGTTCCGAACACGAGAATGCTCTCGATACGCTTATCGAACGACTTGAGAAAATTCGGTACGTCGGAAGACTTCAGCGCGACCATGGCGCTCGTGTCCCGTCTTCAACCTTGCGTCGACAAGAAAGCTGCAAGGCGGCTTCGCATGTCGCTCGCGATCGTCTTGGCGGCGCGATTTTCCGCGTCCTCGCGAGCGCGAACGTTTGAGTAGATGTTCGTGTAACGCTCAAAGCCGGCCCGGCCGAAGCTTGTGCCTTCGAGGATCATCTTCTTATCGGACAAGCGATACAACTTGAACTTTGCATCGAGATTGTAGATTTGGCTCGCGGCTTCGCCGTCCGACCGCACGAGTGTCGAAACCAGCGATTCGCGGATTGCAATGTCGAGCCGGTACAGGGGTTCGGACGGTAGTGCGCCACCATTATTCTCGAAGATCAGATCATTGCGCAAACGCTGGCCAACACGGCTCGGGATGGTAGCAATGTTGATTTGGGAAAGTCTTGTATTCACGCTCTCGCCGGCCGGACCGGTTGCGTAAAGCGGCCGAAAGCCACCCGTTTCGCATCCCGCAAGCGCCAAGCTGGCAAGTATTGTTCCAAGAGCGGCACGCCAACTCATCCCGCGGAATCGGGTAGTTGCCGATGGTATACGCTGGTCAGACAACGACATTCACGATCCTCTGCGGCACAACGATCACCTTGCGGGCCGGTTTGCCTTCCATGGCGCGAACGACCGCCTCCAAACAGAGGGCGGCAGCTTCGACCTCGGCGTTGGCGGCGGTACGGGCAATCGTTAGCTCGTCACGGCGCTTACCGTTCACCTGTACGGCAATGGTGATCATATCGTCAACGAGAAGGGCTGTTTCTACTGCCGGCCAACGTTGATCGGCGAGCAGGGTGTTGTATCCGAGCCGCGCCCAGCACTCCTCGCCGAGATGTGGCATCATCGGGCCGATCATATGGACGAGGAATTCAGCCGCCTCCCGCAACACCCAAGCATCCTCCGGACCTGACTTCGGCAGAGCCGCTTGGATTGCACTGGTGAACTCGTAAATCTGCGCTACCGCGACATTGAACCGGAGCGCTTCGATACTCGACGCAACCTTGCTTAAAGCCTTGTGCGCGGCTTTCCGGAGTTCGAATGCGCCGGCACTGAGGGTGTCGGGCCGTTTCGATTTCGTGGCCGCGATCTTCGGCGCCACATCGTCGATCAGCCGCCAAACACGTTGGATGAACCTGCTCGCGCCGGCAACACCTGCCTCCGTCCAGATGACATCGCGATCAGGCGGGCTATCGGACAGGACGAACCAACGCGCGCAATCGGCGCCATAGCTCGCGATGATGTCGTCGGGATCCACCAAGTTCTTCTTTGACTTGGACATTTTTTCAACGGAGCCAATCTCAATCGGCGCACCGGTCTCGATTTCGAAGCCCTGGCGAACATCGCCCTCACCCTCGAAGCGAACTTCGCCAGGCAGCAACCAATTGCCGTTGCGGCTCTTGTAGGTCTCGTGCGTGACCATGCCCTGCGTGAACAATCCTGCGAACGGCTCTCTGACCTTCGCGGGCATGTGTTTAGTCGCGACCATGGCGCGGGCAAAGAACCGCGAATACAGTAAATGCAAAATCGCATGCTCCACGCCACCGATATACTGATCGACGGGCAGCCAATACTTGGCGGCTTTCAGGTCGGTTGGCGTAGCGGCGTCAGGCGCCGTGAAACGAGTAAAATACCACGAGCTATCGACAAAGGTGTCCATCGTCTCGGTCTCGCGCAGAGCTGGTTTTCCGCACACCGGACAATCGCAGTGCTTCCACGTGGGATGCCGCACCAACGGGTTGCCGGGCACGTCGAACGTCACATCGTCGGGCAACTTCACCGGCAGTTGATCGTCCGGGACTGCCTGCACGCCGCAGTCGTCGCAGTGGATGATCGGGATTGGGCAACCCCAATAGCGCTGACGCGACAGGCCCCAATCCCGGAGCCGATACATGGTACGGCGTTTGCCCTTGTTGAGGGCTTCCATACGGTTTGCCACTTCGACCTGTGCGGCCTCGATCGTCATGCCATCGAGAAAGCCGGAATTGGCGATCGTGCCTGGTCCGTCGTAGCATTTGCCGGGCAGATGATAGGTTTTGGGATCTTCATCCGGCGGGATCACCACAGGCGTGATTTGCAGGCCGTATTTGGCGGCAAACTCGTAATCGCGCTGGTCATGCGCCGGGCAACCGAAAATCGCTCCGGTGCCGTAGCCCATTAGTACGAAGTTTGCGATGTACACCGGGATCTGCCGGTCGGGGATCAGTGGGTGGATGGCCTTTATGCCGGTATCGAATCCAAGCTTTTCGGCCTTGGCTAAGTCCTCGGCCGAGGTGCCACCGCGCCCGCATTCCTCGATGAAAGCTTGCAGGGCCTTGTTTTTCTTGGCGAGTTCCAAAGTCAGCGGATGGCCAGGCGACAACGCACAAAAGCTGCCGCCGAAGATCGTGTCGGCGCGCGTCGTGAAAACTTCGAGCTCAGACCACTTTTTCGGCTTCGGCAGCGCGCCGCCCGACAACTGATACTTCATCAGCAGGCCTTCCGAACGGCCGATCCAGTTGGCCTGCATCAGGCGCACCTTCTCGGGCCAGCGGTCGAGCGTGCTGAGAGCATCCAATAGCTCATCGGCGTATTTGGTGATCCTGAAATACCACGATGGCATCTCGCGCTGCTCGACCAGCGCGCCCGAGCGCCAGCCGCGGCCATCAATCACCTGCTCGTTGGCGAGCACGGTGTTGTCGACTGGATCCCAGTTGACCTTACCCATGCCCCGGTAAGCCAAGTTCTTGGCGTACATTGCCAGAAACAGCCGCTGCTGCTGATGATAGTAGGCAACATCGCAGGTGGCGAACTCACGCGACCAATCGAGCGACAGCCCCATCGACTTGAGTTGTTTCTTCATCGCCGCGATGTTTTCGTAGGTCCATTTCGCGGGGTGGGTCTTTTTCTCCATCGCGGCATTCTCGGCGGGCATGCCGAAGGCGTCCCAACCCATCGGATGCAGGACGTTGAAGCCCTTGGACCGCTTGTGGCGCGCAAACACGTCGCCCAGGGCGTAGTTGCGAACATGGCCCATATGGATGCGCCCCGATGGGTAGGGGAACATTTCAAGCACGTAGCACTTCGGACCCTTGTTCTTGTTCGACGCTTTGAACGTCTCGCGTGCCTCCCACACGCTTTGCCAATGGTGCTCGCGATCGGCAGCGTTATAGCGCTCGCGTGCAGTCTCGGTTGCGGTATCGGCGGCCATGGATTGGGCTCATGCAGCTGGAATGCAGGTTCGGGCGGTATCAGCCATTATCAGGGCCGGGTGGTCAAGAGCGGGTCGTGGAGGGCGGTTGCAATATGTCGACGAAACGCGAAAACGTGGACATATAGCGTGTGATACGTACATCGCATCGACATATCAGGCGTGATATGTCGATGAAATCGAGTTTTGTGAACATATCAGGCCGGATATGTCTACGGCATCATCATGTGGGATATGACATGTGCACTTTTAACGATCTTGTGAACATATCAACTTGTATACGTTCACACGTATGCGTATATGCGCTTTCATGTTCACGTAATCCAGATTTTTGAGAATATGGGTTGCATCGATGTCACCCGATCCAACTCGCCCCTATAACGGCCTTCCCCGCCTACCGCCCGACATCGACCTGGAAACCAAAGCAGTGATGCGGCGCTGTGTGGCGGCCCGCGCAGCTATCGCCGAGCTACGGCTTGCTGGACAGCTCATTCCCGACCAGTCGGTTCTCATCAACACAATTCCGCTACTCGAAGCCAAGGATAGCTCCGAAATTGAGAACATCGTCACGACAAATGACGTGCTGTTTCGTGAAGCCGGTAGCGCCGAAGAGACCGATGATCCGGCGGCGAAGGAGGCTTTGCGCTATCGGTCTGCGCTCACCGGCGGCTATCAAGCGCTAAAGGCCCGGCCGCTCACGACCCGGACCGCGACTGATATCTGCGGTGCGATCAAGGGCGTCGAAATGGAGGTCCGTCGCACCCCGGGCACCCAGGTTAAAAACTCCTTCACTGGCGAGATCATCTACACTCCGCCGGAAGGTGAGCCGCTGCTTCGGGATTTGCTTGCCGATTGGGAGCGCTACCTGCACGAGGAAAGCGAGGTCGATCCGTTGATCCGGATGGCGGTTCTGCATTACCAGTTCGAGGCGATTCACCCCTTTATCGACGGTAATGGTCGAACCGGTCGTATCCTCAACATTTTGATCTTGATCCAGGCTGGTCTACTCGAAATTCCGACGCTCTATCTCAGCCGGCATATTCTGCGTACCAGAGGACAGTATTACACGCTCTTGCAGGGTGTCACCTTGCGCGGGGAGTGGGAGCCATGGGTACTGTACATGCTGACTGCAGCGGAGACGACGGCCAAGTGGACAAATGCGCGTATACGGGCTATCCGCGAGTTGATGGAACATACCGCTGCACACATTCGGATCGAGGCACCGGGCATTTACTCGCGCGAGCTGGTTGATACTATTTTTGCGCAGCCCTACGCGCGCATCGGCCATCTCATCGAGGCAGGCATCGCCAAGCGCGTTTCTGCATCGCGCTATCTGAAGCAACTGGCCGCGAGCGGCATTCTGAAAGAGGAGAAAATCGGTCGTGACAAGGTTTTTATTCACACCAAATACATGGAGCTATTAGCTGGGGATGGCCATGAGTTCGCGCCCTATGTCCGGAGCTTAGAGTGGCTTTATCGCAGCCGTTAAGTCCGCTCGAAGCCATCAAAGCCCGCATCGCAGCCGCAGAAACGGCGGCCAAGCGGCCTGTCGGCTCGACGCATCTCATCGCCGTATCGAAGACCTACTTCGCGCCCGATATCGAACCTGTTCTCGAAGCCGGCCATCGGGTGTTCGGTGAGAACCGCGTCCAGGAAGCGATGCAGAAGTGGCCGGATCTCAGGTCTCGATATGCGGGGATCGAGCTGCATTTGATCGGGCCGTTACAATCGAACAAGGCGAAGGAAGCGGTCGCGTTGTTCGACTGCATCCACACCATCGATCGGCCGAAGATTGCGCGCGCAATTGCCGCCGAGTGCGCAAAGCAGGGGCGGCGGTTGGACCTGTTCGTTCAGGTCAACACCGGCGAGGAGCCGCAGAAGGCCGGCATCGCGCCCAAGGAAACCGCTGCGTTCGTTGCCATGTGCAGGAATGAATTGAAGCTGGAGATAGCCGGCTTGATGTGTATTCCCCCGGTGGAAGAAGAAGCCGCCGTGCATTTCGCTTTCCTGGCCAAGCGGGCAAAGGAGCTCGGGCTAGCGGGTCTCAGCATGGGCATGAGCGCGGACTTCGACACCGCGATCGCCTTTGGCGCTACGCACGTGCGTGTCGGCAGCGCGATTTTCGGCGCGCGCGGATAGCACGCCCGCACTTGTCCTCAGCTTTATCCTCTCCTTTTGCTACCCAATTCGCCCCCGGTGTTAACCTCGGACTAGTGATTCGTTTATCGTGGGGAGGTGCGGCCATGGCTGCAATAAGCAATGCCGGGACGATCGAAGCCGACAACGCTGCGGCAGATGCTGCGCGCGAGGCTCGCGATGAGGTCATCAAGAAAGCCCCGAAGCCTGTCGGCGCTGCCGAAAAAGCAAAGCGCACATCCACCAAATCCGAACCGTGGGACGCGTTTCAAGTCGACGTGTGGCTCACCAACTTGAACTCGATCGAATTTGGTTTCTGGAAGAAGGATCGCAACAAGGCGAAATCGCGCCAGTTCACATCGGACATGGATATCTTCGCCGAGGTCACGGAAAACGGCCAGCGCACCGGCCTGCTCGGCTATCGCGAGGAGCTGTGGGCGAAAAGCAGCGGCATGGACAAGCGCCTGGTATTCAAGCTGTTTGGCGAAAAACTCAACTGGCACGCAACGATGGACTTGATGCTGGGCCGATCGCTGCAGCTGACCCTTGGTGCACACGGCGTGCCGGTGATGGCATTCTCGATCAATACGAATGACCACACCCAGATGGTCTACGTCGAACGTTCGGCCTACAAATTGCCGTTCATGCCGGAAGAGTTTTCATTTTTCCTGCTAGAAGACGGTCAGCTCGATTTCTACACGCTGCGACGCGATATTTTCGCGCTTGGCAAGGACTATACGCTACGCGACCAGACCGGCCGCGTGGTCGGTCGGCTCGACGGCCTCATCCTCTCACTCGGCGGCACATGGCGCGGCCGGGTGCTGCGAGATCATAAAGACAAGCGTTTGCTCATGGTGCTGAAGTTGTTCTGCGCCATGCTGCCATTCAACAACGGTTGCCG
The DNA here is from genome assembly GCA_031374115.1 of Hyphomicrobiaceae bacterium. GTDB lineage: Bacteria > Pseudomonadota > Alphaproteobacteria > Rhizobiales > Hyphomicrobiaceae > JAKFWF01. Next base: position 28,701 of record JANMNO010000035.1, on the reverse strand, counting down.
CCGGCACATCCGCTCGTTGTACCGGGGAGTGTACGCTGGGCGCTTGGTGCCGAAGCTGGAGCGTCAGGAAGCCGATCTTTACATGAACCCGCGCCGGACGCGTTAAGCACTTCCAATGACGCGATGCTCTCCGCTAATCTGTTCGCAATCGATGGATTAGCGACGGAGAGCGGCGGTATGAACTTCTTGAAAAAGCTGGATGAGGCCGTGACAATTCAACAAGCGGAGCCGGCCGAGGTCGGGATGTCGGTGGACCGGCTGAAGCGCATCCCCGAGGCGATTACTCGTGAGATCGCGGCGAATCGCATTCCGGGCGGCGTGCTCGCAGTCGCGCGGCGCGGTCGCGTCGTCTATCACGAGGCATTCGGCATGCGCGATCCAGCAGCCGGTGCGCCGATGAGTAAAGACGCCGTGTTCTCCATTGCCTCGATGACGAAAGCGATGGTGTCGGTCGCGGCCTTGCAGTTGCTCGAAGAAGGGCGGCTGGGCCTGGCAGATCCGGTCTCAGCCTACTTGCCGGAATTGGCGGACCTAGTTGTCGCCGATCCATCCGGCGGCACGACGCTCGTCACGAAACCTGCGTTGCGTAACCCGACCATTCAAGATCTGCTGCGTCACACCTCCGGCATGACCTACCGCGATCGCGGCCAAACGCCGGCCCATAAGCTGTATCCGGGGAGTTCGATCTACGCATCCGTCAAGTACTCGAAATCTGAGTTCTTGGCGGCGATGGCAAAGGCGCCGCTGTTGCACGAGCCTGGAATGATTTGGGAGTATGGCTTCTCGACCGACGTCCTCGGCTTGGTGGTGGAGGCGGCGACCGGCAAGCCTTTGAATGCCGTGCTTTCGGAGCGGATCTGGAAGCCGCTAGGCATGACCGGCACCGCCTTCGAGCTGACGCCTGAAACTGCGAAACGATACGCGCGCGCCCTGCCTAATGACGTTTTGACCGGACAACCGGCCGTCGTCCACCACGCGACCAATGATCGGATGAAGTGGGATAGCGGTGGCGGTGGTGTCGTTTCAACCGCATTGGATTACTTGAAGTTTGCCGAAACCCTGCGTCGCGGAGGCCGGCTCACTGGTGAACCGATTCTAGGTCGCAAGACGGTGGAACTGATGACTGCCGATCATCTGGGCCCAGAAGCCGGCAATCGCATCGCCGACAGCATGGACCCGTCATCGGCCGGTTATGGGTTTGGACTGGGAGTTGCGGTGAGGCGCCAAGCTGGCATTTCGGCGCTCGCTGGATCCAAGGGCGACTACTACTGGTCGGGCGTCTACGGCACATACTTCTGGGTCGACCCGCAAGAGCAATTGACCTGCGTCTGGATGGCCGTGACCCCGGGTCTCGTGCGCTTGCGCTATCGACCGATGATCCGTGCACTGGTTTACCAGGCAATTGTCGATTAGTCGCGTTGCTCGGCCGGCAGATTGTTTAGGTCAGCGTATTAGCCTTACTTTGCGTTAACTATTGCCGTCTACCATCCAAAGGGTCCGAGACCAGCTACTGGACTGATGCGCCGCAATGGAAATGAATGTCGACCGTGCCGGAGGAGTCGAAACGATCGAGTTGTCGCGACGGCCGAGCATTGTCGCGACCGTCGTAATCGTCATGGGCGTACTTCTGGTCTTGCAAGTTATCATTGTATTGCTGAGCCACGGGGTTGCTTTACCCTTGATGGGCTTACTTTTGATTACTGCGGGATCTGCCGGTTGGCTGGCAATCCTGGCGCTCAACGCAATCATGCCGATTACCGTCACCATGAACCGAGATGGTTTGACGATCGCCAGGATGCTTGGCGACGATACCTATCCGTGGTCTGACATTCTAGCCGCAAAGGTTGTCCCGTCGTCGGGCCTGCTATCCGACGATCCTCGCTCCGAGCCGTCCGGACGCCTGGGCGTCGGGTTGTTTCTCAAATCTCGCAAAACACCGCGTCAGCATGAGCTCGATGCCGATGTCATCGTTTTTGGAGCACCGGATACGCATGTCGATAACCTGATCAGGCTCATGGATCATATCGACGAATTCAAAAAGACCATCGGCTCCGGGCTTGCCGATCCACTGCGGCGCATTCGCAAGGCAGCACCGATTGCAGCTCCATCGAGCTTCCGCCGTCCGCGGTCCGCCGCTTGAGGTTACCCGATCTCGATCTGGACAAGCGGTTGTCGCTCGCTTAGAGCCGTCAACGCGCGACGAAACGACCTCTCCCGTAGCGCTCCCCGAATGTTCCCACATAACGGAGTGCTGCCATGACCGACGAACCGGTAATTGCTCAGAAGGGCCCCTACCAAGTGGAGGTGAACGCGGGCCAAGCCTATTTCTGGTGCACGTGCGGGCGATCAGCCAAACAGCCGTTTTGCGACGGCACGCACAAGGGATCGTCATTCCTTCCGCTGCGGTTCGTCGCGGAGACGACAGGAACGGTCAACCTGTGCGGTTGCAAGGGCACGGACGACAAGCCATTTTGCGATGGCGCACACAATATGCTGTGACAAGCCCGTTATCGATCAGTCCCCAATTTACGGAGTAGAATTAGTGGCCGATAAGTTGCTCGACACCAAGGGGCTGAATTGTCCTTTGCCGATCCTGAAAGCCAAGAAGGCGATTGCGGAATTGACTGCCGGCGCTACACTTGAGGTGCTGGCGACAGACCCTGGGTCGGTACCCGATTTCAAGGCGTTCTGCGAGGCGGGTGGACATACGCTCGTCGAACAGACTGAGGCCAGCGGCGTGTACCGCTTTCTCATCAAGCGCGCAGCCTGAGGAAACTTGAATGACCGCCAAACCGGACGCGAAAATGGGCTACAGGATGCTGGGACGATCCGGTATCCGCGTTTCGGAAATATGTCTTGGTACCATGATGTTCGGTGGCCCGACGGAGGAACCGGAGGCCAGACGTATCGTTGATCACGGCTATGACCACGGCGTGAATTTCATCGATACCGCCGACGTTTACACGAACGGCCGCTCCGAGGCCGTCGTTGGCCGCGCCATCAAGGCCAAACGGCATAATTGGATTTTGGCGACGAAACTCGCCAATCCCGTGAAAGACGATACCGGCAGGGTTATCGGCGGCGGGCTCTCAAGGCGCTGGATTATGCGCGCGATCGACATAAGTCTCGCTCGCCTGGGGACCGATCGCATCGACCTCTACTATACCCACAAGGTTGATCCGAACGTGCAGTGGGACGATGTCGTTTTCTCGATGGGTGACTTGCTGCGCGCCGGCAAAATCGGTGCCTGGGGCATTTCGAACGTACGCGCATGGCATATTCCGGAGATCGTACATCAGTGTCGCCTGCAAAGCGTGCCGCAACCGGTCGCGCTCCAGCCCTACTATAATTTGCTGAACCGCCAGCCGGAGGTCGAGCTGCTGCCGTCGGCGCGCCATTACGGTCTCGGTGTCGCCTCCTACAGCCCAATTGCGCGCGGCATTCTGACCGCGAAGTATGTGCCCGGTAGCAACGCCGATCCGGAGACACGCGCGGGCCGTGCCGACAAGCGGATGATGGAGACGGAGTGGCGCCCCGAGAGCATGAAAATCGCGCAGGAGCTTAGCCAGCATGTCTCCGCACGCGGCGGCTCGCTGATCCATTTTGCGGTGCAGTGGGTGCTCAACAATCGGGCCTTGTCGTCGGTGATCGCTGGGCCGCGTACCTTCGAGCAATGGACCGGGTACACCGATTACAATGCTTATAAGTGGACGGCGGAAGACGAGGCTTTGGTGAACAAGCTGGTTACTCCGGGCCATCCGTCGACGCCCGGTTTCAACGATCCGCAATATCCAATCGAGGGTCGCTTTCCGGCCGCTGGTTGATAATTGAAACTTGAGTGGCGCGAGATGAGACAATGACGTCCGAATCCACAGGCACCAAGCGTTTTGCAGGCCGCACTGCGCTCGTCACCGGTGCGTCGCGTGGTATCGGCCGTGCCGTAACGCTGGCGTTGGCGGAGGCCGGAGCGCACGTCATCATGGTTGCCCGGACGACGGGCGCTCTGGAAGAGGTAGATGACGAGGTGCGCGCGCGCGGCGGCACGGCGACACTTGTTCGACTGGATCTGCGTAAGCCTGATCAGGTCGACGCGCTCGGCCCAAGTGTGTTCGAACGTTGGGGCAAACTCGATGTCCTGGTCGCCAACGCTGGCGTGTTAGGGCCGCTGTCACCGCTTGCCCACATTACCAATGCTTCCTGGTCCGACGTGATGGAAATCAACCTCAACGCGAATTGGCGCCTGATCCGTACACTCGATCCATTACTGCGGCGCAGCGATGCAGGCCGTGCGATCTTCGTATCGTCAGGCGCTGCAGCGGCCAAAAATGCGTACTGGGGACCCTACGCCGTCTCGAAGGCTGGGCTCGAAGCATTGGTGAAGACCTACGCGCAAGAGATCGAAACCACTGCAATTCGCGTCAATATCGTCAACCCTGGGCCAATCCGGACTGCCATGCGGGCCAAGGCTTTTCCTGGCGAGGATCCGTCGACGTTGGCGACGCCCGACGAGATCGCGCCGTTGTTTCTTGGGTTGGCAGATTTGTCTCAAACTGCCAACGGGCAGATCTTCAATTTTGTTGGGCAAGGTGCCGACAGACGTTAAGCGTTTCCGAACGCGCTGGATATTGCTCCAAACATCATGCACAATAGTGCATGATGTTTGTTAAAACCTAGAGCGACTGACGGATGAGCACGGTCTCGATTACCCTCGCCCTGAAAAAGCAGCATCTGATTGATCCGGAGATCTGTATCCGGTGCAACACGTGCGAGGAAACCTGCACGATCGACGCCGTTACTCACGATGACAATAACTACGTGGTCGACGCCGAAAAGTGCAACTACTGCATGGATTGCATCTCGCCATGCCCGACCGGGGCGATCGACAACTGGCGCGTGGTGAAGACCGCCTTCAGCTTGGAAGAGCAGTTTTCCTGGCAGGATTTGCCGAAACAGGACGTATTTGAAGACGCAGCTACAGCATCCGCGATGGAAGCCATCGAGGACGAGGTATCGAACCTGCTCGCGCAAGCCCATAAAGGGTCGGGTGGCAAGCCGGTTGCGCCACTCTCGGCTGCCAAGCCTTCGGTGAACTTATTCACCCGCGTCATGCCCGCAGTTGCAACCGTACAGGGCAACTATCGGCTCACTGCGGCGACCTGCGACAGTGACGTTCGGCACATCGTTTTGCATTTCGGCGACAGCGTAGTGCCGATCCTCGAAGGACAGTCGATCGGTGTTATAACTCCTGGGTGGCGACCCGATGGGCGAGCACATGACGTCCGCCTTTATACGATTGCTTCGGCGCGCGATGGCGAAAAGCCCAACGGCAACAACATCGCGCTCACCGTGAAGCGCTCGATCGGTGGCGTGGCGTCAAACTACCTGTGTGACCTCAAAAAGGGCGACAAGGTGCACATCACCGGTCCGTTCGGCGCGACGTTTTTGATGCCGAACGACCCCGCAGCCAACATTATCATGATCTGCACCGGGACCGGCTCGGCTCCATTCCGCGCCTTCACCGAGCGCCGCCGCCGTGCCATGCCGGGCGCCACCGGCCGACTTTTGATGTTCTTCGGCGCCCGCACGCCAGAGGAGTTGCCCTACTTCGGTCCACTGCAGAAAGTGCCGGAGACGGTGCTGCAAAAGCATCTCGTTTATTCGCGCGTGCCGGATCGACCTAAGGAATACGTGCAGGATCGCATGCGAGCCGAAAGTACCGGCGTGTCGGATCTGTTGCGCTTGAATGCCACTCACATTTTCATCTGTGGTCTGAAAGGTATGGAGGCAGGTGTCGACGAAGCGCTTGCCGATGTCTGCCGCCAGCACGGACTTGATTGGGCCGCCCTCAAGCCCGCAATGCGGACCGGCGGCCGGTATCATGTCGAAACTTATTGAGCAGTTTCGGCTGGCGTGGCAGCGGTTGCCAGCTGCGGCGCGTATCGTGGTCCTGACGACCATTGCGGCCCTTGCCGGTCTTGCAATCGCGAACTCGATATCAGGCGCCAGCTTTCGCGATTGCCCGGCGGTTTGCCCGGAGATGATGATCATTCCGCGCGGCGCATTCTTGCTCGGATCACCAGCGGACGAGCCCGAGCGCGAGAATTGGAAAGAGGGTAGCGAAACTCCGCAAATCGAAGTGAAAATCGGTCGACCGTTCGCCGCGGGAAAGTATGCCGTGACCTTCGACGAATGGGACGCGTGTGTTTCGAGCGGCGGCTGCAACGGCTACATTCCGGGCGATCAGGGGTGGGGGCGTGGCCGGCGCCCCGTCATCAACGTTGATTGGGATCAGGCTCAATCTTACGTCGCCTGGCTATCACGCAAGACCAGCCGGCCATATCGCTTGCTCTCCGAAACGGAGCGGGAATACGGAGCTCGCGCTGGAACGACGACGCCATTTTGGTGGGGCGTGTCGATCACGCCACATCGAGCCAATTATAACGGCGCGAGTGAGCCATATGACGGTGGTGGAGAGAAGGGCGAATATCCCCGCCGGACTATGCCTGTCGACGCCTACGAGGCAAACCCTTGGGGATTGTTTCAAGTGCACGGCAACGTGTGGGAGTGGACCGACGATTGTTGGAATGACGCCCACACAGGCAATCCGGCGAACGGCGAATCACGGTCAACAGGGGAGTGCAAGCGGCGGGTCGTTCGAGGTGGAGCGTGGTACGATGCCCCACGAGATCTGCGCGCAGCGTTTCGTACCGGCTTTACGGTGGGTACGCGAAACGACATGGTTGGCTTCCGTGTTGCGAGAGCGCTGGATCGGTAAGTCGTCAACGCCGGCAGTGCCGATATTAATCGGTCGAGCCTAACTCCATCCGATTCCTGCCATTTTTCGAGTCCCAGATAGCTAGGCAAAGTCAAAAGTGATTCGCGGCCGGCGGGCGACGGCCAGCGATCCAGTCAGCAATTGATCTGATATCGACAGCAGTCAGTCTTGCGTGAACCAGAGCGATCCTGCCGCTCATTGAAGTCCACCCTGTACGGAGGGATCACGCCATGGATCTCAACATCATCGTCATGATCACAATGCTGGCGCTGCCTAATGGTGACAACGGCGTGCATGTGAAGCCGTTCACGAATGTTTCCGAATGTGCAGAAGCGGCCGACATCGAGGCGACGGATCCGTTCGTGGCGCATGTCGAATGCTCCGAGCTGAAAAACGGCGTTCTGACGCTGCACTTCAAGCAAAACGAGGCCAAGCCGGGCGTGGCCAATTCAGCAAAACCACTCGGCTGATGTACCACATCCACAAGTGCCGCCATGGAATATCGGCCGGCCGTATGCCGTTGTGAACAAGAAGGAGGTGCCGCGTTGAGCCAGGAGCCGACAGTAATGGCCGAGCAAGCCTGTCAAGAAGCCGTCGCCTACGACTTGATGCGCGACATCATGTTCGAGGATCCCGATCGACCCAAACCCAACAGCGCTGAGTTCCGTGCCTACGCGCTGGATCTATACGCCGAATGCCTGCTCGCCGTGAGTGGCAAACGGACGGTCTCCAACCCGCCGGCGACCCGGCTTCTGCCGCGCTCATCGATCGCTGTCGAGAGTAGCAACGAGAATTGCTCGGCGGCCGGTAACGGTGCTGCCAAACAGATCGATCCGATGCGCAACAAGAGGAAGCTCCAGCAGGCGCAGGCTTAGCTGTCTAGCGTCGCATGTTGCCGCCGGTTGCCGGATCGAACAGGTGCACAGCCGATGCCGGCGCCTGGATCTTGAGGGTGTCGTTGCCGAGGCCCGCTGCAGCCGAAGGAAGCGACATCACCATCGCGGAGCGACCGCCGACGAGGCCGTGGATCAGCCGCGTTGCGCCCAGTTCTTCCACGAACTCGCGACTGAGCGCAGCGGTGTGCGTGGCGCCGGCCGGGGCGAGCGTGATGTCCTCCGGGCGCACGCCGATATCGACCGCTTGGCCCGCCGCGCCGCTGAATGCCGCGGTCTCGTAGGGGAAACGGCCGCCGCCGTCACATTCGACCACGCCAGCTTCAATAATTTTGCCCGGGACGAGGTTCATCGCCGGCGAACCGATGAAGGTTGCGACAAACTTCGAGGCGGGATTCCGGTAGACGTCGAGGGGGGTACCGGTCTGCTCGATGCGCCCGCCGTTCATTACCACGACGACATCGGCAAGTGTCATCGCCTCCACTTGATCGTGCGTGACGAAGATCGACGTCGCCTTCAGCCGATTGTGCAGACGCCTGATCTCCAATCGCATCTGCACGCGCAGTTTCGCGTCGAGATTGGATAGCGGTTCGTCGAAAAGAAATGCCTGTGGCTCCCGCACCACGGCACGGCCCATGGCAACGCGCTGGCGTTGACCACCCGACAGTGCGCGCGGTTTGCGATCTAGGAACGGGCCAATTTCCAGCATGCGAGCGGCCTCGGCAACGCGGACTTCAATCGTGGCTCTATCGACGCCGCGATTGCGTAGGCCATAGGCCATGTTGTCGTAGACGCTCATGTGCGGGTACAGCGCGTAGTTTTGGAACACCATGGCGATGTCGCGATCGGCGGGCTCGATATCGTTGACCACACGGCCGCCGATCGAGATCGTACCGCGCGAGATCGTCTCGAGGCCGGCAATCATCCGCAATAGTGTGGACTTTCCGCAACCAGACGGTCCGAGCAACACCGTGAACGAGCCGTTGGGAATGGTGAGCGTAATCCCCTTTACCGCCTCCACGCCGCCCGCATAAACCTTCGCCACCTGGTCGAGTGTTACCGATGCCATCTGCCGTTACTTCTCCGTCTCGACCAAGCCCTTGACGAACCAGCGCTGCATCAGGACGACCACCGTTACCGGCGGCAGCATCGCCAGCATGGCAGTGGCCATCACGACATTCCATTCGGTCAACGCATCGGCGGTCACGATCATCTTCTTGATGCCGATGACAACGGTCTGCATGTCGTCACGCGTGGTGATCAGCAGCGGCCATAAATATTGGTTCCAGCCGTAGATGAAGAGGATCACGAACAGTGCGGCGATGTTCGTCACCGAGAGCGGCAGCACTGTATCCTTGAAGAATTTCCACGGACCCGCACCGTCGAGTTTCGATGCTTCGATCAGCTCATCCGGAATGGTCATGAAGAACTGGCGGAAAAATAGCGTCGCGGTTGCCGAAGCGATCAGTGGGACTGTCAGCCCGGCATAGGTATCCAGTAACCCCAGGTCGGCGACGATCTTGTAGGTTGGATAGATGCGCACCTCGACCGGTAGCATCAGCGTCATGAAGATCAGCCAGAAGGCGGTCATGCGGAACGGAAACTTGAAGTACACGACCGCGTAGGCCGATAGGATCGAGATCGCGATCTTGCCGAAGGCGATGATGCTGGCCATCAGCATGCTATTCATCAGCATTCGCCACACCGGCTGGCGCGTCGTGCCACTGGTGCCGATAAAGAGCGCCTTGTAGTAGGTCTCGAAAAACAGGGGGCCGGGCGTTACCGGCATGCGGCCATTGGCGATCAAATCTTGCGGGTGCGTCGACCCGACGAAACAGAGGTAGACGGGAAACGCGATGATCGCGATGCCAACGATCAGGATCACGTGTGGCACGAAGTTCCGCCAGAACCCTTGGTGCTCAACCATCAATAGGTCACCTTGCGTTCGATGAACCGGAACTGGATCGCTGTCATGGCGACAACCATGAACATCAAGATCACCGATTGCGCCGCCGATGAGCCGAGGTCGCCGCCAAGGCGGCCATCGGAATAGACCTTATACACGAGCGTCTCGGTGGCCTTTGCGGGTCCACCCGAAGTTACGCTGTCGATGATGCCGAAGGTATCGAAGAACACGTAAACGATGTTGACGACGAGCAGGAAGAACGCGGTCGGTGACAGTAGCGGGAAAGTGATGGTCCAGAAGCGGCGCGTGGGCGATGCGCCATCGATCGCTGCAGCCTCGTAAACGGCACGCGGGATCGCTGCGAGACCGGCCAGGAAAAACAAGAAATTGTAGCTGATCTGCTTCCAAACCGAGGCCATGATGACGAGCGTCATCGCGTGGGTGCCGTTGAGGAGAGGGTTCCAGTCGACGCCGAGGGTGCGAATGAAACGCGCGACGAGCCCGAGCGACGGTTGGAACATGAACAACCACAGCACGCCGGCAACCGCTGGCGCCACCGCATAGGGCCAGATCTGAAGTGTCTTGTAGGCCCGTGCGCCTTTGATCGCTTTGTCGGCCTGGACCGCTAGGATGAGTGCAAGCCCAAGCGAGAGCGCCGTTACAGCGGCAGCGAACACCAAGGTGGTGCCGATCGTCCGATAGTACTCGGGCTGTTGCAGCAGATCGCGATAGTTCTCTAGCCAGACGAAGTCGGTCTTCAGACCGAACGCATCCTGCAGCAGAAACGATTGCCAAACGGCTTGGCTGGCAGGCCAATAGAAGAAGACTAGCGTGACGAGAAGCTGGGGCGCCAGGAGTGCGAGCGGCAGCGTCCAGCCACCGAATACCGAGCGTTTTTCCATCCCCGTCATTCCCCCCGGCAACCGAGCCGTGCCGTTCTTGGCAATTTTGCACTACTGTTTCATGACGGTAGGTCAGACCGCAAGCAGCTTTGCTGCGGCAGGTTCCGAACGCGCCAGGCGGGCCAGCAGATAATCCACCTCCGCTCGCGCCGCAGCCGACAGACTTCCCCCCGGCTTGCGTTGCGCGTCCGACGCGATGATGCCGCGCCGTTTCAGCACATACTTTCGCACGGCGAGCCCGGCGCCGGGCTGCTGTTCGTAGCGCACCAGCGGCAGATGCGCATCGAACAGGTCATGCGCTGCGTCCCGCTTTCCGCTGGACATCAGGCGGCAGATGCCAACGAGCATCTCCGGGAAAGCGTAGCCGGTCATCGCGCCATCGGCACCGCGGCTCATCTCGAAGTCGAGGAACAGCCCGCCGTTACCGGTGAGGATCGATATTTGACGCATCCGGCCTTCGGATTGGGCTTTACGAACTGCACTGATCTTTTCCAGGCCCGGCCATTCTTCGTGCTTCAGCATCACACACGAAGCGTGGGCGGCAACAATGCGTTCAATGACGGAGTTAGCCATCACCACGCCGGTCGAGAGTGGATAATCCTGGATGACGAACGGAATGCCGGTGCCGATCGCGCTGACGGCGTCGGCATAGTAGTTGACGATCTGGTCATCGGTCTTGACGGAGGCAGGCGGCGCGATCATCACGCCGCTCGCACCAGCGTTCATGCTGCTTTCAGCGAGCGCACGCATGGCAGCGAAACCTGGCGCCGATATGCCAACGATCACTGGCAGATCTCGCGCACGGCCGACCACCTGTTTGACGAAGCCCTGGGCCTCGGCCGCATCAAGCTTCGGGGCTTCCCCCATCATACCAAGGACCGTGATGCCATCGACGCCACTTTCCTTATAGAACTCGATCAGGCGATCGGTGCTGGCTATGTCGATGCGCCCATCGTCGTGAAACGGCGTGGCTGAAATGATGTAGACGCCTTTGGCGGCACTCGTGAGCATCACTGGGTCCTCAATTTGCTGGTTGATCTCGCAGCAGTTTCGGAAGTTCGCCGCTCAAGCCGGCAGCTTCCGTCACAAGCGCTTGTTTTGCGATCGGCAGGCGATCGAGCAGGCCCAAACCAACTTCGCGCGCTGAACGCATCAACGCCCAATCGTTCGAGAATAATCGATTCAGTCCACTGAATGTCGCCGTCGAAACGGTCGCGTCGAACCGGCGCCAACGCTCATATCGGGCAAGTGCATCTGCGTTGCCCAGGTCCAGACCGACGCGGGCTGCATCCGCCACGCATTCGACAAGAGCCGCAACATCGCGAAACCCTAGGTTGAGCCCCTGTCCGGCGATCGGATGGACGCCATGAGCGGCATCGCCGACGAGAGCGACACGCGGCGCGATGTAACTTCTTGCAAGGTGCGTTTCGAGCGGCCAGGACTTACGTGGTCCATCGAGCGTGACAGCGCCGAGGCGACCTGCAACGCGCCGGTCGACCTCGTCGAGAAACGCCTCGTCGTCGAGTGTGAGAATGCGCTTGGCTTCACTCGCCTTTTCACTCCAGGTGACGCTACTTCGGTAACCCCCCTGCAGTGGCAGCATGGCGAACGGTCCGGCCGGCAGGAAGTGCTGAATGGCTCGATTGCGGTGATCGCTTTCGTGGGTAATCGTGGTGACGATGCCGGTTTGATCATGGCCCCAATGCACGCTCTTTATGCCGGCAGCCTCGCGAATGGCAGAGCGCCGGCCGTCGGCAGCGACGACCAGTTGTGCCGATAGCTCGCTATCATCGTCGAGTCTCACGATTGCCGAGGCCGGGCCAGCCTTCAAGTCCAGTATCGCGACCGATCGCATCACGCGGATTGCCGGCGCGCGTGCGACGGCTTGCTCGAGCACCGCCGTAAGCCGAGCATTCGGCACGATCCAAGATGCCTGACCGCCAGCGCGCGTTGTGTTCTCATAGGTCAGGAGCCGGCGCCGGACTCCGGATTGGAGGCTCGAGTCGGTCAATTCGATCGCGGCGACGGGTACGGCTATGTCGTCCAAGTGCCGCCAGACATCGAGCGCAATTAGAAGGTTTCGAGATCCGGCAGAAATTGCCGAAGCGCGCGGATCGCGATCGTCAACAGTTGCCGCATGGGCTCGATCGACTATTACGACGCTGACCTCGGATCCGAACTCATGAGCTAACGCCAATCCTAGCGTCATGCCGGCAAAGCTGCCGCCCGCGATCAAGATGTCAGCCGTCGTAACCCGCATGGGCTGTCCTCTCGTCGTGCGCTGCGCTGCCGCTCATCTTGACATGCTGGAGGCACTACCTTCCCTTTACGGCAATAGCCTACTGCCTCCTAACATGACCGCAACGGATGCCGGAATGCCAACCAAAAAGCACAAAGCCGCACAGCCACCGCATCGGGCGCTCGATGACCTGGTCGAAATTCTGGATTTGGAATCGTTAGAGCAAAATCTGTATCGCGGGCAAACGCAGAAGCGGGGCTGGCAGAGGGTGTATGGTGGGTTGGTGCTCGCACAGGCGCTTGTCGCAGCGGTGCGCACGGTCGAGCCAGGTCGTTTCGCACATTCGATGCACGGTTATTTTCTGCTGGGCGGGGAGCCGGGCACGCCGATCATTTACGACGTAGAGCGGGTGCGCGATGGCTCCAGCTTTAATACACGCCGCGTAAAAGCGATCCAGCACGGCAGGCCGATTTTCGTTCTCAGCGTATCCTTCCAGAAGCGCGAGCAAGGCTTTCAGCATCAAAGCGGGATGCCAGATGTGCCCTCGCCGGATGACTTGCCTAACGAGAAACAGCTCGAAGAACGTTATGCTGCCCAGTTATCAGAAAATCTGCGCAGCTATATGCGGCGCGACCGTCCCTTCGAGATGAGGCCCGTCGACTTCACCCGCTATCTGACGCGGACGAAGGCGCTACCCCGGCAAAGCGTCTGGATGAAGGCGACCGGTGCGCTGGCGGCCGATCAAAGCCTGCACAACTGCCTCCTGGCCTATGCTTCGGACTTCACGCTTCTGGACACCGCGTTGATCGCCCACGGCAAGCTGCTGTTCGACACCGATATTCAGCTCGCCAGTATCGATCACGCGATGTGGCTGCATGCTCCGTTCCGCGCCGATGAATGGCTTCTTTATGCACAGGAGAGCACTTTTGCGGGCGCCGCGCGGGGCTTTTGCCGGGGCAGTATTTACACGCGAGCCGGCGTGCTCGTCGCCTCAGTAACTCAGGAAGGCTTGATGCGGCGGCGCGACACGGCGTTCGTGGTTAAATGATAGGCATAGCGCCTAGGTTATGATCAAATAGTTCAGTAGGCCGCGTCTAATTTATGGGCAATCTGATCCTACCGTCGAAATAAGCGGCCAAAATCAGTTGGTTAAAATTTGGTGAACAGGTTGGCACGACTCTTGTGTCGTATTCTCGAATTCTTGCATACGGCACCAACAACATGGGGAACCAGAGATGAAATTGGTGACTGCAATCATCAAGCCATTCAAGCTCGAGGAAGTGCGTTCTGCACTGACCGATCTTGGTTTTCAAGGCATGACCGTCACAGAAGTCAAAGGTTACGGGCGACAGAAGGGGCACACCGAAATCTACCGCGGCGCTGAGTACGCTGTGAGCTTCCTGCCAAAAATCAAAATCGAGGTGGTCGTTGCTTCGAGCGACGCCGACAAGGCGGTCGAAGCAATCACGCGAACAGCGAAGACAGGTCAGATCGGGGACGGAAAAATCTTTGTTTCGGCCATCGAGCACACGGTGCGAATCCGGACCGGCGAAGCCGATGAGAACGCACTCTGACGGGGCGTTTACATTCAAAATTGCGATCGCAAATCAAAGACAGTAAGAGGGGACTATCAAAATGACGCTCGACGTAAAGCAGCAAGGCGCGTTCGCCCGGGGGGCGGGCATCGGTCTAGCAGCATTTCTAAGTATCATCGTCGCGACTGCAATGCCGGTCTTCGCGGCTGATCCTGTCGTCAACAAAGGCGACACAGCGTGGATGCTGGTCGCATCGGCGCTCGTACTGTTGATGACAGTGCCGGGTCTCGCGCTGTTTTACGGCGGCTTGGTGCGCACCAAGAACATGCTGTCGATGCTGATGCAGGTGTTCGCCATCGTTTGCGTAGTGACGATCCTCTGGGTGCTGTATGGCTACAGTCTCGCCTTTAGTAGCGGCACGTCGTTCAACGCCTTCATCGGCGGTTTCTCCAAAGCGTTTCTCAACATTGCTCCTGAGAAAAAGACCATCCTCGATGCGACCGTCGCGACATTTTCCAACGGCGTCGTCATCCCTGAGCTCGTCTACATCGCCTTCCAGCTTACCTTTGCTTGCATCACACCCGCGCTGATCGTCGGTGCCTTTGCCGAGCGCATGAAGTTTTCCGCACTTCTACTATTCACCGTGCTTTGGGTGACGCTGGTCTATTGCCCGATGGCACATATGGTTTGGTACTGGGCAGGCCCAGACGCGTTGGGTGAGGCTGCAAAGACCGTCGCCAGTGCAACCGGCGATGCGAAGACGGTTGCCGAAGCAGCACTTGCCGCAGCCACGGCCGACGCTGGTTATATCTTCCAGCTTGGCGCAATCGATTTCGCGGGTGGGACCGTGGTCCATATCAATGCGGGCATTGCCGGCTTTGTCGGCGCGCTCATGATCGGCAAGCGCGTTGGCTATGGCCGCGAAGCAATGCCTCCCCACTCGCTCACCTTCACCATGGTCGGTGCAGCTCTGCTTTGGGTCGGCTGGTTCGGTTTCAATGCCGGCTCGGCGCTCGAGGCTAACCCGGTTGCTGCCTTGGCGATGATCAACACCTTCGTCGCTACCGCTGCGGCTGGTCTGGCCTGGATGTTTGCGGAGTGGGCAATCAAAGGTAAGCCATCGCTACTCGGCCTTGTTTCAGGCGCCGTGGCAGGGCTTGTGGCGGTTACGCCGGCATCGGGATACGCTGGGCCTATGGGCGCAATTATCCTTGGATTGGTGGTTGGCGTTGCTTGCTTCGTGTTCTGCACGAGCGTCAAGAACGCATTCGGCTATGACGATAGTCTCGATGTGTTCGGCGTGCATTGCATCGGCGGTATCATCGGTGCGATTGGCACCGGTATACTCGTCAATCCGCAGTTTGGCGGAACCGGCATCACCGATTACGTCGTGAAGCCGGGAGAAGGTGTCGTCGCCGACTTCGTCATGGCAGCCCAGATTTGGGCTCAGGTCAAGGCGGTCGGGATAACCATTGCTTGGTCAGGCATTGGCTCGGCGATTATCTACAAGCTCGTGGATGTCATTGTAGGTTTGCGTCCGACGACCGATCAGGAACGCGAAGGTCTGGATGTCACCGCCCACGGCGAGCGCGCGTATAACTACTGATCCCGCGGTCCAGCTTAACAGCAGTGTCGGCGACCCCGGGCGGTACGATTGCCCGGGGTTCTTTTTTGAAGTCCGTTTGTCGAGGTCCTAAGCAAAGACGTGCAGCCGCGTCTTTGCGCTTGCCCGGCTAAGTACCTGGCGCAAATCGCGCTCACGCAATGCGATGCATCCTTCCGTGGGAAAATGCCCGGCACGCGCGATGTGCATGAAGATCGCGCTGCCCCCACCCTGCACGCGCGGTTTGCGGTTGTGATTGAGTACGGCTACGAGATCGTACAACGGGTCGTCACGCCACATTCGTTCGGCGCTAACGGCGTAGGGGTGACGAACCATGCGGTTGTAGTTTCGATCGCCGGTCGCGTCGCACCATCCGCTGTCGCGTTTAAGGGGTCGGACGGGCAAAGCCGTCAATGGCCGCACCACGCGGTCTGCACGGTAGAGGACTTCGACAATCTGCCAAGTGCCAATAGGAGTTGCGCCATCTCCTTCGCGTTTTCGCGCGCGGCGCCCGGCGTGGCCAAAGGTACATCTCAGGTAGATCTGGCCCAAGACGATCCCACCCTCAGTGCGCTGAGCGGATCGCCCAACAACGGATATATCCTTAAGAAAGGTCATTTCGAACGCTGCCAGCTTCCACGGATGTTTCATCCTAAACGTCGAGTGGGCTTCCAGCGCACCCGGCTATGATGCTACTAGTTGGGCACTAACACCGATTGCCATCTGGGAGATTGCCGTATGAGCAATGCACGGCAGATCCTCATTGTCGACGATGACGAGGATCTTCGCGATTCACTGCGCGATCAACTGGCGCTTTACGACGAATTTCAGATCACCACCGCAACAACCGCTGCGGAAGGCCTAGAGGCGGCGCGCTCCGGGCATCTTGATCTCGTGTTGTTCGATGTCGGCCTGCCAGACATGGATGGCCGCGAGGCGGTGAAGCAGCTGCGCCGTAATGGCTTCAAGGCACCGATTCTGATGTTGACCGGCAACACGACAGACGCCGACCAGATACTTGGGCTCGACGCGGGCGCTAACGACTACATCGCCAAGCCGTTCAAGTTCGCGGTGCTGCTGGCGCGGATTCGCGCGCAGCTGCGTCAACACGAGCAAAGCGAGGATGCGATATTCGCTATCGGTCATTACACGTTCAAACCGGCAGCGAAACTTCTGTTGGATGAGAAGGGCAATAAAGTCCGGCTCACGGAGAAGGAAACGTCGATACTCAAATACCTATATCGTGCCGGCGAGAAGGTCGTCTCGCGTGAGATTTTGCTGCACGAGGTGTGGGGCTACAACGCCGGCGTGACGACGCATACCCTCGAGACCCATATCTATCGCCTGCGCCAGAAGATCGAGAAGGAGCCCTCGAGCGCCGAACTGCTGGTGACCGAGACCGGCGGCTATAAGCTCGTTCCGTAAGCTGGCATTCGCACCGCGAGTCAGTTGACGCAATCCACACCAACGGAGATGACGCGTGAAAACCCACTATCGTGTTGTGGTCATCGGCGGTGGTGTCGTCGGCACCTCGGTACTTTATCATCTAACGAAGAAGGGGTGGCGCGATGTCGTGCTGCTCGAGCGCCTTGAACTGACATCCGGTTCGACCTGGCATGCGGCCGGCGGCATGCACACCATCAACGGTGACCCGAACGTTGCCAAGCTGCAGCAATATTCGATCAACCTGTACAAAGAGATCGAGAAGATTTCCGGCCAGTCTTGCGGTCTCCACATGACGGAAGGCCTGATGCTGGCGGCCACCCAAGAACGGTGGGAGTGGTTGAAGAGCATCCGCTCGAAGGGGCGCTACATGGGGATGGAGCTAGAGCTCGTGTCCATGGATGAGGCGGAAAAATTGCTCCCGCTCATCGATAAGAGCCAGTTCGTCGGCGCGCTGTACGATCCAATCCAGGGTCACGTCGACCCTTATGGCACGACACACGCTTATGCCGGCTCGGCGAAGAAAGGTGGCGCCGAGGTTTATACGCAAACCCGCGTCATCGAAACCAAACAACGCGTCGATGGCACATGGGATGTCATCACCGACAAGGGCACCATTCATGCCGAGCATGTCGTCAATGCAGGTGGTCTTTGGGCACGCGAAGTCGGCCGCATGGTAGGCATCGAACTACCCGTACTCGCCATGGAACATCAGTATCTAATCACGGAAGATATGCCCGAGGTCGAGGCGATCAACGCTGCGACTGGCAAGGAAGTTTTCCATGCCGTCGATTTCGATGGTGAGATCTACATGCGCCAAGAGCGCAAAGGCATGCTGCTTGGCACCTACGAAAAGCATGGCGTGCCTTGGAGCCCGAAGGATACCCCGTGGGATTTCGGACCGACATTGCTGCCCGACGATATGGAGCGGATGGCGGAAAACTTGGAAGTCGGTTTCAGGCATTTTCCAGCCTTCCAAAGAGCTGGCATCAAGAAGATCAT
The DNA here is from genome assembly GCA_031374115.1 of Hyphomicrobiaceae bacterium. Classification (GTDB taxonomy): domain Bacteria; phylum Pseudomonadota; class Alphaproteobacteria; order Rhizobiales; family Hyphomicrobiaceae; genus JAKFWF01. Next base: position 10,403 of record JANMNO010000035.1, on the reverse strand, counting down.
CAATGGTCCGTTTACGTTCGCACCGGATGGCAATCCCTTGGTTGGCCCAATTCTTGGCCTCAAAAACTATTGGGTCGCGTGTGGCGTCATGGCAGGCTTTTCGCAGGGCGGCGGCGTCGGCCTTGCGCTGTCCAACTGGATGGTGGACGGCGATCCGGATATGGACGTATGGGCAATGGATGTCGCCCGGTACGGTGATTGGGCGACCCGTGCCTATACCAACGCCAAGGTGCGCGAGAACTACGGACGTCGCTTTCGCGTCCGCTTTCCCAACGAGGAGCTACCGGCGGCCCGCCCGTTGCGGACCACGCCGATGTATCACAAGTGGCTCGAACTCGGTGCCATCATGGGCGACAACTGGAGCGTCGAAGCTCCACTGTGGTTTGCGCCGCCAGGCGTAAAAGACGAATTCTCTTTCCATCGTTCGACGGATTTCGAACCCGTTAAAGCAGAATGCGCGGCTGTCCGCACTGGCGTTGGGATAACCGAGACGTCGACTTTCGCCAAATATGAGGTGACAGGTGTGAATGCTGAAAATTGGCTCTCTCATGTTCTCGCCAACAAGATGCCCCAGGCGGGCCGCCTCACGCTGTCGCCGATGCTCAATGAGGCCGGCAAACTGATCGGCGATTTCACCGTGGCGAAAGCGGAACCGGAACGTTTCTTCGTCTTTGGCTCAGGTTCGGCCGAGAAGTATCATATGCGCTGGTTCGAGCGGTATTTGCCGGGCGATGGCACCGTGAAAATCGACGCGCTCGGAACCTCTCTCGCGGGTTTGTCCGTCGCCGGGCCAAGAGCGCGCGATCTATTGGCCAAGCTTACCGATGAGGATGTGACGGCTAAGGCGTTTCGCTTCATGGACTTCCGCCCCGGGATGACGGTCGGCATGGTGCCGGCCATGGTCGGGCGAATTTCGTTCACTGGCGATCTCGGTTTCGAGATGTGGGTGAAGCCGGAATATCAGGTTGCGCTGTTCGATGCGCTGTTTGCCGCGGGGCAGGAATTTGGCATTCGCCCATTCGGATCCCGCGCGCTGCTTTCGCTTGCGCGCGAGAAAAACTTTGGCACATGGGCGCGTGAATTCAGACCTATCTACGGTCCGTTTGAAGCGGACCTCGGGCGGTTCGTCGACCTCTCTAAAAATGATTTCATCGGACGGGACGGTGCGGCCCTCGAGAAAAGCAATGGTCCGAAACGCCAGCGCGTCTCGTTCGTGGTGGATGCTGACAATGCGGACGCCATTGGCGATGAAGCCGTATGGAAAGATGGCGAGGTCGTCGGCTGGATAACATCCGGCGGCTATTGCCATCACGCCGGCAGGTCTCTTGCCATCGGCTACGTGCCGGCCGAAAAGTTGAATGGGACTTCCACTGGTAAATGGGAAATCGAAATCCTCGGCGAGAGACGTGCAGCGACGCTGCAGCGCGAGCCGCTTTTCGATCCGAGGTCAGAGCGCATGCGGGCTTAGCCCGTCGAGTTGTTTGAGTTTTCAACACGATGTTCCAGCGCCTCAACCCGGCACTGGCGCCTGGAGGCCGAATCGGTCGAGTTTACACGCTCAAGATGTGCTGCGTCGTATCCGTACCCTTGTGGCAATGCCACGTACGAGATCAAGGGAGATCCCGACGCATGGCCATCGATGCACTTGTCGCGCCGTTATTGAGAATTGCATTGTTTCAAGGTCTGCGGCCCTTGCAGATCACCGAGATCGCTCGGCGTGCCGAGAGGATTATGTTTCGTCCCGGTCAGTCAATTGTCGAGGCGGGTTGTGAAGGCGATGCCGCCTATGTGTTGGTGTCAGGCGTCGCGGAGCGAGTCAAAGGGCCCGACATGGGATCGCAGCCCGAGGCTATTGTCGTCGGCTCGTTGATAGGCGAGATGGCGATGCTGGTCGATACCGAGTACTCGTCAACAATCGTGGCGCAGACAGCCGTGCGGGCTCTCAAGCTCACGCGAGCAGGCATGTACGCTCAAATGAGCGAAGATGCCGGACTTGCCGAACATCTCGTTGCCAAGATCGCTGCCCGGCTGCAGGTATTAGCTGTCGAGCTCAGAGCGATCGACCGTCGGCTTGCCGGTGAAGAAGAACCAACTGCAAATGACTTGGCGATGGCGTCCGCCGCTTCGCGCATCATGACCCTAGAGGCTGTTCGACCTGGGGTAGAAACGCGGCATTGAACTGTGGTTTCCGATCATCCGAACTGTTGAACGTTCTGATTTGGCAATTTGGGTTCGATGCGATGGGCGCTAAGATAGCTGAGATAGTTGGGCACAAACGAAGTTGCGCCCAACTCCGGGGGGAGGAGTTGGGCGCTAGGCGCTGTAAAGCGCTGAAGCACTGGGAGGGAATCCAGTGCTACAGGTGCGTCATCGGCGAGACGGGGGGCACTGCCGATACAGGTTGACGCTACCTGCATAAGCTCATCTAAGCGCAAACATCCCAATTACAATAGTGGGGTTTCGCACAATTCACGAAAAATTTACATTTGTTACTAGGTTTATCCACAGGTAACACTTGCGTGAGGCTGGTATACCACAGGCATTGGTTTCATCTAGACGATTCGTCAGCGTTCCTGCAGCTTTCCGATCGCAACGCTCTTAATGTCGAACAAAGCCGCGTCGACTTCATCCGTTCGGTTTAGGTTAGTCAATTCGACCTTGGTATCGAGATTTTGAGCGTCGGTCGTAACCCACTCTTTGAGCTCCAACGCGGGCTTTAACGAAAAGAATAGCTTGATCTTGCCGGGCGCATCGGGGCTCTTGTCCATCACAGTAATGATAACCAAATCTTCGGTTTCCTGTACATCCAGGATGCGAGCGTCGCGCATCAAATCCACGTCCTTGCGCAGGAGCATGCGAAACGGCGTGTTATCGAGCTCATAGCGGTCGTCGCCGCCGCCATCATTGTCCTGGATAGCGAGTTGCTTACCGTCCGAAATTACCAGCTGTTTGCTGGGCAAGTTGTAGTCGAACCGGAAACGGCCAGGCCGCTTGACCGATAGCTTCCCGCGCAATTTCTTCGCATCGGGATTTGTCTGCTGGAAAACAGCTTTGAGGTTGGCCAAGCTGTTGAAATAGTCGGTCACTTTTTTGATCGTCGCGGTTTGTGCCGCATCGAACACCTTGGCGTCGGTGCCGCTGCCGACCTGCACTTGACCGGCCCAAGGTTGACTGGCCGCGGTTGGAGCGGCCGGGGCAGCGGGCGCGGCTGGCTTTTTTGCTTCCTGCGCCACGCTCGGCAACACAAGACTGGTCGCCGCGAGAAGAAGCACGACCCCAAAGAATGTCGACCGAATACGCATTTTGCCCCCGAAACATGACGAAATAGAGCCAGCGAATCATCGCAGCCCCTTGCATGCCATCTCTCAATAATCAGGCGAGATGTGGGCGGCAAGCTAGATCGAGCAAGAATCGATCAAGCCGCATTCGAGTCTCGGTCGTTGCCAGCGAGAAGGACATCACGTTTGGCGGCCGCCCCGGCAGGTGTGATGATGCCTTCGCGCTCCATCCGTTCGATGAGATCGGCGGCACGATTGTAACCGATGCTGAGGCGTCGCTGAATGTAACTCGTCGAGGCCTTGCGGTCGCGCAGGACGATTGCGACCGCTTTTTCGTACAATTCATCGAAGTTGGATGGGCGTGCCGCAGCCAATGCCGCATCTGCCGGTGATGGATCATCCGTTATGCCTTCGACGTAGCGCGGCTCGCTCTCGGTGCGTAGCGACATGACGATCGCTTCGATTTCTTCGTCGGACACGAACGGGCCGTGAATCCGCGTCAATTGACCGGCCCCCGACGACAGCAGCATATCTCCCTGGCCTAGCAACTGCTCGGCGCCTTGCTCGTTGAGGATCGTGCGGCTGTCGATGCGCGATGCCACCTTGAAGCTGATGCGGGTCGGGAAGTTCGCCTTGATCGTGCCGGTGATGATGTCGACGGAGGGCCGTTGGGTCGCCATGATGAGGTGAATGCCGGCTGCGCGCGCCATCTGGGCGAGCCTTTGAACAGCAACCTCGATTTCCTTGCCGGCTGAAATCATCAAGTCGGCGAACTCGTCGACCACCACCACGATGTACGGCATGACCTCGAGTTCGAGTACGTCCTGATGAAAGATCGGCTGGCCCGTCCGATGGTCGATCCCAGTCTGAACGGTACGTGCAAGCTGTTCGCCGCGTTTTACCGAATTGCGAACGCGATTATTGAATACGTCGATATTGCGCACGCCCAGCTGCGACATCCGCTTGTAGCGTTCTTCCATCTCCGACACGACCCAGTTCAGTGCTTGCACGGCCTTGTGCGGATCCGTCACCACGGGTGTCAGCAGATGAGGAATGCCGTTGTAGACGGATAGCTCCAGCATCTTCGGGTCGATCATCAGAAAACGGCACTCTTCGGGCGAAAGTTTGTAGATCAACGACAGGATCATGGCGTTGACGCCGACCGATTTACCGGAGCCGGTGGTGCCGGCCACCAACAGATGTGGCATGCGCGCCAGATCGGTCACGACGGGTTCGCCGCTGATCGTGCGGCCGAGTGCTAGCGGCAGCGTCGCCTCGCCTGATTTGAATGTGTCGGATTCGAAAATTTCGCGCAGGAAAACTGTGTCACGCCGAACATTCGGCAACTCGATGCCGATGACGTTGCGGCCGGGCACGATCGCGACGCGAACAGCGGTCGCGCTCATTGACCGGGCAATATCGTCGGCTAAAGCGACGACGCGGGAGGCCTTGGTGCCTCGCGCCGGTTCCAGTTCATACAGCGTAACGACCGGTCCAGGTTTGATGTCCTTGACTTCGCCCTTGACGCCAAAGTCGGCCAACACGTCCTCGAGCAGACGTGCCGTGCCACGCAGAACCGCCGAGGTGAAATCTTGCGATGGCCTCGCATGCGACGGGCGCTTCAGAAGATTGAGGCTCGGCCGCTTATAGGAGTGTTGGGTGCGCCGGTGCCAGAGACCCCCCAGCAATCCACTAGCACGGCGCGGATCGCCACCCTCGTGCGCGATGCCGTTGGGCGCAAATCGCTCGGCGATTTCGCGGCTCGCCGCATCGGTAAGGTGGTCAAATGCGGGGTCGCGATGGATCGCGGCGTGCTGGCCTTCGCTCGTGCTCTGAGCCAACCAGTGATTGCGCATCGAGCCGTTGCCATTCTCTCGGTGGCCGGGCACGGTTCTGAATTCGCTGAATGCAGCTTCGGCAAACGCCTGCTGTTCGCGTGGGCCCGCAGTATCATACTGTGTTGCGGGCACATAATCCTGACGCGCGATTTCTGAGTAGGTTTCGAGGCCGGCGCCTGAATTCCTTCGCGAAGCCAGGCGCGTTGCGACGTTGCTCAAGGCCGGCACCCACGCGCGAAAACCGTGCACCTGATTGAAACGCCGGTTTGAAGGGTCGGTCTGCATCAGGTAGGCGAGATCGCGACCGCTGAGCCCAAGGCTATGGATCAGGGCAGCAAAGCCTGCGCCGGCAAACACAAGTCCCGCCGCCAAGCCGCCGCGCTCCGGGTTGATCAGGGCAAACACAGTTTGTACGAGTTTGAAAAAGGCGTCGCCTAGGATGCCCCCAAATCCGTGGTAAAGGGGCCAGATGGTGAGTGTTGGCAGGGCCGAGCAAGCTCCCGCCAGCAACAAAATAGCGAGTGGAAACAGGCAAAGCTTGGTGCGAAAATCCGGCACGTGGCGAGCCATGGTCAGCTCGACACCCCAGATCGCGGGCGGCAGGAGAACAAAGATGGCGCCGATTCCGAGCGTCTGTAGGAGTAAATCGGACAACACGGCGCCGCCGGGTCCAAGCAGGTTGCTCGTCGTGCCGCCGGTCGCGTGAGTGAGGCTCGGATCGGCTACCGACCAAGTCAGTAGGCTGATCCAGCCGACGGCCGTTACTGTGCAAAGCACCACGCCCACGGCGCGCGCCGAAGCGCCGAGGATCCGGTCCTCTAGCGACTGCGGTAACAGCCGTTGCGGGTCAATAGCTCTGCTTTCGAAGCCCATGTGGAACGACGCACATCCTACGCGACAACATTGACGATCCGCTGTAACGCCTCCCTGATCACGGCCGGAGGATGCACGAGCGCCACGCGAATGTGGGTTTCGCCGGGATTAACCCCGTTGCGGTCAGGCCGGGCGAGGTAGGAGCCCGGCACTACTTTCACACCGCAGCGTTGCCAAAGGGTTACCGTCGTGTCGACGCTGTTTCCAAAATGACCCATATCGAGCCAGAGGAAAAAGCCACCGGCAGGGCGTTGATAGCCAAACTTGCCTTTCAGCAGTTCGTCGCAAATGTCGAATTTTGCCCGATAGGCCTGCCGGATCACTGATACATGCTGTTCCTCCGCCCACACCGCCGCCGATGCGTGTTGGATGATACCGGGCATCTGCGGGGCTGTGAGATTGCGCACTTCGGCAAATGTTTCCAGGAATTCACCGTCGCCGGCCGCAAAGCCGGAGCGCAAGCCTGGCAGGTTTGATCGCTTCGAGAGGGAGTTGAACACCACGAGGTTGCGGAAACGATCGGGTGTTCGCGCGCCGGCGTCTAGTGCACCCGTTGGTGGGGTATCGCTGGTGTAGATCTCCGAATAACACTCGTCGAAGAACAGCATGAAGTTGTGGCGACGGGCAAGTTCTAGCGCTCTTGTCAGGTAGGCGCGACTGGCGACCGCACCCTGTGGGTTCGCCGGAGAGCACAGATAAAAAGCGACCGTACGGTCCATCAACTCCTGATCGCCGGCGACCTCGTCGAGGTTTGGCATGTGGCCGGAAGCTTCAGTAGCGTTAAGGTAGATCGCCTCGCAGTTGGCGCCGTAAGCCGCACCGACGTAGGCTTGATAAAAGGGGTTCGGCATCAGAACGGCTGGTCGGCCTTGCACTTGCTTGCGTCCGGCAGCGACCAGCATCGCGAAGAACAAGCCCTCGCGTGACCCGTTAAGCGGATGAACCTCGCGGGCGAAATCGATGCCGGGCTTCAAGCCATAGCGCCGGTCGATCCAGGCGGCGATGGTCTGGCGTAGATCGTCTGAGCCACGAATTTTCGGATAGGTGCCGAGCGTGTCCTTTGCTTCCGCGATCCGGTCGACCACGAACGCCGGCATCACCTCTTTGGGATCGCCGGCGGTCATCTCGATGACCTTGGCGTGCCCTGGCGGGATATCGGCCAGCAAGCGGTGGAGCCGCGTAAACGGCGACAGCACCGCGCCGTTGGCCAGCGCCTCAAGTCCCATCATTTGGCTCATGTCAATTCTCGTTGGTTGGTGGCGTGAAGAACAAGCAAAGGCCATAGCGCCTGTGCGCTGATCACTCAAGTTGTTGAGAGCCGGTTTGAGGGTACTGCGGCATGGCGCAACGCTTGAGGCTGTTATTTGTGGCAGGTGTGCTGCTATGGGACGTCAACTCGTCACGGTGTCGCCGTCCGGCCGATCAAGAAGAACACTCAAATCCTTGACGTGATCAGCCGTCTTCGGAATTCCCGATTTCCGCAGATCATCGAGGTACTGATCAAGTGTGAGTGGTGGTTTTGAGTAATGCTTTAAATCAGCGTCGACCGCCCTAAACAATGCTTCGTTTGTAAGGCCGTCGATATCTAAAATGAACTCGTCTGGATGTACTGCATGTATGCCGTAAGGCTGCAATGCCTTCTCGGGAAAATGCTTCAAATTGAATGTAACGATCGCACTCGACTTTGCGACGATCGCGGCCGCCAACACATGGCGATCATTCGGATCAGGTAGCTCAACAGATTCAATGATCCCTTCGTACCCAGTTACTAGGCAGTCAAGCACAGCGGCATCCATTTGTCTTCGTGTTGGCTCAAGGCTTTGCAGTGTTATGTCGGCTCGCCGCCCTATCACGGCCTTCATCCACTCGCGATGAATATCTTCGCTCCACCGCGCCCGAAAGGCATTCGTCTGAGCAAGCGACATAATGATGCTGCGCAGACGAGCCCCAAAGAATACGTTCGCGTCGAAGAAGGCCGTGAATGTTGATATCATTTCTTCAATCGAGATTGAGCCGCCGTGCCTCAGCGGCCATTGCTTCGAGGGCTGCTGCGCGCTCCTTGCGAGATTGCATGTCAAAAGCATGAAGATCCGCAAAGCGCACGCGTCGGTGACGTCCCACCATGCGGTGCGGGATCTTGCCTTGATCGAGCAAACCGATGAGGAACGGACGCGATACATTTAGATAGTCGGCAGCCTGCTGCGTCGTGAGTTCTGCTTCGTGCGGAATTACAGAAACCGGCTTCTGCTCAGCCATCGAAAGCAGGACGCGCAAAATGATCTCGACAGCTTTTGCGGGCAGTGGCACGACAATATTCGGACTGTCCTTGACGACAATCTGAATATCCTGCTTTGCACGCGCAACGCCTTGAAGACGCTCAGCGGCGACACGCGCAATTCGCGCTTCTTCTTCGTCTGCTTGAATGGGCTCTGTGGTCTGATCCAATAACGCCAGCATTTTGGTCCTCTCCGCTGTATCCCTGAGTGCGTCTGCTTCTGTTGCCCAGAAGCACATTTTCGGATAAGCACTCAAACGCATTAAACGCATTAAACGCAACCATTGCAACATGGTGCTTTGAGGGCGGTTAACAAAGGGTTAACGCGGTTGCGTTTTTGTCGCGGATTTAACGAGTTGCCGTCTCAGGAATATGTTGTGTCTCACCCATAGCTGCGTTCATCCGAAATCACCTTGCCGTCGTTCGGTAGGGTGCCTGGTGGGACGATCGCAACCTCGCCCTTGAGCTTTGTGAGATCGACGATCGATTGGGCGAGCCTAATTGCCAATGCGGGATCGTTCGAGGGTGCTTCCGCCTTCAGCGTCATCGCATCCTGTTCGCCGGCGCGAGTGACGACCAATCGCAGGCGGCCGAGCCCCGGGTGACGCTTGCCGATCGCGGCGATCTGCTCGGGATGGACGAACATGCCCTTGACCTTCGTCGTCTGATCGGCGCGGCCGAGCCAACCCTTGATCCGCATGTTGGTGCGCCCGCATGGGCTGATGCCGGGCAGCACCGCCGACATGTCGCCGGTTGCGAAGCGGATCATTGGGTAGTCGCGATTGAACGAGGTGACGACGACTTCACCGACTTCGCCAGCAGGCAACGGCTCGCCGGTGCCGGGGCGCACGATCTCCAGTATTACGCCCTCGTCGACGATCATGCCTTCGGTGGTGCCATTCGGTCCGACGCTCTCATAACTGATGAGGCCGAGGTCGGCGGTGGCGTAGGCTTGGGTGCAGGTAATGCCGCGCTCCCTGTATTCCTGACGCAGCGAGGGAAACAGCGCGCCGCCCGACACGAACGCTTTTTTGAACGACGACGCGTCGCGGCCGGCTTCTTTCGCCTTATCCAGAAGGATCTTCAAGTAGTCGGGCACGCCTGTGTAGGCGGTAGGTCGAATGTGTTCGATGGCGTCGAGTTGTTGTTCGGTGTTGCCGGGGCCGGCCGGGACTACGGCGCAACCGAGCGCGCGCGCGCCGGCATCCATGATCCAGCCGCCAGGCGTCAAGTGATAGGCGAAGGTGTTGTGGACGATGTCGTGCTTGGTGAAGCCGGCAGCGTGCATCGCCCGCGCCGACCGCCACCAGTCCGCACCGAATCCCTCGGGCTCGAAGATCGGGCCAGGCGATTGGAAGATGCGGCCGACGCTGCCGGGCTCATTAATCGCAAAATTTCCGAACGGCGGTGACTTCGATTGGGCGTCCTTCAGGTCAGACTTGCGCAGCACCGGGAGTGTCGCCAGTGCGTCGCGCGAGGTGATTGCTCTGGCATCGACGCCCTTGAGATGCGCCGCCCATCCCGGCGCTTTCGCCATCGCCCGCTCGATCAGCGAGGGCAGCATGTTAAACAGCGCCTGCTCACGTGAGGCGGGGTCGCGCGTTTCGAGATGATCGAAGTGAGAGGAGGGCATGGCGGTACTCGCAGCACAGCTTCAGCAAAGGGTCAGCTTGTGATAGAGTGTGGGTGCGAACTCGGTCAATTGGAGAATGGGCTGGTGGTCGAACCCGAAACCAAACGGATGACGAAACCGGAGTTCCTCGAATGGCAGCAGCGCCAGGACAAGCTTTACGAGCTGGTCGACGGCGTGCCGTTTCTGCCGATGAAAATGATGACTGGCGCGTCGAGCAATCACGACCGCACGGTGGTTAATGCGATCGCGCATTTGCGCAATGCGTTGCGCGGCAAGCCCTGCCGGCCGACCACCGATGATATTGCGGTGGACATTCCGGCCGGCGGTTATCGTCGCCCGGACGTTACCGTTGAATGCGGCAAGCCCGGCCCGCGCGATACCACCGCTGCCGAACCGCGCGTGGTCATTGAGGTGCTGTCACCCTCGACGATGGGCTTCGACCGCTTCCGCAAGCTGGAAGAGTACAAGACCGTGCCGTCGATCCAAGTGGTCCTGATCGTCGATAC
>JANMNO010000027.1:0-78895 GCA_031374115.1 Hyphomicrobiaceae bacterium | reverse complement strand
GCGGTCGGATCTTTCGGCGACATCTGGCTCATCAAGCCGAACTTCTCTGTGCCGACGTTGAACGCGGCCAACGTGTGCGGCACGCCGGTCTCCTCGCGCAAGCCTAAGATCCAATCCATGAACGGGGCGAATCCCGGCTTCAATCCGAGGTAGGCGCCAGCGCGCGAAATCTTATCCTCGATCGCCGGGCGGTTGAAGACTAGCACGTACGGCATGAATACCGCGTTGGTCATACCGTGATGCGTGTCGTACAGCGACCCCACCGGGTGCGACAGCGCATGGATCGCCCCCAGCGCTTTCTGGAACGCGGTAGCTCCCATCGCGGCCGCTGACATCATGTGCGCGCGCGCCTCGATGTCGTTCGGATCCTTGGCGACACGCGGCAAATTTTCCTTCACCAGCCGCAAGCCCTCGACGGCTATGCCATCCGCCATCGGATGATAGAACGGACCACAATACGCTTCGAGGCAATGGGCGAGCGCATCCATGCCGGTGCCGACCGTGATAAATCGGGGCATGCCGACTGTAAGCTCGGGATCACAAATCGTCACCTTCGGCATCATCAGAGGATGAAAGATCACCTTCTTGGTATGTGTCGTCTGATCGGTGATGACGCCCGCACGGCCAACCTCCGACCCGGTTCCAGCGGTCGTCGGCACGGCGATGATGGGGAGAATCCCCTTCGGATCGGCCCGCGTCCACCAATCGCCCACATCCTCGAAGTCCCACATCGGCCGTGACTGACCAGCCATGAACGCGATCACTTTGCCGGCATCCAATGCGGACCCGCCACCGAAAGCGACGACACCATCATGGTTGCCCGCTTTCAGCGCGGCGACGCCGTCAGCGACGTTGGCCGCAATCGGATTCGGCTTAATGTCGGAGAACACTTTGGACGGGAGGCGATCGGCTTCCAGCAATGCAACGGCATTGGCCACGATCGGCAGCTTTGCGAGCACTGGGTCGGTTACCAGCAACGGACGCTTGATTCCGGCCGACTTTACGACCATCGCCAGTTCCTTTATGCGACCTGCGCCAAATTTGATCGAGGTCGGATAATTCCAATTGCCGGTCAGGTTCATTTTTATCTCTCTTATTGACGATCGCTCGGAAGACCAGCCGTCACACTAGCGTGGCAAAACGGGCGGGTCATCTAAGTGTAGTCGATCAGCCACAGCAAAGGTGACAGCCGGGTCCGCAATCAGCTTGTGCCGGGCATCGACGAAAGGTTATCAGGAGCGATCTTGGGAACAACGCGCGGACCACCTGATGGACATCGAGGCACTGGCAATACCGGACGTCAAGTTGATCCGGCCCAAGCGCTTCGGCGATGCCCGTGGATTTTTCTCGGAAGTCTATAGTCGTGCTGCCCTGGCCGCGGCCGGGATCGAGATAGAGTTCGTGCAAGACAATCACTCGCGGTCGGCCGCCGCCGGGACGATCCGTGGGCTGCATTTTCAGACAGCCCCGTTCGGCCAGGAGAAACTCGTTCGCGTCACCAAAGGCCGCATTCTTGACGTCGCCGTCGACTTGCGTCGCACATCTCCCACGTACGGAAAGCATGTCAGTGCAGAGCTCTCCGCCGACAACTGGACACAGATCCTAGTGCCGATCGGCTTCGCGCATGGCTTCTGCACTCTCGAACCGGACACCGAAGTGCTCTACAAGGTGTCGAACATTTATGCGCCGGCCAACGATGGTGGTGTCATCTGGAACGATCCGGATTTGGCCATTGCATGGCCGGTGAAAGCGGGCGACGCCGTTCTATCGGACAAAGATATGAAATTGCCGCGGTGCCGCGACCTGCCTCCGCTGTTCTGAAACGTTAGAGAACACACATGAAAGTCGTGGTTACGGGCGGAGCAGGCTTCATCGGATCGGCACTTTGCCGACACCTGGTGGCGGCAAAAGGCTGGCAAGTCGTCAACGTCGACGCGCTCACCTACGCTGCGAACCTCGCATCCCTTTCGTCAATCGAAAGACAATCTGGTTACCGCTTCGTGAAAGCCGACATCCGCGACCGCGCCGCGATGGACCGCGTACTCAGTGAGAGCCAGCCTGACGCGATCATGCATCTGGCAGCCGAAAGCCACGTCGACCGTTCAATCACTGGTTCGGCCGAATTCATCACTACCAACATCGTTGGCACTCACACCCTGCTGGAGGCAGCGCGCGCATATTGGAGCGCTCTTTCTGAGCCTTGTAAATCCGAGTTCCGTTTCCTGCACGTGTCAACCGATGAAGTCTATGGCAGTCTCGGCACCGATGGTTACTTCCTCGAGACCACGCCCTACGATCCGCGTTCGCCGTACTCGGCCAGCAAAGCCGCTTCCGATCATCTCGTCAGCGCCTGGCATGGAACCTATGGCCTGCCGACGGTGATCACCAACTGCTCGAACAACTACGGCCCTTATCACTTCCCCGAGAAATTGATCCCGCTCGTCATCCTCAACGCACTCGAAGGCAAACCGTTGCCGGTCTACGGCGACGGCCTGCAGACGCGTGATTGGCTGTATGTCGATGATCACGCGAAGGCGCTGGCCCTCGTGGTCGAGAAGGGCCGCGTTGGCCAGACCTATAACGTCGGCGGTCGCGCGCCGATGCAGAACCTGACCGTGGTGCAATCGATTTGCGATATCCTCGATCGGTGGCGGCCGACGGAAAGGCCGCGACGTTCGCTGATCACCTACGTCAAGGATCGGCCCGGCCACGACCGCCGCTATGCGATCGATCCGACCAAGATCGAAACCGAGCTCGGCTGGCGATCCTTGGAGACGTTCGATACGGGAATTGAGAAAACCGTCCGGTGGTATCTCGACAATCCATCGTGGTGGCAACCGCTGCGGTCGGGTGTGTATAGCGGTGAGAGGCTCGGCCTGGTCGAGGCCACGGTTGTGAAATCATGACCAGCAAGCAGCGCGTCGTACTGATCGGTGGCAAGGGGCAAATGGCGATGAGCCTCGCTCGCCTCTTGCCTTTGCGCGGCTTCGATGTGACCGTTCTGGCGCGCCCCGAGTATGATCTAACGCGGCCAGCCGAAATCACCGATGCGATCGCAGCCGCAAGTCCGTCGGTCGTGATCAACCCGGCGGCCTACACCGCCGTCGACCGCGCCGAGGATGAGCCGGCCGCCGCATTCGCGATCAACCGCGATGGCGCGGCCGCCATTTCAAGTGCCGCCGCGCGCGCAGGAGCCGCCGTTATTCACTTTTCGACCGACTACGTGTTTGACGGAGACAAAACGACACCCTATCTCGAGACCGATGCGACGGCTCCGCAGGGAGTTTACGGCGCGTCGAAGCTTGCAGGAGAGGCTGCAGTCGCGCTCGTCAACCTCCGCCATGTGATCTTGCGCACCGCGTGGGTATGCAGTGCCGATGGCGCGAATTTTCTCAAGACGATGTTGCGATTGGCAGCCGAGCGTCCCGAGTTGCGCATTGTCGACGATCAGCGCGGCAGCCCGACGTTCGCGGCCGATATCGCCGAGGCAACAGCCGTCATCGCGGGGGCGATCAGGGATACAGCGGCAGGCGCACCGCAATTTGGCGTATTCCACCTGGCCTCGGCCGGCGAAACGAGCTGGTGCGGTTTCGCCCGCGCGATCATGGCCGCATCGAAGGATTTGGGCGGCCCATCTGTTCCCGTCAAAGCGATCACGACGGCGGACTTTCCAACCAAAGCGCACAGACCAGCATATTCCAAACTCGATACGTCCAAATTGGCACGTACCTACGGCATTGCCTTGCCGGAGTGGGAGGCGGCGATGCGCACATGCCTTGGCAACATTCTGGGTGCGCCGCGGAAGTAACGCTTTTTCTTTGGGGGATTGAGTATGAAGGGCATTATTCTCGCAGGCGGCAGCGGCACGCGCCTTTACCCATTGACGCTTGGCCTGTCGAAACAATTGCTGCCCGTGTACGACAAGCCGATGATCTATTATCCGTTATCGGTGCTCATGTTGGCCGGGATCCGCGACATCCTGATCATCACGACGCCCCACGATCAAGCGCAATTCAAGTCGCTGCTCGGCGATGGATCGCAGTTTGGCGTCAAGTTGACGTTCGCCATTCAACCCAACCCGGATGGACTTGCACAGGCTTTCATCATCGGTGCCGATTTCGTCGGCGGCGAGCGCTGCGCGCTGATCCTGGGCGACAACATCTTCTTTGGACACGATCTTCCGGCGATGCTCGCCAACGCCCACAGCACGACGAGCGGCGCGACGGTGTTTGCTTACGAGGTGAGAGATCCACAGCGCTACGGCGTGGTGGCGTTCGATACTGGGGGCCGGGCGATCAGCCTCGAAGAAAAGCCCTCGGTCCCGAAATCGGACTGGGCGGTTACTGGCCTCTATTTCTACGACAACGACGTGTTGCGCCACGCCGCCAGCATCAAGCCTTCGGCGCGCGGTGAACTCGAGATCACCGATGTAAACCGCTGTTATCTGGAGGCCGGCAAGCTCAGTGTGCAGCGCATGGGACGCGGCTTTGCCTGGTTGGATACAGGCACCTGCGATTCGTTGCTCGAAGCTTGCCAATTTGTCGCCACTCTCGAAAAACGGCAGGGGATGAAGATCTCATGCCCGGAGGAAATCGCACTGCGCTATGGCTTCATATCGGTCGAGCAGATGGAGCCTTGGCTGCAAAAACTCGGCAAGTCGGAGTACGCAGCCTACGTGCGACGGGTAGCTCGAAACATAGCCGTACACGTATGACGCCGGACGTCAGCAAGCGTCAGCAAGGGGCAAGCCCTTGAGCGGATCGTTACGCTCGACAGCACCCAGTATCTCGGCTGCTCGGACGCAATCGGCCACCATCTGGGCCTTGAGTGCTTCGACACCAGTGAAGGCTGCATCCACCCGTACAAAGTCGACGAAGGCGACGCTGATCTTACGGCCATAAAGATCGCCATCGTAGTCGAGCAGGAAAACTTCCAACACCGGCGCGCCATTATCGAATTGCGGGCGCGTCCCGAAGTAGGCAGCACCGGATTGGCGCTCGCCATCGACATAGACCCATACAGCATAGATGCCGTGGCCTAGGCTCGTGCCGACCGGCATCGCGATATTGGCGGTTGGGAAGCCTAGCCCGGTACCGCGCTTCGCGCCGCCGATCACCCGCCCCGCAACCCGCCAGCGGTGGCCTAGAGCGAGATTGGCGCCGGCCACATCTCCCTGCGCCAGTAGCCCGCGTACAGCACTCGACGAATAAACGCCGCCGCCATTGCCAACAGGTTGGACGACCGTCACGCCGAAGCCGAGTTCGGCACCTGCTGCGTGCATCGAGTCTGGTGTGCCGCCGCGATTTTGTCCGAAGTTGAAATCATAGCCGATAACGACATGCCGTACGGCCAACCGCGCCACGAGTATGTCCTCGATAAAGGCCCGTGCCAAAAGCTTGGCGAGCGCCGCATCGAAAGTCTGCACGATGGCGAGATCGAGCCCGAACCGCTCCAACAGCTGCATCTGCCGCTCGTGCGACGTGAGCCGAAAATGCGGCAGGTCTGGCCTGAAAAATGCGCGGGGATGCGGCTCGAACACCATTACGCCAACCGGCGCGCCGATCTGGGATGCTGTCGTTTTCGCGTGAGTGAGAAGCGCTTGGTGGCCACGATGCACGCCATCGAAATTGCCGATCGCGAGCGCCGCGCCTCGCAAAGCTGCCGGCACTGGTCCCGAACCATCGATCACCTGCATGGATTGTCGCCGCCGCACACGTTGTTGCCTATGAGGCCAGGACGTAGCGTGTGCCGGACGTTTTGAGAAGGCCGATCGGTCAAAGCGCGCGCGCGGTCAGTCCGCCATCAACGGGGAGAATGACGGCGTTAATGTACGATGCCTCGTCGCTGGCGAGGAAAACCGCCGCATTGGCAACATCCCAACCGGTGCCCATGCGGCCGGTCGGACAGGCGGCATGGCGCTTTGCTACCATCTCTGCTCGCGACCCATAAGCGGTCGTGATCTGATCGTAGATCATCGGGGTATCCATCAATCCAGGGCAGATGGCGTTCACACGGATGCCTTGCCGTGCATATTGAAGTGCCAATCCCACGGTGAGCTGGTTGAGCCCACCTTTCGCAGTGTAGTAGCTCGCATAATCGTAGCCGACGTACCGCAATCCCGCCGCCGATGAAATGTTGACGATCGAACCGCGCCCCTGTGCCACCATAAAAGGCAACACGTGCTTGCACGCAAGAAACACGCCCTTCAGATTAAGGTTGAGTTCGCGGTCCCAATCTTCTTCGCTGAGTTCGACTGGCCCGCCCATCTTGGCGTGGCCGACGTTGTTGTGAAGCACATCGATCCGCCCAAACTCAAGCACGCACCGATCTACAACGGCTTTCACTTCAGCGGTCTTCGTCACGTCGCACGCAAGGGCTATGGCCGCCCCGCCCTCGTCGTTGATGATCCCAGCCGTTTCCCGTGCCGCTCCTAAGCCAATATCGACACAAATGACGTTTGCGCCGGCCCTAGCGAACGCGACTGCGCATGCCTTGCCATTACCCCATCCGGGTCCGATCGAGCCCGCACCGAAGACCAGCGCGATTCTGTCTTGCAAACGACTGGTCATGATCGTCAAAGCCTCCAGGCATGGCGCGCAACACTGTTTGCGCTAACCTAGTCGGGGCGAGCTTACAGCAGTAGCGCCGCACGCGAAGATCAGCCATCGATCATGCGGATAGCCCGGGCTCTTGAACTAAAACGTTGGCCACGGTCGCTGGGGTCCGCGAATTTGTTCGAACGCCTGCGCCAGCTGCAAGACGCCCAGGTCATCGAAACGCTTGCCTGTTATCTGCAAACCGATAGGCAGGCCGCCGGCCGAATATCCGGCATTGATCGATGCAGAAGGCTGTTCGCTCATGTTGTAGGGTAACGTGAAGGCAATATGCTCGAACGGCCGTTGCGCGTCGTTCACTGGCGAGGCGGCCGCGGCGGCGAAAGCTGGAACCGGTGCGACCGGCGACAGCACGAAGTCGAATGGCGCGGATGCCGCGATCGCCGCTTGCCGCATCGCGAGCATCTGGCTCACGCCGTCGAACACCTGCGCGCCCGTGTAGTCTCGGGCAGGCTCGGCCCATTCGCGAATATAGGGCAGCACCCTGTTACGCCGCTCCGCCGGCAATGCGGATAAATCCAGCCACGCGCGCTGGCGGAAAAAACAATCCATACCGTCGAGCATTGCACGAGTGAAGAAGGGCGGCATCGGCGCAACCAGGGCGCCCGCGCTCACGAAAAGCCGCGCCGCGTTTTCGATGCATTTTCTGACCTCTGGATCAACCGGCAGGCCGGTGCCAGCATCAGTATGAAGCGCGAGCCGCAACCCCTTCACATCCCGGCCATGCGCGAGCCAATTGATCGCGTGCGGCGGCAAACTCATTCCATCCCGCGGATCAGGCTTTGAGAGCTCGCGCATCAATAGCGCTGCGTCACGCACCGTGCGCGTCATCGGGCCGGCGACCCGCCCGAAATAGCTCGGATCGATCGGCACGCGCCCGAAGCTGGGCTTCAAGCCGAACACGCCGCACCAGGAGGCGGGCAGCCGGATCGAGCCGCCGATATCGGTGCCAAGATGCAGCGGACCATACCCAGCTGCTGCGGCAGCGCCCGCGCCGGCCGAGCTGCCGCCGGGGTTTTTCGTCAGGTCCCATGGATTTCGGGTGAGTGGATGAAAGCTCGATAATCCCGACGATGTCATGCCGTAATCGGGCATTGTGGTCTTGGCGATCAGGACAGCACCGGCTTCCCGCAGCCGCGCCGCCGGCGGTGCATCGTCAATCGCCGGCACTAAAACGGTGGCCGCAGTCCCAAGCGGCATGGCGACGCCCTTGGACCGGATGTTCTCCTTGATGGTAACAGGTACTCCCTCGAGCGCGCGCGCGGTGCGATCGATCCAACGTTGCTCCGAAGTGTGTGCCGCGCTCAGCGCCGCATCGGGATCGAATGCGTAAAGCCCGTTCAGCTTTGGCTCCGCACGCTCGATGCGTGCGATGACCGCACACGTGACTTCGACCGGTGAGAGGGCGCGGCTGGCAAACGCTTCGAGCAGACCCGTGGCGGTTAAATCGGCGGGATTTGCCATGACGACACGCCTCGAATGAACACAAGGCCGGCAGCATTCAGCCGAACCCCAAGGCCAGTTGCACCGGCTTGAACGAGCGCCGATGATAGGGCGTGACGCCAAGGCGTGCCAGGGCTTGCATATGCTCCGGCGTGCCATAACCTTTGTGCCGCTCGAAGCCGTAACCCGGAAGCTCGAGGCCGAGCGCGATCATGATCCGGTCCCGCGTAACCTTTGCGATGATCGAGGCGGCGGCGATCGACAGGCATTTAGCGTCACCCTTAACGATGGCACGAGCCTCGCATTTCAGCAACGGCGAGCGATTGCCGTCGATCAGCGCGAGCCTTGGCAAAGCGGTGAGCCCGGCCACCGCCTGCTGCATTGCCCACATCGTGGCGTGAAGAATGTTATCGCGATCGATCCGGTACACATCGGCGATCCCGATACCCACCTGCGAGGTCGCCATGATGCGCGGAAACATCCATTCGCGGGCATCGGCGTCGAGAATTTTGCTATCCTCGATACCGAACGGAATGTTGGCCGGATCAAGCACCACCGCCGCTGCAACCACCGGCCCAGCCCACGGCCCTCGGCCCGCTTCATCGACGCCACAAATCGGGCCACCGTGGAGGCGCAACGACACCTCTTCCAGTTCGAATGAAGCGCGTAAAAGCGAATCGGCCTGTGACATGGCCGATGGTGCTTTGCACCAACCACATAGTCAAAGCGGGCATCGTCAAAACAATCTCATCTGTCCCCCTTTTGGCACAGGTGCGCAGAACAAGTCGCAGCGCAGCTTCAAGTGGCGCTTGTTCATTCCCAAGCGCTGTAATGCAAGACGAAAGCGAGCCGCGATTTGATCGGCATAGGGGCCACTACCGCGTTGGCGCAAGCCGAATGTTGCGACGTAGTCCTTGCCGCCGTGCATGGTCTGGAGAATATTGATGACGCGCTTGGCCCGATCTGGAAACTCGGTTGCCAACCACTCCCGGAATAGCTCTTTGAGTTCCAGCGGCAATCGCAACAGAACGTACCCGGCATCCTGCGCGCCGGCGTCGCGGGCGGCTTGCAAAATACCCTCGATCTCATGGTCGTTCAGCCCCGGGATGATCGGTGCTACCATCACCTGAGCCGGAATGCCTGCCGCCGTTAGCTGCCGGATCGCATCCAACCGGCGGGCAGGTGTCGCCGCGCGAGGCTCCATCGCACGGGCGACTTTGCCGTCAAGGGTCGTCACCGAAAGCGCAACCTTGACGAGATCGCGCGCGGCCATGCGCTGCAAGATATCGATATCGCGCACCACCAGCGCCGATTTGGTGACGATGCCGACGGGATGGTTGGCCCGGTCCAACACCTCTAGAATATCGCGCGTGATGCGATAATCCCTGTCGATCGGCTGATACGGATCGGTGACCGCGCCCAGCGCGATCGTCTTCGGCACATACGAGCGCGCGGCAAGTTCCGTTTCCAGCAGTGCGGCGGCGTTGGTCTTGGCGTAAAGCTTAGTCTCGAAATCGATGCCGGGAGAATGGCCGAGATAGGCGTGGCCGGGCCGGGCGTAGCAATAGATGCAGCCGTGTTCGCACCCGCGATACGGATTGATCGACTGATCGAATGAGATGTCCGGGCTGTCATTTGTCGAGATGATGCTTTTGGCGCGTTCGATCTTCACTTCCGTTCGAAAGGCTTCGAGAGTTGAGAGACTTTCCCACCCGTCGTCGACCTCAACCCGCAATTCGCCCTCATAACGACCGGCACGGTTCGACCGTGCGCCGCGACCGCGTCTGCGTTCAGCATCGAGTAAGGCCCGATCATCGAGCGGCTCGGCCTTGGCGGTTGCGAACGGAGTCTCCATGAGAAACCCCTAACATTTATTGAGGAACAAATAAAGAACAAAATGAGGTCAGGTTTGAGTATGCGGAGGTTCTGCGCTTGTGGTATGGCCCGTGAAAGGCCAACCAACATGATCTCCGTCGTCATCCCGACCCTCAATGCAGAAGCCGTGCTGGGAGATACCCTAAGTGCGCTTATCCCCGCAGTCGTTGCTGGCATCGTGCGCGAGGTGGTGATCGCCGACGGCGGCTCGAACGACCGGACGAAGCGGATCGCAGATGCTTGCGGAGCAACGTTGATCGAATCGCCGCCCGGGCGTGGGCACCAGCTGATAGCTGGCGCTGCAGCGACGCGCGGAAATTGGCTGCTCTTTCTTCATGCCGACACGCTGCTCGATGCCGGTTGGGAACGCGAAGCCGCCCAATTCATCGAGCGCACCGAACTCGGCGAGCGCTCGCAGTCGGCTGCGGCCTTTCGCTTTACGCTCGACGATTTGGGCCCGATGGCGCGTATCGTCGAAGCGGGGGTGGCAATGCGCTGTGCGATATTGAAGCTGCCCTACGGCGATCAGGGCCTTCTCATGCACCGCGACCTTTATCGAGAAATCGGCGGCTTCCAGGCGATGCCATTGATGGAGGATGTCGACATCATCCGCCGCTTGGGCAGACGGCGCGTCGCCATCTTACGATCGCGCGCGATTACCAGTGCGGTGCGGTATCGCCGGGACGGTTATGCAATGCGTATCGCACGCAACCTATCCTGCCTGGTGCTTTACTCCGCCCGCGCGCCATTGAGTTTGATTGTCCGCTTGTACGGTTGAGTGATTATGCAGAGCGCCGAGGGCTTGCGGACGTGCCGAGCTGCAAAGCGGGAAACAGCGCAAACGCGATCTGGGCGGCAAGTCCCACCATACTGCCGGTTGCCGCGTAGCCAGCAACATGCTGCGCAAATGTGCGCCCCAACAGCACAACGGAGATAGCAACTTCGGCGACCATCAGCAGAGCGAACGCAAGGCCGCCCATGACGAGGCCATGTGCAAGGCTCGCCGGGATGCCGGCGCGAGCAACGATCGCACGGCACACGTACCATGAAATCGCCAGCATGATCGGCACTTCCAATACGACGGCCACGGCATTTCCCAGGTACGGCGCGAAGATGAACATGCGCATTGCGCCGAGTATGAAACCGGCCGTGAACACGATCGAAAAATACGAGAATGCCGCCAATACGATTCTGATCATAACCTTTCCCTCGGCTGCAGCAACACGATCACATCCGCGTGAGCAAGCGATGCAGTTGCTCAGTTGTCGCGGCAACGAAGTTAGACTGTTTGATGAGGATTGACAGTCAGTCAGCTGTTAGCGCTTTCACGCGTCGTCCACTGTCGGTAGGCTGCATCTGGTCACACCTACCCTCCGTCCGAAGAAACCATAGGAAACGCTTCCCATGCCAAGCATTTCACGTCGCAATCTCGTTTTCTCAGCGTCGGCGGCGGCTGCCGCCTTTGGGCTTGATGGACCGCTGGAATTCATACCCTCGGCAGTAGCACAAAAGGCGGGCTCCGGTTCAGGATCAGGGACCGCCCAGAAAGTGATGGGTTTCAAGCGCTTTAAGCTCGGCGATGCAGAAGTAACGACCATCTATGACGGTATTTGGGAGAAAGCCCACGACGCGGCCTTCATCAAGAATGCTTCGATTGAGGACACCAAGAAAGCGTTGCTGGCGGCCAAGATGACGGACGCCCACGTGCCAATCCCGTTTACCGTTACCGTCGTGAAGATCAAGGGCAAGTACACGATGTTCGACAGTGGCACCGGTGGCCAGGTGCAGCCGACCGCTGGTCTGATGATGTCGCAAAACATGAAGGCGGCCGGGATCGACCCCACCAAGATCTCGACCGTCGTCGTGACCCATTACCATCCGGACCACATTTTCGGATTGATGGCGAAAGACACTAACGCGCAGGTGTTCCCGAATGCCGAGATCATGGTGCCAGCGGTCGAACATAAGTGGTGGACCGACCCAAGCGTGTTCACCAAGCTGCCGGAGGCGCGTCATGGGCTAGCCAAGCGCGTGCAGGCGACGCTCGGGACATGGACCAACGTGAAGCAGATCGAGGATGGCAAGGAAGTGTCGCCTGGCATCAAGGCGGTGGCGGCCTATGGCCACACGCCTGGCCATACGAGCTACCTCGTGTCATCGGGTAAAAAGCAGCTGATGGTGCTCGCCGATTTAACCAACATCCCGGCGTTGTTCGTGAAGAACCCCGGTTGGCACGCAGCCTTCGATGCCGACGCAACGCTGGCCGAAAGCAACCGCCGGAAAATGCTGGACCGCGCCATCGCCGACAAGATGATGGTCACCGGCTACCATTTTGGCATGCCGGGTGCCGGCACGATCGCCAAGGACGGCGCCGGCTACGTGTTCACGCCAGTCGCCTGATGGCAAGGCGGCCGATCTGGCCACGCCCACGATCTAAGGCGCCGTGGAAATCTGCGGCGCCTTTTCAGTGTCGCCTCGTCGTGATGCTCAAAGTGCCGGCGATGGGTCGCGTGAAGACCCGGCTGGCTCAAGAGACCGGCGCAGTCGAAGCGTTGCGCTTTTACCGGCACACCGTGCAGTCGGTGCTCGGCCGCGCCGGGCGGGACCGGCGGTGGCACACGGAGTTGTCGATCACCCCCGATACCGGTGTTTCAAACCGATTTTGGCCATTGGGCGCGGCGCGGCGCCGTCAAGGTCAGGGCGATCTTGGCCAACGCATGCAGCGCATCATGGACGAAGCTCGCCCCGGACCGGTGATCATCATCGGCACCGACATCCCAGCAATCCACCCGAACCATATCGCCCGGGCATTCACGTTACTGAAAGGGCGCGATGCGGTACTCGGGCCGGCACCCGATGGCGGCTATTGGCTCGCCGGCCTGACGCGCTGCCCCCGGATTATCAAGCCTTTCCAGAACGTTCGATGGTCGACCGAGCACGCCCGGGCCGACACCGCTGCCAACCTCAAGGGTCTAGATTTAGGTATGGTCACGCTATTGAGCGACGTCGACAGTCGCGCCGAATTGCGAGATTGCCAAAACTGGTTCGGCCGCCGCGTTTTGCCGTTTGATGTCGTTCACGGCTCAACCATTTCCCGATGAAGACAATTGCTCGCATATATTGTAATACTGAGTTTTAATTCATCCGTACCGAACTGGAAGCGCGATGGCGCAAAACTCACAACAGTTTACATCGGCACAAATCCTCGAAGCCGGACAGCGCGCCGAAGTCGAGGGGCGCTTGGAGTACGCGATTCAATTCTATCGGCACTTGACCGATCATCTGCCGCGTAGCGCCGAAGCGATGATCGCACGCGAAGCACTCAGCAAATTGGGCGCCTTGGCGCCCGGCGCCGAGACCTCTTCGCAACCGGCGAATGGCTCAGGTGCAGCCAGCTACTACAGTAACGGCACATCACCCTCGAGCGCCAATCCAGCATCGCCCGCGCCGCAGCAATATGGCCGTCCTGCGGGAACAGCGATCGCCATGCGTCGCCCCCAGCCCATCCCGGCCGCGACCAATACTGCCGCACCGAAACCAGCCTTCACGATGCCGAAGTCCAAGCGCCGCTATCGCACCGGCCGGTTCTTCGCGCGTCTTTTCAGTGTGTTCGGCTTTGTGCAGATCGCTGCCGGCGTCGTGACGGTCATTCTCGGGATTGTATCTCATTTCGGCGGCGGTTCAGCGAGCATGCCGGCAATCATTGCCAGTCAGTCGCCGGTGATCGCGGGTGCTGCTGGTGCCGCTTTGCTATTTTTGGGGGCTGTGCAGGTGCTCGCAGGTCAGTTGGCGCGGGCGATGTTCGATCAGGCGAGCGCCAGCCGCGACGTGGCCGCTTTCCACCGGGCGCGCGCCGCCTACGACGCCGGCGGCCAAACTCCTGAAGACTAACGGCGTCCGCTGGCGCACGTGAGCCTTGCGCTATCTGATTGTCATCGACAGGCGCGGACATCGTAGCGTAGCTCTGACGACCCCGCATGGCGGCCGGCTCCCCGGAGGGGAGTCGCCAAGCGCAAACAAAAAGGACACTTCGCATGACTGGTAAAGCCGCGCGTCCTCTCGATGGCATTCGCGTCATCGACGTTTCGAGCTTCATTTCGGGCCCGTTCTGCACCACCCAGCTGGCCGAATTCGGGGCGGAGGTAATCAAATGCGAGTTGCCCGGCGTTGGCGATCCGCTGCGCAAATTCGGCTCGATACACGCGTGCGGCGAGACGCTGCCTTGGCTTTCCGAATGTCGCAACAAGAAGTCCGTCACACTCGACCTGCGCAAGCCTGATGGCGCCGAGGTTTTGAAAAGTCTTGTTGCGATTTCAGATGTGCTGGTCGAGAACTTTCAGCCCGGCACACTGGAAAAATGGGGACTGGGCTGGGATGTACTTTCCGCCATCAACCCTCGCCTGGTGATGGTGCGCATCTCCGGCTATGGCCAGACCGGTCCCTACAGTGGACGACCCGGCTTCGGGCGAATTGCCAACGCATTCGGCGGATTGTCATATCTGGCCGGCTACCCCGACCGGCCACCGGTGACGCCCGGTTCAGCCACGATCCCCGACTATCTGGCCGGAATCTACGGCGCCTTCGGGGCTCTTCTCGCACTACGATCACGCGACACCACCGGCAAGGGCCAGGTCGTCGACATTGGTCTATACGAGCCCGTATTCCGCATTCTGGACGAGTTAGCGCCGGCCTTCGACAGTCGCGGTTTTGTGCGCGAGCGCATGGGCCCTGGCACCGTGAATGTCGTGCCACACAGCCACTATCCGACCAAAGATAACCGCTGGGTCGCGATCGCCTGCACCAACGACAAAATCTACGAACGGCTGGCCGATGCGATGGCCAAGTCGGATATGGCCGCACCAACCCGGTGGGCGACGCTTGCGAACCGCGAGAAAGACCGCGCCGCGGTCGATGCCCACGTCGGCCAGTGGACCGCGAGCCTGCTCAAAGCCGACGTGTTGAACATTTGCGAGGAGTTCCAAGTGCCCTGCGGTCCGGTCTATGCGATCGACGAGATCTTTGCGGATCCGCAATACGCAGCCCGGGAGAATATCGCTCACGTCGCCGACCCCCGGCTTGGCAGCGGCACGCTTGCGGTGGCGAATGTGGTGCCGCGGTTGACCGGGACGCCAGGTGGCATCGACCACTTGGGCCCGCCGCTCGGCGTCAACAACGAGGAAATCTTCGAACGCTTGCTGGGGTTGTCGCCCTCGCGGATCGCCGCGATGAAAGCCGCTGGTGCAGTCTGAATAGGCGGCAGGGGCGCGTAGCTAGCCCAGCACTTCGGGGTTGATCACGTTCGCCGCGATCGGCTTGCCATCGAACACACTCAGCACATTGAGCGCAGATTGAAGGCCCATCCGCTCGACCGATTCGGTGGTAACACCAGCAATGTGTGGAGCGACGATGACATTAGGCAGGCGCAACAACGGATGATCCGTCGGCGGTGGTTCTTTTTCGAACACGTCGAGACCGGCGCCGGCAAGTCGCTTGTTAACGAGCGCCGCGTGCAACGCTGCCTCATCGACGATACCACCGCGCGCGGTGTTCACCAGGAACGCGGTGGGCTTCATGGAGGCGAGCCGGGCGGCATTGATCATGCCCGCGGTCTGCGGTGTTTTCGGGCAATGCAGTGTCACGATATCGGCGCGAGCGAGTGCGACATCGAGATCCGTTACCGGCTCGCAACCCGCGGCCTTGATCGCCTCCGACTTCACGAATGGGTCATAGACCAACACGTTCATTTCCATGGCGAGGCAGCGCTTAGCGGTGCGTGAGCCAATGCGCCCGAAGCCGACGACCAGCACGGTCTTGTCGAGCACGTCGGTCGGCAGCACCGACATCCGTTGCGCCCATTTTCCATCCTGCACCAGAGCGTGAAGCTCGTTGCCGCGCTTCGACAACTGCAGCATGAAGAACACCGCCTGCTCGGCGACAGAGGGCGAGTTGGCGATGCCTGTCGTCATCAGCGGCACGCGAACTCTCGTCAGCGCCGGTACGTCCACCGCATCGTAGCCCACGCCTATGCGCGCGACCACCTGCAAGCCTTTCGCGTTAGCGACAGTCGCCGCAGTGAATGGCGTCGCTCCGAGGATCGCCGCATTGACGTGAGAACTTTGTCCGAGCATCTCATCGAACGCAGCAGCCGAAATCAGATTATCGAACCGCCGTATCTCGATATCGTCGCGCGCTTCGAACAACGCGGCGGCCGACGGCGCAAAGGCGTGCGGCAGGAATATACGTTTCTTGTTGGTTGCCATTCAAGCGTCCTCCCCCAGCGTCTGAGGTTTGGAGTATGCCGCGATGCCGCCTGCGATTGGAAGGCAGTTTCAAGCGCGTGAGATCGGCACGCGGGTGACAGCTGCCGTGCGAGACGCGTATAGGTCGAGCGGTGACACACCTAAGACTGCCGCTTCGGAGTTAGACCGATGACCTTGCCGGCTGAAGACGCTCGCCGTTTCGCTCCGGCAGCGGCACGCAATCGAGACCCGATTCGTGATGTGCTGTTGCCGGTTCTACCGGCGCGCGGACTGGTGCTGGAGATCGCCAGCGGATCGGGCGAGCACACAATGCACATTGCAACATCGAGCCCTCCTGCTCTGACGTTCCAGCCAACTGATCCCGACGCTGCAGCATTGGCGAGCATTGACGCGTGGCGCCTGCATCTTGGCCTCAGCAACGTGCTGCCAGCTCTCACGCTCGATGCGTCGGGCGATGTCTGGCCGGTCGCGCGCGCCGATGCGGTCGTCTGCATCAACATGATCCACATCGCGCCGTGGCGTGCGGCCGAAGGATTGATGCGCGGTGCTCACCGTCTGCTTCCAAATGGCGGATTATTGTATTTATACGGCCCATTCCGGCGCGACGGGCGACACACCTCGGCCGGCAACGCAGCCTTCGACGTTAGCCTCAGAGCGCAAAATCCGGACTGGGGCGTGCGCGACCTCGAAACAGTCGCAGCGCTGGCCAAGGCAAATGGCTTCGGCGAGCCCGACGTGACGCCGATGCCGGCCAACAATCTCTCGGTATTTTTCACGTGTGAGACTTCAACCTAGCCTTGCACCTGCAGTTGGATGAGCCTGCCGCCGCGGTTGACGCCGATCACCCAGGTGCGCTGGCGTTGTGCCAAGGCGCGCTCGAGTTCGGTGATCGAGATGATCTTCTCCGTGCCCACCTGCGCGATGACATCGCCGGCTTGGAATCCCAGCCTCTGCGCCGTCGAACCGCTGCGCACGGCAATGATCACGACGCCCTCATAATCTTCGAGATTGAGCTCGTCGGCGATCGATGGCGACAGGTTGGCCACTTGCGAACCATCGAATGGGTGAGCACCCGATACAACGCGCATATCGTCCTTGGCCGGAGCCGGAGCCCCGCGCAACGCGACGGCGACAGCCTGCAGGCGTCCTTTGCGCAAGACATCCAAGCGGACCCGGTTGCCGACCCCGCGGGTCGTTAGCCGATAGTGCACGCTGCGTGCATCGGCCACCTCGACGCCGTCGACCGCGGTGATCACGTCGCCGGGTTGCAACCCTGCTTCCGCCGCGGGCCCCTTGTCCCAAACTCGCGTGACGAGAGCACCCGAAGCGCGGTCGAGTGCGAGCCCCTCGGCGACCTCACGCGTCAGCGCTTCCAGCCGCGCGCCTAGCCAAGGCCGCTCCACCTTGCGGCCGGAGATGGCGCTATCGACATAGACGCGCACCATGTTCGAGGGGATCGCGAAGCCGATCCCGTGCGAACCACCCGATCGCGAAAAGATCGCCGTATTGATGCCGACCAAGCGGCCCGCCATGTCGACGAGCGCGCCGCCGGAATTGCCGGGATTGATCGCCGCATCGGTTTGTATGAACACCTGCGCTTCGGATTGGCTGATCTCGGACCGGGCGAGCGCCGACACTATTCCTTGCGTCACCGTTTGGCCGACGCCGAACGGATTACCGATCGCCAGCACCAGGTCGCCGACTTCGAGGTTGTCGCTGTCTTCCAAATCGAGCATCGGAAACTTGCCGTCGCCACCTTCGATGCGTAGCACGGAGATATCGGTCTTCTCGTCCTGCAGAACCACCTTGGCATCGAACTCGCGCTTGTCGGCGAGCACGACCTTGATCTCGGTCTGGCCACCGCCCTTGATCACATGCGTGTTGGTGACAATGATGCCGCTCGCATTCACGATCACCCCGGAACCGAGTGAGTTCTGCTGGCGCTCCGTCTGTTGCCCAAACCGGTCACCGAAAAAGCGGCGGAAGACCGGATCGTCGGCGAACGGAGAGGCGAACGCCTGCACACGCGTTCGCACGTAAACGTTTACGACAGCGGGCGCCGTCTGCTTCACGATCGGCGCGAAAGACAACTGCACCGCCTCGCGCGATGGTGGCGGCAGCTTGCGTTGCGCTAGCACTGGTGCGGCACACGCCGCCAATCCCAATATCAAAGCTAAGCGCATGGAAGATTGAAGCGTCATGGCGCGCCCTATCCTTAACTCGCAGCGGCTTTATGAGACGGCATATAAACCGAACACCGTGTCGATTGAAGTCAGATCTCAGTCCTACGAGGCATGGCGAAACTGCGACCGCGCAGCAAGGCCAATACCAAGCATACAGAGCCGCGCGGCAACGAGCACCCCTTGCCCGTCAATATCGTTCTCGGGCACCAGCTCAACGATATTGAATCCGATGATCGGCGCACGCCCAGCGGCGCCCGTTATGAGTTGGGCCACTTCGCCATAAGTCAATCCGCCGGGTGACCGCCCAATCACCCCTGGCACCACACTGGGGTCGAGACCATCGACGTCCAGGCAGACGACGACCGGAGCGTCCGTTGGGATCGCGTCGACGGCGGCGGCAATGCCCTCCCGCCGAATGCGCTGCATGTCGAACAGCCTTACCCCATACGCGATCGCGGCCTCCATATCAGCAGTCCGTGCGCTGCCGACGCCCCGGGCGCCGACTTGTACGATCGTCTTCACTCCAGCCATCTCCGATGCGCGGCGCATTGTGCTCGAAAGTCCAAACCGTTCGCTCTGTACTTCGTCACGCCAATCAATGTGCGCATCGATTTGCAGGATCGTGATTTCGCTTTGAGATGCGAACGCCTCGATAACCGGAATCTGCACACTGTCATCGCCACCCAGTACAACAGGTACCACGCTCCGCGTAAGAAACATGTTCACCGTAGTTCGAATGCGCTGACGGTTGCCGCCAAAGTCTTTGGAATCGAATTCCAGATCGCCAACATCGAACAGCCGTGCTCCCTTAGGGAGCAAAGCGCCTCCGAGGTCGAAGTTGTGATGCATGATCGTGCTTGAGTAACGGGCACTTTCGTTTCGAATTGCTTCCGGCGCTGCACGGCAGTAGGCGCCGGCTGAGGCATATGGCGTAGCGCCTGGAATGCCGATCACGGCGATGGCGCGTTCTGGCACCTCATCGGGTGCAATTCGCTCTACGCCCATGAATGTGTCGTTCCGGCCGACGTATGACGCCGTCTGAAACAAATCATTGATCTTGGCCATCGCCATCCCTTCTATCGGCCGGCAACTCACACCGCGGCTTGGGTTCTGACGCGCTCTGCACGCGATCTCAAGGTAATTATCCAACGCCGGAGCTTAGTCGTCTACAGTTGGATCATCAGAGCGATGCATCCACAAACGCAAAGAGCGGCCGAAGCCGCTCTAAGTCATCCGATCGTTTGCAGTCAGAAAAGGGTCAGGCCGAAGCTGCCGCACCCTTTTCGGACTCGACCCGGGCGATGTCATCCTTGCCCTTAGCCGACACATCGCGGTCGACGAGCTCGATGACGGCGCGCGGGGCACTGTCGCCGAAACGGAAGCCGGCCTTGAGCACGCGGGTGTAGCCGCCGTTGCGATCCATGTAGCGGGGCCCGAGCACGTCGAATAGCTTCTTGGCCATGTCCTCGTCGCCAAGCCGGGCGGCGGCAAGCCGACGCGAATTTAAGTCGCCGCGCTTGGCAAGCGTGATGAACTTCTCGACAACGCGCTTCAAGTCTTTCGCCTTCGGCAGCGTCGTGACGATCTGCTCGTGGCGGATCAACGCCGAAGCAAGTGCCTGAAACATTGCTTGACGATGGCCGGGATCGCGGCTGAAGCGGCGGCCTAGTTTACGGTGACGCATGTTGCTTTCCTTGATAGAGGTTTTGGTTTGTTTCCCGGGGAGGTTCTGCGGCCTCGCCTCGTCTTAGCGCGTTGCGTTTTAGTTGCGCTTGGCGACTCCTCTTCGAGGAGCCGGCCGCCATGCGCGGTTTTGCAGTTGGACACGCCCTACTGCCTACTGCCTATCTCAATATTGATCTTCGAACCGCTTCGCCAGCTCTTCGATATTGTCCGGCGGCCAGTTCGGCACTTCCATGCCAAGATGCAGGCCCATCGCGGCTAGCACTTCCTTGATCTCGTTGAGCGACTTGCGGCCGAAGTTCGGCGTGCGCAGCATCTCCGACTCGGTCTTCTGTATAAGGTCGCCGATGTAGACGATGTTGTCGTTCTTTAAGCAGTTGGCCGAACGGACTGACAATTCGAGTTCATCGACCTTCTTGAGCAACGCCGCATTGAACGCCAGCTCCGGATGCTTGGTCTCTTCGGTCGGCCGCTTCGGCTCTTCGAAGTTGATG
This sequence comes from Hyphomicrobiaceae bacterium, assembly GCA_031374115.1. Lineage (GTDB taxonomy): Bacteria > Pseudomonadota > Alphaproteobacteria > Rhizobiales > Hyphomicrobiaceae > JAKFWF01. The sequence goes on along the minus strand of JANMNO010000027.1, from coordinate 58,343 downwards.
AATACGGCGAGTTGGTCCTGCAAGATGCGTGCGGCAAGCGCGATCGCATCCTCCGCGCGAACGGAGCCATCGGTTTCAACCTGCATCGTCAGCTTATCGTAGTCGAGGATCTGGCCTTCGCGCGTATTTTCAACCTTGTACGACACCTTCTTGACGGGTCCGTACAGGCTGTCGACCGGTATCAGACCGATCGGCGCATCCTCAGGGCGATTGCGGTCGGCAGCAACATAGCCCTTGCCCATGTCCGCGGTGAACTCCATGCGGATCGAGGCACCCTGATCGAGAGTGCAAATCACGTGTTCAGGGTTGAGGATTTCGACGTCGGAGCCAGCTTCGATGTCGCCGGCCTTGGCGGGCCCGCGGCCCTCCTTCTTCAACACCATGCGCTTGACGCCATCCGAATGGACGCGCAACGCGATTTCCTTGATGTTGAGGACAATATTGGTCACGTCCTCGCGAACGCCCGGGATCGACGAGAACTCATGCAACACGCCATCGATCTGCACCGACTTGATGGCTGCACCCTGGAGCGACGAGAGCAGGACGCGGCGTAGTGCGTTGCCAAGCGTCATACCAAAGCCCCGCTCTAGCGGCTCGGCAACGACAGTCGCGACCCGATCGCGATCGCGACCGGCCTGGATTTCAAGTTTTGCTGGCTTGATCAGATCTTGCCAATTTTTCTGTAGTACTGCGGTTGTTGCCACGGGTAGCCTCGCTTGGCTGGGACGGCGCGTCGGGGGAAGCGGCCATCAGACTTCTGTATGATTTCGGACTTCTTGTAGAAAACGCGTGAAGGCGCCCCCAGTCGGGACGCCCCTTATGCTCAGAGCCAACGGGCTTCAGACGCGCCGGCGCTTGCGCGGGCGGCAGCCGTTGTGCGGGATCGGCGTCACGTCGCGAATTGAGGTAATCTGCATGCCGATCGACTGCAGAGCACGAAGCGCCGACTCCCGACCCGAGCCTGGGCCCGTGACTTCTACTTCGAGGATCTTGACGCCGTGTTCAGCCGCCTTCTTGCCGGCGTCTTCACCTGCCATCTGTGCTGCATAGGGCGTTGACTTGCGCGACCCTTTAAAGCCCATCGTGCCAGATGACGACCACGCAATGGTGTTGCCCTGCGCATCGGTGATTGTAATCATCGTGTTGTTGAAGCTGGCATTCACATGGGCCACGCCCGATGTGATGTTCTTACGCTCTTTACGGCGAACTTTCGCCCGGCCTTTTTCTGCTTCCTTTGCCATCTGGCAGATACTCCGATGCCCAATGGGCGGTGTTGAATGTGCTGTCGAACTGAAATCTAGTGATTGGCCGGTTGCCGGATGCTTTGCGATAGAGTTGGGCGGCGGAGTTGGACGCAGGCTGATGAGACCCGCTTTAAGGTCCGAACGCTAACGCTCCAGTCGTCAAGCCTTCTTCTTGCCTGCGATTGCCTTGGCAGGACCCTTGCGCGTACGAGCGTTCGTATGCGTGCGCTGGCCGCGGACGGGCAAGCCACGACGATGGCGCAGCCCGCGATAGCAGCCGAGATCCATCAGGCGCTTGATGTTCATTGCGACTTCACGACGCAGGTCGCCTTCGACGGTGTAGTCACGGTCGATCGCTTCGCGAACCTGCAGGACTTCAGCATCCGTGAGCTGATTGACGCGACGATCAGCGGGAATGCCAACCCGGGTGCAGATAGCTTCCGCGAACTTCGGGCCGATGCCATGAATATACTGCAGCGCGATGACGACGCGCTTCTGGGTCGGGATGTTGACGCCTGCGATACGGGCCACTTGCAGCTCTCCTAAAGTCTCAACCAGTGCGGTTCAGTTGCGAAGCCGAACCCCGCAACCCGATATTACGACAGTTAAACGTTTCGACGCCAAGCGGTCCTGCGCCCTGCTCCGTAAGGCGCAGAGAAAGGACTTCGACATGGCTGCGTCAGATAATCGCGGTCTTAGTACACACAAACATCAACATTCGTCAACGCTTGCGCCCCGCGTCATCCCGACACCCACGCCTATTTCAACGCCTTTTCGATCTCAGAGGTTACAGTGGCGACCGGCGCCATCGCATCCAGGGAGACCAGATTGCCGGCTCGGAAATAGTAACCGATCAGCGGCGAAGTTTCCTTGTAATAAGCCAAAAGCCGCGTCTTGAGTGCGTCGGCATTGTCGTCGGCGCGAGGTTTTTGCCCTCCTTCGACGGCTTCCTTTGCGCGCTTCTCAATGCGCGTGAGGAGGACCGCATCATCGATCTTAAATTCGATCACGCGATCCAACTTCTTGCCATGTGCTTCGAGTAATTTGTCGAGCGCTGCGGCCTGCGCCAATGTTCGCGGGAAGCCGTCGAGGATGAACCCTTTACTGCAATCCGGCTGCTCAATGCGATCTTCGACAATCCCAATGACGATCGAGTCGGAAACGAGTTCGCCGCGATCCATGACCGCTTTGGCCTTCTTGCCGATCGCAGTACCGGCCTTGACGGCGGCGCGTAGCATATCGCCCGTCGATAGCTGAGGAATTCCGAGCCGTGCTGCGACCAGCGCCGCCTGGGTGCCCTTACCCGCGCCGGGAGGCCCAAGAAAAATCAAATTCATCCGCGCCCCTTACCCCCCCGAAGTTTGGACTTCTTGATCAATCCTTCGTACTGGTGCGCGAGCAAGTGGCTCTGAATTTGAGCAACCGTATCCATCGTCACGCTGACCGCGATCAGTAGCGAAGTACCGCCAAAGTAAAATGGCACAGCTGCGTAGGAAATCAGTAACTCCGGCATGACGCAAACGACGGCCAGATAAATGGCGCCGACGACTGTAATGCGCGTCAACACGTAGTCGATATATTCGGCGGTCTGCGCGCCTGGCCGGCGTCCGGGCAAGAAGCCGCCGTACTTGCGTAGGTTGTCGGCGGTTTCCGTCGGGTTGAACACGACGGCGGTGTAGAAGAACGCAAAGAAGATGATCAGCACGACGTAAAGCGCGATGTGGAGTGGTTGTCCGCGGCCGAGGGCTGCGACGATCGTCGTCAACCACTCTGGACCCGAGGAGCCCGGCCCCGCCGAGAACTGCGCTGCCGTGATCGGCAACAACAGCAGCGAGGAGGCGAATATCGGTGGAATAACGCCCGATGAATTGAGCTTTAGCGGCAGATGGGACGAGTCGCCCTGAAACATCCGATTGCCGACTTGTCGCTTCGGATACTGGATCAACAGTCTGCGCTGCGCTCGTTCGATGAAGACGATTGCAGCGACCACGGCCAGCATGAGTGCGAGCAAGGCGATCAGCAGGAATGGCGACAGCGAACCGGTCCGTGACAACTCGAACAGTGACAACAACGCTGCCGGCAGACCTGCGACAATCCCAGCGAAAATGATCAGCGAAATACCGTTGCCCACTCCGCGCGCCGTAATCTGCTCGCCGAGCCACATCAAGAACATCGTGCCACCGACCAGCGAGATCACCGTCGTTATGCGGAAGAACCAGCCTGGATCGATGACGACCGAGGCGGCACCCGCGCGCGAACCCTCGAGCCCGATGGCGATGCCGTAGGCCTGGAACGTCGCCAAAATCACGGTCAAATATCGGGTGTACTGGTTGATCTGCTTACGGCCCTGCTCGCCCTCTTTCTTGAGCGCTTCGAGCTTGGGCGACACCGACGACATCAGTTGCATGATGATCGATGCCGAAATGTACGGCATGATGTTCAAGGCCAAAATCGCCATCCGCTCGACCGCGCCGCCCGCGAACAGGTTGAGCATGCCCAGAATGCCAGTCGAATTTGATTTGAACGTCTGCGCGAACGCGACCGGATCGATGCCGGGCAGCGGAATGAATGTGCCGAGGCGGTAGACGAGCAAGGCAATCAGTGTGAACCAGATACGCTTCTTCAGTTCGGTCGCCTTTGAAAAGGCGCCAAAATTCATGTTGGAAGCTAATTGCTCGGCGGCCGAAGCCATGGATTTCGTCTCCTCAACTCGGTCCGCGGGCTTAGACGGGCGGATCTACGCCCGCACTCGAGTATACGTACTATGCCATGCCCGAGGAGCAAGCCCTGTCGACAAAGTGGCGCTGCGGTGCACGTGAAGTACAGTCTTGCCCATCACAGCGATCGGGCGCATGAGCCGTCACCATCGACGGATCAACACCTCACCCACTCAACTACTCTGCATCAGCGCCTTTTTTCTTGCCGCCACCCTTGGCCGCCTTCTTGGCAGCTGTCTTCTTGGCCTTGGTCACGTCATCGGCCAGAACCTTCTTCTCGATCAGCGTGACCGAACCGCCCGCTTTCTCGACGGCTGCGCGCGCCTTGACGGTTGCGTGATTGACGGTCAGCGCCAGCTTGGCCTTCAGCTCACCTTCACCGAGAAGGCGAAGACCATCGAGCCCACGACGCAGCACGCCCGCCTCGACCAGCGATGCAACTGTCACAGCCTTCGAACCATCCAAACGCTTCTCGTCGATCGCCTTTTGCAGATCGCCGATGTTGATCTCGTTATAGTCTTTCGGACGCCACTTATTGAAGCCGCGCTTCGGCAACCGGCGATGCAGTGGCATCTGGCCGCCTTCGAAGCCGCCGATGCGCACGCCGGAGCGCGCGGTCTGGCCCTTGCCACCGCGTCCACCGGTCTTGCCGACGCCCGAACCGATGCCGCGACCGATACGGACGCGCACCTTCTTCGAACCTTCGTTGTCTTTAATTTCGTTGAGGCGCATGTCCTCTAGCTCCCTTGGCCGTTCCCCATTACTGGGGCAACCTGTAAAAAAACTCAGACCTTCTCGTCGACGATGCGAACGAGATGACCAACTTTGTTGAGCATGCCACGCACTTCGATCGTATCCTTGACGGTCTTGCGGCGATGCAGCTTGTTGAGGCCGAGACCGATCAGGGTGCCACGCTGACGATCGGGGCGCCGGTTTGGGCTCGCGATCTGCTCAATCGTGATCATCTTGTCCGTATGTGGTTTTGACATAGCCCTTGACCCTTCAAATCACTGCCGCGTGCCGCTCGACAAGCAACTCACACTTCGCCAGTCGCATCCACTTCGGCAGCGGATCCATCACGGCGGCGCGCAACGATATCGCCATACTTCTTACCGCGACGGGCAGCAACGCCACGCGGATTTTCTTGATGCTTCAGCCCGTCGAAGGTTGCCCGCACCATATTGTATGGGTTCGATGAACCCAACGACTTGGCGACAACGTCCTGCACACCGAGCATCTCGAAGACGGCGCGCATCGGTCCGCCAGCGATGATCCCTGTACCAGGAGGCGCCGAACGCAGCACGACCTTGCCCGCACCATGATGACCTTCGCTGTCGTGATGCAGCGTGCGGCCCTCGCGCAATGGCACCCGGATCAGCGCGCGACGCGCGGCTTCCGTCGCCTTACGGATGGCTTCCGGAACCTCACGCGCCTTACCGTGCCCGAAACCGACGCGACCCTTGAGATCGCCAACGACTACGAGTGCCGCAAAGCCGAAGCGCTTGCCGCCCTTGACCACTTTCGCGACGCGATTGATGCCGACCAGCTTGTCCGAAAACTCGCTGTCAGCCTTCTCGCGATCGCGACCGCGATCTCTACCACCACCACCGCCGGGGGAACGTGCCACGGATTAGTCCTTTCAGTTCAGAAGTCCAGGCCGCCCTCACGAGCGGCGTCGGCGAGCGCTTTGACGCGGCCATGATAGAGGTATTGGCCGCGATCGAATACGACCTGCTTGATACCAGCTTTCGATGCCCGCTCGGCGACGAGCTTACCGACTGCTGCCGCGGCCGCCGTATCGGCGCCCGTTTTCAAATTAGTCCGCAGATCCTTGTCCAGTGTCGAGGCGGCAGCGACAGTGCGTCCGTCGCGATCATCGATCACCTGGGCGTAGATGTGCTTCGAAGAACGATGCACGGACAGACGCGGACGGCCATTCGCAACCAGTTTGAGGTTGCGCCGGACTTTCGATCTGCGCCGTTCCATCTTTGCGTTATGCGCGGTCATGACACTGTTGGTCCTTACTTCTTCTTGCCTTCCTTGCGGAAGATATATTCGCCCTTATGGCGGATGCCCTTGCCCTGGTATGGCTCAGGCGGACGGTAGCCGCGAATGTCGGCCACCACCTGACCGACAAGCTGCTTGTCGGTCCCGCTTACCGTAATTATTTCCTGCTTCGCGCCGGCGACCTTGACTTCGACGCCCGCGGGAACCGAATGCACTACATCGTGGCTGAACCCGATCTGCAGCTGCAGTTGATCCTTGCCCTTCATGGCAGCGCGATAACCGACGCCCTGGATCTCGAGGGTGCGGGTATATCCCTCGGTGGTGCCGGCGACCAAGTTGGCGACCATAGTGCGCGACATGCCCCACATCGAGCGCGCCTTCTTGCTATCGTCACGCGGTTGGACCGAAATCCCGCCGGGCGTCATCTCGACCTTGATCACACTCGGCGCCGTAAAGGACAACTCGCCCTTTGGCCCCTTCATTTTCACCGTCTGACCATCAACAGTCGCCGTCACTTTCGACGGAACCGGAACCGGCTTTTTACCGATGCGCGACATTGTATTACCCTTGCGTCTCGACAGCGAACTCGTGGCTCGCCCAGTCTTTACAGTGTGGCTTCAAAAGATATTGCAGAGAACTTCGCCGCCGACGTTCTCTTCGCGAGCCTTCCAATCCGGCATCACGCCCTTTGGCGTGGACACAATCGCCACACCAAGGCCGTTCGCAACGGTCGGAAGATCCTTGACCGGGGTATAAACGCGACGGCCCGGCTTGGAAATCCGCTCGATCTCGCGGATTGCAGGCTGGCCGTTGTTATACTTCAATTCGATCTCGAACTCAGGATTTTCACCCTTCAGCTCGATGCGAGAATAGTCGCGGATATAACCTTCATCCTTCAACACGTCCAGCACGCGCGCGCGCAGGGCGGAAGCAGGGGTTGAAACTTTCGGACGCTTGCGCATCTGCGCATTGCGAATCCGGGTCAGCATGTCGCCAAGTGGATCGTTGATTGCCATGATGTGCCTCCTTACCAGCTCGCCTTGGTCATGCCCGGGATCATACCTTGCGAGGCAAGTTCCCTGAGCTGATTGCGGCACAGGCGCAATTTACGATGGAAGCCGCGGGCGCGACCCGTGATCTCGCAGCGGTTCCGAATGCGCACCTTCGACGAGTTGCGTGGCATCTCGGCAAGCTTCATCTGGGCCGCAAAGCGCTCCTCACGGGGCTTCGCGCGATCCATGATGATTTCTTTCAGCCGCTTACGCTTGCCGGCCTTCTCAGCGACAAGCTTGCGACGGTACTTATTCTTCTCGACTGAACTGGTCTTCGCCATCAAATCCTCCAAAGGCCTTTCGGGCCGTATCGAACGGGCCGAGGTCCCTCAGCTGCGGAAAGGAAAATTGAAACCGCGAAGGAGCTCGCGGGCTTCGTCGTCTGAATGGGCACTGGTGCAGACGATCACGTCCATACCCCAGATTTCATCCACCTTATCATAGTCGATCTCGGGAAACACGATGTGCTCTTTCAGACCGAGGGCATAGTTGCCACGACCATCGAAGCTCTTCGGGTTCAAACCGCGGAAGTCCTTCACGCGCGGCAGCGCGATCGTAACCAGGCGGTCGAGAAACTCGTACATCCGGTCGCCGCGTAGGGTGACCTTGGCACCAATCGTCATACCCTCGCGGACCTTGTAGACCGCGATTGCCTTACGAGCTCGCGTCTGGATCGGCTTTTGACCCGAGATCAGTGCCAGATCGACGGTCGCGTTGTCGACCTTCTTGCGATCGTTGACAGCTTCGCCGATGCCCATGTTGAGCACGATCTTCTCAAGCCGCGGTACTTGCATGACGTTGCTGTAGCCGAATTTCTCAGTCATCAGCTGGCGCACCTTGGCTTCGTACAAAGCCTTCATCCGCGGCTTGTAGTCTTTCGGCCGCGTGAATGAACGCTTCGCGCCAGTTGGCGCAGCAGACTTCGCAGCCTTCGGCGCCTTGGCGACCTTTTTGCCGCCCTGCGGACTGGGTGCGCCGCCTTGCGGCTTGCCACCCTTCTTTGATTTGTCGTTATCAGCCATGACTTACTTCCTATCCGGGATGACTTCGCCCGAGCGCTTGGCGAAGCGGGTCTTGGTGCCATCCTCGAGGATACGGAAGCCGACGCGCGTGGCCTTGCCGTCCTTCGGATCTTCGATGGCAAGGTTGGACAGATGGATCGATCCTTCCTTCGAGATGATACCACCCTCCGTGTTCTGAGCGGTCTGCTTGGTATGCCGGCGAACCATGTTGACGCCACGGACCAGGGCACGACCCTCGGTCGGCATCACGGCGATCACTTCGCCCTGCTTGCCCTTGTCGCGACCGGCCAACACGATGACCTTGTCGCCCTTTTTAATCTTAGCCGATGCCATCACAGCACCTCCGGAGCAAGCGAGACGATCTTCATCTGGTTCTTGACGCGCAGTTCGCGGGTTACCGGTCCGAAAATGCGGGTGCCGACCGGCTCACCCTGGGCATTGATCAGAACGGCGGCATTGCGATCGAAGCGGATCAGCGAACCGTCGGGACGGCGCACACCCTTGGCGGTTCGAACGACGACGGCCTTCATGACCTGACCCTTCTTGACGCGGCCGCGCGGAATGGCTTCCTTCACCGAAACGACGATGATGTCGCCGATGGTTGCATACCTGCGCTTCGAGCCGCCGAGCACCTTGATGCACTGGACGCGGCGCGCGCCCGAGTTATCGGCAACTTCGAGATTGGTCTCTACCTGGATCATTGGACCAGTCCTCTTGAGATGGGCTCACGGGATGCGTGAAGCCCCAGTCTCACCCGTGTTTCATTTCGTTCGCGCAACGTCGCTCTACGCCTCTTTGGCGAGCACGACCCAGCGTTTGTTCTTGGAAATCGGCGCGCTCTCCTCGATGCGCACCATGTCACCGACCTTGAACGTGCTGTTCTCGTCGTGAGCATGATACTTCTTGGAGCGGCGCACGGTCTTGCGCAGCAGCGGATGCGTGTAGCGGCGCTCGACCTCTACAACAACCGTCTTGGCGTTCTTGTCGGACACGACCGTGCCCTGCAGGATGCGCTTTGGCATTGCTTTTAGTCCTTAAGCCTTGTTCGACTGCACGCCCGCCGACTTTTGGCGTGCGATCGTCTTGATGCGGGCGATATCACGGCGGACAACCCGCACGCGCGACGTATTCTCAAGCTGGCCCGAGGCCCGCTGGAAGCGCAGGTTGAACTGCTCTTTCTTGAGCGCGAGCAGCTGATCGTCCAGCTGGTCGAGCGTCAATTCGCGAACTTCCTTGGCCTTCATCTCATCCATCCTTGGCAAACAAACAGAACCGGCAACGAGCGGCCGGATTTATCTAGCGCGACGCGGCCTCACATCATCCGTGTGACAATGCGGGTCTTGATCGGTAACTTGGCCGCGCCCAACTCGAGTGCTTCCTTGGCAACTTGGTCGGTGACGCCATCGAGCTCGAACATGATACGGCCCGGCTTGACACGTGCGACCCAGAATTCCGGCGCGCCCTTGCCCGAACCCATGCGAACTTCCGCCGGCTTAGACGACACCGGCACATCCGGGAAAATGCGGATCCACACGCGGCCGGCACGCTTCATATGACGCGTGATGGCGCGGCGAGCAGCCTCGATCTGACGCGCCGTCAAGCGCTCAGGCTCCACAGCCTTGAGGCCGTGGCTGCCGAAATTCAACGCGGTGCCGCCCTTGGCTTTGCCATGGATCCGGCCCTTGTGGGCCTTGCGAAACTTAGTGCGCTTGGGTTGCATCATGGTCGTTAGTCCTTGAAGTCTTCAGGCCTCAGCCGCGGTCGCCGCGCTCGTCACGCCGGCGCCCGCCACCACCGCCACCTTCTTGCATGTCGGTCATTTTCTTTTCGGACGCCATCGGATCATGTTCCATGATCTCGCCCTTGAAGATCCAGACCTTGATGCCGATCACGCCGTAAGCGGTTTTGGCCAGGCCGTAGCCGAAGTCGATATCGGCGCGCAGCGTGTGCAGCGGCACGCGGCCCTCGCGATACCATTCCGTGCGCGCAATCTCAGCACCACCCAAACGGCCGGCGACGTTGATTCGGATGCCGAGTGCGCCGAGGCGGAGCGCCGACTGCACAGAGCGCTTCATTGCCCGGCGGAACGCCACGCGGCGCTCGAGCTGCTGGGCGATGCCTTCGGCAACCAGCGTCGCGTCAATCTCGGGTTTGCGGATTTCAACGATGTTGAGGTGAACTTCCGAGGCCGTGAGCCCCGTCAGCTCGTTCTTCATCTTGTCGATGTCCGCGCCCTTCTTGCCAATCAGAACGCCGGGACGGGCGGAATAAACTGTAACGCGGCACTTCTTGTGCGGCCGCTCGATCACGACCTTCGAGATGCCGGCCGTGCGCTGCTGCTTGAGGATCTGCTTACGGATCGCGATGTCTTCGTGAAGAAGACGGCCATACTCGCGGCGACCAGCAAACCAGCGGCTGTCCCAGGTGCGATTGATACCGACGCGGAGGCCGATCGGATTGACCTTGTGACCCATGGCTTAGGCTTCCTTCTCGGCGACGGGCTTCACTTCGCGCACGATAACGGTAATTTGCGAAAACGGCTTCATGATCGCACCCATGCGTCCGCGACCGCGCGGATGCATTCGCTTCATCACGAGGTTCTTGCCGACATGAGCTTCGGCGACGATCAGATCGTCGACATCGAGGCCATGATTGTTTTCCGCGTTCGCCACCGCCGACATCACGACCTTGCGCACATCGTCAGCAATCCGCTTCCTCGAAAACTCGAGATCAGCCATCGCCTGATTGACTTTCTTGCCGCGAATAAGGCCTGCGACAAGGTTCAGCTTCTGCGGCGACACCCGAAGGTTCTTCGCCACGGCTTGAGCTTCCGTGTCTTTCAGGCTGCGCTCGCGTTTCGGCTTGCCCATGGGATTATCTCAGCCTCTCACTTCCTGACGGCTTTTTTGTCCCCGCCATGACCGGTGAAGGTCCTGGTCGGAGAAAATTCGCCGAACTTCATGCCGATCATGTCTTCACTGACATTGACCGGAATATGCTTATGGCCGTTGTAGACGCCGAAGGTCAGGCCGACGAACTGCGGCAGGATCGTGGAGCGCCGGCTCCAGATCTTGATGACCTCGCTGCGCCCAGACGCACGGGATTTCTCTGCCTTTTTCAGCAGATAACCGTCGATGAACGGGCCTTTCCAGACAGAACGTGTCACGTCGAAACTCCTCGCGTCCGATTACTTCTTGGCCTGACGGCCGCGAATGATGAACTTGTCGGTCGATTTATTCTTGCGCGTCTTGAAGCCCTTGGTCGGCTTGCCCCACGGCGTGGTCCAGTGCTTACCGCCCTTGGTGCGACCACCGTTCGGGTGATCGACAGGGTTCATGGCAATAGAACGAACGGTCGAACGGCGACCCAGCCAACGCGTACGGCCAGCCTTACCGATGACTTGGTTTGAGTGATCGGGGTTCGACACCGCACCGATCGAGGCCATGCACTCGGCACGAACCTTGCGGGTCTCGCCGGAATTCAACTTCAGCACCGCCCAACCGCTATCACGACCGACGAGCTGCACGTAGGAGCCAGCCGAACGGGCGAGCTGGCCACCGCGGCCAACCTTGAGTTCGACGTTGTGCACGATGGTGCCGATCGGCATGGCCGACAACGGCATTGCATTGCCCGGCTTCACGTCGACTTTTTCGCCGGAGATCACGCTGTCGCCAACGGCCAGGCGCTGCGGCGCGAGGATATAGGACATCTCACCGTCGGTGTACTTGACCAACGCGATGAAGGCGGTCCGGTTCGGATCATATTCCAAGCGCTCGACGACGGCTGGCATGTCATGCTTGCGGCGGCGGAAGTCGACCAACCGATAGCTTTGCTTATGACCGCCACCGATATGGCGCATGGTGATGCGTCCGTCAGTGTTGCGGCCACCGGTCTTTGACTTGCCCTCGACAAGCATCTTGATCGGAGCGCCCTTAAACAGGCCGCTACGGTCAATCTGCACCAGATGGCGCAAGCTCGGTGTCGTTGGACGAAATGTCTTTAGTGCCATGTAACTACCCTGTGTCTCGAGCGCCTTAGAGGCCCGTCGTCACGTCGATGGCGTGGCCGGCTTCCAGTGTGACAACCGCTTTCTTGGTGTCGCTCAGGAGTGCGTTCCGACCTCGGAATTGTTTCAGCTTCCCCTTGCGGATCAGCGTATTGACGGCCTTCACCTTGACGTTGAAGAGGTTCTCGACGGCGGCCTTGATGTCGGTCTTCGATGCATCGGGACGCACCTTGAACACGACCTTGTTGTATTCCGAGGCCATTGTCGCTTTTTCAGTGATCACCGGTGACAGGATCACGTCGTAGGATTTCAGCTTGTTCATTTGAAACGGGCCTCCAGAGCCTCAATCGCAGCCTTGGTCAGCACCAGCTTTTTGCGGCGCAGAATGTCGTAAACATTGATGCCCTGAACCGGCAGCACGTCGATGTTCGGCAGGTTGCGAGCAGCGCGGGCGAACGGCACGTCAAGCTCGGCGCCATCGATGATCAAAGCATTGTCGAGATGCAACTTGCTGAAATTTTGACGCATATCGCCAGTCTTGCCGGTGACCGACTTTGCCGCATCGAGCACCACGATTTGACCAGCTTTGGCCTTTGCAGACAGAGCATGACGCAGCGCCAGAGCGCGCACCTTCTTCGTCAATCCGATGGCGTGGCTGCGCGGCTTCGGACCGAACGCCTTACCACCACCGCGCCACTGCGGCACCGACTTGTCGCCGTGACGGGCGCTGCCGGTACCCTTCTGCTTGTACATCTTCTTGCCGGTGACATGGACTTCCGAACGATCCTGGGCATGATGCGTGCCTGCCATCCGCTTCAACAGCTGCCAGCGAACCATACGCTGGATCAGATCCTGGCGTGGTTCGAGGCCGAAGATGGCTTCGTTCAGTTCAACGGTGCCGGCCGCCGCGTTCTCGATCGTTGTGACGTTCGCTTGCATGATGATTACTCCTTCGCCCCGGCGGAGGCAGGCGCTGCAGCAGCTGCAGCCTTGAACGCGCCAGGCTTCGGTGCATCCTTATGCAGGGGCTTCTTGACGGCGTCACGGATCAACACCCAGCCGCCCTTGGTGCCAGGAACCGCGCCCTTGATCATCACGAGGCCGCGATCCACATCGGTCTTCACGACCTGCAGGTTTTGCGTGGTGACACGCATGTTGCCCATGTTGCCGGCCATCTTCTTGCCTTTGAACACCTTACCTGGGTCCTGGCGCTGCCCGGTCGAACCGTGGCTACGATGGCTGATCGACACGCCGTGGGTGGCACGCAGGCCAGAGAAGTTCCAGCGCTTCATCGGGCCCTGCATCCCCTTGCCCTGGTTGGTACCAGTGACATCGACAAGCTGGCCGGTGACGAAGTGGTTGACGGTGATTTCCGCACCCACATCGATCATGTTGTCGGGGCTGACGCGAAACTCGACCATCTTGCGCTTCGGCTCGACGTTCGCGACAGCGAAGTGCTGGCGCTCGGCCTTGCTAATGTTGGTAGGTTTGCGGCTGCCGACGCCGAGTTGCAAGGCGGTGTAGCCGTTGCCGTCCTCGGTGCGGTGAGCCACGACCTGACAATGGTCGACCTTGAGCACGGTCACAGGGATATGTTCCCCGGCATCCGTAAAGATGCGGGTCATTCCCACTTTCTGAGCGAGTAATCCGGAGCGCATGTGCTGCGGTCCTCTTCCTGTTGGGCGGCACCAGCTGGGATCAGCCGGCACTCTCACCCGTCAATAGGGTTTAGAGCTTGATTTCGACATCCACGCCGGCCGCGAGGTCGAGCTTCATCAGCGCGTCCACGGTCTGCGGGGTCGGATCGACGATATCGAGCAGACGCTTGTGAGTGCGCATCTCGAACTGTTCTCGGCTGGTCTTGTCGATGTGTGGCGAGCGGTTGACAGTAAACCGCTCGATGCGGGTCGGCAATGGAATCGGCCCGCGCACTTCAGCGCCGGTGCGTTTAGCGGTGTTCACGATCTCGCGGGTCGATGCATCGAGTATTCGATGATCGAACGCCTTGAGCCGGATGCGGATATTTTGGCCGTTCATAGTCGCAAACTCACGAGTTATCGGTGAAGACGCTTGACACTGTCGTCAGGCGCTCCCCGCATGCTGTCTGTTACTCTACGATTTGCGCCACGACGCCGGCGCCGACCGTGCGGCCACCTTCGCGGATGGCGAAGCGCAGCTTTTCTTCCATGGCGATCGGCTGGATCAGCTCGACGTCAACGGTGACATTGTCGCCAGGCATAACCATTTCCGTGCCAGCTGGCAGGGTCACAACGCCGGTGACGTCAGTCGTGCGGAAGTAGAACTGCGGACGATAGTTGGTGAAGAACGGCGTGTGACGGCCACCCTCTTCCTTGGTCAGAATGTAGGCTTCGGCCTTGAACTTCTTGTGCGGCTTGACGGAGCCTGGCTTGCACAGGATCTGGCCGCGCTCGACGCCTTCACGATCGATACCCCGCAGCAGCGCGCCGACGTTGTCGCCCGCACGGCCTTCGTCGAGCAGTTTGCGGAACATCTCGACACCCGTGACGATCGACTTGGTGGTGTCGCGGATGCCGACGATTTCGACTTCTTCGCCGACCTTGATGATGCCGCGTTCGATACGGCCGGTGACGACGGTGCCGCGACCTGAGATCGAGAACACGTCCTCGATCGGCATCAAAAATGGCTTGTCGAGTGGACGATCAGGCTGCGGGATGTAGGAATCGACGGCATCCATCAACTTCAAGATCGCCTCGCGGCCCAGTTCCGGCTTCACGCCATCGAGAGCGGCTTTGGCCGAGCCCTTGACAAAGGGAATGTCGTCGCCTGGGAACTGGTAGCTGGACAACAGCTCGCGCATTTCCATTTCGACCAGCTCGACCAGCTCTTCGTCGTCGACGAGGTCGATCTTGTTCATGAACACGACGAGGGCTGGCACGCCAACCTGGCGGGCAAGCAAGATGTGCTCACGCGTCTGCGGCATCGGGCCATCGGCCGCAGAGACAACGAGGATCGCGCCGTCCATCTGCGCGGCGCCGGTGATCATGTTTTTCACGTAGTCGGCGTGACCAGGGCAGTCGACGTGAGCGTAGTGACGGTTCTTGGTCTCGTACTCGACGTGCGCCGTCGAGATCGTGATGCCGCGCGCCTTCTCTTCCGGGGCCTTATCGATTTGATCGTAGGCCGTGTAGACCGCACCGCCGGTCTCGGCGAGGATCTTGGTGATGGCAGCAGTCAGCGATGTCTTGCCGTGGTCGACGTGGCCAATGGTGCCGATGTTGCAGTGCGGCTTCGTCCGCTCGAATTTTGCTTTGCCCATGGGAGGCTCTCCGTCTGTTCAATATCTGTCTTCAGTTGTCGTTCCCGGGCGTACCCGGCTTGTGATCGGTGGTCTGCTTTACCCGCCCGCCAGAGCTTGACCAGTTTCCTGGTCTATCTGTCTGGCGCCGACCAGCGGGCTCATGCGTATTTTGCCTTCACTTCATCGGCCACATTGCGCGGAACGTCCGCATAATGGGCAAACTGCATCGTATAGGACGCACGGCCCTGGCTCATCGAACGCAGCTGGCTCACGTAGCCGAACATATTGGCCAGCGGCACGAATGCGCGGATGACGGTCGCGTTGCCGCGCATTTCCTGATTGCGGATCTGGCCACGGCGGCTGTTGATGTCGCCGATGACGCCACCGACGAAGTCGCCAGGTGAAACCACCTCGACGTCCATGATCGGTTCGAGCAGCTTGATGCCGCCCTTCTCGCAACCTTCCTTGAGAGCCGAACGGGCAGCGATCTCAAAGGCGATCGCCGAGGAGTCGACTTCGTGATACGCGCCGTCATGCAGCGTAACCTTCATGTCGACGATCGGGAAGCCGATCAACACGCCATTATCCCAAACGCTCTTGATGCCTTTTTCGACGCCCGGAATGTATTCCTTCGGCACCGTGCCGCCGACGACGGCAGCAACGAACTCATTGCCTTTGCCAACTTCATTCGGCTCGAGCTTGAGCTTGACGCGGGCGAATTGGCCCGTACCGCCAGTCTGCTTCTTGTGGGTATAATCGACATCGACCGGACGCGCGAGCGTCTCGCGATAGGCAACTTGAGGTGCACCGACGGTCACGTCGATGTTGTGCGGGGGGCGCTTCATGATGTCGACCTTGATGTCGAGATGAAGTTCGCCCATGCCCTTCAGGATGGTCTGGCCGCTTTCCTGGTCGACAGACACGCGGAACGACGGATCTTCCAGCGCCATGTTGTACAGGACGGTCGCCATCTTCTCCTGGTCGGCCTTGGTATTCGGCGTGACCGACATTTCGATGACAGGGTTCGGGAAGTCCATCTTCTCGAGTAGAACCGGCTTCTGCGGATCCGACAGGGTCTCGCCAGTACGCGTGTCCTTGAGACCTGCCAACGCGATGATATCGCCGGCATAGGCCGCATCGACGGCTTCACGCTTATCTGCATGCATCTCGTAGATCATGCCGACGCGCTCTTTCTTGTCGCGCGTGGTTTGCGCAAGAGCCATGCCCTTCTCGAGCTTTCCCGAGTAGATGCGGCAGAACGTCAACGAGCCAACGTGCTCGAAGTTCATGATCTTGAAAGCGATCATCGACAACGGCTCGGTATCGAGCGGACGACGAAGCGTTTCCTCTCCGGTCTTGACATCGATGCACTTGTACGCCTCGCGATCGGACGGCGCCGGCAAGTAATCGACTACGGCGTCGAGGAGAACCTGCACACCCTTGTTCTTGAACGCCGACCCACACAGCATCGGATAAAAAGCGCGCGTGACAGTTGCCTTACGGATCAGCCGCTTCAACGTCGCTACATCGGGCTCGACTCCGTCGAGGTAGGTCGCCATTACATCGTCGTCCATTTCGACGGCGGCCTCGATCATCGCGGCGCGGTATTCCTTGGCCTGCTCCAGAAGATCGGCAGGAATCTCTTCCTCGGCGTACTTGGCATCCTTGCCGTCGCCGTCCCAAACCATCGCCGTCATTTTCAAGAGGTCGATCATCCCCTTGAAGTTGTTCTCGGAGCCGATCGGCAGCTGCAGCGGCACGGCGCGCGCGCCGAGCTTTTCCTTGATGTCATCGAGGCACATAAAGAAGTCGGCGCCGGTCTTGTCCATCTTGTTGGCAAAGATAATGCGCGGCACGGCGTATTTATCGCCTTGGCGCCAGACGGTCTCGGTTTGCGGCTCGACGCCCTGGTTCGAGTCGAGAACACAGACGGCGCCGTCGAGCACGCGCAACGAGCGCTCGACT
The DNA here is from genome assembly GCA_031374115.1 of Hyphomicrobiaceae bacterium. Lineage (GTDB taxonomy): Bacteria > Pseudomonadota > Alphaproteobacteria > Rhizobiales > Hyphomicrobiaceae > JAKFWF01. Next base: position 41,050 of record JANMNO010000027.1, on the reverse strand, counting down.
TCGATCGTGAAGTCGACGTGGCCTGGCGTATCGATGATGTTGAGACGCCTGCCGTTCCAGAAGCAGGTGGTCGCGGCGGACGTAATCGTGATTCCGCGCTCAGCTTCCTGATCCATGAAATCCATGGTGGCAGCGCCGTCGTGCACTTCGCCAATTTTGTGCGACTTGCCTGAGTAGTAAAGAATCCGCTCAGTGGTCGTGGTTTTCCCGGCGTCGATGTGCGCCATAATCCCGAAGTTGCGGTAGTCCACAATCTTGTGCGTGCGAGCCATGGCTCGTACCTCCGAAACGTAATTCGTATTACCAGCGGTAGTGCGAGAACGCGCGATTGGCTTCCGCCATCTTATGCGTGTCTTCGCGCTTCTTAACCGCTGTTCCACGGTTGTTCGCAGCATCGGTCAATTCGCCCGACAGCCGCTCCACCATCGTATTCTCATTGCGCGAACGGGCCGCAGCGATGATCCAACGGATGGCCAGCGCCTGGCGGCGCTCGTTACGAACTTCGACCGGCACCTGATAGGTGGCGCCGCCCACACGACGTGAGCGAACTTCGACAGCCGGCATCACATTTTCCAGCGCCGAACGGAACAGCACGATCGGGTCCGACTTGACCTTCTGCTCCATCCGCTCGAGAGCACCATAAACGATGTTTTCGGCGACCGACTTCTTACCCTGCTCCATGACAGCGTTCATGAACTTGGTCAGCACCAGATCCCCGAACTTCGGGTCTGGGTTGACTTCGCGCTTTTCTGCTTTGTGACGACGGGACATGACGAGCCCTTAAATTTCAAAAGATTTAGCGGTTCAGAACCGGCGAGCCCGAAAGCTGCAACCGGCGACTGACTTACTTCGGACGCTTAGCGCCGTACTTGGAACGGCGCTGCTTGCGGTCACCGACACCCTGGGTGTCCAGCACGCCGCGAATGATGTGATAGCGAACGCCCGGCAAATCCTTGACGCGGCCGCCGCGGATGAGGACGACGGAGTGCTCCTGCAGGTTGTGGCCTTCGCCTGGGATGTAGCCGATGACCTCGAAGCCGTTGGTCAACCGGATCTTGGCGACCTTACGCAGTGCCGAGTTGGGCTTCTTCGGCGTCGTCGTGTAGACGCGCGTACAAACGCCGCGCTTCTGCGGGCACGCCTCCATATGCCGGGATTTTTCCCGGTATGTCTTTGGCGTCCGTGGCTTGCGGATCAGCTGTTGAATCGTCGGCATGATGCCCTTGTCCGTTATACGAGACACCCGTGATACCGAGTAGCCTCAAGCCTATTAGCCAGGCATCGCGTAATGCGATCGCCCAGCTCGAATTCCAGAGGACCCGCACCTCTTACGAAGTAGCGGGTCGTGGTCCCGAATTTGCGTCTCTGCTTGGATACGGCAGTGTCTAGACCTGCTGAGCGCGAACGCATCTGCAAATTGGTCTACCACCTGACCGTGAGAGTTGGTGGGGTCATATACACTTGACCAACATCGGTCAACACTTCTCCGCCCTGTGATGCACTTTTTTTGTCGCAGCCGCAATGTTGGCGCTGCTATTCGAAACCGCCTGCCGACCGCGCAGCCTTCGCCGCTGCCACGATGCCGATTAATGCCCGATCGCGCTCGGCCTCCAGATCAGCGATCGTACGATCGCCGATCATCGCCTCTACACCGGCGATCGCGCGAGCCTCGAACTCGGGTGTAAGGTTCGGCGTGCCAAGCGCCGCCCAGCGCTGCGTCTGGCTCGCCCCCAGGTGCTTGAAGTAGTGTCTGATCCCGCCCGCGCCGCCAGCTAAATGATAGGTTTGGAATGCACCCATGAAGGCCCAGCGCAGACCCGGACCATAGCGCAGCGCGCGATCGATATCCTCGACGCCGGCGATACCCTGCTCGAGGCAGTACATCGCCTCGCGCATCAGCGCGCCTTGCAGCCGGTTGGCCAAGTGTCCGACCGCCTCCTTCTTGAGGATCACCGGCTCGCGGCCGAGCGACTTATAGAACTGGTATGCGGCGAGCACGGCCGGGGCATCGGGTGTCACGCCGACAAGTTCGACCAGCGGCACCAAATGCGGCGGATTAAAGGGATGAGCCACGATCACTCGCGTCTTGTCCTTGGCCTTCATTGCAATCGTCGATTGCGGAAACGCCGTCGTGCTCGAAGCAATGATGCAGTGTGGGGGAGCTGCCGCTTCCAGTCGCGCGATCAAATCAACCTTCAGATCGGCCCGCTCGGGCGCATTTTCCTGGATCAGATCGGCATTGGCTGCAGCCTCCTCTGAGGTCGCAACAAACGTCAGAGAACCTTGTTCGACGGACTTTTCTGGCTTCGCGTTCGGCAATGCGCGAGCGACAAACGCCCGCATCCGGGCTTCTGCGTCGGGTCCCGGGTCGGTGGCAATCACATCGTAACCGTGACCGATGAACAGTGCCGCCCAACTCGCTCCGATGGTGCCCGAACCGATTACCGCGACGGTCTTGATCTTGCTCACGATCTTCTCCCCTTAAGCTTTGTCGAAGGACATAGCGGCTCGGCGGAAATCGCCACTGGACAACGCTCCCGGCCCTGTCGCACCCTGATCGGGATCATAGTTGCGGCCGATAATGTTGCCATAGATCGACAATTTCGAACGAGACCAGCGCTTCAGTCTGGCCGACAATACAAACCCGGAGGATGAAATGTCTAAGTCCAAATCAAATTCGGATGCGCCTTCACGACGTTCTTTGATCAAAGGAGCGGGCGCTGCCACAGCAATCACTGCTGTGACCGGGTTCCCGGCGATCAGCTTGGCGCAGTCGGAGGCGATCCGCCTTGGGCACCTTACACCGCGCACCGGCTTTCTCGGGCCGCTCGGCGAGTTCGCCGTACAGGCGATCGATCTCGTCGTCGAGGAGATCAATGCGGGAGGTGGCGTCATGGGCCGCAAGCTCGAGATCCTGAAAGAGGATTCGGTCAATCCGCAGACCGCATCAACCAAGGCCGAGCGCATGATCGAGCGCGACAAGGTGGCGGCAATCGTCGGCGAAATCTCATCGGCCTCGTGCCTGACGATCGCCCAGGTCGCCCAGCGTACCAAAAACCTGTACATCAATACCGGCGGCAATTCGGACGCGCTGCGCGGCTCGAATTGCAACAAGTACATGTTCCACGTCGAGAGCCAGAACTCGATGTACGTGAAAACCTGCGGCCGCTCGCTGATGGAGCAGGGTCTGGTCAAGGGCAAGAAGTGGTTCTCCCTGACCGCCGACTACGCGTTCGGCCACGACTTGTTGAAAGTCGCCAAGCGCTTCATGGAAGGCAACGGCGGACAATTCGCGGCCGACAAGCTGGTGCCGACCGACGCGACCGACTTCTCCGGCCTCCTGCTCGAAATCCGCAGCGCCAACCCGGATCTCGTGATCTCCAATCTTGCCGGCAACCAGATCACCAACTTCCTGAAGCAATATTCCGAGTTCGGTCTGAAGTTCCCGGTCGCTGGCTTCGGCTTCGATACCGCCCTCGCCTGGGGCGCCGGCAAGGAGAACTTCGGTGGCACCTGGCCGGTCGTGTGGCACCATTTGCTCGACACGCCAGGCACAAAATCGTTCGTGGCAGCCTTCACCAAGAAGTACGGCAAACCTCCGGAAAACCAAGCCTGGGGAGACTATATCGCGGTGAAGATCTTGGCCCAGGCGATGACCGAAGCCAAGACCACGGAAGCGGTCAAGATCATCGAGCATCTGGAGAAGGGCGCTAAGTTCGATCTGCTGAAAACGCGTCCGGGCTATTTCCGCCCGAGCGATCATCAGTTGATGCACGAGATGTACACGGTGACCGCGTTACCGGCGGCCGAAGCCAAGAACCAGTGGGACATCTTCAAGTCGTCTGCCGCCGTGCCCGGCCCGAACGAGGATCTGGAAGTGATCGCCGCCACCAAGGAAGAGAACGAGTGCAAGTTCCCTGCTTGAGGTGACCGCGGGTCTCTTCTCGTCCTGGCGGCGGAGACGGCCAGAACGAGAATCGGAGCAGTTCAGTTGGTCAGTTGGCGACCGAATGAATCGCTCGTAAGCCGGTATCGCATCCTCTTTTCCAGCTGGACAAACCCATGAATACCGCGCTTTTCATCCAGCATGTTGCGAACGGCCTACTGGACGGCGTGTACTACCTGCTGATCGCGCTTGGCTTGTCGCTGATCTTTTCACTTGGCGGCATCGTCAATTTGGCGCACGGGGCGTTTTATGCGATCGGCGCGTACATCTCGGTAATCGTGCTACCTTACGTGGGGTTCGGCGGATCGCTAATCGTCACCCCGGTGTTAGTCGCGCTCCTGGGCATCGCTACGGAACGCCTGCTCTTCCAGCGCTTCTATCGCTCGGATCCGATCTTATCGCTGCTGTTGACCTTCGGTTTGGCGATGGTGGCCGAACAGGCGCTCCGCGTGATTTTCGGCGCCCCGCCAATCTCGGTTGCGATCCCGCAAGCCTTGAGAGGGCAGATTTTCGTCGGCGACTTTGTGTATTCCTACTATCGCAGCGTCCTGCTTGCGATCGCGATCGGCTGCATCGCCGGGCTCTGGTTCCTGTTGCAAAAAACCGCGTTCGGACGCGTCGTGCGCGCTGGCGTGCAGAACCCCGACATGGTCGGCGCGCTCGGCATCTCGCTACAGCCGTACATGATGGCGGTGGCCGGGCTCGGTATCGGCTTGGCCGGTCTCGCGGGCGTGCTGCTGGCGCCGATCTACTCGGTACATCCGGCGATGGGTCAGGAAATCATCACACCGGCCTTCGTCGTGTGCGTGATCGGCGGGCTAGGCTCGTTCTGGGGCGTGGTGCTATCGGCGCTGCTGGTTGGCCTGGTCAAGGGCGTGATCACTGCCGTCGGGTATCCGCAAGCGTCTACCGCCGCGATCTACTTTCTGATGCTCCTCGTGCTCTTGTTCAGGCCGCGCGGCCTGCTCGGCGAGCGCATCCAGCGCTTCGAATGAGGAGCGCCATGCAAGACCATGTCCCGCAGATGACAAACTTCGCACCCGCCACGACGATGCAAGATCGCGTGCCTCTATTTGTGGCCGCCGCCGTGCTGTTGGCGTTGCCGGTCATCATGCCGGCCATCGGCTTGACCATCACGTCGGCAACGGAAGTCGTGATTTTCGCCATTGCCTGCATGGCGCTCAACGTGCTCGTCGGCTACACCGGCCTTGTGTCGTTCGGGCATGGCGCATGGTTCGGCTTGAGCGCGTACGCAGCGGGCCTGATACAGCGACACCTGTTCCCCGAAGCATTCTTTCTGCCTGTGATCTTGGCTGCAGCTTTCATTGCCGTTCTTTCGGCGGTTTTTGGCGTGCTGATCCTGCGGCGGCGGGGCGTTTATTTTTCGCTTCTGACGCTCGCTCTGTCCGCCATGTTGTATGTTATCGCGTTTCGATGGACTGCCGTCACCGGCGGCGAGGACGGACTCGGCGGGATTACCCGGCCAGTCTACATGGGTGTAAGCTTCGACACGCGCATCAACTATTACGGACTGGTCGCCACAATCGCTTTCTTCGTCACGTGGTTCCTGTGGCGCCTTCATCGCTCGCCAGCGGGGCAAGTGCTGGTGGCGATCCGCGAGAACGAACAGCGCGCGACGTTTGTCGGCTATGCGACGCAGAACTACAAGCTGCTCGCGTTCGTCATTTCGGCGACGCTCACGGGTCTCGCCGGCACGCTGCTCCTCTTTAACAACCGGATGACATCGGCCGATCCGATCGGCGTGCCATTCTCCGGCGAGCTTATCGCCATGGTAGTGATCGGCGGCATGCGCTCTTTCTTGGGGCCAGCGCTCGGCGCCGTGTTTTTCATCATTTTTCGCGATTATCTGTCGAGCGTGACCGAGAACTGGCTGCTTTACTTTGGGCTGCTGTTCGTCGGCTTCATCGTGTTTTCACCGACCGGCCTCGTCGGCGTCGCCCAGCGGCTGCTGCAACCGTTTCGCAAATCCGTCGCGCTCGACGCTGCGATGGCATCGCGGCAGGCTGGCGCGACCGTACTGCCGGACTTTCTCAAGCCGGCGAGCCACGTCGACGGCGCCGTGCTCGAAGTTGGCGGCATCGCCAAGAGCTTCGGTGGCATCAAGGCCGTGCAAGGCGTCAGCTTTGCCGTCAAGGACCGAACGCTGCACGCGCTGATCGGCCCGAACGGAGCGGGCAAGACGACGGCTTTCAACCTGATCTCAGGCATGTTTGCGCCCGACACGGGTAAGGTCGCGCTCGCCAACCGTCAGGTTGCCAGCATGAGCCCAGAGGCAATCACGACCGCTGGAATTGGCCGTTCGTTCCAGATCACCAATCTCTTTCCCACGCTCACAATCGAGGAGAACGTCAGACTAGCTGCGCAAGCGCGCGATCCGAAGCGGTTCAGCATCTGGAGCCCATCGGGAGGCCTTGAAAACGTCAATCGCGAGACGGCGGCAATCATCTCGACGATGGGTTTGGCAGGCGTCGAGAAAGCGGAGGCTGGGTCACTTTCCTACGGCGGGCAGCGCCTGTTGGACATGGCCGTCGCGATCGCGACCAAACCACGGATTCTGCTTCTCGACGAGCCGCTCGCGGGCCTTGCCTCCGCCGAACGCGATCGCGTCGGCCGGTTGATCAAGCAGATCTCAACCGACATTCCAGTGCTCCTCGTCGAGCACGACATCGACCGCGTGTTCGAACTCGCCGACCACGTGACGGTCATGAACGAGGGCCAGGTTCTGGTCGATGGAACCGTCGAAGACGCCCGCAGCTCGCCGAAGGTGCAAGAGGTCTATATCGGGTCGGGTGCTCACGCGCTGGCGGAAAAAGCCCGCCCGACCGCCGCCAAGCCCGAGGTTCTGCTGACGCTGGCAGGGGTGAACACCTTCTACGGTAAGAGCCACATCCTGCGCGATGTGACGTTCGATGTGCGCCAGAACGAGATTGTGGCCTTACTCGGACGCAACGGCGCCGGTAAATCGACGGTGCTGAAAACTATAACCGGCATCGCGCCGCCAGCATCAGGCAAGGTCGATCTTGCTGGCAACGCGCTCGCCGGTTCACCGTCTTCGGTGATCACACGGCGCGGCATTTCCTATGTCCCGCAGGGACGGGGATTGTTTGCCGGCATGAGCGTCGCCGAAAATATGGAACTGGGCCGCCTCAAGAGGCGCAACGGCGCAGGCATGTTTTGGGAGGAAGAGAAGATCTTCACTTTTTTCCCGCGCATCAAGGAGCGCTGGCGTTCACCCGCCGACTATCTGTCGGGCGGTGAGCAACAGATGGTCGCGGTCGCACGAGCGTTGTCAGGAGATACCCGTATCCTGCTGCTCGACGAGCCGTTCGAAGGGTTGGCGCCGGCGATCGTCGAAGAGCTCTTTGAGGCCTTCGACAAGCTTCGCCAGGAAGTCTCGATTCTGATCGTCGACCATCATCTCGATTTGGCACTCGCGTTGTCCGACCGCACCGTGGCCCTCGAACGCGGCCAGATTACTCACATCGGCCCCTCCAAAGCGCTATCTGATGACATCGATCTGCGCCGCAAGGTGCTTTGGCTGTAGACGACGCATAGCAGGCGATTAGTCTCCCGGTTGCAGATAGCGGGTCGATTGTGCTCTGTGGCGCCAAGACATCTGCGCGCGAAGGGGGCAGCCCAATGATACCGACACTGCGGACGACAACCGTACTCGACCGCGTTGGGCTGAAACGAAGCGACGAGGCCTATCTGACCGGTCTTCGCAACGCCCCTAATGCTCGATTCCTGGTGCTGGCCGACGCTAAACCGGTGATCATTTCCAACGAAGCAAAATCAATTGCCCACATCCGCTGGTTCAAGCAGGAAGAATTGCAGAACCTCGGGCTGCCAACCGCCGATGCGCTGTTTCTCGGTGTCGACCGCGCCACCGGTGCCGGGCACTTCGCCATCGCGGTAACCGAGCATCGGGCCAAAAACGCGCCGGGTGGCGCGAGCATGATGCGGCCGCTGGTCGACCTGCGAACGCTCGCCATGCAGGGCATCATGAGTGCGGACGACGTGTCGCTGATCGGCCAGGCGAAGTCGCTCACCCACTGGCACGAAAGCACGCACTGTTGCGGCCGCTGCGGTGGCACGACGATGATCAAGGATGGCGGCTGGAAGCGCAAATGCTGGGCCTGCGGGCAGGAGCACTTTCCCCGCACCGATCCCGTCGTCATCATGCTGGTGACCGACGGCGAGCGTTGCCTGCTCGGCCACGAAGCCCGGTTCCAGAAAGAGCCGCGCATGTACTCGACCCTTGCCGGCTTCATCGAACCGGGCGAAGATTTGGAACATGCGGTGCGCCGCGAGATCTTCGAGGAAGCCGGACTCGAAGTGGACGAGGTTCGTTATCACTCGTGCCAGCCGTGGCCGTTCCCGCATTCGCTGATGCTGGGTGCGCTCGGCATGGCGACGACCACCGAAATCAAGATTGACCCCAACGAGATCGAGGAGGCCCGCTGGTTCAGTAAGGACGAAATCCGGCTAATGCTCGAGAAGCGTCACCCCGGCAACTACTGGGTCCCCGGCCAGCAAGCCATCGCCCGCGCCCTCATCCAAGCCTTCGTCGACGGCTGGTGGAAGTAGCGCGGACAGAACGCAACTTACGTTCCAGCCTTCGCGTTCCGGAACTCGCTTGCGGGATAGGTGCCGAATATCTTCAGCTCGCTCGAGAAGAACGACAGCTCCTCCATCGCGAGTTGCACGTTGCGGTCGGCCGGATGGCCCTCGATATCGGCGTAGAACACCGTCGCGGTAAAGCTACCGTCGGTCTGATAGGACTCGAGCTTCGTCATGTTGACACCGTTGGTCGCAAAGCCGCCCATCGCTTTGTAGAGCGCTGCGGGCACGTTGCGGACCCTGAACAAGAATGTAGTGATGACGTCGCCATTGCCGGGCTTTGCGTCGTCAGGTGTTGCCGACAGCACGACGAAACGCGTGGTGTTGTGCGCTTCATCCTCGACATCCTCGGCGAGGATCTCGAGGTTGTAGACGCTGGCCGCCAGCCGCGGCGCCAGCGCGGCCTTGGTCCTGTCGCCCCACTCTGACACTTGCCGCGCGGCACCTGCCGTGTCACCGGCAACATGAGCTTTGAGGCCGAGCTTGCGCATGATGCGGCGGCACTGGCCCAGCGCATGCACATGGCTATAGACGTCCTTAATACCGCTCAACGTCGCGCCCTTCAGGGCCATCAATTGGAAGCGGATCGGCAGGAAATGCTCCGCGACGATGTACAGCCCGGCATTGGGCAGCAGATGATGGATGTCGGCGACGCGCCCGGCGACCGAGTTTTCGATCGGGATCATCGCATACCGCGCCTCACCCGACTTCACGGCCGCGATCGCATCCTCGAACGTTGGGCACGGCACCGGCTCGAAATCGGGAAACATCTGGCTGCAGGCGATCTGCGAGTTGGCGCCGGCCTCCCCCTGGTAGGAGATCAGCCTTGAGCCTGTGGCCTGCTTTGGCTGTTTCGTTGCGCGCGATGTGGTCGAAGGCATGGTCTGTTTGCGACTTTCAGTGTCTGGAATGAAGGCACATGCGACGGGAGAATTTTAGTCTTCAGGTCAAGGCACCTGAAGCCAGCATCTGGCGCGCGCGTTCGAGATCGTGTGGAGTATCGACACCGAGCGGAACCGTGTCAACGAGCGCAACATCAATCCGCATGCCGGCCTCCAATGCCCGTAGCTGCTCGAGTTTCTCGCGCATCTCCAATGGCGAGGGCGGCAACGACACGAAGCGCTCCAAGGCCGCGCGCCGATAGGCATAAATGCCGATGTGATGATAGAGTGGCCCTTCTCCCCACGGGGCGGTGGCACGCGTGAAATAGAGAGCGCGCAGCCGCTTGGCTGTTAGCGGCGTGCCGATGACTTTCACCACGCTCGACGCGGTCTTCTCGGCCTCATCGGTAATCTGCGATGCGATGGTCGCGATGTCAGTTTCGGGGTCGTTCAAAGGCGCCGCGCACGCCTCGACCAACCACGGATCGAGCGTCGGCAAGTCGCCCTGCAGGTTGATCACGATCGCTGCTTGGCCCTTGGGGTCGACTTTTTGCACCGTCTCGAATACGCGATCCGAACCGGATGCGTGGTCGGCGCGCGTCATCACCGCTTCACCGCCCGCCATAGCGATGGCTTGAACGATCACATCACTATCAGTTGCCACAACAACGCGCCCTACACCTGATTGTACGGCACGGCGCCAAACATGGACGATCATCGGCTCGCCATGGATATCCGCCATCGGTTTGCCCGGCAATCTCGTCGCTTGCATGCGGGCGGGTACGATCACCAAAGCATTCTTCATTAGATTTTCCGGCTACAATTCGCTCTATTGGGATGAGTGAGTGACAATTCGTCTCGCATCCACGCACTTAGAAGTGGTCCAAGGCTGGTTGCAAGCAGAACGAGAATTTCTATAGTCCCGCTCGATTGCTTTATGTTTGCCTACTGGGGAAGTGACGCTCATGAACAGCGATGAATTGAATTGGGCCGCGATGGCGGTGTTGTCCGCCTTGTTGGTGATATTCGGCAGCGCCACTCTGATCGACATTTATAGGAACAGCCACCAGTCCCAGGTCGTCGGTTACGCCCTGCCAACGCCCGCTGCGACGAAGACTGCAGCGGCCGGCGTAGCGGCAGAGAGCGGAGTCACGATGCCGAAGGTCGCCGAGCTGATGACCAAGGCATCCGTCGATTCCGGCGCGGCGGCTTTTAAGAAGTGCATGACCTGTCACACGCCAGATAAAGGCGGCAAGAACGGCACCGGTCCCAATTTATGGGGAGTGGTCGGTCGCAAAGTTGCTCAGCTTGAAGGGTTCAACTACTCCGGAGCCTTGAAAGCCAAGGGCGGCGAATGGACGTGGGATAGCCTCATTCCTTATATCAATGCACCCGCCGCCGCTGTGCCGGGCAATAAGATGGCCTTTGCCGGCATCAAGGACCCAGGCGAATTGGCTGATCTGATGGTCTACATTGGCACGCTCGGCGACACGCCCGCGCCGCTTCCCAAGTAATGGCGGCAAATGCGCCCGAGTATCGAAGATGACAAGAATTTAACCGGCCCCGCCAAGAAATTGGCGGGGTCGTATTGCTTGGCTCATGGCATATAGGCGTTGAACCGGCCGAAGTCACTGCAGGAGTTGTGCTGTCATGCTCGCTCGTTATCCACTCAACGTTGCTCGCGCGTTTGTTGTCGGCAGCCTTGTTGCAGGCGCTGCGAGCGCGTCCGTCCAAGCAGCGGATCAAAAGCACCACGCACTGTCGCTCGTCGGCGACGTGAGATTTCCCGCCGGCTTCAAGCATTTCGATTGGGTGAACCCAGATGCGCCTAAAGGCGGCGTGGTCCGGCTGTGGACGCTAGGCGGTTTCGACAGCCTGAACGCTTTCAGCATCAAGGGACGACCGGCAGCCGGCCTCGCGACCATCTTTGACAGTCTGATGGCCTCCAGTCCCGACGAGCCCTCGGCGGAGTATTGCCTCGTGTGCGAGTGGGTGTCGTACGCTGAAGATTTTTCGTCCGCCACATTCCACCTGCGCGCGAATGCGCGCTTTCATGACGGCAAACCGATCACCGTCGAAGATGTGATCTTTTCGATCGACGCTCTCAAGAAGGCCAACCCACGCCAGGCCGCCTATTACAAGAACGTGGTGAAAGCGGAGAAGTCCGGCGATCGCGACGTGACATTTACGTTCGACGAGAAAGGTAACCGCGAGTTGCCAACGATCGTCGGCCAGCTGAACATTCTCCCCAAGCATTACTGGGACGCCAAAGACGGGAATGGTGAGGCGCGCGACCTCGACAAGTCTTCGCTGGAAATTCCACTCGGCTCAGGGCCGTACAAGATCAAAGCCTTCGAGGCTGGTAAAAGGATCGTCTACGAACGCGTTACCGACTGGTGGGCGAAGGATTTGCCGGTCTCGAAAGGACAATGGAACTTCGACGAATTGCGTATCACCTATTACCTCGACAAGACGCCGGCGTTCGAAGCATTCAAAGTCGGCCAAGTCGATTTCTGGCGCGAAAACAGCGCCAAGGATTGGGCGACACGTTTCGATTTCGATGCGATGAAGCAAGGCCGGTTGAAGAAGGAAGAGATCGCACTCAAGCGGTTGGCTCCAATGCAGGGCTTCGTCTTAAATCTGCGCCGCAAACAGTTCCAAGATCCGCGCGTTAGGAAAGCCTTCAACCTGGCGATGGATTTCGAGTTTGCAAACCAGAACCTTTTCTTTGGACAGTACAAGAGAACCAATAGCTTTTTCGGCAACTCCGAGTTGGCGGCAACTGGGCTGCCGACCGGCCGCGAACTCGAGATTCTGAAAGCGGTAGAAAAGGAAGTTCCGCCCGAGGTGTTTACCACCGAGTATAAGAACCCGGTCCATGGCTCGCCCGAAGCCGTTCGCCAGAACCTGTCGGCTGCGGCCAAACTGTTTGCCGAGGCCGGCTATACCGTGAAAGGTGGCGCGCTCACCAACGCTAATGGCGAACAGTTGACCGTCGAGTTTCTCGAACAGCAGGCTGATTTTGAGCGCGTCATTCTGCCGTTCATATCGAATCTGCAAAAGCTGGGCGTCAAGGCGAGCCTGCGCATCGTCGATAGCTCGCAATATCAACGCCGTCAGACGAATTTTGATTACGACATAATCACTGATAATTTCCCGCAGTCGTCTTCGCCCGGCAATGAACAACGCGACTTTTGGGGCTCGGCCGCTGCCGAAAAACCCGGCAGCTACAATACGAGCGGTTTGAAAAACCCGGCCGTTGATAAGCTTATCGAGCGTTTGGTATTCGCGACCGACCGCGCCGACTTGGTTGCCGCCACCAAAGCACTCGATCGTGTTCTGCTCTGGCACCACATCCTGATCCCCCAGTGGCATAATCCCAGCGATTGGGTCGCAACGTGGAACATGTTCGGACGCCCGGCGAAACTGCCGTCGCAGGCGACATCCTTCCAACAAGTCTGGTGGTTCGATAAAGAAGCGGCCGCCAAACTGGGACCGGAAAGGGGGAGGTGATGATGAAGTGGCTCAAACGAGACTTTCTTCTGATGGGTCCCCGGTCTAACCCACGCGTTCCCGGAAAGCCCGCACAGATGGTTCGGGGGAATTGGATGGCGAGGGCGGGCTTGTCCGGGATCTTTACCTGGTTGTGGCGGGCACTCTGCCTCCGCGGGGCACCTAAAGATCCCGGCTCGCGCGCGGAAAAGGGCTCCAAGCTCCGTCTCATGATCCGGGCCGCGCTTGGCCGGGAACGCGGGTTGAGAGAGCTGAGCCCTTCCCTCTCCCCCCCGTTGAGGGAAAGAGCGGGGGTATGGGGCGACTACCCGTTGCATCCATGGACAAGCCCTGGGATGACGTGGGTGGGTGGGTTGGTTACAGCGCTTGTGACGCTGCTATCGGTCATCGCGCCAGCCCACACCGAACCCCGTCACGGCCTCTCGATCTTCGGCGACCTGAAGTATCCGGCGGACTTCAAGCACTTTGACTACGTTAATCCAAACGCACCCAAAGCCGGGCGATTGTCGACCATCGGCACTGCCGCGCTGACGACATTCGACAGCTTCAACGGTTTCATCTTGAAGGGCGACGCCGCACAAGGGCTCGGTGCCACATACGACTCGCTAATGACGCGCGCCTCGGACGAACCGGATTCTATGTACGGCCTAGTCGCATCGAGCGTCGATGTCGCCGCCGACCGCTCATCGGTGACATTCAAGCTTCGCCCCGAGGCCAGGTTTTCCGACGGCACACAAGTCACCGCCAGCGATGTCGTCTTCACATTCGAGACCTTGAAGACCAAAGGCCACCCTTCGTATCGCGTCGCCATGCGCGACATCGTCAACGCCGAAGCCGTCGATCAGGCGACCGTGCGCTATACCTTCAAGGGCGACCAAACACGCGACCTGCCATTACTCGTCGCGGGCTTACCCGTGTTATCAAACGCCAGCTTTGCGACACGCAACTTTGAGGAAAGCTCACTCGAACCGATCCTCGGGTCGGGCCCCTACAAGATCGGCGATTTCAAGCAGGGCTCATTTGTCAGCTATAAGCGCCGCGAGGATTATTGGGCGAAAGATTTGCCGGTCAACAAGGGCCGCAACAACTTCGACGAGATTCGTTACGAGTACTATCGCGATCGCACGGCAGCCCTCGAAAGCTTCAAGGCCGGGGCCTACGACTTGCGCGAGGAGTTCACGGCACGCGACTGGTTGAACGCCTACGACATCGCCGCGGTGAAAGACGGCCGCATGCTGAAGGTTACATTGCCGGACGACAATCCGTCCGGCACCCAAGGGTTCTTCCTGAACTTACGACGTTCGAAGTTTGCCGACGTACGCGTGCGCCGCGCACTCGATCTGCTCTTTGACTATGAGTGGACCAACGCCAACATCTTCTCGAATGCGTACAAGCGAACGCACAGCTATTTCGAGAATTCCGAGATGAAAGCCGTCGGCAAGCCGTCGCCGGAAGAGCTAGCGTTGCTCGAACCATTTCGCGCGCAACTATCGCCTGAAGTCTTTGGCGAGCCCTACGTACCTGCCGTCAGCGACGGATCGGGCAAGGATCGCAAGTTGCTGCGCGAAGCCGATGCCCTCATCACCGCTGCCGGCTACATCGTCAAAGACGGGCGTCGCGTCAACGATAAGGGTGAGGGCCTCGACATCGAGTTTCTGATCACCGATCCATCGTCGGAACGGATTGTCGGACCTTATTCGGAGAACCTCAAACGCATCGGCATCAACGCTACCATGCGCCGCATCGACGAAGCCCAGTATCAACGGCGGGTGAAAGAGTTCGATTTCGATGTCATCACTACGCGTTTTGTCATGAGCCTGACGCCGGGGCCGGAACTCAAGAGCATCTTTGCTTCGGAGACCGCCGACATGAGTGGCAGTCGCAATCTAGCCGGCGTCAAGAATCCTGTCGTCGATGCGATGATCGACAAGGTCATCACGTCGAAATCGCGTGCCGAACTCAACTTTGCCGCTCGCGCATTAGACCGGGTCCTGCGCGCCAACCACTACTGGGTGTCGCACTATTATAAGGCTGCCCACCACGTCGCCTACTGGGACAAATTCGATCGGCCAGCAGTGAAACCGCGCTTCGCCCGCGGCATCGAAGATACCTGGTGGATCGACGCTGCAAAAGCCGCCAAGCTGAAGACCAACTGAGATCGAAGCGCTGGAGGACCCTTGCCCGCATGGCAGCCTATCTGATCAAGCGACTGCTGCTCATCATTCCGACACTGATCGGTATCATGCTGATCACATTCGGTGTGACGCAGTTCATGCCGGGTGGTCCGGTCGAACGCGTCATTGCGCAATTGTCTGGCAACGAGAGCTCAGCAACGGGACGCATCAGCGGTGGCCAAGGCGATGGTCTTGGCACATCGAACCAGCAGCAGACATCGCAGCCGTCATCGAGCAATACCGGCTCGAAGTATCGTGGCGCCCAAGGCCTCGATCCGGAGTTCATCAAGTCACTCGAAAAGCAGTTCGGCCTCGACAAGCCAGCGCCCGAGCGGTTCTGGCTACTGATGAAGAACTACGCGACCTTCGACTTCGGAAAGAGCTACTTCCGCGATGTCAGCGTGATCCAGCTGGTGAAAGAAAAGCTGCCGGTTTCGATTTCGCTCGGCATCTGGGTGACGCTGCTCACCTACCTGATCTCGATCCCGCTGGGCATCCGCAAGGCCGTGCACGACGGCGAGAAGTTCGACACCTGGACCAGTGGCGCACTCGTCATCGGTTATGCCGTGCCAGGTTTTTTGGTCGCCGTGTTTCTGCTCGTGGTTTTCGCTGGCGGATCGTTCTTCCAATGGTTCCCGTCGCGCGGACTGACGAGCGATAACTGGGCCCAGCTATCATGGTTCGGCAAAATCAAGGATTACGCCTGGCATCTGGTGCTGCCGCTGATCGCGATGTCGCTCGGCGCCTTCACCACGAACGCGTTCCTGACCAAGAACTCGTTCATCGACGAAATCCGCAAGCAATATGTGATGACCGCGCGCGCTAAAGGTTTGAGCGAGCGCCAAGTGCTGTACGGCCACGTTTTTCGCAACGCCATGCTGCTCGTCATCGCGAGTTTCCCGGCAGCCTTCATCCACTCGTTCTTTGCCGGTTCGCTGCTGATCGAGACCATCTTCTCGCTCGATGGACTAGGCCTGCTCAGCTTCGAGAGCCTGATCAATCGCGACTACCCCGTGGTGTTCGCGACGCTGTACATCTTCTCGCTGATGGGTCTCGTCGTGAACTTGATCTCCGACTTCCTTTACACGCTCGTTGATCCGCGCATCGACTTCGAAAGCCGAGAGGTCTGACGCCCGTGGACGCGCGCACAGAGACATCCGCACTCGGCCTACCCCCGCAACCGTCGCTGGGGGAACGCTTGCGCGAGCGCTTTCGCCTATCGCCGATCAACCTGCGGCGCTGGCAAAATTTCAAATCTAACCGGCGTGGTTACATCAGCTTTTGGCTGTTCCTCGCGATGTTCTTCGCGAGCCTTGGTGCGGAACTGATTGCCAACGACCGGCCGATCCTGGCTCGCTACAAAGGCGAGCTACTGATGCCGATGCTGGTCGATTATCCGGAGCAGAAATTCGGCGGCTTCCTAGCCGTCACCGACTATCGCGATCCCGAGATCTTGAACGAGATCGAGAGCAACGGCTGGATGCTGTGGCCGCTGGTGCGCTACTCGTCGAGCACGATCAATAAGGATTTCCCGCGTTACAAGAATGCTGAGGGGCGATGCCTCGGCTTCCCCGCACCTCCATCGTGGGCGGCCAAAGGCGCGTTTTGCGAGGCGCCTCCAGAGCAGATCGCGCGCTTCCAGCAGTTCGGCAATCGCAATTGGCTCGGCACCGACGACCAGGGCCGCGACGTCCTCGCCCGCGTGATCTACGGTTTCCGCATCTCGGTGCTGTTCGCGCTGATCCTAACAATCCTATCGTCGATCATAGGTATCGTTGCCGGCGCGACGCAGGGCTATTTCGGCGGCCGCGTCGATCTCGTATTTCAACGCGTACTGGAAGTGTGGTCATCGATCCCGGAGCTGTATGTTCTGATCATCATTTCTTCGATGCTGATACCCGGCTTCTGGACGCTGCTGTTCATCCTGCTCGCCTTCAACTGGGTTTCGCTCGTTGGTGTCGTCCGTGCCGAATTTCTGCGTGGACGAAATCTGGAATACGTGACGGCTGCACGCGCACTCGGGCTGTCGAACATCAAGATCATGTTCAAACATCTGCTGCCGAACGCGACGGTCGCGACACTGACATTTCTGCCATTCAAATTGTCGGGCGCGATCGGCGCGCTGACCGCCCTCGACTTCCTGGGTCTGGGATTGCCACCGGGCTCGGCATCGCTGGGCGAGCTGCTTGCCCAGGGTAAAGCCAACCTGCAAGCACCGTGGCTTGGCCTCACGGCGTTCTTCACGATCGCCGTGCTGTTGAGTTTGCTGATCTTCATCGGCGAGGCGGTGCGCGATGCCCTCGACCCCCGCAAGACCTTCCGATAGGCTTGAGCAATGACAGAGATAAGAAAAATCGTAACCGAGCACTTCCCCGTCGACAAACTGCCGGAAGAACTCCGGCGTGGCATCGAGAGCGGACAAATGGTGGGCGTAGTAGTGGAGATGGAAGTTGGAGCTGTAACGCCCTGCGCACTTCGCGATTTTTGGGGGAGCGCGAAGGGGGGCTATCCCACCCCTGCCGATGCAGTTTCTGAAATCAGGAAGCTGCGGGATGAATCCGATCGATGACCACTCCCACATCTTCCGAGGTCTTGGTGCAGGTGCGCAACTTGTCAGTCGCGTTTCGTGCCGGGCAGACGACGAGCCTCGCGGTCAAGAACGTGTCGTTCAACATCGCGCCTGGCGAGACGGTGGCGCTGGTCGGTGAATCGGGTTCCGGCAAAACCGTGTCGGCGTTGTCGATTCTGCGACTGCTGAACTATCCGGCCGCATCGCATCCGAGCGGCGAAATCTACTTCGAAGGCCGCAATCTGCTCAACGCCACGGAAGACGACATGCGCGCGATCCGCGGCAAGCGGATTTCGATCATTTTCCAAGAGCCGATGACGTCGCTCAATCCGTTGCATACGATTGAGCAACAGGTATCTGAGATCGTGCAGATCCATCGCGGCATCGATGGCGCCAGCGCCCGCGCGCTGACAATTGATCTGTTGCAGAAAGTCGGTATCCGCGAGCCCGAAAAGCGATTGGCTGCCTATCCCCACCAACTGTCAGGCGGCCAACGCCAGCGCGTGATGATCGCAATGGCGCTCGCCAACGAGCCCGATCTGCTTATCGCCGATGAACCCACGACCGCACTCGACGTCACGATCCAGGCACAGATCCTTGAGCTGCTCAAGAAGCTGCAGTCCGAAATGGGCATGGCGATGCTGTTGATCACGCATGATCTAGGCATCGTTCGCAAGATGGCGCAGCGCGTCTACGTGATGAAGGCGGGCGAGATCGTCGAGGAAGGGCTGGCCGAGCAGGTCTTCACCAAACCGAAACATCCCTACACGCAGCATCTCGTTGCCGCCGAACCGAAAGGCCGCCCGCCGCGCCCCGACGACAGTGCGCCGGTCGTTGTCGAGACCCAGGATTTGAAGGTCTGGTTTCCGATCAGGAAGGGGTTCTTGCGCAGAACCGTCGATCACGTGAAGGCCGTTGACGGTGTCTCGTTAAAACTTCGCGCGGGACAAACCGTCGGCGTCGTCGGCGAAAGCGGGTCGGGCAAGACCACACTCGGATTGGCGATACTGCGGCTGATCTCATCGAACGGGCCGATCCTTTATCTGGGCAATCGTATTGACGGCTACGACACCAATAAGATGCGACCGCTGCGGCGCGAGATGCAGATCGTGTTTCAAGATCCGTTCGGATCGCTGTCACCCCGGTTGTCGGTCAGCCAGATCATCGAAGAAGGTTTGCTCATTCAGGATAAGTCGCTCAGCGAGCAGCAACGCCGCGCACGCGTAAGCCAGGCTTTGCAGGAGGTCGGCCTCGACCCGGAAACGCAGGATCGCTATCCGCACGAGTTCTCTGGCGGCCAGCGCCAGCGTATCGCCGTTGCGCGCGCCATGGTGCTGGAGCCGAAGTTCATCATGCTCGACGAACCGACGAGCGCGCTCGACATGAGCGTGCAGGCGCAAATCGTCGATCTGCTGCGTGGCCTGCAACTAAAGCGCGACTTGAGCTACCTCTTCATCAGTCACGATCTGAAGGTAGTGCGCGCGCTTTGCAACTATGTCATCGTGCTGCGCAACGGCAAGGTCGTCGAGGAGGGTGCCGCGCAGGCAATTTTCGAGACGCCGAAGACCGACTATACGAAGGCCCTGCTGGCGGCGGCATTCGACCTCAAGGTCGCACATCGCGCAGCGGTCGCCAGCTGAGCAGGACGGAACCGCGATGACGACACTCATAATTGGAACGGCGCGCAGCGATACCTTCGCCGATGGCATTCGCGCGGCCGACCCGAAGTTCGATTTTCGGATCTGGCCGGAAACGGGCAATTTCGGACACATTCGCTATGCGCTCGCTTGGGGACCTCCTCCCGGCGAATTGGCAAAGTTGCCGAACCTCGAGCTCATCGTATCGGTTGGCGCCGGCGTCGACCATCTGATGAAAGATCCCGCCCTGCCGGATGTTTCGGTGGTGCGGTTCGTCGACGGTGACTTGACCAGTCGCATGGTGTCGTTCGTTGCCGCCAATGTGCTCTATCATCATCGCCGCATGATCGAACTGCGCGACCAGCAGCGTGACAGGAACTGGCAATATCTGCCGGAACCTGCCGCGCACGAACTGACCGTTGGCATCATGGGACTGGGCGTCCTTGGTCAGGCATGCGCCAAGGCGCTGGAACCGCTGGGCTATAAGCTGAACGGCTGGACGCGCACCGAGCGCAAGGTCGAGGGCGTAGCCTGCTTTGCAGGCGAGAAAGGCCTAGATGGATTTCTTGCCGCGACCGATATTCTCGTCGCGCTTCTGCCACTCACTCCGGCCACGCGCGGGCTCATAAATGCGCAGCTGCTGGCCAAGCTTCGACGCCCAAAGATCTTGCCCGGTCCGGTACTGATCAACGCCGGTCGCGGCGGATTGCAAATCGAAGACGACATTGTGCGTTGCCTCGATGCGGGCACGCTTTACGCGGCGTCCCTTGATGTATTCTCGACCGAGCCTCTGCCCGTCACGAGCCCGGTTTGGGCACATCCGCGCGTTGTTCTGACCCCGCACATTGCGGCAGAAAGTGATCCGGGCGCGATCGCCCGTTACCTGATCGAACAGGTCAATCGCAAAAAACGCGGCGAGCCGTTGCCAAATCTCGTCGATCGGGCACGCGGCTATTGAGGCGGCAAATCGTGCGCCGCCCCCCGCCAAATCATTGCACGATCGCCTGATAGACCAGCTGCTTGATCAACTTGCGATATGACGCGCGGACCGGGCTGGGCGCTTGCGTCATGTAGACTGCGACGATCTCCTCCACCGGATCCACCCAGAAGTACGTGCCAGCGTAGCCTGCCCACATGTAGTCGCCGGCCGAACCTGGCACACCCGCGATGCCGTCGGCCATCCGCACTGCGAACCCAAGGCCGAAGGTGTAGCCCTTTGAGCCGAGCAGAAGTTCGCCCGGCATTTGCGGATTGCTCGCCACGCCCGCGAGGTGGTCCGATGTCATCAACTTCACCGTCGATGGCGCAAGGATGCGTGCACCTTCGAGCGCGCCACCGTTGAGCAGCATTTGGGTAAAGCGCAAGTAGTCGTTGGCGGTCGATACCCCACCTGCGCCGCCGGAGTCGTTGCCCGGCTGTTTGCTGACGTCGATCAACGGATAGGTGTTGCCGCTTGCCGGATCCTTGGCAAATCCGCCGGCGATGCGGTTGCTCTTCGCTTCCGGCACCCAGAACCCGGTGTCGACCATCCTGAGCGGGCGGAAAATCCGTTCATCGAGATAGTCGCCGGCACGCTTGCCGGTCACCGCCTCGATCACGCGACCTTGTACGTCGACGGCGAGACTGTATTCCCACGTTGTACCTGGCTGCTGGATCAGGGGCACCTTCGCCAGCCGCGCGACCTGCTCCTCTCCAGTCATGTCGCGGCTATCGAACTCTTTATCTTTCTTGACGATACCGGCCTGGATAAGAGCCTCTTTCACTTTCTCGTTTTTGGTGATCTCGCCGTACGGCAGGCCCGCCGTGTGGCGCAGAATATCCTGGATCGTCATCTGACGGTCGACTGCAACTTCGCCCGATGCGGTCGCAACCTTCATGTCCTTGAACGCCGGCAGAAACTTCGAAACCGGATCGGTCAGTTGCACACGGCCATCTTCTACCAGCGTCATTAGCCCGACCGACATCAGCGGCTTGGTCATCGAGTAGATGCGGAAGATCGCATCCATTGGCATCGGCTTGTCGCGCTCGGGCGAGAGCGCGCCGAAAGTATTCTGGTAAACAATCTTGCCACGCCGCGCGACCATCACGACAGCGCCCGGCAGTTTCTTGTCGGCGATTTCCTTATTCAGGGCCTGGGTGATTTTGGCCAGTCGCGGCGCCGACATACCTACCTGTTCGGGCGTTCCCTTGACGAGCGGATTTACGCGCGGCGAGCGCGCATCGGCAGCAATGGATGTTGAGAATGCGAGTGCGGCAATCGCCGGCAGCGCCATCAACCTTGATCGCATGGGTTTCCTCCGGTTCGACTTCATGACGACGTTGCGTCAGATCGTTTTATGTTCGCGTGCATCGAGTTACGCGGCGGCAATGATCACACCAGATGAGAACTGCAGCAAGCAGCCTTTGCATGCTTGCCGCGCGTGGCAGCTGCTCCGGCTAGCGAGGGCGCGCAAACGGTCAGCGCCGATATCTCAGTTGAATGAGGATGTTTGCTGCAGCCGTCAGGATCAGCGTGGCCGCCATCAGGATGAAGGAGATCGCGGCACCGAATGGCCAGTTGTTCTGCTGCGCGAACTGATTGTAGACGAGCGGGCCCATGGTCTGGAACTTTGGGCCACCGAGCAGCACCGGCGTCGCGTAGGCGTTCATCGCCAGGATGAATGTCAGGATCGTGCCCGCGAGGATCCCCGGCATAGCGAGCGGCACCAGCACGCGCTGGAACATCGCCCACGGATTGGCGCCCAGGCTGAAGGCTGCTTCCTCGACCGCGCGATCGATACCCTCGATCACGCTACTGAGCGTCAACACCATGAATGGCAGATTGACGGCGGCGATTCCGATGATAACGGCAAGTTCCGTGTACATGATCTCGATCGGCGTCGAGATGACGCCCGCGCCCATCAGACCGGCGTTGATAAATCCCTTCGATCCGAACGCCACCATCCATCCGGCTGCGCGGACCGCATTGCCGACAAACAGTGGCAGCACCACCAGCATCACGATCAGGTTTTTCCAACTCGATTGCATGCGCGCCAAAACGTAGGCGAGCGGGAATCCGAGGATCAGGCAGATCAGCGTCGTAATGAAAGCGACGCGCGATGTGCGCCACAAGATATTCAGATAAAACGGGTCGGTAAAGAAGCGCACGTAGTTGTCGAGCGTCAACGCCTCGACCATGAATTTGCCGGGCACGAACGCGTTCAAGCTATAGCGAAACAGGATCGCGACCGGGATCAGCAGCCCGATCGCCACGAACAGGGTGGCCGGCGTAACCAGCGCACCGACGCGCCAGCCCCGCGTCGCACCGACTGGCAATTCGATGGCCGGGGTATCGAAACGCGACACGGTTCAGATCTCCGCGAGAGAGGCGATCAGCGTACCTTGCGTCAGTTGCGCGCCTTCCTTGGCGCAGATCCGGGCAATTGTGCCGTCGCGTGCGGCGTGCAGTATGTGTTCCATCTTCATGGCTTCCACGATGGCGACCTTGTCGCCCTTCGTGACCGCCTGACCTTCGCAGACCAGTATCTTGGCAAGCCGCCCGTTGATCGGCGCGCGAATGATATCGAGGCTGCCGCCATCGGCTATGGCATCGATATCATAGGTTGGCCACGCCACGGCATAACGCACATTCTCAGACCAAGCGTAAGCACGCTCACCAGCGTAAGTTGAAAACAGATCCTCATCGAGGCGGTGCGCACTGTCGCCCTCGACCATCACGACCCCTGGCTCGACCCATTCGATTTGCGCAGCGCGCGGCGCGCCGTCGACCAATACCGGGATAGATTGGCGCCGCTTTGGTCCAAGTTGAAAGGCATCGGTGGAGCCCCAAGGGTCGGCATCGCTGTCGTGCATCAGCGCGGCCCGGCGTTTAGCCAGCAACTGCACGACGGCTGCACCGATACCGCGTTTGAGCTCTTGGCCATCCACGCTGGTCAGGCGCTCGATTTCGCGCGCGATGAACCCGGTGTCCAATATAGCATCGACGACGTCGGAATGTTCGAGCAGTCGCGTCAGAAAAGCAGCATTGGTCTTGGGTCCCAGTACTTCGAGCTCTTCGAGGCCGGTGATCAGAATATCGATTGCCGTCTCGCGATCTGCTCCTGTGCCGATCAACTTGGCAATCATCGAGTCGTAGTACGGCGAAATCTCCGCCCCAGTCTCGATCCCGGTTTCGAGCCGCAAGCCGTCGTGCTCGGTAGGGGAGAACAGGTCGATCCGTCCAACGCTTGGCATAAAATCCCGCGCGGGATCTTCGGCACACAACCGGCCTTCGATGGCATGACCGTGCATTTGAATGTCGGACTGCTTGAGCGGCAGTTTCTCACCGGCGGCCACACGCAGTTGCCACTCGACGAGATCGAGGCCGGTGATTTCCTCGGTCACCGGGTGCTCGACTTGCAATCGCGTATTCATCTCAATGAAATACCAGGGCGCATCGCCGGTAAGCCGGCCGCCTTCGACAAGGAACTCCACCGTTCCGGCACCGCGATAGCCGACCGACTTGGCAAGCTTGACAGCCGCGCCGCAGATCTTCTCACGCAACTCCGCACTCATGCCGGGAGCCGGGGCCTCCTCGATCACTTTTTGGTTTCGGCGTTGCAGCGAGCAGTCACGCTCGAACAGGTGCACGACGTTGCCGTGATTGTCGCCGAACACCTGCACCTCGATATGACGCGGCGCAACGACGAGCTTTTCAACGAGCATGATGGCATTGCCGAAAGCCGATTGCGCTTCGCGTTGCGCACTTTCCAGGTGACCCCCGAACTCGGCCTCGCCGTCGACACGTCGCATACCACGACCGCCGCCGCCGGCAACCGCCTTGATCATCACCGGATAGCCGATGCGCTTGGCTTCGGCCTTCAACGTTTTCAAATCTTGGGCAGCACCCTGGTAGCCGGGAACGACGGGTACGCCGGCCTTGATGGCAATCTCCTTGGCAGCGGCCTTGCCACCCAGTGCGCGCATGGCATCGCCAGTCGGTCCAACGAAAATGATGCCAGCCCTGGCGACCGCATCCGCAAAGTCTGCATTTTCGGAAAGAAATCCGTAGCCGGGGTGAATGGCACCGGCACCCGTCGCGTTTGCGGCCGCGATGATCTTGTCGATCGCGAGATAACTTTGCAATGCAGGTGAAGGCCCGATATGCACGGCCTCATCCGCATGCCGAACGTGCAGCGCCTTCGCATCGGCATCGGAATAGACCGCAACTGTTGCTATTCCGAGGTCCTGCGCAGTACGGATGATCCGGCAGGCGATCTCACCGCGATTGGCAATCAGCAGCTTCTTCAACATGGCGTTGCCGTTCCCTTCGGTGCCGATCACTTCGACGTGCAGAAGCCTTGATATTGGGCGACGACGGGCTCTCCGAACAAGCCGAAATGACGTGAGTGGACTGCCGGGTGCGCTTTGGCCTTGGCGTCCAGGTCATAAATCGTGGTGATGTTGAGGAAGCCTTCGGCGACGACCTCGAGATAGTGATTGGCATTGAGCGCGCGCACGATCTTTACCTCGCCCCGGCCTTTCGATGTGACGAGTTCTGCTTTCTGGCTCGCCAGATCGATCGACGCAATTTCAAAGGCGAGGGGCTTGGCCACAGCGCGTTTGAACTTGGAGTTCGTGTACGACAACGTGGTTCCGGCCCTGAACATGCAGGCAAATCCAGTCGCAGCTTCGGACGCGGACGCGGTTGTGAGCGCCGGCCCGGATAGCGAAGCTGTCAAGGCCGCCAAGATAACTTTAAATCGCAAATCGCTTACTCCATATCGGATCGGCTTTCCCCGCCCACGAGTTCCATAGAAGAGGGTTGCAAGGCGCGATGCAATGGGGAGAGTGAAACAAGGCGACGCCAGGGCTTTAGGACTTCTTATGCGCAAGTTTTATTGGAACGAGCTAAAAACTACGGATTTCGCGGGCCTCGATGCGGAGCGGACCATCGCCGTCGTGCCGGTCGCGGCCACCGAGCAGCACGGTCCACATCTGCCGGTTGGCGTCGATACCATGATTGCAGACGGGATGATTGCCGAAGTGCTGCAGCGGCTGCCCGATGATTTGACGATCCTGGTGCTGCCGACCCAGGCGATCGGCAAATCGAACGAGCATCTGCGGTCGCCCGGCACGATCACGCTCACGGCGGAAACGGCGATCCGCGCCTGGACGGAGGTCGGCGAGGCGGTTCATCGCGCCGGCTTGCGCAAGCTGGTGTTCATCAATTCGCATGGCGGTAACGTCGATATTCTGAGCATCGTCGCGCGCGAGTTGAGGGTACGGCTGCAGATGCTGGTTGTATCGGCAGCGTGGCGGCGGCTTGGCATTCCGGCGGGACTTTTCACCGATCGGGAGGCGGTGGTGGGCATTCATGCCGGTGACATCGAGACGTCGTTGATGCTGCATTTCCGGCCCGAGCTCGTGCATATGGATCTGGCCGCGGATTTTGCCCCGGCAACAATTGAAATCGCGAAGGAATTCGACATTCTGCGGCCGACCGGCTTTAACGCTTTTGCCTGGATCGCGCAGGACTTGCACGCGTCGGGGGCAGCTGGCGATGCCTCGAAAGGCACGGCTGAAAAGGGCCGCGCAACCGCCGAATTCCAGGCTCTCGAGTTCATCAAGTTGCTGCGCGACGTCGAGACGTTCCGGCTTGATCGACTGGCCTGAACATTAGCTTTTGAGCGGCAAATAGGCGGTGGCCTCGACTTCGACGAGAATATCCGCGACCGGCAGCATGCCGCTTACTTCTACCACGGTGGAAACCGGCGCATCGGCGGGGAAAAATTGCCGCCGCACTTGGTTGTATAAAGGGTAATCGCGCAAGTCCTTGAAATACTGTACAAGTTTGAACACGTCGTCGATCGAGCCGCCAGCGTCCTCCATAGTGGCGCGGATCTTGTCGAACACGGCCCAGCTTTGCGACAGGATCGGCCCCTGGATCACGTCGACGGAGAATTCCCCTGTGCGGCCAATGGCTTGCTGCGCATGCTCGGGTATATCATCGAAGCCGCGGACGATTTTTCCAGCCACCGGATCGACCGCGATGATGCCCGACAGGAACACGAAATCGCCCTTCCGTTTCCAGGCTGCATAGCGCGCCAACGGGGCTGCCGCTTTCGATTTTGTCATAAAGTTATCCCCGCGCGACGCTCCTGAGCCATACTTCAGGTAATCTACCGATGAAGTGCCGATTTTCAATCCGGGCCGATGGAAACTTGACTTGAGCCCGTCCACCATGGCGAATGCGCTTCAAGCGACATGAAATTTCGTCCGGACAGCGGCGGCACGCCGGAGCTTTGCAATCAGGTGAACCTTTGAACGAGAAAACTCAGATAACAGCCGACCGACAACCGATCCGCACGTATATCGACTTTGAAAAGCCGATTGCCGAACTCGAGAGCAAGGTCGCCGAACTTCAAACGCTGCATGCCGCGGAGAATTCGGTTTCCATTGCCGAAGAGATCTCGAGGCTCAAGCAGAAGGCGCACCAAGCGTTGGTTGACACCTACTCCAAGCTCGCACCATGGCAAAAGACCCAGGTAGCTCGCCATCCCGAACGGCCGCACACGCTCGACTTCGTCAACGCGCTCATCACCGACTTCACGCCACTTGCCGGCGACCGCTACTTCGCCGAAGACGCTGCCATCATGGGCGGCATGGGCACCTTCAACGATCGTTCGGTGGTGGTTATCGGCCACGAAAAGGGATCGGATACCGAAAGCCGCATTCGCCACAACTTCGGCATGGCGAAACCCGAGGGCTACCGCAAGGCAATCCGCTTGATGGAGTTGGCGGAGCGCTTCGATATGCCAGTGATCACCTTGATCGATACCGCTGGCGCCTATCCCGGCATCGGCGCCGAGGAGCGCGGCCAGGCCGAAGCGATCGCACGCTCGACCGACGTCTGCCTGGGCCTCGGCGTGCCGATCATTTCGGTCGTCATCGGCGAGGGGGGCTCGGGCGGCGCGGTCGCGATCGCAACGGCCAACCGCATCTTGATGCTCGAACATGCGATCTACACCGTTGCCTCGCCGGAAGCCGCGGCAACGATCCTGTGGCGCGATTCGGCGCGTGCGATCGACGCCGCCACCAACATGAAAATCACCGCCCAGGACTTGCTTGCTCTGAAGGTGATCGATGGCATAATACCAGAGCCGCTCGGCGGCGCGCATCGCGATCGCAACGGCACCATCAAGGCCACCGGCAGCGCGATCGCCAAGGCGTTGGGCGAGTTCGACGGTGTAACGCCGGCCCAAGTTCGACGCCAGCGGCAGGACCGCTTCATGGCAATCGGTTTAGCGATTTGAGCGACGACCTGAAAATCGCCCGAATCGGAGGATGAACTGAGTGTTCTGAGTGGTTGAAAGTACCTTGTTGTGTTGGCGAATTAGGTTTAAAGCTCGCTAACCTTAACTGGGTGTTAACATTTGAGGGACTAGGTGATCGGTGTGCGCCAGGGGCACGGTGTATCCGCTTGATCAGCCTGGAAGGTAGAATGAACAACGCTAACCGTCTGGGCCTTGGGGGCTTGGCTCGCATAAGCCTTGTGATTTTAGCCGGCGTCATCGTGGCTGCTTGCAGCCAGATTGACGTGCCGCCGCATCTGCGTCCGCTGTCGAAGGACACGCAGATGCTGCTCGGCAAAAAGCAGATGAAGACGAACGCGCCGATGTTCGTGCGCATCTTCAAGGAAGAATCCGAACTCGAAGTCTGGAAGCAGCGCGAAGACGGGCGCTTCCACCATTTCAAGAGCTATCCGATTTGCAATTGGTCGGGCGATGTCGGGCCAAAAGTGGTGCAAGGCGACAAGCAGGCCCCGGAAGGGTTTTACTCGGTCGCCCGTCATCAAATGAACCCGAACTCGCAATTCCATTTGGCGTTCAACATGGGGTATCCGAACGCTTACGATCGCGCGAACAAACACTCCGGCGACTTCCTAATGGTGCACGGCAAGTGCAAATCCGCCGGCTGCTACGCCATGACCGACGCGCTGATCGAGGAAATCTACGCCCTCGCTCGCGAGGCCTTCATCGGTGGCCAGGATGGCTTCCAGGTGCATGCTTTTCCGTTTCGCATGACACAGGCCAACCTCGCCCGATACCCGAAACATCCGGCGCAAAAGTTTTGGGCGACGCTGAAGGAAGGGTACGACTACTTCGAGGTGTCCCGGCAAGTGCCAGCGATCGCCGTTTGCGAACGCCGATACGTCGTCAATCCAAAGTGGCGCGGTGGCATCCAGCCAGCGAAACTCGATGCCGAGCAGATGTGCCCCGCCTACGAACGCGACGTGCCGGAACCTTTCAAGCCGGCAGCGAAGGAGCAAATGGCCGACATCGAGCGCGTCATTGCGCCGGGCCCGAAAATGCGCGGCTTGGCGAGTGCCATGCAACCTGGCAAGTCGGCGGGCTCTGGAATGGGCTTGGGTTTTGCTTCGATGTTAGGCTTCAGCCAAAGCAGCAAGCAGGCGTCGACGCCCGCGTCAGGGCCAATGCCACACTGAGCCGCGGAACACCACGATGGATTGATGCGTGATGGCCTCGAATAGACGCGGCTTGCGCGGCGCTATCGCTGGATGGTTTACACTCGGTCTCATCTGCGCGTTGGCGATTGCCGTGTATCTCGTCGGCATTGAAGCCGAGGATGCGCGGACCGATCGCAAGCGCGCTTATAACTTTGCCCAGTTTCTGGCGGGTCAAAGCCTGCCCGGCACGCCCGAGCTCGGGCGCTTAAACGAGCGTTTGCAGACCGCCGGTTTCGCGCCGTTCGCACCGATCTTCATGCGCCTCTTCAAGCGCGAATTTGAGCTCGAATTGTGGGTGAAGCGCGGTGACGGTTTCCAGCATTTCGCAACCTATCCGGTTTGCAACTGGTCGGGACGGCTGGGGCCAAAGTTGCGCGAGGGCGACCGGCAGGCGCCCGAAGGTTTCTACGCTGTCGATGCCAAAGCGTTGAATCCCCAGAGCCGATGGCATCGCTCATTCAACCTGGGGTTTCCCAATGCATTCGACCGGGCTAACGCGCGCACCGGATCTTTGCTGATGGTCCATGGCGGATGCTCTTCAATCGGCTGTTTTGCGATGACGAATGCAATCATCGATGAGCTCTGGGAAGCCATCACCGGTGCGCTCGCTAATGGTCAGAAAAGGATTCACGTTCATGTCTTCCCGTTCCGCATGACCACAGACGCTATGACGGCTACCGCCACGCATGATGCCGCCCCATTCTGGCAGACTCTCAAAAGAGGGTATGACGCATTCGAGACGACCGGACAGCTGCCTGAAATCTCAGTTTGTGGTCGCCGCTACGACGTCAAAGGGCCGTCGAGCGTGCGAGCAGCGGACGCGACTAAGGCAGAAAAGTGTGACTGAGGCAAAAAGCTGCGAACCCATTCGGCCACAGCGAGAGCGTTAAGTTCGCAGCGTCCACAGCGAAGCGACGATTTTGCCGTGCGCAAGCGTTGTTCGAACTGCTACGTTGCGTTGGCAGCGGCAAATGAATAGGCGTTTCCGGCCAGTGTAAAATGTACGCGAGAGGCTTTGCACGAATGCGAAAGCTAAAGTCCGGATATTGGTCCCGGGTGGCAATCGCCGCACTTGCGCTGCTCGGCAGTGCGATTTCAGCGACCGCCGTTACCATCGAGTTGAAAGACGTCGCCCCCGATCGCGTCGAGCGCCAGCGCGCGGCAGCGGTCGGCAGCCTGCCGTTGCCCGGCACGCCCGACATCGGCAATCTAGAACAGCGCCTTGCGGCGAAAGGATTGAAAGCGGGCGATGCCATCTTCATTCGGATCTTCAAGGCCGAGTCCGAACTCGAGATTTGGTTGCGTTCGGGCAACCGGTTCGTTCTGCTCGACATCTATCCAATTTGCCATTGGTCGGGGACCATCGGCCCGAAGATCCATGAGGGTGACAAGCAGACACCCGAGGGGTTCTACGAGGTCACGCGGCAGCAGTTGCATCTGATCGGCCGCCATCCACGCTCGCTCAACCTTGGCTTTCCAAACGCTTTCGACAAGTCGATGCAGCGCACCGGATCATACATCCTCGTACATGGCGGTTGCTCGTCGATTGGATGCTTTGCGATGACGAACACGGTGATTGCGGAGATCTACGATTTGGCGGAACGAGCATTGAAGTCCGGCCAGGATAGAGTTCAGGTTCACGTGTTCCCCTTTCGCATGACGCCGGTGAACATGCAGCATTACGCCAGCAGCGAGTGGTTGCCTTTCTGGGCTAACCTCAAGGAGGGCTTCGATGCCTTCGAGCAGACGCAGCTGCCGCCCCAAGTTGGCATCTGCGACAAGCGATACAACATCCAAGCAACGGCCCCAGAGGAGGGGGCCGCTCCAGGCCCTTTAGCGGTGTGCGGCGAAACCCTCGCCGCGGTATCCGAGTGGGATCTGCTGACCACAGCTGTCCAGCAGCAGTTGAGCAAGTCGTCGCATCCGCCGCGCCAGCAAGCGATGTTACGCCTGCAGGACCGGTGGTTTCCGCTGCCTCGACAATCCCGGGCGGCGGCGGCATCGGAGCTAACAGCGTCACCATCACCGGAAGCACAACCATCTCTGCTCCTGCGCCGGTTCCGCTTGCAGAGCCAAATACCGCAACGCCAACGCGTCCCCCAAGACGACCCGTTACAGCCGCAACACGCCAACGGACTGCAGCGGACGGCGCAGAGCCAGTTGCCAGGCCGGTCAAACCTCGGAGCCGCAGTAACGGTCGAGGCAGTGTGCGATCCGAACCTGCCGAGTTGCCGGAGGTGGAAAGACTTGCGAAGGAAGGCGGAAATTAGGGCGCTGGCGATGCGCGACGGCCAACCGGCACCTGGTCTCAAGCGAAATACGGCACAGCGTACCCGCTGACCCAAACGGTTGGATGATCTCGATCGCATTTCTATCCTTGGTGACCAAGTCTACCCTTCGTGACCAGGCCGACGCGAAGTAACGAGGAGCGTTGCATTGGAACCCGCCAGACCCCACCGAGCAGTCGAGAAAGCGTTCGAGCAAGCGCTGTTTGCGAGCCGTTGGTTGCTGGCACCATTTTATGGCGGTTTAGCGCTGATCCTGATCGTTCTTCTGATCAAGTTCGCACAGGAATTCTGGCACATCTCATCAACCGCATTTACAGCGTCCGAGCCGGAGGTAATCCTCGGCGTTTTAAGCCTTGTCGACATGACCTTCACCGGCTCCTTGCTGGTGATCGTGATATTTTCCGGCTACGAGAACTTCGTCTCCAAGATCGATCACTCGCAGCACCGCGATTGGCCGGAATGGATGGGCACGATCGATTTCACCGGTTTGAAGCTCAAGCTGCTGTCGTCGATCGTCGCCATATCGGCGATCCAACTGCTCAAGCAATTCATGTCGCTCAAATCGATTACGGACCGTGAACTTGCCTGGTACGTCGGCATTCACCTAGTCTTCGTCGTATCCAGTGTGCTACTCGCGTTGACCGATCGCATCGCTGCGCACGGTGTGAAATCCGACACGACTTCGATGCCCAAGTCCGGCGAGCTGCCGTCCAAAGATCACTAGACTTCAAGGATCATCGCATGAAGGTTTCAGCCAACGGTATTCAGTTCAACGTGGATGTCAGCGGTCTGGAGACCGGAACACCCGTCATTCTGCACCACCCGCTGGCGACCAACTTGACCTGTTGGGACGAGCTTACCGCAGCGCTGAACGACCGGTATCGTGTCATCCGTTTCGATGCGCGCGGGCATGGAAAAACGGATGCGCCGAAGGGTCCTTATCGTTTCGAGACACTCGCCGGTGACGTCGTGCACATGATGGATAAGCTCGGGCTGGCCAAGGCGCATTTCCTCGGCCTGTCGATGGGTGGTATGATCGGGCAATATCTGGGATTGCTCCACGCCGACCGCTGTCATTCGCTCTGTCTCGTCTCGACATCGAGCCAAACACCGCCGGCCGGCAAAGCGCTGTGGGACGAACGCATCACCAACGCTGGTAAGCTCGGCATGACCAGTGTCGTCGATGGCGCGATGGCGCGTTGGGTGGCGCCTGCTGCTTTGACGGAGCGTCCGGCGCTGGTTGAGCGGTTAAAGACGATGATCCTTACGACGCCTGCCGACGGCTACATCGGCTGGTGTGAGGCGATCCGGCACCTCGATGTCACAGCTCGACTGAAGGCGATCCCCCTACCGGCGTGCATCATCGTGGGTGCGCTTGATCCGGCGACACCGCCAGCTGCAGCCGAGGTGATCAGCAACGAGATCAAAGGTTCGGATCTGATCGTCATGCCGGGCGTGTCGCATATGCTGCACAATGAAGAGCCGGAAACGTTCGCACGTCATGTGATCGAGTTTCTTGGCCGCCACCCGGTCGAATGACGCACTCACGGCCGGGGGAACCAGCCAAGCCCACGCGCATACTGATCGTTGGCGGCTATGGTGCTTTCGGCTCCAGAGCCGTTGAGCGGCTAGCGCGCGAGGCCGACTTCGAAATCATCGTCGCCGGAAGATCGCTGGCGCGCGCTCAGGCGACAGCGTCCGAGTTGCAGCGTATTAGCCCGGCCGCCATCGCAGCACACGCAATCGACGCCACCAGCGTCGACATTGCAACCCTCTCGGCCCTCGCCCCCTCGATTGTGATCAACGCTTCGGGCCCATTTCAAGCGCAAGACTATTCGCTCGCTCGCGCGGCAATCGAAATCGATGCGCACTACATCGATCTGGCGGATGCGAGCGATTTCGTCTTGGGGTTTGCCGGTGACGAAGCGCTCGACGCCGCGGCACGAGCCAGAGGCGTACTCGCGGTGAGTGGCGCCAGCACCGTTCCGGCAATCTCGGGGGCCGTGCTGGATGACCTCGCTTCAAGTCTCGAACGCGTCGATGCAATCCGTCACGGCGTTTCGCCAGGCAACAGCTTTGATCCTGGACCTGCGACGACAGCATCGATACTCGGCGCCATCGGCAAACCTTTTCAGCTTAAGCGCGATGGTCGTTGGCACACCGTGCATGGTTGGCAGGGACTTTCTCGTTATCGTTTCCCAGAGTTCGGCAATCGATGGATGGGCTATTGCAACGTGCCGGATCTGACCTTGTTTGCCGAACGATACTCGAGCCTGCACACCATCGAGTTCAAGGCGGGGGTCGAGATCACGATGTTTCATCTAGGTATGTGGGTGTTGTCGTGGCCCAGCCGCTGGGGATTGATAGCGTCGCCGCAGCGGTTGACCAAGCCCCTGCTCGCCGCCAAGCGCGCCCTCGGTTTTCTAGGGTCGGATGTGGGCGGAATGTTCGTTGTCGTGAGCGGGCTGGATCAGGCCGGGAAGCCCACGTCTATCGCCTGGCACCTGACAGCCCGGCAAGGTCATGGGCCCTACATTCCAACCACACCGGCGGTCATATTGGCGCGCAAGCTCGCGCGGAACGAGACCGCCGAGCGCGGTGCGCGGGCTTGCGTCGGCCTCGTTACGCTGGCCGAAATCAAACACGAACTGTCCGACCTCGACATACGCATGAGCACCACATGATGCCCCTTTATCGCCGGCTGCTCGGCGCGCAGTTCGATCAACTGCCCGATCAGGTTCGTGACCTGCATAATGTAACGAGCGCCGCCAGATGGAGCGGACGCGCCGATGTGGTGCGCGGATCGTCGATTGCGGCTCGTCTGATCGCGACCATGTTCGGATTGCCACCGGAAGGTCTCGATCAAGCGCTCACCGTTACTTTTGAGCCAAGAGGCGATGCCGAAGTTTGGACGCGCACCTTCGGTCGCAAACAGTTCGTCTCGACGCAACGTGCAATAGGTCAAGAATTGCACGAAACCGTTGGTCTGTGCACGCTGCACATGTCATTGCTCGCTAGTGGGGAAGGCCTAGCATTGAAGGTCAAGGCGGCACGCATCATCGGGTTACCGCTTCCGCAGTTTTCGCTGCCGGCGATCCGGACATTGGAAAACGAGCGCGGTGGCCGGTACGCATTCGATGTCGAGGCGGCAATTCCGGCATTTGGACGGATCGTGCACTACCGGGGCTGGCTGGCTCGGGACGCTTCGTAGGCCGCGAGCTCTTCCGGGGTATCGATGTCGACCGCAGCCGCTGCTCCAGCACTGGCCATGCGCACGGCCCGATCACCCTCTGATGCGATCAATTGCTTCGCACCCTTGTCGCCGGTGAGCTTTGCCAGTTCGCCAAACAACCGTTTCGGCCATAGAACTGGATTACCTTGCCGGCCATTATCGAGCACTGGATAGACGACGCGTTCGCATCGGCCGTTCAAAAAGTGCTGGCACAACGTCGCGATGAGCGGCGCATCGACCTCAGGCATGTCGCCTTGCGCGACAAGAGCGCCATCGACATTTTGATCGAGCGCTGACACACCACACGCGACCGACGTGCCCATGCCCGCTAGATGCCGCTCGTTGTGCACGATGCGGCAGTCTAGATCGTATATTGCGCCAGCCACCTGTTCGGCCTGATGGCCGGTGACAACGTAGATCTGTTCGATCCCGCCACGCTTGATTGCCTCGATCACCCGGACGACGAGCGGCACCCCTTCGATCTGCACCAGCAGCTTATTGTCACCGCCGAAACGCTTAGATGATCCGGCAGCGAGCACGATCGCGGCAAGGAAAGGTTCCTTCGGCATGCCGATCCTCAAGCGGATTTCTTCGGCTTCGGCCCACGCACCGCGCCGATCACTTCGGCCATCACGGATACGGCGATCTCGGCCGGCGTTTGCGCACCGATATCCAGACCGATCGGGCATTTGATGCGTGCGATCTCCGCCACGGTGAAGCCCGCCTCGATCAGCCGCTCGGTGCGTTTCGCGTGATTACGCGAGCTGCCGAGCGCACCAACATACAGGCAGTCGGCGCGCAGCGCGAGCTTGAGCGCCTCGTCGTCGATATGCGCCACGTGGGCCAGCACCACCACTGCGGTGTACGGATCGAGGCCTAGCCGAGGGATTACATCTTGCGGCCATTCCGCATGGACCGCCACATCGGGAAACCGGTCGGTCGAGGCGAACGCCGTGCGCGGGTCGACGATCAGAACTTCGTAGCCGATAAGCTTGGCAATTTGGGTGGCGAGTTGGGCAATGTGCGTCGCCCCGACGATCAGGACGCGCGCAGGCGGCACCAATGCTTGCACAAAGTATTCTTGATCGGCAGTGACCTCGACGGCGCTTTTGCCCGTTCGAAAACGCGCTGCGATCTCGGGCGGCGCGTCCGGTTTGCCGCGCTCGAACACGTGCCGCTGTCCGTCCGAGAGCCGCGTACGCACGATTAGCCCGGTGCGTGCGGTCGTCGCTTCGATTGCCCTGTTTAGGAAATCGAGCCCGCCGCCGTCCCTGTCAAGCCGTTCGATGAAAACGCGAACCTTGCCTCCGCATGGCAGGCCAACGCTCCATGCCGTCTCGTCGGCAACGCCAAACGCCATCGTCGCTGGCAACTTCGCGGCAAGGACGTCGCCCGCCTCGGTGATGATCTCGCCCTCGATGCATCCGCCCGATACCGAACCCTGGAACGAGCCATCCCCGGCAATCGCCATCTGACCACCGACCGGCACTGGGGCCGAGCCCCAGGTATCGACGACTGTCGCCAATGCTACGTGCCCATCGCGCAACAACCATGCGCGCGCCGAACGAAGCGTGCCGATTTCGACATCCGGTGTCATAACTTCGCCGGGTTCACTCATGTGATAGACATCCAACTTATTTCGGTTCACTTAGCCGCAGAGTTCAACATAGGTAATGCCGCATTCGGGTTCCATATAGCACGCGATGGAAGTGAAGCGAACACGCGTCCCAGCGCGCTGGCTGATCGCCGCAATGATAGCGGTGATGTTGCTCGCCGCGGGTCAACTGCCGGCCGAGCGGCCAGCGCTGGAGCCCCGCGTCGGCCCTGGCTTGAACATGGTGCGGTCGTGGGGTTACCAGCTGCAAAACCTGGGGATCCAATCGATCGCCGACGGCACCGACTTGCTGGTCGTCGACTATTCGCGCGATGGGTCTGAGGCCCGCGTGCTCTCGGCGCACGAGATCGAACGGCTGCGCATGCGGGCGGACGGGTCCAAGCGCATTGTGCTCGCTTACCTTTCGATCGGCGAAGCCGAGAGCTACCGCTACTATTGGCCCCAGCGAGGGCTAACGGGAAGGCCAGCGTGGCTTGGGCATGAAAACCCCGAGTGGAATGGCAACTACAACGTTCGCTTCTGGCAATCCGGCTGGCAAAAAATCATCGTGCGCCCGCAAGTCTCCCTGTTGGACCGGCTCCTGGAACTGTGGGAGCGGGCGAGGCGGCCCTATCTCGATCGCATTATCGAAGCCGGCTTCGACGGGGTCTACCTCGATCGGGTGGATGCCTTCGACGAGTGGAAGACCGAGAACCCGAACGCGCAGGGCGAGATGGTTGCGTTCGTCGGCAAGATCTCGGACTATGCCAAGCGCCGGCGGCCGAACTTCCTGGTGGTGGCGCAAAACGGCGAGGAACTGCTGCAATCGCCGCACTATCGGCGCAGCCTGGACGCCGTCGCCAAGGAGGACCTGTTCTATGGCGTCTCCGGTAATGGTCAGCCCAATGATCCAGATAGCGTCAACACCTCGATCGTCGAACTGAACCGGATGAAAGCGGAGGGGCGGCCGGTTTTCGTCGTGGAGTATCTGAGCGATGCCGCCAAACGCGCCAATGTCGTGCGGCAGTTGAACCGTACCGGTTTCATAGTTCAATTCGCTGAACGCGACTTGCGAGAAGCACCCGAAAAATAAACACCATTATATGGCTTCGCCAGCACTAGTGGTCGATTGGCACCGGATGGATGGTGCGCAGCTACAACGACCGCCACGAGTCAGTCACGAAACCGGTGGAAAGCGTCTCGGTTCGGTCTCGCTCCCGACAACAGAATCAGACAAATTCAACCTATGCGTGAATCTGTCAAGCGCCTACTTGCGCGGCAACTTGCAGCCCTGGCTCTAGCGGGAGTGCTCGTTTTCCCCCTGATTGCCTTGATCGGCAACGACACAACGGCGACGAATGCCCCTGTACTTACGGGGCCCGCTCGGGTTATGGACGGCGACTCGATCGTGCTGGGCGAGACCCACATCCGATTGGAAGGGATAGACGCTCCGGAGACAACCCAGACGTGTGGACTGCGAACTTCTGGTCAATGGCGCTGCGGCGAGGGTGCGATCAAGCAGCTGATCAAATTGATCAACAATCAGCCCGTGGTGTGTGCGGATCTGGGTCTTGATAAATACCGGCGCACCTTAGGCCGGTGCTTTGCCGGCAACACCAATCTCAACGCTGAGATGGTCCGCACGGGGTATGCCTGGGCGTTCGTGCGCTACTCGCAAACCTACGTTGCACAAGAGGCGGAAGCAAAGGCGGCCCTCGCCGGTATTTGGCAAGGCCAAGCCCAACCAGCGTGGGCGTATCGAGCGCGCGCCTGGGCAATGGCTGAGGCAAAAGCACCGAATGGCTGCACGATCAAAGGCAACGTGACCAATGCCGGACGCATCTACCACATGCCGTGGAGCCCTTGGTACGAGAAGGTTCGCATGGACGAAGATGCCCGGGGCGCCTCTAAAGGTAAACGCTGGTTTTGCTCCGAAACCGAAGCGCAGCAAGCCGGCTGGCGATCGGCGCTGACACGATGAAAATCAGGCCGGCTTCAATACGGAAATGACCGGAGATGGTGCATTCACAACTGGCTTTGCCGTGGTACCGCCCGCCAGCAGCGCCATCATCTCGGCATGCCGGCCATCGGCCTCGATAATCACAATCTTCTGCCAGATCTTCTGACTGAGGCTCGCAGCCGTTCGCTCGATATCGTTCACCGTTTCGGTGACCACCGGATCCGGAAAGCTTTGTGCATAGAGCACAGCCACTTTCGCCGTAAGAGACAACAACTCCGAACAGTAATCCAAATAGCGCGTCAGCTCGAACGGCGTCAACGTGCGCTTCGGTGAAGAGGGCGTTGCCTGACTGACGCTTGCTGTTGAACTTGGATCCTTGGTCAGCTGATGCATGTCGATCACGTGCACGATTGAGCGCAACTCGTGCAGCGCGTGCAGCGCGCGGCGGCGCTTGCCACGCTCTTCCAAACTGAACATGAAGAACAGCGTCGCGCCCGTCAGCACGACGATGTTGAAGGCTGCATCAATGCCCTGGATGGTGCCGAATAGATCGTCCGATGCCTTGGTGTTCGACAGGATCAGAAACCCAACATAGCCCAACAGTGCTAAGCCGGCGAGGAACACCATGGCCACGAATGCACGGCGGAAAATTGCCGGTTTCGAGATTGTCGCGGCACGCGCACTGGTCGTCGTCGCGATCCCGGATAGCTCGGCGGAAACAAGCGCCAAGCCGGCACCTGGAAACCGCTCGGTGATCCGCCGCGTCAGCTGATCGAGCGACTGGACGATCTTGGCTGCATCGAGCGTACGGTACATGGCGAGACGTTTCCTTCCTCGGCGCTTATCGCGACGAGCCAACTTCAAAATCCGAAGCTATCACATCGCCTTCACGTGAATGTTAATTGGCGGCAGCGAGCCTGTCGCGCTGAAGTATGGCACCCGAGCTTGGCTCATTGTGAATTGCTGGCGCAGCTCGTTGGAGATCAGGTCAATGGGCGTTCGACCACACCGATACCTTCAGCGATGGATTGCGGCCGTCGCTGGCGCGATGATCGTGCTGGCTGTGCTGCCGGCTCACGCGGCCGATGATCTGATAGCGTTGCTGAAACAGCCCGGCCACATCGCCTTCATGCGGCATGCCTTGGCACCCTTCGAAGGAGCGCCGCGAGAACAAGGGATCACCGCTGATACCCTCGGTCCTTGCGAAACCCAGCGCAACCTCGATGCCAAAGGCCGCACCGATGCGGCCCGCATAGGTGATCTGTTCCGGCGCAGCAGCGTCGTGTTCGACAATGTCTATACGAGCAAATGGTGCCGCTGCCGCGAAACGGCAGAACTCATCGCCGGTAAGTCAGTCGAGGACCTGTCTTTGATTAACAGCTTCTTCACCGACCCGGACAAATCCAAGGGTCCGGCACAGATCGCTCGTCTCAAGGCGTATCTGAACACCGAGGTCGATCCCAGCGCGCGCATGCTGATGGTGACGCACGGCAGCCTGATTACGGCGCTGACCGGCATCACCACGAACGAAGCCGAAATGGTCATCGTCAAAGCCGACAGCAAAGGCGGCGTCACGGTGGTCGGGCGCGGTGTGCCTTAGTCGCGCAGCAGCTCGTTGATGCCGGTTTTCGAGCGCGTCTGCGCATCGACCGTCTTGACGATCACGGCGCAGTACAGCGACGGGCCCCAATTTTCTGCCGGCAAGTTCTTTCCCGGCAGGTTACCCGACACGACGACCGAATACGGCGGCACCCGGCCGACGTGGATCTCCCCCGTCGCACGATCGACGATCTTGGTCGACGCCGAGATGAACACGCCCATCGCCAGCACCGAGCCTTCGCCAACGATCACGCCCTCGACGACTTCCGAGCGCGCGCCGATGAAGCAGTTGTCCTCGATGATCGTCGGGTTGGCCTGCAACGGCTCCAGCACGCCACCGATGCCGACGCCGCCGGACAGATGCACGTTCTTGCCGATCTGCGCGCAGGAGCCGACCGTCGCCCAGGTGTCGACCATCGTGCCGCTATCGACGTAGGCGCCGAGGTTGACGAACGACGGCATCAGCACGACGTTCGGCGCGATGTAGGCCGAATGGCGCACGACGGCACCCGGTACGGCGCGGAAACCCGCAGCCTTGAATTGCGCCCCGTTCCAATCGGCGAACTTGAGCGGCACCTTGTCGTAGCCGATCACCTGATGACCAACGTCGAGCGACGTGACGAACGGCGCATTGTCGGCGAGCCTGAACGACAAGAGCACGGCCTTCTTCAGCCACTGGTGCACTGTCCACTCACCCTTCGCCGAGCCGACAACCTTTTCGGCCACGCGCGCCTTGCCGCTATCGAGCATATCGAGGGCGGACTTGACCGCATCGCGCACCGCGCCCTTGGTCTGGCTGTTGATCGTGTCGCGCGCCTCCCAGGCAGCCTCGATGGTCTTCTGCAGATCGGCGTTCGACATGGGCGTGCCTCGGGATGGGGGCTGGATGGATGGGTGAGGTTTGTGGCGTGGGGACGAATGGGTGTCAATCTTGGGCGTGGTAGTGAGGATCGCTGTAGATTAGCGCTGACCGTTACTTGTAGGTCGGATGGAGCTTTTGCGAGATCCGACAATTTGAGGCTTGGAATGCGTTATCGGCGAGTGCGTGTTGAAGGTGGCACCTATTTTTTCACAGTCGTAACGCATAAACGCAAACCCGTCTTTTCGGGCAGGGGTCAAGCTACGAAGTGATCTCTGGATCGAGGTCGGGACGATCTCCTGCCCGGCACCTCTTCCTTCGCACGATTCCGACAGACAAGGTCTGGGAGAGCGTTTTCGCGAGACCCGACGTCTTGGCAGAACGCTCGATGATTGAGCGTTGGGATGATCTATGATTTTCGGAGCAAGTTCCTGTCGCACCACCTCGCTATTTGAGGCGAAACCACTCAAACAACGTCATGCCCCGCCGCGCGAAGGCTACCGGCGAGGTGGCGGATGTGGGCTGGCCCGACCTCGCAACAGCCACCGATGATCGTCGCGCCCTGCGCTACCCAACCCATGGCGAATTCCGCGTACTTTTCCGGCGTCAGGTCGTGCCGGTGGGTCAGTTCCTTGACGGTTGGCGCGTC
>JANMNO010000001.1:0-9395 GCA_031374115.1 Hyphomicrobiaceae bacterium | reverse complement strand
CCGAGCGGCCTGATCTCAGCTTTGGTTCGGCACGGCGGTCTCGGCGAGGTAGGCCATTGCCGCCTGAACGCCGGCTGCCTTGTGCGGTATTTTCGCTAGCCCAAGACCCATCTCGACGCCGGCAAGAGTGCCCAGGATCGTTAGATCGTTGGTGTCTCCGAGGTGTCCTATGCGGAATACGCGGCCGGCAACTTTCGACAATCCAGTGCCCAGCGACATGTCGAAATTGTCGAGCACTATTGTGCGGAACTGATCGGCGCTATGTCCCTCAGGGACCAGTACGGCGGTCAGAACCGGGGAAAAATGATGCGGATTAGTGCACAGGTTTTCGAGGCCCCACGCTGCAACCGCGCGTCGCGTCGCCTCGGCATGCCGCTCGTGGCGGGCGAACACACGGTCGAGCCCCTCCTCATGCAGCATGTCGATCGCTTCAGCCAAACCGTAGAGCAGGTTCGTCGACGGTGTGTAGGGAAAGAAGCCAGCCTTGTTGTGCGGCAGCATCTCCTCCCACGACCAGAACAGCCTTGGCAGCTTCGACGACTTGGAAGCTGCGATCGCCTTATCCGAGATTGCGTTGAAGGAGATCCCGGGCGGCAGCATCAGGCCCTTCTGCGAGCCAGACACCGTGACGTCGACGCCCCATTCGTCGTGGCGATAATCGGCTGATCCTAACCCTGAGATGCTGTCGACCATCAGCAATGCGGAATGGCCGGCCGCATCGATCGCCCTGCGGACCTCATCGATGCGCGATGTCGCGCCGGTGGACGTTTCGTTGTGAACGACGCAGACCGCCTTGATCTTGTGTGCGGTGTCAGCCTTCAATCGGGCCTCGATCTGATCTGGATCGACGCCGGACCGCCAGTCACTGGGGATGAACTCCGCGTTGACGCCGAGCTTGGTTGCCATCGTTTTCCACAGACTAGCGAAATGGCCGGTCTCAAACATCAGGACATGATCGCCGGGCGACAGCACGTTGGCGAGCGCTGCCTCCCATGCGCCAGTGCCCGATGCCGGGTAGATGATCACCGGGTTCTTGGTCTTGAAGATGGTCTTGATGCCGGCGAGTACGCGATGCCCAAGCTTTTGGAACTCGGGTCCGCGATGATCGAGCACTGGCATCGCCATCGCGCGTAGGATGCGATCCGGGACGGGCGACGGGCCCGGGATCTGCAGAAAGTGGCGGCCTGCGCGGCGTGGCGCCTGGTTGGTTGCGGACATCGTCACATCTCCAGCTGATCCGGCCTTCCGATGACCGTGGATAACATTCATTGCGTAATCCTAATTTTGCATGCAAAATTAGGATTACGCAAGAATTTTCCTGTGGTTTCTGCAATTGATGTTGCGTTGGGAACGGACGACAAGGATCGCCTCGCCATGAATGTCCACGTAAAGCCGTCGGATGCAGGGATTGATCATGGCCTCGCCAAGCGGCTGTCGGCCGAGATCGAAGGCGACGTGCTGTTCGATAAGTTTTCGCGCGGACGATACGCGACCGATGCCTCGATCTATCAGATCGAGCCCGTTGGCATCGTCGTGCCAAAGAGCGATGCAGACGTCATCGCTGCCGCACAAATCGCGCGCGAGGCAGGCGTGCCCCTGCTGCCGCGTGGCGGCGGCACATCGCAATCGGGGCAGACGGTTGGCCGCGCGCTCGTCATCGATTTTACCAAGCACTTGAACCGGATCGTCGAGACGGATCTCGCAGCCCGCACCGCATGGGTTGAGCCCGGCATCGTGCTGGACGAATTCAACCGGCAGATCAAGACTTCGGGACTATTCTTTCCAGTCGATGTTTCAACGTCGAGCCGCGCCACGATCGGTGGCATGACAGGCAACAACTCGTGCGGCACGCGTTCTATCCGCTATGGCATCATGCGCGACAACGTCGAGGCGATCGATGCATTGTTAGCTGATGGAGCGCAAGCGCGTTTCGAGGCGATACCGACGGAGCAATTGCTTCGCAACATGCCGAATACGGCGCGGGATCTGACCCGCGATGTGCTGGCGATAGGCCAGCGCGAGGCCGATCACATTCGAGGCGCCTTTCCGGATGTGTCGCGGCGCGTCGGCGGCTATCTGATCGATGCCCTGCTGCCCTCGGAAAAGCCCCCCAACCTAGCAACCTTGCTGTGCGGCTCCGAGGGGACGCTTGCGATCTCGCGGCGCATCAAGATCAAGCTTTCGCGTCAGCCGAAGAACCGCACACTGGGCGTGTGCCATTTCCCGAGATTCCGGTCCGCGATGGAGGCCGCCCAACATATCGTCAAGCTCGGCCCGGTAGCAGTCGAGGTCGTCGATCGCACGCTGATCGAGCTCGCCAGCGACATCGCGATGTTCCGCCCGGTTATGGAGACCTACGTTCGCGGGCGGCCCGACGCGTTGCTGCTCGTCGAGTTCGCCGAGGACGATCAGACCGAAAATTTGCGTCGTCTCGATCAACTCGACGAACTGATGGGCGACCTGGGCTTGCCCAAGTCGGTCGTGAAGGTCGCCGATGCTAGCGGCCAATCGGCGATCTGGGGCGTGCGCACGTCAGGCCTCAACATCATGATGTCGATGAAAAGCGAGGGCAAGCCGGTGTCCTTCATCGAGGATTGCGCGGTGCCACTCGAACATTTGGCCGACTACACCGAGCGGCTCACGGCAGTCTTCGAAAAACACGGGACGCGCGGCACTTGGTATGCCCATGCAAGCGTCGGCTGCCTGCACGTGCGGCCCGTGCTCAATCTCAAGTTGGAGAAGGACGCAGCGACCATGCGCGCAATCGCCGAGGAAGCGTTCGCGATGGTCAAGGCCTACAAGGGTTCCCACTCGGGCGAACACGGTGATGGCCTTGTGCGCTCCGAATTTCACGAGATGATGTATGGCCGCCGGACCGTCGAAATATTCGAAGCCGTGAAGGACCGGTTCGATCCGGACGGACTGATGAATCCGGGTAAAATCGTCCGTGCACCACGCATGAACGACCGCTCGTTGTTTCGCTTTTCACCGGACTATGGTGTATCGCGCTTTACGCCAGCGCTCGATTGGTCGGCATATCCCGGTGGCGCTCGCGGTTTTCAAGGCGCAGTCGAGATGTGCAACAACAACGGCGAGTGCCGCAAGCACGTCTCGAATGTGATGTGCCCGAGCTTCCGCGTCACCGGCAACGAAGCGGACGTAACCCGTGGACGTGCCAATACGTTGCGCCTTGCGCTCTCGGGTCAACTCGGGCCGGATGCACTGGCTTCGGACGAAATGCTGGCGACGATGAAGTTGTGTGTTTCGTGCAAGGCTTGCCGTCGCGAATGTCCGACCGGCGTTGATATGGCGAAGATGAAGATCGAGGTGCTTGCGGCAGCGAATGAGCGCCGGGCGCTGCCATGGCAAGTGAAGATGATCGCCTATTTGCCGCGCTACGCGCCTTACGCACGACGGCTGTCGTGGTTGATGAACGCGCGCGATCGCGTGCCAGGATTGCCGCAGTTGAGCGAGCGGTTGTTTGGTTTGTCTTCAAAGCGGAAGCTGCCGCGCTGGCGTGCGGAAGGGTTCAACGTTGGTGTCAGACCTTCCGGCTCTGATACCAAAAATGAAAATTTCACCGCACGTGCTGCGGTGTCA
The DNA here is from genome assembly GCA_031374115.1 of Hyphomicrobiaceae bacterium. Taxonomy (GTDB): domain Bacteria; phylum Pseudomonadota; class Alphaproteobacteria; order Rhizobiales; family Hyphomicrobiaceae; genus JAKFWF01. Next base: position 5,795 of record JANMNO010000001.1, on the reverse strand, counting down.
GACCCAGAGGGTCAGACACCGGCCGCGAGAGAGGTCGCGATCTTTGCCGACACGTTCAACTCCAACTTCGAGCCGGAAAATCTGCACGCGGCTGTCGATGTACTGACGGCACTTGGTTATCGCGTATCGCAAGTTCATTCCGCGTCCGGCCGTCGCGTGTGTTGCGGGCGAACGTTCCTGTCAGCAGGACTGGTCGACGAAGCGCGCGCTGAAGCACGCCGTTTCGTCGAGGCCGTGCGCCCATTCGTTGAGCGCGGCATACCGATCATCGGGCTGGAGCCCTCGTGCTTGTTCACACTGAAGGATGAATTCCTGGCGATGCTGCCGGGGGAAGCCACGACCGCGATCGCGCCCTTGGCCTATCTATTCGAGGACTTTATCGCAGCAGAAGTCGATGCCGGGCGGATCAAAGGCAAAATTGCGAAGCACAACGCGAAGGTCTTGCTGCACGGGCATTGTCATCAGAAATCGTTCAACGTGATGCCAGCCGTTGCAAAGGCACTGGGACTTATCGACGGCCTCGAAATCGAAGTCGTCGAGAGTAGCTGCTGCGGGATGGCTGGCGCATTCGGTTATGCGGCCGACACGTACGAGACCTCGATGGCGATGGGTGAACTCTCGCTGCTGCCTGCGGTGCGCAAGGCAGCGCCCGATACGATCATCGCCGCCGATGGCTTCTCATGCCGGCACCAGATCGCGGACGGATCAGGCCGCGAAGCTCGGCACGTCGCGCGTATCATGCGCGATGCGCTGGCTCAGGGAGCGGTCTAATGGCACGCAAACGCTCGACCACGTTTCCAGTGCACCCCAATCGTCCGCGCGAAACCATTTTGCGGTTGTCACTGCACGATCAGCTGCTCGGTCGTTTGCGCGCGATGGTGATCGAGGGCGAGCTGCTGCCGGAAGCGAAGATCGACGAGAAGGATCTATGTGCGCGCTTCGGTGTTTCGCGCACACCGTTGCGGGAGGCGCTGAAAGTGCTGGCGTCGGAGGGGCTGGTTACGTTGATTGCGCATCGCGGCGCCATTGTCTCCCCACTCGATATGGACGAGCTATCGGCAGCTTTTCCGGTCATGGGATCGCTGGAAGCGCTTGCCGGTGAGCTTGCGGCAAAAAACGCCGATGATTGGGAGATCGCTGAGGTTGCGCGGCTGCAGGAACAGCTGGTCGACATGCACACGGCGGGTAATCTGCGCGCCTACTTCGAGGTCAACAAGATGATCCACGAGATCATCCTCAGTGCCGCACGCAATCCGGTGCTGTCGCAGCTGTATGGTCAGGTGGCGTTGAAAGTTCGCCGTGCACGTTTCACAGCCAACATGAGCTCGGAGCGCTGGGCTGAAGCCATTGTCGAACACGCCATGATCTTGAGAGCGTTGCAGGCACGCGACGGCAAAGAACTATCCAGCATCTTGCGCGCTCACCTTGACCACAAGTTCGAAACGGTCAGGGCGGCATTGGGCGGCTGAGATAGCCGCCCAGCTATCGTACTAGCCGATATGCTTGAACATCACGCGGCGAGCGTCGTCGTCCATCTCGGCTTTGAACTGGAATTTGTCCTTCAAAGCCACGGCCTTGACGGCTGCCGGACGTGCCGAGATCTCGTCGTGCAGGCGCTTCAGGTTCGGGTATTTGGCCCATGTCTCGTCGCCCAAAATGAACGGGAGCATGCGTGCCCAACCCCACACATCCATGTCCACGATCGTGTAGATGTCGCCGACCATATAGCGATGCGTCGCCAGTCGTGCATCAAGTATGCCGAAGTGACGATCGGCTTCGAATTGATAACGCTTGTTTGCGTATGCAATCTTTTCGGGAGCGAAATGTTTGAAGTGCACCGCTTGGCCCGAAAACGGTCCGACGCCGGTTGCGACGAACATCAGCCAAGAGAGCAATTGACCACGATTGTCAGCGCTTGCCGGCGGCAGGAACTTACCGGTCTTTTCGGCAAGGTAAAGCAGTATGGCGTTGCTATCGAAAACGATGACTCCATCGTCGTCAATCAACGGGACTTTCGCGTTTGGATTGAGCTTGATGAATTCCGGCTTGAACTGATCGCCTTTGCGCGTATCTATTGGCATCGGCTCGAAGGCTAAGCCCGCTTCCTCGAGAAACAGTGCGATCTTGGTCGGATTAGGCGAGCCGTTGAAGTAGAATTTCAGCATTCGTGTATCTCCGTCGTCGGGGGCTGCACCTGTTGTTCGCGTTGCACGGAGCAGTATGCGGCATGCTCCGCCTTTTGTGTGGGAAATCTAAGCCGCCGCATTCGCTCTTGGCCGCGCCTTCACTAAACCGATCAGCCGTGACGGTTGGGGGTCGGCAATTCAGCCACGCCCTCGATGCGCTCGCTGCCGGGGAAATACCGAAAACTGCCGATCGCGGTGGCGAGCAGCAGCCCGTGCTCATCGCGAACATCACCGCTGACCGTCGCTACCCGGTTGTGAATGCCTGCGAGACGGCCGACGGCTCGAATTATTCCGCCCTTCGCCGGTGAAAGAAAGCTGGTGTTGAGCGAGATCGTGACAACGCCACGGACATTGCCCGGTACCGAACACCAGGTCGCCGCATGGCCGAACGCCGCGTCGATAAGTGTCAGATATAGACCACCGTGCGTGAAGCCGAGACTGTTCATGTGTTTGGCCCCAAGAGCGAGTTCGATCTCTGCGTAGTCGCGCTCCCAGCGGATTGCACGATAGCCCAGCAGCGTGCGGAAGCCGGAAGGCTTGCCAGACATGGTCATGGCGCGCGCGGCAGGATTGTTTGAGGTGTCGCTCATGGCTGTGGTCTCTTGCGGCTTGCGACGGTCATGCTTACGGTCCGCCGGTTTTCACGTTTTGCCTACCATAAGGATCGCCCGCAATGGCACCAGCTAAGTCGCACACTATTTCGGCCGAAGTCGTAGATCGCTTGAAGGCTGTTGTTGGACCGCAGGGCTTCATCGACCAGGCTGCCGATGTGGCACCCTACTGCAAAAGTTGGCGCGATGATTGGCAAGGCGACGTGCCGGTAGTGCTGCGCCCCAAATTTACTGTCGAAGTGGCGGCACTCGTCAAAATTTGCGCGGAAACGGGAACGCGCATCGTACCGCAAGGTGGTAACACCGGGTTAACCGGGGCCAGTCAACCCAACGCCGATCGTTCGGAGGTCATCATCTCGACCGCGCGCATGAAGGCCGTCCGTGACATCGATCTCGCAAATGAGACCATGACGGTCGAAGCCGGCGTCATACTGCAAGAGATTCAGAACATCGCCGCCGAGCATTACCGGCTGTTTCCGCTTAGTCTCGGAGCGGAAGGATCATGCCAAATCGGCGGCAACATCTCGACCAACGCTGGCGGCACACAGGTGATCCGCTACGGTAATACTCGCAATCTCGTGCTCGGCCTCGAAGTTGTGCTGCCGGATGGGCGGATCTGGGATGGACTGCGGAGCCTGCGCAAGGACAACACGGGCTACGATCTCAAGCAGCTGTTCATCGGCGGCGAGGGCACGCTCGGGATCATCACTGCAGCGGTGCTGCGCATGTTTCCGAAGCCTTCGGCGATGGCGACCGCTTGGCTCGCGGTGCCAAGTCCCTCGGCGGCGGTTGAATTACTTGGGCTGATGAAAGGCCGGCTCGGCGATCAGATTTCCGCTTTCGAATTGATGCAGCGTTCCGTTATCGAGTTCTTGATTGCGGGCGTGCCCGGCCACAGCGAGCCATTGCGCGAGCCGCACGATTGGTATGTGCTGGTCGAGGCGTCGGGACAGGGGGCGCCTGGTTCGCTTGATGACCCGTTTGCCGAAGCGCTGTCGGAAGCGATGGGCCGGCAGCTCGTCGAGGACGCGATGATCGCAACGTCGGGCGCACATACCAAGCGGTTCTGGAAAATGCGCGAAGATCTAGCGGAAGCCCAGAAGGTTGCGGGCGTCGGCATTAAACACGATGTGTCCGTGCCCGTATCTCGCATTCCTGAGTTTATCGAGCGTTGCAATGCGGAGTTGGAAGCGGCCTATCCCGGCATCCGCCATTGCGCGTTCGGTCACGTCGGCGACGGCAACATGCACTACAATCCAATGTCGCCGGCCAACTGGGAGGGTCGCCGTTTTGCTGGCGAGCGCCAGCGGATCAACCGCATTGTCCACGATCTTGTGACCAAGCTTGAGGGTTCGATCAGCGCGGAACATGGCATCGGCCGCCTGCGCCTAGATGAGAATGAGCACTACAAAAATCCAGTCGAGCTGGATCTCATGCGAACGATCAAGCGGGCGATCGATCCTGGCAACATCATGAACCCCGGCAAAATGATTAAGGTCTAAGGCAGGCGAAGCGATGAGTGACACGCGCCCACAGCCACTCGAGCGGGCCGATTTCAAGCACTTCCGTTTGATTCAGACGCGATGGATGGACAACGACCTGTACGGCCACGTCAATAACGTGACCTATTATTCGTATTTCGACACGGTAGTGAACCGCTACTTGATCGATCCCGGCGGGCTTGACATCCACGCCGGATCGATCGTCGGATTTGCGGTCGAGACCATGTGCCGGTTTCACCGGCCCTTCGCTTACCCCGAGGACATCGAAGTCGGGTTGCGGGTCAACAAGCTCGGATCGTCGTCCGTTCGCTACGAACTGGCGTTGTTTGGCGTTGCCGAAGACACCGCCCGTGCGGACGGCCATTTTGTCCACGTGTTCGTAAATCGGGCAAGCGGGCGGCCGACCGCAATGCCCGGCAGACTTCGGCAAGCGCTCGCAAATTTGCTCACAGCTTAAGCAGGGGTGTGACGCGACCGCCACTCGCGCTAAGCGATGTTGAACGCTGTGCCGATCCGACTTCAGTTGAGCGCAACGACTCTTGTACGATTTGGCGAACATCAACAGATCAGCGGATGAATGCACCATGGGTCGTTTTTTCTCAATCGTATGTGCGTGTGTGGCTCTGGCAGCCACGGCCGCAATTGCAGCTCCCCCGCACAAGCGGACTGGAGCCGCGGTGATGCGTCCCGACGATGGCACGCTGGTCGGTCTTCATGAGCTTCGGCGCGAGGGCAACTTGACCTGCATGGCCGATCACACCCATTCGGGTGCGAGTGTCGGTCAGCCGAGCCGCAAAGCTGCGGAAGGAGCGGCAATGCGCAACTGGTCGGAATTCACCGCGTTGGAATACGGCGACCAGTGGGGCAACCCGCACTTGTCGGCCAGCAAGAGAATGAAGTGCAGCTTCAGCGGCACGAGCCATAGCTGCGATTTCGAATCCCGTCCCTGCCGTCGGTGATCAAGAACTTTCAGCGACGGCCCAAGATCGCCCGCAAAAGATCGTTCGCAAAATGCTCCAACCATAGCGCAGGATAACGGCGCGAAAGATCCAACCCATTGCGCCGCCTTTTGTTGAGAAACCGAGTTCACTGCCAAGTATGCTCCGGATTATGCTGAACAGACCAAGCCTTGACCGCGGCCTCAGCCTGCTCAGGAGTGAGGTTAAATGCGCGCGAGATCGCATGGCCGCCTTGTGCTTGGCGCACAATGTCGCAGAGTTCCATTCAACCCGCCCAACTATACTGATTTGCCGACGGTTGAGTACACAAAACGCAAGTCCATCGCCACCTGAATCGGCCAAATCGATCAGAACGGGTTGAAGCGCGGGCGAGGCGTGAAATGGAGATACCCGACGTTGGCGCCAAGGCGCAGCCCGATGCCCGTGCGTATCGGCGCCATGATGATGGGACCTTTCTTCAGCACGGTGACGCCGGCGCCGCCGACCAGATAGGCCGAGCCGTCGATGCCACCGAAGCGCTGGTAGATTTCGTCGGGA
>JANMNO010000156.1:0-26166 GCA_031374115.1 Hyphomicrobiaceae bacterium | reverse complement strand
CCAGGCAAGCCGGTGCAAGGAAGGGCTGGCGTGCGCTGGGTGGGGATCCACGCGCGGCGCGATAGGACCCGTGGCCAAGTTACAAGGATGACATCGAGGTATAGCGAGAGCACAGCGAGTGTACCTAGATCGCGCCTTCCTGGGTGAAGCATCGAGACCCCCGGGACCGCTCGTTGCCAACACACAAAAGGGCGATGCCTCGATCAACGCGCGGTAGGCATCGTAGATGATCGGGATCTGTTTCAGGAGCGAACCGATGACCGGTTCCCCATAGAGCGCCTCCAGTTGCTCCAAAGACGTGATATCGTCGGGCGCGCGCATCGGTTATCGTTCCTGGCTAAGCCATTGATGTGCGACGCAATTGCACGATCGGCACTTGCGGTGGCTGCGTGCCCTCTAACGTCCTTCATGCCATGTTCACCTCGAAACGGCGATACGGACGGATCAGGGCGCCCCACTTTTGACCGGCAAAGCATGGCTTAGTCTCTGATCACATTGCAAAAATGTAATCGACGGAAGACTTATCCACGGTGCGTTATTCTAGCGTAATCTTGCAGGGCGGATGATCGGCTGCATTGGCCGCTTGCCGCATCTGAACTCGGGGTCAAATGACCAAGACACGCCGCTATCTATGGACCGCACTTGCGACCTTGCTGATTGCAGGCGGGGTCGCAGCCGTGATGTCGCGACCCGCCCCAGTGATGCAGCAAAAGGGCCGCTGGAGTGGCGGCGATGGACCAGTTCCAGTTCGAGTTGCATCGGCGCGTGCAGCCGACGTGCCGATCTATCTCGATGCGGTTGGTTCAGCGCGCGCGCTCAATACCGTGACGGTCCAACCGCAAGTCGGCGGCAAGCTGATCGAGGTTGCCTTCCGCGAGGGGCAAAGCGTGCAGAAGGGGCAAGTTCTTGCGCGTATCGATCCAGCGACCTATCAGGCCGCGCTCGACCAAGCGACCGCCAAGCAACGCCAAGACGAGGCTAGCCTCGCCAACGCCAAATTGGATCTAGAACGCTATACTAGAATTCCCGGCACCATCGCCGTCAAGACGGTCGATACCCAGCGGGCGCTCGTCGCCCAGTTGACGAGCCAGGTCGCCTCGAGCAAGGCCGCGGTCGATCAAGCGCAAGTGCAACTGAATTACACCCAGATCGTTGCACCCGCGACCGGGCGCACCGGCATTCGCCAGGTCGATGAAGGCAACATCATCAGCGGCTCGGCGAGCCAATCAATCGTGACGATCACGCAAGTGCAGCCGATCGCAATCCTTTTCAATCTGCCGCAACAGCAGTTGGCGCAGGTCAATCGGGCGGCGGCACTTGGCCCGCTCCAGGTCGATGCGGTGGAGGCCGATAGCAAGACGCTGATCGATCGCGGCGAATTGCGCGTCGTCGACAACCAAGTCGACCAGACGACCGGCACCGTGAAAATGAAGGCCGAGTTCCCGAACGATAAGCTGCAGCTATGGCCGGGTCAGTTCGTCAATGTCCGCGTGCTGATCGAGACGCTTGGCCAGGCGATCACGGTGCCGACGGCTGCGGTGCAGCGCGGACCTACTGGCACCTTCGTCTATGTCGTGCCGGCAGACAATCGCGTGGCGCTTAAGGTCGTCGCAGTTCAGACACAGGACGATACGCGCGCGGTGATCACCAGCGGCATCAAGACCGGCGACAACATCGTAACGAGCGGTTTCGCGCGACTGAAGGAGGGCGCTGAAGTCGCGGTCGCGACCACAGAGCAACTGGAACAGGCACCGGTCGCGCCCAAGCGCGAGAGCCAGCGCGGTGAAGGCCGCCGTAAACGCGAGGAAGCGGCACCAACTGACGGCAAGCCTGCCGGTGCCGAAAGCGAACCACAAGGTGAAGGCAAGGGCAAACGCGGTGAAGGCCGCCGCAAGCGGGACGTTGGCGTGCCATCCGCCACAGCACCGGGGGCGCCCGAGACGGCCACGCCGCCAACACCAGAGGCACCAGCCGCGGGAGCCAAGGCGATGCCAGATCCGCAAATGCCAGGGGCACCGTCAGCTAAAGGACAACGCGCCGAAACGTCGCGTGGCCCGGCAGCCCAATGAGCGAGGACGCGTCCGCCTCAGGCAATCTGTCAGGCAGCGTATCGGGCCCGTTCATCCGCCGGCCGATAGCAACCTCGTTGCTCGGCATTGCGATCATGCTCGGCGGTTGGCTCGGTTATTGGGGCTTGCCGGTGTCGGCGTTGCCGCAAGTCGATTTCCCGACTGTGCAGGTGACGACGCAGCTGCCGGGTGCCAACCCCGATACGATGGCAGCGCTCGTGACCGCGCCTCTCGAGCGCCAATTCGGGCGCACCCCCTCGCTCGCGACCATGACCTCCTCATCCTCTTTCGGCGTCAGCCAGATCACGCTGCAGTTCGAACTCAACCGCGACATCGATGCGGCAGCGCAAGACGTCCAGTCGGCGATCAATGCAGCCGGCTCTACCCTGCCGCGCAATCTGCCCTACCCGCCGACCTATACCAAGGTTAACCCGGCCGACGCTGCGATCGTGACGCTGGCGCTGACCTCGCCCAACGTCGCGCTGCGGCAAATCTCGGATCTCGCCGATACGCTGCTTGCCCCGCGCCTCAGCCAGTTGACTGGCGTCGGCAAGGTCTCGGTGCAAGGTGGCATCCGTCCGGCGGTGCGCATCCAAGCGGATCTGGCGCGGTTGGCGGCTTACAACATTTCGCTGGCCGACCTTCGCAACATGATCGTCGGCGCCAACGTGTCGGGACCGAAGGGTTCGCTCGACGGCGCCTACCAGTCATACACCATTGCAGCCAACGATCAGATCGGCGCGGCAGCAGATTATAAATCGCTGGTGCTCGCGTATCGCGGCGGCTCGCCGGTCATGTTGTCCGACGTTGCCGATGTCGTCGACGGCCTGGAGAACACCAAGGTCGGCGGCTGGTTCAACGGATCACCCGCGGTCGTCGTCGATGTGCAACGCCAGCCCGGCGCCAACGTCATCCAGACCGTCGATCGCGTGCTTGCCGAGCTGCCGCGCCTCAAGAGCTCGATGCCAGCCGGGATCGAGTTGACCGTGGTGCACGATCGCACCGGCACGATCCGCGCCTCGGTTCGCGACGTACAATTCACCCTCGTCCTCAGCGTCGTGCTGGTCGTACTCGTGGTGCTGATGTTCCTGCGGACGGTGCGGGCGACGATCATCGCAGGTGTCGCGCTGCCGCTGTCGTTGATCGCGACCTTCGGCGTGATGTGGTTTGCCGGCTTCAGCCTCGACAACCTGTCGCTAATGGCGCTGACCATCGGTACCGGCTTCGTCGTCGACGACGCCATCGTGATGATCGAGAACATCGTGCGCCACATCGAGGAGGGCGAAAAACCGTTCGACGCGGCGATCAAAGGCGCCAGCGAAATCGGCTTCACGGTGATCTCGCTGACGGTGTCGTTGATCGCGGTGTTTATCCCGTTGCTATTCATGAGCGGACTGGTCGGGCGCATGTTCCGCGAGTTCGCATTGACGTTGACGATCGCGGTCGTCGTGTCGGCGATCATCTCGCTGACGCTGACGCCGATGATGTGCGCGAAGCTGTTGCGCAAGGCAAAGCCCAGCGTTGGGACACCCGGCATCTTCGAACGAGCAATCAACGGTACCGTCGAAAAGTACCACGTGAGCCTGCTATGGGTATTGAGGCATCAAGGCGCGACGTTGCTGCTGACCGCCTTCACCCTTGCGGCCACCATCGGGCTCTACATCGTTGCGCCGAAAGGCTTCCTGCCGCAACAGGACACCGGCTTGATCACCGCCGTCATGGAAGCTGGTCCAGAAGTTTCCTTCACACAGATGGGGCGGTTGCAGGGCCAGGTGCTCGGCGCCATCAAACAGGACCCCGATATTACCGGCACCGTGTCTGTCGTCGGCGTAAGCCCGCTCAACGCCACGCCGAACGTCGCCCGGTTGACGATGGCACTCAAGCCGCGCAGCGCGCGCAAGGCCGTGGTCGGCGAGGTCATCAAGCGCCTGGAGCGACTGGTCGCGCCGATCCCCGGCGTGAAGCTCTACTTCCAGCCGGTCCAGGACATCCAGATCAGCACGCGCTCATCGCGGGCTCAATATCAGTACACGTTGACTGGAGCCGACGGCACCGAGGTGTCGCAATGGGCAGCCAAGCTTGCCGATAAGATGCGCGAGGCGCCCACCTTGCGCGATGTGTCATCCGAGGCGCAGGACGGCGGCCTGCGGGTGATGATCAAGGTCGATCGCGAGATTGCCGGACGCCTCGGCGTCTCGATGCAAGCGGTGACAGACGTGCTCAACGACGCGTTCGGCCAGCGTCAGATCTCGACGATCTACGATCAGTCGAACCAATACCGCGTGGTGCTCGAAGCGATGCCGCGTTATCAGCTCGACCCGGCGACACTCACCACGCTCTATGTCGGCGCGAGCGGTGGCGCGCAGGTGCCGCTCGCCTCGTTTGCCCGCGTCGAGCGCACGATAGCGCCGCTCGCGATCGCCCATCAGGAGCAATTTCCGGCGGTGACGTTGAGCTTCAACCTGGGTCCTGGCGGTTCGCTCGGATCGGCGGTCGAGACCATCCGTGCTGCCGAAGCTGCGATCGGCATGCCGCCCTCGGTGATCGGCAGCTTCTTCGGCGATGCCTCGGAGTTTGCCAAGTCGCTGGCCAATCAGCCGTGGCTGATCCTGGCCGCGACCATCACGATCTATATCGTCCTCGGCGTGCTGTACGAGAGCTTCATCCATCCGCTGACCATTCTGTCGACCTTGCCATCTGCTGGCGTCGGCGCCCTGCTGGCGTTGATGCTGACGGGCAACGATCTCTCCGTCGTCGGGTTGATCGGCATCATCTTGTTGATGGGCATCGTCAAGAAGAACGCGATCATGATGATCGACTTCGCGCTCGAGGCCGAGCGTCATCGCGGCATGAGCCCGCGGGATGCGATCATCGAGGCCTGCCTGTTGCGTTTCCGGCCGATCATGATGACAACGCTTGCTGCTTTGTTTGGTGCTCTTCCGTTGGCGCTCGAAGGTGGGACCGGTTCGGAATTGCGCAACCCCCTCGGCATTTCGATCGTCGGTGGCCTCGTGCTGTCGCAGCTGCTGACATTGTATACCACACCAGTGATCTACCTCACCCTAGAACGGACACGCGCCCGCCTTGCCGCCTTGTTCGAGGGCACTCCTCAGGCCGCGGAATAGGGAGGGCGCGATGCGCATAGAGAATTTCATCAGCGGTTCAATCATCCGCCCGTCCTTTCCAGAAACGCGTGGGAGAGAGTGGGTTTCCAGTGCACCCCCCCACCCTGGCCCTCCCCCGCAAGGGGGGAGGGTAAGAAAGTGGCCGGGGTTCCTGGCAACCACCGGCGTTTCCCGCCCACAAGTGTCATCCTCGGGCTTGTCCCGAGGTCCCAAGGGTGGACTCGTGAGCGTTGTAGCGTTGGCGCGCGCTGCTGCGGCGAATGCCTTTCGTATCGATCGCGATCTCTGCACAATGGGTCCCCACGCCAAGCGCGAGGATGACACCGTTTTTGTTGCGCCGCTCTCGCGATCCACGGAGGCCCCTTCTCAATTCTCCCTCCCTCCCCCCTCGAGGGGAAGGGTCGGGGTGGGGGGTATGCGCGCGCCAATCTCGGCGGATCAATCTTTAGGCACTGACCCGCTCGCTGCCCGGCTCAGACACTGCCATCCCGCACCGGTCTCGACAGGAACCGGGTCATGAACATCGCGCTGCCGTTCATTCGCCGGCCGATCGGGACGACGCTGATGGCGATCGGATTGTTCTTGACCGGGGCGGCGGCTTACTGGCAGCTGCCGGTTGCGAGTTTGCCCAGTATCGATTTCCCAACCATCATGGTATCGGCGAGCCGCCCAGGCGCCAATCCGGAAACGATGGCGGCGACGGTCGCGGCGCCCCTCGAACGGCGGCTGGGCGAGATCTCCGGCGTCACCGAGATGACCTCGACGAGTTCGCTTGGCGGCACCAATATCGTCGTGCAGTTCGACATGTCGCGCAACATCGACGGCGCCGCGCGTGACGTTCAGGCAGCGCTCAACGCCGCGGCGAGTGACCTGCCGATCGATTTGCCGAGCGTGCCCTCGTTCCGTAAGGCGAACCCGGCCGGCGCACCTGTGCTTATTCTCGGCCTCACCTCGAAGACGATGCCAGCGAGTGCCATCTACGATGTCGCCGACACCGTGATCGCGCAACGCATTTCCCAGATCGAGGGCGTTGCCGATGTCAGCGTGAGCGGGGCCGAACAACCGGCGATCCGCGTGCGCGTCGACCCCGGCCGGCTGGCCGGCATGGGGCTGTCGATCGAGGACGTCCGCACCGTCATCGCCAGCGCTAATGCGATGGGTCCGCTGGGCACGTTCGATGGCGCGGCGGTGGCCGAGACGATCGCCACCAACGATCAACTACGCGGCCCAGCCGACTACAAGACCCTCGTCGTGAAGACGTCCGAAGGCGCCGTCGTGCGTCTGTCCGACATCGCAACCGTCGAAGCTGGCACGCGCAACACCCGCTCCGCCGCCTGGTTCAATATGCAGCCGGGCGTGCTGCTGATCATCACCAAGCAGGGCGATGCCAACGTCATCGAGACCGTCGACAAGGTGCTGGCGTTGATCCCCGAGCTACAACGCTGGATTCCAGCCGGCATCGATGTATCGATCCTGTCCGATCGTACCAAGACGATCCGCGCCAGCGTGCTCGACATGCAGATCACGCTGGCCTTAACGATCGTGCTGGTGATGCTCGTCGTGCTGGTTTTCCTGCGCCGTGGGGCCGCGACGATCGCTGCCGGCATCACGGTTCCACTGTCGCTCGCAGGTACCGTCGCGCTGATGTGGATCGCCGGCTACTCGATCAATAATCTGACATTGATGGCGCTCGCCGTATCCGTCGGCTTCGTCGTCGACGATGCGATCGTCATGATCGAAAACGCATTCCGCTATCTCGAACAAGGCAAGTCGCCGATGCAGGCAACGATTCTGGGCGCACAACAAATCGGCTTCACTGTGCTGTCGATCAGCATCTCGCTCCTCGCAGCGTTCATACCGCTGCTGTTCATGACCGGTGTCGTTGGCCGGCTGTTGCGTGAATTCTCGGTGACGCTCGTATTCGCGATTGTCGTGTCCACGATCGTATCGCTGTCGGTAACGCCGATGATTTGCGCGCATTTCGTGAAGAAGCCGCCGAGCCCTGATGCAACGATCTTCGACCGGGTGATCGAGGGTTTCCTGTCGCGGCTCGTGGCTGGCTACGCGTGGACGTTGCAATTGGCGTTGCGCTGGCAGGGCGTGATGTTGATGATCATGATTGCGACCATCGCCATCACCGTCGACTTTTATATCAAGATCCCCAAGGGCTATTTCCCGCAAGACGACTCCGGACTGATTTTCGGATCGACACGGGCGTCCCCCGATATTTCTTTCCAGGCGATGTCGACGCTGCAATTGCGGGCAACCGAGATCATCACCAACGATCCGGCGGTTGAGGCCGTCGGCTCATCGGTCGGCGGTGGCAGCAGCGTCAACCAGGGCCGCATCTTCATCAACCTCAAGCCGCGCGCCATTTCCGGCGAGACCACGGCCGACGTCATCACGCGGCTGCGCCCAAAATTACTGGCGATCGGCGGCATGCAGGTGTTCCTGGTACCCGCCCTCGATATTCGCGCGGGCGGACGTTCGTCGCGCTCACAATATCAATTTACGTTGTGGAGCCAGGACCTCGATCCGTTGCTCACGTGGGCGCCGAAAGTGATCGACCGGCTGCAACGCACACCGGGCCTCACCGACGTGTCGAATGATCGCGAGCAAGGTGGCTTGCAAATCAACGCCGTGATCGACCGCACAGCTGCTTCCCGGCTTGGCGTGCGCATCCAGGACATCGATACTGCCCTCAACAACGCTTTCGCCCAGCGGCAGATCTCGACGATCTACTCGGCCCGCAATCAATATCGCGTCGTGCTCGAGGTCGACCCGAAATTCCAGCGCGAACCGGCTGATCTCGAACGCGTCTACGTGCCAAGCTCAAACCGCACCCAAGTCCCACTGTCGGCGGTGGTGCGCTTCGACAAGGGGCTGGCGCCGCTGGTAATCAACCACCAGGGTCCGTTCCCGTCGATCACGATCAGTTACAATCTCGAGCAGGGTGCGACACTGCAGGAAGCGCAAACGGCGATCCAAACGGCGGTGGCAGAATTGCGGATGCCCGATGGCATTCGCGCAGAAGCGGCCGGCGATGCGGCATCGTTCCAGCGCAGTGCCAACGCACAGCCGTTGCTGATCCTGGCGGCGCTGGTCTCGGTCTACATCGTGCTCGGCGTATTGTACGAGAGCTTGGCGCACCCGCTGACGATCATCTCGACCTTGCCATCGGCGGGCCTCGGCGCGCTGCTGGCTTTGCAGATCGCGGGTGCGGAACTGACGACCATCGCGCTGATCGGCATCATCCTGTTGATCGGCATCGTGAAGAAGAATGGCATCATGCTGGTCGACTTCGCGCTCGATGCCGAGCGCTCGCGCGGCTTGAACCCGCACCAAGCGATCTACGAAGCGTGCATCGCACGCTTCCGGCCGATCCTGATGACGAGCCTCGCGGCATTGCTTGGCGCCCTCCCGATGCTGCTTGCAACAGGACCCGGTGCGGAGATGCGACGCCCGCTCGGCATAACGATCGTCGGTGGATTGATCGTGTCGCAGGTCCTCACGCTCTATACCACTCCGGTGATTTATCTGCTGCTCGACAAGTTGCATCACCGGCTGTGGGGTCGCACGGGCCATGCACGCGCAAAGGTTGACGGCGCAGCTCCGGCGGCTAGCGTTGCCCCTGCCGAATAACCGGCGTCAGAACCCGAGCCTTCCCATGTCGTCACTCCCATCCAGCACTGGCCCCGCCTCGGGCACATTCTTTTCGCAACGGCTGCGGTTGCATTATGTCGACTGGGGAAATCCCGCCGCGCCGCCATTGTTGTTGGTTCACGGCGGACGTGACCATTGCCGCAATTGGGACTTCGTTGCCGAACGTTTGCGCGACCGCTACCACATCATCGCGCCGGATCTGCGCGGGCACGGCGACAGCGAGTGGGCGCGCAACGGCAGCTACGGCATGGCGCCCTACATTTACGATCTGGCTCAGTTGATCGAGCGCCAGAAGCTTGCGCCGGTGACAATCATCGCCCACTCGCTCGGCGGCATGATCAGTCTGCGGTACGCCGGGCTCTACCCGCAGAAGGTCGCTCGCATCGTCTCGATCGAAGGGCTCGGCTCCTCGCCCAAGCAGCAGGCGGAAACAATGGCCAAGCCTTACGCGGAGCGGCTCGGCACCTGGATCGAGCAGCAGCGCAATCTGGCCGCACGCCAGCCCCGCCGCTACGCTTCGCTCGAAGAAGCAGTCGCGCGGATGCAAGCCGAGAACAAGCATCTGACCGCAGAGCAGGCGCTGCATCTGACGCGCTTCGGCGTCAACCAGAACGAGGATGGCACCTTCAGCTGGAAATTCGACAATTATTTGCGCGGCTGGCCACCATCCGACATGACGCAGGAGGAGGTCGAGCACCTGTGGCGACGCATCACTTGTCCAGCGCTGCTTGTCTATGGTGGGGACAGCTGGGCCTCGAACCCGGAAAAGGACGGCCGTGCCCGACACTTCAAGTCGGCCCGGGTGGTGACTATTCCTGGCGCCAGCCACTGGGTGCATCATGATCGCCTCGACGCATTCATGCGCGAGGTTGAGGCGTTTCTGCAATAGCCGGTCAATGGTGGCTGTCGCTCTGCGAGATCAGTGCACCCCTGGTCCAGGTCTGCGGCCGCTTGAGGAATTCATGCAGCGTCTTGCCACGCTCATTGCGGAAGCGCTCCGTCGTCGTCTCGAAATCGCCGATGCGATCCAGGCGAAAAGTGCGGAAATCGTCTCGCAAATCGCACCAGGCAGCGAGCATCCACACGGGCCCGAAGTAGGCGAGCGACAACGGCCTGACCGTTCGAGCCGATTTTTGCTTGAGGACATCGCGATAGCTGAACCGCACTTTCAGCTGGCTGCGAATGGCATGCCGCAAATGTGCAAGATCGAAACCGAGCGGTTCCATGTAGTGCGAGACGGGTGCAAGCAGCGCCGAGCTCGCCATGTACGCACGTAGCGTTGCTGGAATGACCGCCTCGATCTTGGCGATCGCATCGGATGCTGCGTCGGCCAATTCGGCATCGGCCCAGGTCTCGACAAAGCGGGCGCCGAGCACCAGCGCTTCGATCTCTTGTTCCTTGAACATCAGCGGCGGCAGATCGAACCCTGCTTTGAGGACATAACCGACCCCGGCCGCGCCCTCAATCGGCACGCCGCTCGCCGCTAGATCCTTGATATCGCGATAGATCGTGCGCTCCGAAACTTCCAATGCCTCGCTCAGCTCGCGGGCTTTCACCGTCGGCCTGCGGCGCAAGTGCTGGATGATTTCGAACAGGCGGTCGGCGCGGCGCAAGGCGTTTCTCCTCGAGTAAATACCATTGCCGTTGGTCTACTCTAATGCTCCTGACAGCACGTTGTCAGGAGCATTTCGATTCCACCAAAACCTCCTGACACAAGGCTGTCAGTGCCATCCACTAGGATGCCTCCAACTGCAAAGGAGAGACATCATGCGCCCGTTTACACCGGTTTCATCGAGGCACCCGGCACACCTCAGATCGACCAATGCCATCGCAAACTTTTTCCTGAGCGCCTGGCGCAGATATCGCCATCAGCGGCGCTTGCAGATGACCATGCTCTTGCTGCACAAACTCGACGACCGGGGTCTCAAGGACATCGGACTGACGCGGAGCGAGATCGAGCCGGCGGTTCGCCATTTGCCGGACCGCAGCGCTCATAGTCGCATCAACTTGTATGGCATCATCCCACGTGGGTGAGCGTATGCAGGGTTATCGAGCGAACCGGCGTTTGGCCTCGAGCGCGAGGCCAAAGCCGACGCTGTTGAACAGATCGCCCTCGATCGCGCGCGCCTTCGGCAGCAGCAGTGCCAGCAGATGCTTCACGGCCGGCACGGCTGAGGTGCCGCCGGTGAGAAACACGGTGGTGATATCGGCAGCTGAGCGGCTGGACGCTGCGAGCGTCGCATGCACCGCGCCTGTGAGGCGCTCAAGCTCGCCGGCGATGGCACGCTCGAACTGCTTCTTAGTCGCGCGAACGGTAAAGTCACTCACAACATCGCGCAGATCCACATCGGCAGTATCAGCCACCGACAGATCGATCTTTGCCTGCTCGATGCGGCCGGCGATGGCGTGCCCACCATTGCGTCGGATCACCTCGACGTAGCGCTCGAACGCCTTGGGATTGGCGCAGTCGGTGAGGATTTCCCTGAACGTCGTCATGTTCTTCGATGTCGCGATCGTGTGAATGCGATGCCACGTCGCCAGATCGACGAACGGCCAGCGCGGCAGGTCCCGCCCGGCCTTCGTTTTCGACCTCGAGCCCAGGTGCGGCATCACCGCTGCCATGCTGAGTCGCATGTCGAGATTGGTGCCGCCGACACGAATACCATCATTGGCCAGAATATCGCCGGAGCGATCCCGCTTCGTGCGCCGTTTGGGACCAACTTCGACCACCGAGAAATCAGCGGTGCCGCCGCCGATATCGGCTATGAAGACAAGTTCATCGCGCGCGAGCGTATGTTCGAACGACAAAGCTGCCGCAATTGGCTCGAGCTGAAAAGCGACGCGCGCGAATCCGGCTTCGCACGCAATCTCGCCAAGCTTGGCTTCGGCCCGCGCGTCGACCGCCGCGTCGTCGTCGACGAAATGGACCGGGCGGCCCATGACGACATCATCGATCCTCGAACCGGCGAACGCTTCCGCCTTGTTTTTCAGGTGCCTGATGTAGCCGACGAGGACGCTCTCGAACGTCTCATAGCGACCGCCGATCGCCGTCTTATCCATGATCAGCTCGGAGCCGAGAATAGATTTCAACGAGCGCATCAGGCGGCCCGTTTCGCCGCTGGTGTAAGCCTCGATCGCGGCGCGGCCATAGATGGCGGTAGCGCTGTCCGCCTCGTAGAAAATCGCGCTCGGCAGCGTGGTGTGCCCGTCTTCTAGGGGCACGAGCGTCGTGTCATCTCCGCGCACGACCGCGACCGTTGAATTGGACGTACCGAAATCGATGCCGCAGATTGCTTTCATCAGCGCCAGTTACGCGGAACTTCGCTGCACTGCAACAGGTGCGTTTAGACAAGCGGGAAAAGGCGATTGGTTAGGTATCAGGGAAGTAAAATTCAAACCGAACCACACCAACACAGGTCGCGCGGAACCCCCGCACCCTGGCCCTCCCCCTAGCATTCCCATGTGTTGCGCGCCGTGCAATTGCTTGCGTTGGGCAAGTCGGCAATAGTCACCGCACGCGATTGCGAGTGCGTGCTGCAAGAGGAGGTGTCATGGCAAAGGTAGCGTTTCTCGGGCTCGGCAAGATGGGCAGCGGCATGGCGTCGAGCTTGGCGCGGGCGGGTCACGATGTTGCGGTCTGGAACCGCACGCCGGAGAAAGCCACTGAGTTGGCGTCCGGGGGCATGAAGGTTGCGGCCACGCCGGCCGAAGCCGCAATTGATGCCGTCGCGATCTTTTCGATGGTCGCCGACGATGAGGCCTCCGAACGCGTATGGCTCGCAGCCGATGGCGCACTGACGACTGCAAAGCCAGGCGCATTCGCCATCGAATGCTCAACCGTTTCGTACGGCCACGTCGAGCGGCTGGCGAACGCATCGGTCGCGGGTGGCCTTCGCTATATCGACTGTCCGGTCAACGGCTTGCCAAGTGTGGCAGCGCAGGGAAAGTTGACACTGCTCGTTGGCGCATCGCGGGAAGATCTGACCGGCGCCCGCCCGCTGCTCGACTGCGTGGCAGCGTCGATCCTGCACTTTGGCGCGATCGGCACCGGCACCGCGTTCAAGCTGATAAACAATCTTCTGGGTGCTGTGCATATCGCCTCGCTGGCCGAGGCCATGGCGTTGGCGAACCGGATCGGCCTGGATCAAAAGACGCTGATCGCAGCGGTCGAGCAAGGACCTTGCTCCAGTCCCCACGTGAAGCGGCTGGTCGCCCCGATGGTCGAGGGCCGGCTGTCCGACGCACCGGGATTGTCGATCGGGCTGCGCGAGAAGGACGCCCGATACGCGCTTGGCTTAGCGCGCCAACTTGGGGTGGGCATGGCCGTCGGATCGGTGGCTCAGGCGTGGTATGCCGCTGCCAAGCCGGCGCGTGGAGACGAGGACGACTCCGGGCTCATCGGCACGGTAATCGCGCAAAACGGCCAAATCTAACGAGCCAGTCCGATCAAACCGCGATGCGATAAAATTTCGCCGCGTTCTCGCTGAACAATTTGCGGCGGTCGGCGAGAGGCAGATCGGCAACCGATTTCTTGAAGCAGGAATAAAGGTAATCCCAGCTGCCCTTGAGACCGTCGACCGGAAAGTTCGAGGCGAACATGCAGCGCTCGACGCCGAAGATGCCGATCGCATCGCGAATGATCGGCTTGTTGGCTGAGAGCGTCCACGGTTCGCCCAGAACCGTCAGTCCCGATATCTTGCAGTGAACGTTGGGGCAGCGCGCAAGTGCTTCCATGCCACGCCGCCAAACCGCCAGCGCCTCGAGCGAACGATCGAGCGGGTAGCCGGTGTGATTGAGAGCGACCCGCAGACCTGGGTGTTCGCGCACCACTTCGGCTGCCTCTGCGAGGTGCCACCACGTGACCCGCAGATCCCAAGATAGGTTATGCTTTTCCAGCAGCGCGAGGCCTCGGCGCCACGTTGGGTCCTGCATGCTGCGGGGTTGCCCGCGCACGCTGTCGCCCGGGCTCTTCGAGATGATGGGCTTGGTGCGGACACCCCGGACCAGGGGAAACGCCTTCTGGCGAACGATGATCTCCTCGGCATCGGGCGTATCGATCCAGGCGTGTGCTACGATTGCGTTCGGCATGCCGTGGCTGCGTGCAATGGCTGACAGCCAGCCGGTCTCGGCGACCTGCTTGGTTCGTTCGCACTCCGCCTCGATGTGCACGGTCGCCACGACGTTGTGGAGGGCACTGTCGCGGCGAAATTCGTCCGGCAGATAGGTGCGCCGGAACGCCGAGTTGTCGCCCTGATAGGCGTGCTCGCCGCTGGTCATCCACGGGTAAGCCAGGTCGCCTTCGAGGTCCCATAGGTGGTGATGCGCATCGACGATGGGCAAATCATCGTAAAGCTGCGCGATCATCGTCTACTCCCCGTTGCTTGCGCCCTCAGATCGCGACTTCGGTCGCGGCATCGAAGAACCGCAAGCCGACCGGATTGACGCCGAGCCGGATCTTCTGCTGCGGCTTGACCTTCACTGTCGGCTCCACACTGGCGACCATCGGTCCGCCGCCGGCAGTCACATCGAGGATGATCTCCGAGCCGAGCTGCTCGGCGACTTCCACGATCGCATCGAACGACATATCGGCTGCATCGTCGCCACGTGCCATGTGCAGATCTTCCGGGCGGATACCGAGGATCGCCGCCTTACCGTTCTGGCCGCCCATACGGGCCGCGACCTCGTCCGGCACGCGAATATTCATCGTCGGATTGACGGCATGGAGAGCGCCGCCGTTTTCCTTGATCGTCACGTTCGAGAAGTTCATTGCCGGCGAACCGATGAAGCCGGCCACGTACTTGTTCGCCGGATTGTTGTATAGATCGAGCGGCTCACCGACCTGCTGGATCAGTCCGTCTTTCATGACCACCACCCGATCGCCGAGCGTCATCGCCTCGACTTGGTCGTGGGTCACGTAGATCGACGTCGTCGCCAGACGCTGGTGCAGCTTCTTCAACTCGACGCGCATCTGAACGCGCAGCTTGGCATCGAGGTTCGACAGCGGCTCATCAAACAGAAACACTTGCGGGTTGCGCACGATGGCGCGTCCCAAGGCGACCCGCTGCCGCTGACCACCCGACAGCATGCGCGGCTTGCGGCCTAGATGGTCCTTGATGTCAAGAATGTCCGCCGCGTTGTTGACGCGCTTCGCGATTTCTGCCTTGTCGAACTTTCTCATCTTCAAGCCGAACGCCATGTTGTCGTAGACCGTCATGTGCGGATAGAGCGCATAGTTCTGAAACACCATGGCGATGTCCCGATCCATCGGCGGCAGCTCGTTGACGACCTGGTTGCCGATAAGGATCTGGCCTTCGGTGATTGCTTCGAGACCGGCAACCATGCGCAACGTTGTCGTCTTGCCGCAGCCCGACGGCCCGACAAGCACCAAGAACTCCTTGTCCTTGATCTCGAGCGACACACCCTTCACGGCATGAAAATCGGCGTAGTGTTTGTGGATCTGACGGATCGATACGTTGGACATTCGTTTACCCTTTGACGGAGCCGGTCAGGCCCGAAACGTACTGTTCGACGAAGAAAGAATAGGCGATCGCCACGGGGATCGATCCAAGCAGCGCGCCGGCCATCAGGGGGCCCCAGAACTGTACGTCACCTTTGATGAGCTCCGACACGACGCCGATCGGCACCGTCTTCTGCTCCGGCGACGACAGGAACACGAGTGCGTAGATGTACTCGTTCCAGGACAGCGTGAAGGCGAAGATCATCGCCGAAAGGATGCCTGGCACCGCCACGGGAATGATAATGTGCCACATGGCCTGGAAGCGCGTCGCGCCGTCGATGCGCGCACACTCCTCGAGTTCCTTTGGGATCGCCTTGAAGTAGCCCATCAGCAGCCACGTCGAGAACGGGATCAGGAACGTCGGATAGGTCAGGATCAGCGCCCAGGGCGTGTCGCCAATGTTGTAGGAGCGGATGATCTCCGAGAGCGGGATGAACAGCAGCGTCTGCGGCACGAGGTAGGTGATGAAGATCGTCGTGCCGAGCAAACCCGCCCACTTGAAGTTGAGCCGTGACAGGGCGTAGCCGGCAAGCACGCCGCAGAATAGCGAGATGGCCGTCGCAACGGTTGCGATGAACATCGTGTTCCAGATCCAAGTCGGGAAGCTCGTCTCTCCGAGCAGGTACTTCACGTGGACGAGCGTTGGATCCCAGGTCCAGAAAGGTTGGTAGCTAGGCCGCCGCCACGCCACGTTGATTTCGGCCGTCGGCCGGAACGTGGTGATCACCATCCAGTAGAACGGCAGTAGCAGGAACAGCAGGAAAACCGTCACCGGCAGCCAAAAGAACACCCAGCGACGCCAGTTGGCACCTTCTATCATCACCGTGTCTCCACGCGCCGGATGTAGATGAGCTGAAAAATCACGATCATGAACAGGATCGGGAACATGGCGAGCGACACAGCGGCGCCCTGGCTCAACTGCCCCGCGCGAATCGCGAGCTGGTATGCATAAGTGGCGAAGACGTGCGTCGCGTTGGCCGGGCCGCCACCCGTCATCACCTCGACGATCTGGAAGTCCGCGAAGGTCTGTATGACCGAGAACAGGACGACGACCATGGTCACCGGCAGCAGCAGCGGCCAGGTGATGTAAATGAAGCGCTGCCAGGGCTTGGCGCCGTCGATCGCCGCGGCCTCCTGGAGATCGGGTGCAATCGTCTGCAGACCGGCCATGAGCGAGATGGCGAAGAATGGCACGCCGCGCCAGACGTTTATGATGATGATCGACACCATCGCCATGTCGCCGTCGCCAAGCCATTGGATCGGCTGCCCAACCGACATCACGTTCAGCTTCCAGAGTGCCCAGTTTACGACCGACATGGTCGGATCGAACATCCACTTCCAGGCGAAGCAGGCGAGCACCGTCGGTACGATGAACGGCAGCAGTATGAACGCGCGCGTGAACGCCTTGAATTTGAACTCGCGGTTGAGAAGGATCGCA
Source organism: Hyphomicrobiaceae bacterium (assembly GCA_031374115.1). GTDB lineage: Bacteria > Pseudomonadota > Alphaproteobacteria > Rhizobiales > Hyphomicrobiaceae > JAKFWF01. The sequence goes on along the minus strand of JANMNO010000156.1, from coordinate 9,354 downwards.
AGCCAGAGCCCGAGCGCGAGTTTGAACACGGTCGTCACGGCCGTGTAGAGGATCGTGTTGCGCACGACCGCGTGGAAGATCGGGTCGCTCCAAAGCCTGGCAAAGTTGTCTAAGCCGACGAAGCTGCCAGGAACGCCGACGCGCGCGTTCGTCACGGACAGCAGAATGCCGCGCATAAACGGGTAAGCGATGAAAGCGCCGAGCAGGACGAACGTCGGTACGAGCAGCAGGAACGCGAGCGTACCCTCGCGTTCGAGTGGTCGCCACTTCGCTTTGCCGACGTATTCGCCCGTGGCTACGGACGCGGATGCAGTCATGGCCATCGCCGCCGTCTCTCCCCAGCTTGCTCAGCTTACGTGCCACATGGTTGCCCCGGCCATTTACCTGGACGGGTGTAATGCGGTGTCCGGTTTCGCACCGGTCACCGCATCGAGGCTCTAGGCCCCGTAGATCGTCTTGAGCTGCGCTTCGCAGGCCTTCACGACGTCTTCGGCCGATTTGCCCTTGATCGCATCGGCCATCATATTGCCGAGCAGATACTTAGTTAGCACCTCGGCCGCCTTACCATTCGGCTCGCCGGGATAGCCAGGCGTCTTGCCGAGCGTGCCGGCCAGGGCGAACGGCGCCATGACGGGGTTCTTCGCCCACATCTCGTGCTTCTGCCAGGATGCCGTTCCCGGCGTGTAAAAGCCTTCACCGGTCGTGAACCACTTGTCGTAGTTCTCCTTCTTGTGCACGAAGCGCAGGAGATCCTTCGCCGCCTTGGCGTTCTTCGAGTAGGCCGGCACCACGTGCGAGGTGTAGGTGTGGAAGCCGAACTGGCCCTTCGGCCCGCCCGGCAGCACCGCGTGCGCACAATCCTCGTGCAACGGCTTGCCCTTGTCGTCCTTGTATTCTGTCGGCTTACGCTTGGACTCGATGTAGATCGAGGCTCCGTTGAGCGTAGAAGAGATCGTGCCGGTCAGGAACGCGCGGTTGTTCGAACTGTCGTCCCAGGCGAGGCCGCCTTCGTCCATGGCGTCCTTCCAGAAGGCTACCATGTACTTCACGGCTTCGACGGTCGCGGGCGAGTTGATCGCCACTTTGCCCTTGTCGTCGACCTCGGTGGCGCCGAAGGACCACAGGAACGGATAGACGAACGTCGGCGGATCGCCAAACGATTGACCGAGCGACTGGCCGATCGGCATGCCCTTGGCCTTCAGTTTCTTGCCCGCATCTCGATATGCGTCCCAAGTCTTCGGAAATTCCTGGTGGCCGACCTCGGCGAACAGCGACTTGCGATACACGTTCATGGCGCCGATGAGGGCGCTCGGCATCGAAAAGAACTTACCGCCCGAAGAACTGTTGCCCTTGGAGACATCGTCGTAGGCACCTTGCTCCTTGGACACCTCCTCGGCGACGTCCGACAGATCGGTCAGGCTCGCTTGGTAGAGATGGGGATGGTTGTTGAAGAGCATGAGAATGTCGGGGCCGGCGCCCGACTGGATGCCGGCGGTGATGCGCGGCTGCAGGTCGTTGCCGTTGACCGTCTCGTACTTGACCTTGATGCCGAGCGCCTTTTCGGCCTCTGGCGCGATCGTCTCGCGGATGAGTTTGTCGCAAGCCGGCACAAAATCGTTCCAGCGCAGCCAATGCACTTCGCTCGCTTGCGCGAATGCAGGGGCCCGGCCGGTGGCAAGAATGGCCGCCATTCCGCCAGTCGTCTTGAGAAACTTACGTCTATGGATCTTCGACATCGACCCCTCCCTGGGAAAGTCTTGGGTTGGCATTTTCAAACGCTGCAGCGTGGCTCTTCGGGGCCCTTGACCGGTGGAAGATTTTTCACTTTCACCGCTAGCGCTGCGGCAATGTATACATTGTCGCATGTGATCGCCAACCGGTTTCTGTGCTGACTAGGAAAAATTCGTCGAACGGTGTTTGCGGGAAGGAGCGGAAGCGCCGGCACCTCAGCGGCATCTAAGGCGAATTTGAGCCAAGCCTGCGCGGCACTGAATTCGTAAAGGCGATCAATCAGTGCGGTGAAGTTGTTCGATGGTTTAACTCACCGCCAAAATCACCACCGGGAATTGGAGCCGAAACATCATGGTCATCACATCGAAGATGCTGATCGGCGCGTGGCGCCTCGAAAGTTGGTCGCTGATTTATAGTGACGGGCGCGCGCCCGAATTTCCACTCGGCCCAGATGCCAAGGGCATGATCATGTACACAGCCGGTGGTCAGGTCAGTGCAACACTGATGCGGGCACAGCGCCCGCAAAACGCCCCGACTACCGATGTCGAGAAAGCCGCGTCCTATGCCGACAGCTTCGCTTATGCCGGAAGCTTCGAGGTGCGCGACGGATCGGTCTTCCACTTGATCGAGATTGCGACAAACCCGGCGCTGATCGGCCTCACTTCGACCCGGCATATCACACTCGAAGGCGACAAATTGACACTCGAAGGCCCAGACTTCTCAGCCGCCACGGCCCGCAGGCAGCAGATCAAATGGTGGCGCGCTGCGACCAACTAACCGAATTTGGCAACCATTAGCTCGACCCGTCGCCCGTTGCGTGCGCATTCAATGGTCGCGAACGCATAGCAACTATTCGCGAACCCGGACGTTGCCACGATTCACTGGTAACGTCGTGCTTGGACCAGCGCCCATCGTGCCGCTGTTTCGCCCTAATCGGGTAACGCCGTGACGATAAATACTACGTGAACCACCTGCGCGTGGGAGTTGTACCCAGCCACGATCTCCGTGTTAGGATGCCTTCATGGCCGATCAGAAAAATGTTGCAGGCGCCGATGCGCCATCGCCGATCGCCGCCGCCTTCGAGCGCAAGGTCCGGCTGGGCACGTGGAGCCTGCTGTTCGAACGGCTGTGGCCGCGTCTTTGGCTGCTGATCGGCATTGTGGCGCTGTTCCTGATTATCGCCTTGTTGGGCGCCTGGACTTACGCCGGCGACGTGATCCACCGGCTCGGGTTGTGGGTGTTCGGCGCAATGACGCTCGCCGCGATCGTTTATGCCGCTCGCGTACCGAGCCCGGCGCGGGAAGAAGTCATCCGTCGCATCGAGGCAAAATCGGGCGTGCCGCACCGTCCGGCGACCTCCTACGAGGATACGCTTTCGGCCCCAGGCAGCGATCCGGCCACAAGTGAACTGTGGGCCGCACACCGCTCGCGCTTGGCAAAGTTGCTTGATCGAATGAAAGTTGGCCGGCCCGAGCCGCGCGCAGACCGGCACGACCCGTGGGCGTTGAGAACGCTTTTGCTGCTTGGCGTGGCGCTGCTAGCGCTGATGACCGGCGACAGCCTGCGCGATCGCTTGGCGTCGGCGTTCCGGCTTGGACCAAGCGTCAAAGTCGCGGATGCGCGCCTCGATGCGTGGGTGACGCCGCCGGCCTATACGGCCCGCCCGCCAATTCTGCTTGCTGATGGCGCACGCGGCGGCACGATCGCGCCCGCAGCCGATGGCAAGACGCTGGAAATCCCCGATAAAAGTCTGCTGATCGTGCGGTCGAGTGGGCTCGGTATCAAAGATATTTTGCTCGAAATCGTTGGCCAGCCGTCGTTACCGAAGCCGTCTCCTGAAGTCGCTGCGAAGCAGGAAACGAACGCGTCCGGCACTGCGTCGGCCTCAGCCTCGGACGCGGCGGAAGCGCGTCTGGAGCTGCGTACATCGGGCGTCGTGCGCGTCCTCAGCGGCGGCTCGGAGCTGGCGCGGTGGGCGTTCACCATCATCCCCGATCTGGCACCCAAGATCGCGCTGTCGAAGGATCCTGAGCGCAGCCAGCGTGGATCGATGAAACTTACCTACAAAATGCAGGACGACTATGGCATCGCGACTGCTGAGGCCCGGTTCGAGCGGTCGCAGCCCGCGGTCCAGGATGCCAGAACCGCTTGGGCACGCGAAGGTATCGAGCTGAAAGGTCCGCGCCCTCCCCTTGCCCGTCCGCCAGTGTTGACATTGCGCATCCCGCGCACGACCACGAAGGAGACGGAGGGATCGAGCCACCACGATACCGGCTCGCACCTGTGGGCTGGGTCCAAGGTCCGCATGACGCTCGTCGCGAAGGATCACGCTGGTAACGCCGGTAAATCCAAGTCTTTGGAAATGACGCTACCGCAGCGCCGCTTCACAAAACCGCTTGCAAAGGCGATCGTCGAGCAGCGCCGCAAACTGATCGAGGATCCGCGCTGGCGCGGTCAGGTTCTCAAAGCGATCGATGCGCTGTCGATCGAGCCTGACGGGTACTTCAACGATCGCGTCGCTTTCCTCGGGTTGCGGAGCGCGTATTACCGTCTTGCCAAGGATCGTTCGCGGGCGGGTATGAAATCGGTCGTGGATCAGCTTTGGCACGTGGCGCTGCGGCTGGAAGATGGCGGCTCTCTGACGGCGGCCGAGCAGCGCCTGCGCGATGCCCAGGATCAGCTGTCGAAAGCACTGGAGAACGGTGCCAACGACGAGGAGATCAAACGCTTGATGCAGGAGCTGCGGCAGGCACTCGCGGAATTCATGGAGCAGATGCAGCGGCAGGCCGAGAACAATCCGCCGATCGAGGGCATGAACCCGAACCAGGTCTTGCGCCAGGAAGATCTCAACCAGATGCTCAACAACCTGGAAAACATGGCGCGCCAGGGCTCGCGCGATCAAGCGCAGGATATGCTGAGCCAGCTTCGCGACATGCTGGAATCGCTGCAATCGGGTCGCATGGCTCAAGGCCAGCAGGGCCAAGGCAATCAGCAAGCGATGCAGATGCTGAACGAGATGGGCGACATCATTGGCAAGCAGCAACGCCTGCAGGATGAAACCTTCAGCGAACAGAACCGTAACGGTGATCAGGGCGAACAGGGTCAGCAAGGCCAACAAGGCCAGCAAGGCCAGCAAGGACAACGTGGGCAGGGCCAGCAAGGACAACGTGGTCAAAAGGGCCAAGGGCAGCAGGGTCAACAAGGCCAGCAAGGTCAGGGCCAACAGGGGCTCGGCCAGCGTCAGGGCCAGTTGCGCGATCGTCTTGGACGGCTACAGCAAGGACTGGCGCAAAACGGCATGCCGGCGCCCGGCCAATTCGATGGCGCCCGCGAAGCCATGGAAAATGCCGAGCGGCTACTCCAGCAGGGCGATCTCGAAGGCGCAGCGCGCGAGCAAGGCCGCGCATTGGAGCAAATGCGGCAAGGCGCGCAATCGATGGCGCAGCAAATGCGCCGCAACGGTCCGGCTCGCTTTGGTCAGGGTCCCGGCAGCGATGCACCGCTCGACCCGCTCGGTCGTCCGCAGCGTAGCGAGGGGGCGGACAGCTTCAACGGCCCCAAGGTTCCCGACGAAATCGAGATGCAGAGTGCGAGAGAAATTCTGGAGGAACTGCGGCGTCGCCTGGGCGAGCAAGCCCGCCCGACGCTGGAGCTCGACTATATCGAGCGACTGCTGCGACGTTTCTAAACGCTCCACCGTCTAATTAGGCGAGAGCCATTGCTTCGGCCTCTCGCCGCCAGATCGGATGTGATCCGTTACCGGCGTACTTTCTGTGTGCGCATATGTATGACGCATCGTTTGCATGACGCATACGCGACGGATAGCGTGCTTGGAAACGTTAACGCGTGTCCACTTGGCAGCGGACGCAATAGTTGATTAGTTGCGCTTGCCCGATTTCACTGAAGTGCATTACGAAACTAAAATGAGCGCGCCAGTAAGGGTGCGGGTAGCAAATGTTTGCATAAAATTTTGCATCGGAACCCGTTCATTGGCGTTAATCAACTACCGCGCCAGGGGATTTAGGAAATGCTTCGTATGGATATTCAGGACCTGCGCATTTTTGCCCGAGTGGCCGCAGTGCAAAATTTGTCCGCAGTCGGGACAGAGCTGGGATTGACCCCCGGCACCATTTCCAAACGACTGCAAGCACTGGAAGAAGAGCTTAACGCGCGACTGTTCGACCGCACGACTCGCTCGATCCGCATCACCCAGGAAGGTGCGACGTTCCTCGTTCATGCGCGCAAAATCCTCGAGGAGCTCGACGCTGCGAGTGCCGCTGTTGGCGATAACGTTGCCAATCCCAAGGGCAAGTTAAAGATCTCGGCGCCGGCTAGCTTGAGCCATCAATTCGTTGCACCTGCTATCTGCGCGTTTGCCCGCTTCTTCCCCGAGATCGAGGTGCAGGTCGATCTCACCGATCGGTTAGTGAACCTGCAGGAGGAGGGTTATGATGTTGCGATCCGCTGCGGCGTTCTTACCGACTCGGCACTGATCGCCAAACGCCTAGCGACGGATCATCAAATTGTCGTCGCATCGCCCGCGTACATTGCCGAACACGGCATGCCGATGTCGCCCGCCGATCTGCCGATCCACAAGTGTCTCGTTCTGGGCGACGGCTGGTCCTGGAGCTTCGATCGAGAAAAAGAACCGCACAACGTACGCATCAACGCTCGACTACGTTCGGACAACGGCGAACTTTTGCGGCATGCCGCACTCGACGGCTTGGGTCTGTTTCGCACCTCCGAGATCCTGGTCGGTGACGACCTCAGCGATGGGCGGTTGGTGCGTGTGTTCCCCGATTATGCAATGACCGCTGACACGGCGATCTGGGCGGTCTACCCAGGTCCGAAGCACGTGCTTCCAAAACTGCGCGTGTTCCTCGATTTTTTAGCTGAGTGGTTCCGCCTCGCACACGATGGGCCATTGGAAAAGATCGCCGCCCCAAGCCACGACCAGCAGCATGCAACATCGAGCAAGGTCGTCAGCTAGCGCGGGCGCCGGATTTATCGCGCGGCGGGCGAAGGCAGGGTGCCGACACGCCTTAGGACGCCGGCATTGCCGTGCTGCGTTGCCAGGATCGTCGATAGTCGTCCACCGGTTGGCGATTCGCTAAGCGCCCACGCTTTGATCTGGCGCCACAGATCCGTGAACAGAATAAAGCCGCGTGGCTCCTCCGATAGTGGAACTTCATAAGGCGAATAGCTGAACTTGTATTCGACGAACATCGACGCGGCTCCAAAACTGATTTCGACGCCGCCGAGGATCTGCGCCACGAAGCCTGCGAATTGATACTCGTAGGTGCGGGTATTCTTGTCGGCAAATCCAATTTCCGTATGCGGCAGCGTTATACCCCCGCCCAAGCCTACGTACGGGCGAAAAGGTCCCGACAGCGCGCCCAACGATGGCCAGCGAAACAACCCGTTGTAAGTGAGCATGTTGTGGCCGTGGCTGAATTCCAAGTGGCGAAACACCTTGCCGATCTGTGCTTTCGGCTCAACCGCTTTGCCGTCACGCGTCCCGGAGAACGTCGCCGTGTCAGATGCTAACGCGATCGCCTTGGCGTGGGTAAAGTCGACCATGCCGCCGAAACCCGACAATGGCTGCCAGTGCTGTACGCGTATGCCGTAGTAGATCGGCGCCTTGAACGGTGATCCAATCCAATTGAAGTCTTTGACGGTCATGTCTGTGACGCCGGGCTTCGTGATCGAGACGACGCTGGGGTGGGTAAAGGTGATGCCGCCATACGCACCGACGACGATGTCGCGGCCAGTCGTCGTGACCCGGTCTTCGATAGCGCGTTTGGGAACGGCGGTGCTTTGGGCGACCTGCTTGCCCAGACCCGTTTCGACGCCGTTTCCAGCTGCGCCAGCCATCACGTGGATGGCTAGTGCCGCCATACCGGCGAGTGAGATCGCGGGCCCTTTCCCGCTTGCGGTGCGCAAGCGCGACCAGCCGGCACATCCGGTTAGCACCGGCGAAAATGACATTGGCTTGAGCTCCCCCAGCGTTGTTGTCTAGTTTAGCGCAACGACAGGCAGCGCCCAACCCGTGGCATCGTCGCACGGGACTTTAGCGGTGGATTAACGTAGCCGGACGGTCACACGGTCGACCCGGCCGCGCGCGTCGATCACCGAGAGTTTCACAAACCCGAGGCCTTTGGGGGTCCACACGACTTCGCGCGCGCTGCCGTCGAGCCCGAGAGGCGCCCCATCAGCAAGCCAAATGAGTGGTAGCACCCCGCCCTCGGCCTTCAGCAGGACCGGCGCGTCGGCGTCCTCGACCTCTACTTCAGCCCTGTCAGGCGGAAACGCGATCTGCACCGCCGTATCTAGATAACCACCGTCGTGGGCGTTCTCGCCCGGCTCCTGGAAGCGCTTGAGCGGTGGCGGCAGGTTCGCACCTGTCGAGCGGATGGCAGCCGACGGGGCCGCCGCAAGGGCTACCCGATCCCGGCTCAACCGCTGGAAGGCGTCGAACAGGATCGGCGCTGCAGCCGACCGTCCGGTCAGTCCCGGCGTTGCTGCACTATCGGGCCGGCCGATCCAAACGCCGATCGTGGTGCGGCCATCGTAGCCGATCGCCCACGCATCGCGATAGCCGTAGGACGTTCCGGTCTTGTATGCGATGCGGCCACCCTTTGCTGACGCGGGCGGAGGTGCATCCTTTAGAATATCGGTCACATACCAGGCCGCGACGTTCGATAGCAGCTGGCGTGGCCGCACGTTCGGCGTCGCGCGTTTCTCATCGCGTGAATGGTACAGCGTCACAGCATCACCGCCGCGCGCCAATGCTGCATAGAGCGCGGTCATATCATGCAGCCTCAGACCAATGCCGCCGAGCGCGACGGCAAGTGTCGGCTCGGTCGTCTCCTTCGGCAGAACACCGTTGACACCAGCGCGGCGCATGCGCCCCATCAGCTTGCCGGGGCCAACCGCGTTCAACATTTTCACCGCTGGGATGTTCAGTGATCGCGCGAGCGCATCGCGTACGGTTACCGTGCCGTTGAAATCCTCGTCGAAGTTTTTTGGCGCATAGGTGCCAAAGCGGACAGGGCAATCTTCAATCAGAGTTTCGGGATGCGCGAGGCCGGCTTCGAAACCGAGACCGTAGATGATCGGCTTCAGTGTCGAGCCAGGCGAGCGCACGCCGCGCACCATATCGACCGAGCCAAAACGTGTGTCATCGAAGAAGTCCGATGCACCGACGTGTGCGATCACCTCGCCGCTTTTGTGGTCGACCGCAAGGATCGCCGCAGACAACCTCTCGCCGAGGCCGCGGGCGTGCGTTTTCGCCAGATCTTCCAATTGGCCTTGCACCTGCGCATCGAGCGTCAGCCGGTGTATGGTTCGTTGCGCGTTGGTGGCAACTTCCGCTTCGGCGAGGTGTGGCGCAAGGCGCGGAAACTCGCGGCGCTGGGTTGGCACCGGCTCCGCTGCTGCGCGCGTTGCCTCATCCCGCGTGATGACGCCGCTCGATAGCGCGCGCGCCAACACTCGCGCCCGCGCCTTGCCGGCTGCCACGGGCCAGCGGTCCGGCCTTCGCGTTTCCGGAGACTGCGGGATCGCGACCAGCAACGCTGCCTCGCCGATCGACAAACGCTGCGGCTCCTTGCCGAAGTAGGT
>JANMNO010000107.1:0-17989 GCA_031374115.1 Hyphomicrobiaceae bacterium | reverse complement strand
GTCGCGCGGGCACCCAGCCGGGAGTGGGAGCGGCAGCATCCTCGCAAGAACAAAACGGAGTAGGTTCGGGCAACACCCTGGCCGACTGCATGTCGTTTTGGGAGCCCGCGACCCATATGACAAAAACGGAATGGCGGCGTGCATGCATTCGCACCCGCAATGCGCTTGACCAGCCGACGCGATAAAGTCCGCAATTATTGAAAGTCCGCAATTATTGCAAAAAAAGGCGGGCCGTTTGATCGACCCGCCGCCCGCGAGCTGAGTAACGAGATGAACAGCAGATGCGCTCAAACAACTCTGATACGGATCTGGTCAATAAACTCGCAATTCGCGCACGGTAACAATGGAAATTTATTCTGCCAAAGATTGTGTTGCTGATCTTTGGCAAATCGATCGCCTACGATTTCCATAAGGCTCCAAGCAAAAACCCCACGCCTGCTGCAATCGCCAAGGTCGCGATTGGCTGATTTTTCAGCGAGCTGTCCACGGCCGACCGCATGTTGCCAGCTACCTCATTGACGCTTTCCTGCGCTTCTCTCGCCTTATCTGCTGCCATTCCGGCGGCATTTCCAACAGTGTCTGAGACAGCTTGCGATATCTGCTGGCCTGTTTCCTTCACGTCGCGCTTGAGCTTTTCATCCTCACTCGAGTGCTGGGAGCTTTGCGCCATTCAAGCCTCCATAAATTAGATTTTCTTGATTGTGCCGGAACGCTGGCCAACAATAATTGTTCCATCCCGAGGGAAAGGAGAGTTTTGAAAGTGTATTATAGCCCCGGGTATTAAAACTCGCATGGAACTCGATGCCCCTGATTACGTTGCCCGACTGGAGTGAGGCCTCTGGCGCTCGCGGATCTTGTCCAGGAGTATCGCAATGCAAGCATTCAGCAAAGTTTATGACGGGTACGCTCAGGCAAAGCGCGTTGTTCACGAATTAGAGTTGGCTGGCATACCTTCGAGCGATATCAGTCTAGTCGCAAACAACAACGTCACCGAGCATTACACCGACGGCGACGAGACCTCCGCTGCCGCGACCGGCATGGGGCTTGGCGCCGCGCTCGGCGGCGGCGCCGGGTTGTTAGCGGGGCTTGGCCTACTGGCAATTCCCGGGCTTGGTCCGGTTGTGGCGGCAGGTTGGCTGGCATCGACTGCCCTAGGTGCGGTTGCGGGGACGGCGACCGGAGGCATTTTAGGCGCACTCGTCGGAGCGGGAACACCCGAACAAGATGCGCATGTGTATTCGGAAGCGGTCCGCCGCGGCGGTACTCTCGTTACCGTTCGGACTGATCAATCACCAGAGCGTGTTCAACATATACTGGACGCGCATGAACCGATCGATCCAATTGCACGCAGAAAACAATACGAGGAGAGCGGCTGGACAGGTTTCGACCCCGATGCGGCTCCTTATAAGCCGGATGAAGCTGAGACTGAAAGAATGCGCCGCCGGATTTGAGCATAATGCTGCACGCTATTTCAGCGTGCTGTTTCTATTTTACGGAGAAACAAGAATGAAATTAGCCGGTGATCCGGGCAGACCCGAACCTAGCCCCAATCCGATGCCACCAAATCCTCATCCGGTACCCGACCGGCCGCCTACCCCTGGCGATAGCCCTCTGCCTACACCTGGCGATCCCCTTCCGCCCATGCCTCCGCCGCCAGAAATTTTTCCGCCTGCAGATCCACAGCCGCCGATTAAAACCTCTTTAAGAATAGTTTAAGCGGCTTCTCCTATAAGTAGCAGCACGCGGCGGCCCCAAACAGTGGCAGCCGCGTGCGCCCCCCAAATTCATCGAGATCGCCAACGCCGCCACAGGACGATCGTTGCGGGCAGGAACACGAGGTCACCGATCAATGACGCCGCGAGCGTTACAGCGCACACCCGGCCAAACAGCCGCAACGAAGGTAGATCCGAAAAAACGGTGACGCCCAGGCCAAGCACGAGCACGATCGTGGTCAGGATGATCGCGGGGCCGACCAGAACGCGCGCACGCCTGATCGCCAATGCGGGATCTTCACCCGGCTTCTCTTCTCGCTGCAGACGGTTGAGGAAGTGGATCAGGCTGTCGATGCCAAGTCCGAAAATCACGACAAGGGCGACGACGCTGGCGAATTCCAGGCCACCGTCGGTCAGACGAAGCAAGGCACCGGAGGCGGCCACAGGGAACAAGCCTGGCAACAAACTCAGCACCATGACGCCCACCGAGCGGAAGGCCAAGCCCAGCAAGATCGACACGAAGATGACCTCGACGAAGAGGCTGGTTTTCAACTGGCCGATCATGCGCGCGCTGGAGCGCGCAGCGATCGCGGGTAGCCCAGTGACCGACATTTCCAGCCCTGGATAGTCTTTGCGCACCTCATCGAGCGCGCGGTCGAGTTTCTCGACGACCGGCAAGATCTGACTTGAATCGACGTCCGGCAAGCGGCCCGTGACCAGCACCGCCGCCTCGTCCTTGGCGATAAACCGGCGCACCAGCGTCTCCGGCAGATAGCCGACGAATTTCTGCACCGTTTCGATGCGCGTATCGCCGGCTTCGGCGAGCCAACGGCGCAGGCTGTCGAGCGACCACACATTGCCGATGCCAGCCTGCTTTTCCAACGCGTCGTGCGCTTTGGCGATCGCCCCTAGGACACTTGGATCATAGATCGAGCGCTTATCCTTCCACTCGATCATGATGTGGGCCGGATTGCCGCCGGTCAGCTTGTTGTCGAGGCTAGCCGTGGCCGACAGCGCCTGCTCGCGGTCCGGCACCTGATCAGCAAGGCGATAGCGCGGCTCCAGCCCCAGGTAGATCCCCACGAGAACTGCAAAGCTCGCAAACCCCAGAACCGAGAAGAATACCGGATGCCGCACCACCCGATCGACCACATAGCCGACGAACGTGCCCAACGCATCCATCGCACTGTCAACCGCGCCCCGCGCCATCGAGCCATCGCCTTCGGTGCGGATCAGCATGCGACCCAACACAGGCAGTGCAGCGATGACGACAAAATATGAAATGATGACAGACAGCACGCCCGCGATGCCAAACGTGCGTATCAATCCCGACGGAGAAAATGTAAGGGCGAGAAACGACAGTAGCGCGGTACCGTGCGCCAACACGCAAGCCGGGCCGACGACACGAACGCCGAACTGCAACGCTTCCTCGCGCGTGTCGCCTTGTCGGAGGCGATCGCGTATCGCACTCGTCATCTGCATGCTATCGGCGAACCCCATCACCATGACGAGCGGTGTCATGACGTTCAGAAACAGATTGAGCTTGAAGCCGAGCCAACCAAGTGCGCCCAGTGACCAGATAACCGCCAGCATTGGTGGCACCACGGCCATGATCATGAACGAGAAGCGGCGAAAAAATACAAACGCGATAATCGCGCCGAGTAAGAAACCCAGTCCATTGTAGACCAGCCTGTCACGCTCGACGGCGTTGCGAATTTCAAGTTGCATAACCGGAGCACCGGTGAACTTCACGCCGAGTCCGGCAGCCGAGAGGGCCTTGATCGCGTCGGCGCGGATCGCCTCGATGATCGGGCGCGCGCCGCGCTCGACGACGGTTGCGCGATCGAGCGACATGACGATCAATGCTAGTGTGCCATCGGCGGAGAGAAACTTGCCCGCCACGATTTCATTACTGCGAAGAGCAGCGATCATCGCATCGAAAGCTGCCTGATCAGGAGGCAACTCGTCGGGCACGATGGGGGCTGCATAACCGGTGGCGTCGGGTTTGCCGCGCGCCGATACCATCGACACCAGGCCGCTGACGCCGTCGGCTAGCTGCAGCTCGATGACCGCCTTGTTGAAGGCATCGAGCCCCTCGCGGGTAAGCAGCGCCGTGCCCTCGACGACCGCCAATACGTCGTACTCGCTGGAGGGAAAGCGCCGATCGATCTCCTCGTATTTCGCAAACTCGGGCGTGTTGGTGCGAAACAACTCCGACAGGCTATCGTCGACTTGAAGGCGGCCTAGACCGAGCGCCGCAAACGCCGTGACAAGCGCCAGCAACAGCGCGGTGACCCATGGCGCACGCAGCACCATGTATCCCAGTTTCTCGAAGCCGAACCCCAGTTTCGAGGCAGCCTGCGCCGATTCGGTGCCCGCCATCCTGGTTGTCGTCCCCGGTCCTTGCCTGAATAGCGCCGATGTGAATCAGTTTGTCTGGATGATGGTCGCATCGCACCCACTGCGAGAGCAAGACAAACCTCGTATGCGGAGGAAGGCCCCCTAAAAGAATGCCTGCAATCCGGTGATCGCCCGGCCGAGGATCAATGCGTGTACGTCGTGGGTGCCTTCGTATGTGTTCACCGTTTCGAGGTTCTGCGAGTGCCTCATCACGTGATATTCTTGCGCAATGCCGTTGCCCCCGTGCATATCGCGCGAAACGCGAGCGATATCCAAAGCCTTGCCGCAGTTGTTGCGCTTGACGATCGAGATCATCTCCGGCGCGGCCCGGCCCTCGTCGAGCAGGCGGCCGACGCGCAAGGCGCCTTGCAGGCCAAGCGCAATCTCTGTTTGCATATCGGCAAGTTTCTTCTGCACCAGCTGGGTTTGCGCGAGCGGCCGCCCGAACTGCTTGCGGTCAAGCGTGTATTGGCGCGACCGCATGAAACAATCTTCGGCCGCGCCGAGCACGCCCCACGAAATGCCGTAGCGAGCGCGATTGAGACAACCGAACGGACCCTTCAGCCCCGACACGTTCGGCAAGAGCGCGTCTTCAGGCACAACGACGCCGTCCATTACGATTTCGCCGGTGACGGACGCGCGAAGCGACAACTTGCCTTCGATCTTCGGGGCCGACAGGCCCTTCATACCCTTGTCGAGCACAAAACCGCGAATCTTGTCTCCGTGCGCCGCCGACTTTGCCCAAACTACAAAAACGTCGGCGATCGGTGCGTTGGAGATCCACATTTTGGAGCCGGTGATGCGATAGCCATCGGCGACCTTCTCGGCGCGGGTCTTCATCCCCGCCGGGTCGGAACCGGCATCAGGCTCCGTCAAACCGAAGCAACCGACCCATTCGCCGGTAGCGAGCTTCGGCAAATATTTCATGCGCTGCGCTTCTGAGCCATAGGCATAGATGGGGTACATCACCAAAGACGACTGCACCGAGTTCATGGATCGGTAGCCGCTATCGACGCGCTCGACTTCGCGTGCAACGAGCCCATACGCAATGTAGTTGGCGCCGGCGCATCCGTACTTTTCCGGAATGGTGACGCCAAGCAATCCGAGGGCACCCATTTCGGTGAAAATCGACCGGTCGGTCTTTTCCTTGGCGTAGGCCTCGATCACCCGGGGCATCAGCTTCGACTGGCAGTAGTCGCGCGCGGTATCGCGGATCATGCGCTCATCGCCGGTCAGCTGGTCCTCCAGCAGGAACGCATCGTCCCATGCGAACTGCGCCTTGGACAATTCGGTCGTGCCCGCGCGCGGTGCTTTTTCCTGCATGCCCGATATCCTAATGAACGAGTTCGACTGACAATTCCGACATTATGCGCTGCGAGGCAAGCGGTGAAGGGTGAAAACAAAACCATGCTCCATCAACGAAGAACTGCTATCCTGCCGATAGCGGTTCGCGTCATGATCAATCTCCACCGGATACTACAGGAGACGACGTATTGAAGAGACATCGCCCGTTAGTAATTGCAGCCACGTGGCTGGTCGCCGTCCTGCCTTCGATCTCAGCTGAAGCTGGCGCTTTGCGTTACGGTCATGAAGCACGCGGTTTTGCCCTGGTGCCGCCGGCCTACTACCCACCCGCCTACTATCGAACGTTTTATGCCCCGCCCGTCGACTTGTACGGCTACGGTCGGGTGTTCAAGCCCGTCAGTTCGAGCGTCAATTGCGGGTGGTTAAAGAGACACGCAATCAACACGCACAGCCCGTCTTCGTGGGCCAGATATCATCACTGCCGGGGTTTTTGAGCTCCCGCCTCAACTGCGATCGACGATGTTGCCGACGACCTCGCTGAGCATTGCGGGCAAGTCGTCGCGCAAGCTCCACACTTGAGTGTTTAGCGTGTCGACTCGTGCAAGCACACTCGCGGTGGCTTTGTTCATCTGTTCGAAACCGTCAGCTGCCTCGCGCTTGATCGCAAGGATGTCCGGGTGGATTTTGCCGAACTGTCCAGTGAGTACGTTTACCGCGCCTTCGAGATCGCCAACCCTGCGCTTGAGGTCGTTTATCTCAGCTTTTACATCCATTATGCTTACCTCTTCAAAGAACATTAAGTGAACAAATCTTGAGAGGTACCTAGGAAACTACCTGGGCCGGCCAGGGGTTAAAAAGGGAACTTCAATGAATGCAGCTTATACCTCACATACTGACGCTTTCGCTACCAATTTACCTAGGAGTGGCGGCTTGTTTCAAGAAACGAGCCCAATACTCATTGTAAGGATGAATCTTTTCGGCTGAACCGTCGCGCCGCACCATCGGATGACCATCGTTACGCCACCGAAAAAGTCCGCCGCGCAGGTTACTCACCGTGTTCGCACCGGTGTCGATGAAGGTGCGTTGGAGCCGATGAGCGAATGCCGTGCTGCGTAAGCCGACCGAACAGTAGGCCAGCACATCCCGCCCTTCGACAAGGTGGGCAAAACGACGGGCAAATTCGTTAGCCGTGATGTTTGGATCGACCCGCACGGCACCCGCAATATGACTGACCTCGAACTCTTCCGCCGAGCGCACATCCAGTGTTGTAAGGCCTAATGCTCCTCGTCGGAGCCGGCATGCGAGTACCTCAGGTTCACAGTGTCCGATCCCGCTGTAGCGCTGAGCCAAATCCTCCTCGACGTGCCGCAACGGATTGGCGCCCGCAGCTGGAATGATCCACGCGCCATATCCCAGCAACCACAACAAGAAGCGAAAGGCAGCCGAGCCCATCATTTCGGGGGTTACTCCTGGTGCAGCTCAGCCCCCCGTCGATCACGCGGCGCTGCGACGATCTCGGTCACCACCCGGCGTGCGCGACGCCGTGGGTGAGACTGGCGCCGCATTGTTGTCCTTGGCCTCGGCGGTCGTCGCCAAGAAATCTCTAGCCGTCTCGGCCGTAGCTTTCACGGAGGCCGTCGGCTGTGCGATGCTGTTGGCCAAGGCGCCGGCCATCGGCATCACACTCCCCCAACTGGAGACGATCTGCCGAGCGGCATCGGTATGCTGTTGAACGGCGGTCTGCCAAAAGTGTGTCTGTAACCCCATCAGGTCCTGCGGCTCGCGGCATTGCGCTGCCTTCGTTGCCATCTCTACCGCCGCTTGCGAGCGCCGGGTTAATAGTCGCAAAAACTCGATGTTTGTTTGGGACATCGCTCGGAGCCAGGGATCGAAACTCTGCAGCATCGTCTCCATGCCCTGGGCCGGCAAGTTCGCCTGACCGCCGAAACCTGGGAACCAAGCCGCGGGCGACCACGCCATAGCCGGCCACCGGTTTGCATCCGTCGCAGAATTTTGAGAGTGCTGCATTGCCATCCTCCGCTACCTCAACGCCACAAGCTGAACGGCTGATCCCGGTGCTGTACCGCACCACGGCCAGAACCAATACCGGATAATCCGCAAGCCCTATCGCAGCGCAAAAAAAGTGCGCATGGAAATTATGCCAATTAACCAAGCCAATTTCAACTATCGATTAAAAAGCTCATTACGAGAAAGACAACGCAACGAATTCTATAAACCCTCGATTAGCCCCTCAAGGGTGCTCAATTCGTCGGCTTCTGCTGCCGGCTTATCCCACCGAATTCGATGTATGCGCGGGAAACGCATGGCCACGCCGGACTTGTGCCGCGCCGAACGCTGAACAGCATCAAAGGCGATTTCCATGACCAGCTCTGGTGTGACGGAGCGCACCGGACCAAACCGGTCAATCGTATGATTTCGCACCCATCGATCGATTTCCAAAAGTTCGGCATCGGTATAACCGGAGTACGCCTTTCCCACAGGCACCAGCTCGCGGGTTCCGTCGTCGCGCATGCGCCACGCACCAAAGGTGAAATCCGAGTGATAGGACGAACGCTTGCCGGAACCGCGCTGCGCATACATCAACACGCAATCGACAGTGAGGGCGGAGCGCTTCCATTTCCACCAATGACCTTTTGGGCGTCCAGCGAGATACGGACTTTCGCGCCGCTTTAGCATCAGGCCCTCGATGCCGATGCCGCGTGTGGTGCGCCATAACGCCTGCAACTCGTCCTTGCTCGATATCGGAATCGGATCAGACAAATCCATCGCCACAGGCTTCGTCTTGGCAAACCAAGCTTCGAGCCGCAACCGGCGCTGCACGAGTGGTAAGGACCGCAAGTCCTCATCACCCAGCAACAACGCATCGTACAGCCGGATGTGGGCGGGAAAATCGCTCAGCATCTTTTTCGATACGACTTGGCGATTGAGCCGCTGCTGCAGATCGTTAAACGGCGCAATTTCATCATCGCGCTTGATCAACAACTCACCATCGAGAACGCCCTCGAAACCAACGTTGCCGACGATTTCAGGGAAACTGCGACCGATGTCGTCGCCGGTGCGCGAGTAGAGCCGGGCCTCGCCCCGACCGGCTGCGATCTGCACGCGTATGCCATCCCACTTCCATTCGGCCGAATACTCTTCAACGTCGAGGGCGGCCAAATCAGCTGCCTCCAGCGGGTGCGAGAGCATGAGCGGGCGAAACACCGGCGCACCCGTCATGTCAGGCTTCGGAGCTGTGCCATCCAGCCAAGCAAACAGCGACAGATAAGGCGGCGCCAGCCCATGCCAAATCTCCTCGACCTCGTCGATCTCGCGGTTACCCATGTTGGCGATCGCGGTCTTGGCGAGACGACCAGAGACACCGACCCGAAGCGCGCCGGTCAGCAGCTTCAACAACGCCCATCGCCCGGTCGCGTCCAGTCGATCGAGCCAGCTTTCGATACGAATGCCGAGCGCGCGCTTGTCGATCAGTACAAGTTCGGCAACGACATCGGCCAATCGAGGCGGCTCGCCCGCATCCGCTGGTTCTGGCCACACCAGCGCAACCGTTTCAGCCGTATCGCCCACGTAGTCGCGCGACAGACGAAACAACTCGGGATCGAGACGCTTGGCCATCAGATCGGCGAGCGTCCGGCGCACGTGAAACGAAAACGGCAATCCGCCGGTCAGTGCTGCCAGCGCCCATCCGCGATCCGGGTCGGGGGTTGTGCGAAAGTACTCAGCCATCAGGCGCAGCTTGGCATTACGGCCGGGCGTATAGACGAGACGATCCAGAAGGTTGGCAAAATGCTCCACCGCTAGTCCGCCTCATCCTCGCGGCCGACCAGCGCCAAGGCCCGCCCACGCCGGCCCATCAGGCCGATCTGGTGCACGAGCGCTTCCTCACGGCCGTGCGTAACCCAGATCTCCGCCGCGCCCGTATCCTCAATCGTCTGGATCAACTCAGGCCAGTCGGCGTGATCGGATATGATCAATGGCAGTTCGACGCCGCGCTGACGCGCGCGCCCGCGCACGCGCATCCGCCCCGACGCGAAGCTTGTGACCGGATCTGCCAACCGGCGTGACCAGCGATCGCGCAACGCCGACGGCGGACACAACACGATTTCTCCCGCGAGACTAGTTTTTGCTTCCGACACGAGCGGCAGCTCGCCGAGCGCGATGCCAAGTTCCCGGTAAAGATCGCACATGCTTTTCATAGCGCCATGCAACCAGATCGGGCGATCGTAGCCTGCATGCCGCAGCAACATGATAAGACGCTGACACTTGCCGAGACCGTAAACGCCAACCAAGTGCGTGCGCTCAGGGAAAGCTGCTTGTGATGCCAATAGCCGGCCAATCTCGCCGTCGTCGGGCTCATGGCGAAACACAGGTAATCCAAACGTTGCCTCGGTAACAAACAACTCGCACGGGACCACCTCGAACGGTCGGCACGTCGGATCCGAGCGGCGCTTGTAATCGCCGGAGATCACCGCGGTTCGACCCTGATACACGAGCTTGACTTGCGCACTCCCCAGCACATGACCGGCGGGGTGCAGTGAAACATCGACGGCGCCAATACGTATTATTTGTCCCAACGACTCGATTTGAAACGTGGCGGCGCAATTCAGTCCCAGCCGTGTTTGCATGATGGCGATGGTTTCGGCGGTCGCAAGCACACAATTGTGCCCCGGTCGCGCGTGGTCTGAATGCCCGTGCGTGATCACTGCACGGGGCACCGGCCGATGAGGATCGATATAGAAGTCACCCGGCTGACAGTAGAGACCGGCGTCCTTTGGATAAAGCCAATTTTGAAACGGCAGCACTAGGATCCACGCCTGGTCTGATCGCGACACTTCACCCTGCGGCGGTCAGTGATCGCGTCTTGCATCTGAGGTCGCACCATATCCTTCGTACGCGCGCAAGGTTCAAATAGTTCACTGTCGATTCAGCTCTTTGCCGAGACCGGGATCGGTCGCCGGGTTTCGACATTTTCCGCCAGGATGTGCTCGAGCGCGTGCGCCACTTCCAAGATCAGCCCATCCGACCCGTTCGGGCCCACCACTTGGATACCAAACGGCATGCCATGTCCATCGAACCCACAGGGAATGACAACGGCAGCTGGAAGCACGGTGGTCAGGGCGTAACTGAGGGCGAGCCATCGCATATACGTCGGCATCTTCTCACCGTTTATCTCGTCGATGAAAAGTTGCGAATGCGGGAATGGCGATACCGATGCAGCGGGACAAATCAACACGTCGATTTCGTCGAACATCGATAAAAAGCGCTGGTAGAGCTTCGTTTGCTCGACGCCGGCTTTGGCGACCTCGGACGCGGTGATCTTCAACCCGCGCTCGGTGTTGTCGATGACGTTTCGATCGAGTAAGTCTCGGTGCTTGGCCAAGCGTTCGCCGTGCGCGCCGACGAAGTAAATGCCGCGGAATGTCTCGAACACGTCGTGCACGCCGGTGAGATCGGGATCACGGTACTGCGCTTCGGCAAACACCCCACTAAAGGTTTTAACCTTCGATTGGAAAGTGCGCGCGATCCCCTCATCGACCGGGCAACAACCGAGATCGGTCGAGATCGCAGCAGTAATGCCACCAAGATCGATAGCGGACAACGTTTCAGGAATACGGTGGGCGTTATCGGAGGAGAACGGGTCGCGCGCATCGACGTCCAATTGCGCCTTCAGCAGGAGATGCACGTCGGCTACCGAACGGCCCATCGGACCTGCAACCGGAAATGGCGAAAGTCCGATCGCCCGGTCAGGGGAGGGCACGAGACCGGGTGACGGGCGAAAGCCGGTCACGCCGCAGAAGGCAGCCGGAGTCCGTAACGATCCGCCATAGTCGGAACCGGTCGCAAGTGTCACCTGCCCAAGAGCCAATGCCACCGCCGAGCCACCCGATGAGCCAGCGCATGTCTTTTCCGGATCGAACGGATTGCCGGTAGCGCCGTACACGCGATTACGGGTGTTGGCACCAGCGCCGAACTCCGGCGTATTGGTCTTCGCCAGAATGACCGGCCCGTGACTGCGCACCTGGGCGACGTTGGCGTCGTCCTCCTTCGGTATATGATCCTTGTACAGCAACGAGCCCCACGTGGTGCGCAATCCCGCGGTTGCCTGCAGATCCTTCACGCCCAGGGGAAGCCCGTGCAGCAAGCCCAACTCGTCGCCACGCATGACTTGCGCTTCGGCTTGCTTTGCCATCTTGCGCGCAGCTTTTTCATCCATCGCGACGATCGAGTTGAACGTCTTGTTCGTCGCCTCGATCCGCTTCAGGCAGCTATCGAGGAGTTCGACAGGCGAGAGGCGCTTGGCGCCAATCAGGCGGCGCGCGGTGACGGCCGATAGATCGCAAGGTTCGGTCATGAAAAGTGTCCTGATTTAGCGTGCGAACGGGCGTAGTGACGATACGTTATGGTGTCTTGTCCGATCCGAGATCCCAATAAACGCCAGCCATAAGCTCGGCAGCTGATTGCGAAACCGACATCAGGATATGCTCGTCGGGCGCGTGCTGCGAACAACCCGCGTACGAGTGCGGAATCCATATTGTGGGCAGTCCAAGTATATACTGGAACGCGTCGTTCGGCACGCCGCCGCCTGTGCTAGGAATAATCGCCGGCTTGGCAGCATTAGACTTGCCGATCGTCGTCTCGAACGATTTGCGCACCCACAGCGCCCACGGATCATCCGGATCGGTACGGGTGGCGTGAAAGCGACCACTTTCAGCCGGTTGCTCAATTTTCACGCGCTCGAACCCGTGTGCGTCGAGATGACGGCGAAGACTTGTCAGTATCGCGTCTTCGTCGGTGCCGACGACGTAGCGCAACTGGCAACGGGCGCGGGCAACCGGCGCAATCGCATTGACCGGCGCTTCCGGGATGCCCGACTTCATCGCCAGCACGGCAAAGGAATTCCAGGCGTAGACCTTTTCGGGACCGGTCAATCCCGGCTCACCCCACCATGTGTCGACAGCAGGACCATCGGTGCCGCCGTCGATCGCGACGTCAGCGAGTGCGGCCTTGATGTTGGGTGCTATGGCTGGCGGCCGCCACTCCGCGATCTTGATCTCACCGGTCGGACCCGTGATCGTCGCGAGTGCGTGCGCAAGGATCAGCCCGGGATCGGCGAGCAACCCGCCCCAGTTGCCGGAGTGATGGCCACCTTGCCGCAAGTCGCAAACGAGATCGAACAGCGAACCGCCGCGATTTCCGAGCACGATCGTCGGCCGATGAGCCTGCGCGCGCGGGCCATCGGAGGCGATAAAAACGTCGGCCGCGAAATCGCGCTTGTTGGCGCGGATCACATCATGCAGTCCGGCCGAGCCGGTTTCTTCGGCCATCTCGATGATCATCTTGACGTTGAAGCCGAGACGGCCGCCGCGTTCGTCCAACACGCAACGCAAGGCCGCCATGTTGATCGTGTGCTGGCCTTTGTTGTCGGCGGTGCCGCGACCATAAAGCCGATCACCGTCGCGCTTTGTGACCCAGGGTCCGGCACCTTTGCTCCACAGCGCATCTTGTCCGCGGATGACGTCGCCGTGGCCATAGCCGAGCATGGTCGTATACGAAGGATCTTCGATACGTGTTGCCAGCAAGACCGGACCCTGCCCGGCAACTGGGTTTGGATAAAGTTTATACGTAAAGCCCATCACCTCGAATGCCGGGCCAATCTCGCCGGTGAGATAGTCCGCCAGATGTGGCAATGAACCAGGCAGCGCTTGGCTTTCCGTGCGATGCGCCACGCGACGGGCGAGTTCAGTCTCAAAGCTGCCATCGGTGACGTAGGTGCGAGCGCGCGCGATAGCCCCAGCGCGCGTTCCACTTTCTTTGTTCAACGTGGCCATCGCCGCCTCGACCTTACTAATTTGTCCTGACCGGCACAGTGTGACAGGGTGACTGCCCGCGCAAGTGCCCTGGCTCAGCCGGGCGCGGCGGCGCATAACTGGCATGCCTTGTCATCGCCAACCGTTTCAACGCAAGTTGCCGGGAAGTGAATGCAAGGGGGCCAAACTTGGCGACGCACGAGCATCGATCGCTCGCAACCATAGCGGCAACACTCAAGAACAGCGGCGCAAGCGGCCAGCAAAGCAATCCGATCGTCGGATTTTTCTGGGTGACACTGGCGATGATCTCATTCGCCGGGCTCGCCGGGTTCGCGAAATATGCGTCGCGCGCGGGCATCGATCCGCTGCAGATCATCTTCCTGCGCAACGCGTTCTGCTTCATGTTCCTGCTGCCGCTGCTGGCAGTCCGCGGCGCCTCGATTGCCTATTCCACGCAGTTCAAGATGTACGGCTTTCGCGTTGGCATCGCGTTGCTGTCGATGATGACGTGGTTCTATTCGCTCTCACTCATTCCGATCGCCGAGCTGACCGCATTTGGCTTCCTAGGGCCGCTGTTCGCCACCCTGTTCGCCGCGATTTTTTTAGGCGAGATCGTGCGCGGACGGCGTTGGACGGCGCTCGCGGTTGGCTTCATCGGCGCCATGATAATTCTACGGCCAGGCACCACGAGTTTCGGGCTCGGTCAGGCGCTGGCGCTATTCTCGGCTTTGTCGGCGGGCGTCATCGGCCCCCTACTCAAACAAATGACGGCGACCGACGATGCCGATCGGATCGTCTTCATATCGACCATGCTTATGACGCCGTTTTCTCTGATACCGGCGTTGTTCGTATGGCAATGGCCGGCGTTGAGCTTGTGGCCCTATATCGCCGGCATGGGGCTGTGCGCGATTATCGGGCATGTGTCCCTGATGCGCGGCTTTGCATCGACCGACGCTTCGCTGGTGTTCACGTTCGAGTTTTCGCGGCTGCCATTTGCGGTCGCGATCGGCTACCTGATGTTCGGCGAGACGATCGACATATGGATGCTGGCCGGTGCCGTCATCATCTTCTCGTCGGCGTTTTACATCACCCGGCGGGAGGCTCAGCTACGCCGGCAGCAAATGCGCGACGCCGCACCGCCGCTCAGCTAACTAACGCTTGATCGCCGCCGTTTGAATGTGCGCGAGGAGCGCTCTGCGGATCTTGTCGTTGCCGGCAATGATATTGCCCTTAGCCAACATATCGGCGCCGCCCTCCATATCGGTAACGAAGCCCCCGGCCTCGCGTGTCAATACGATGCCGGCCGCGATGTCCCACGGCTTGATGCCATATTCCCAATAGCCATCAAAGCGCCCGGCTGCGGTCCAAGCCAAGTCGAGCGCTGCGGCGCCGGTCCGCCGCATGCCGGATATTTCCTTGAGGATCACTTCGGCCTCGCGCAGGTAGCGAGGATGGTTGTCGCGACCCCGATGGGGGATGCCCGTCGCAACCACGCAGTCGGCGAGTGTCGTGCGCGCAGCGACCCGCAGACGGCGATCGTTGAGAAACGCACCCTTGCCTTTTTCCGCCGTGTACAGCTCGTCCGTAATTGGATTGAAGATCACGCCGGCAACGAGCTGCCCCTCGCGCTCCAGTGCCACCGAAATGCAAAACAGCGGGATCGAATGGAGGAAGTTCGTCGTGCCATCCAACGGATCGATGATCCACCGGTGGCTCTTGTCGTCACCTTCGACGGCGCCGGATTCTTCCATCAAAAAAGAGTATCCGGTGCGCGCCTTCGAAAGTTCCTGATAAAGCGTTTCCTCGGCTTTGAGGTCGGCCTTCGTGACGAAGTTTGCCGGGCCCTTGATCGACACCTGCAACTGCGCCACCTCGCCGAAATCACGCGCGAGGCCGCGGCCGGCCTTGCGGACAGCGGCAACCATTACATTCATCAGGGCGGAGGCGGGCATCGCGATGTCTCGTCGAAAGGTGGATCAAACGCCTATACATCAAAAAGGCCAGGATTGCTCCTGGCCCTCAGGCTTCATGATGGAAAACGCGCGCTAAACGCGACGATCCACGGCCGTGTAGTGGCGCTGGGTATTGCCGATATAAAGCTGACGCGGCCGGCCGATCTTCTGCTCTGGATCCTCGATCATTTCTTTCCACTGCGCAATCCAGCCGACCGTACGGGCGACCGCGAAGAGCACGGTGAACATCGACTTCGGGAAGCCGATTGCGCGCAGCGTGATGCCTGAATAGAAGTCGATGTTGGGGTACAGCTTTTTCTCGATAAAGTAGTCGTCCTGCAGCGCGATACGCTCAAGTTCCATCGCTACTTTCAGCAACGGCTCGTCACGCACGCCAAGTGCATCGAGCACCTCGTGCGTCGTCTTCTGCATGACTTTGGCACGTGGATCGTAGTTCTTGTAGACGCGGTGACCGAACCCCATCAGGCGGAAGCCCGACGTCTTGTCCTTCGCCTTCTTGACGAACTCGGGTACGCGATCGACGGTGCCGATCTCTTCGAGCATGTTGAGCGCGGCTTCGTTGGCGCCGCCATGTGCGGGTCCCCACAGGCAGGCTATGCCAGCTGCAATGCAAGCGAACGGGTTTGCTCCCGAAGATCCAGCGAGCCGCACGGTCGAGGTCGAGGCGTTCTGCTCGTGATCGGCGTGCAACATGAAGATGCGATCGAGCGCGCGTGAGATCACGGGGTTGACGTGATACGGTTCACACGGCACCGCGAAACACATCTGCAAGAAGTTCGACGTGTAATCGAGATCGTTGCGCGGGTAGATGAACGGCTGTCCGATCGAATACTTGTACGCCATCGCAGCGATCGTGGGTGTCTTGGCGATCATGCGGTGCGAAGCAATCATGCGCTGCATGGGATCGTTAATATCGGTCGAGTCGTGATAAAACGCCGACAGCGCGCCGACGGTGCCGGTCATCACCGCCATCGGATGCGCATCACGACGGAAGCCCGTGAAGAAGCGGGACATTTGCTCGTGCACCATGGTGTGGCGCGTGATGGTGGTGCGAAATTCGTCGAGCTGCGGCTTGGTCGGCAATTCACCGTGCAGCAACAGGTAACAAACCTCGATGAAGTTGGAGCCCTCGGCCAGTTCTCCAATAGGGTAGCCGCGATAGAGCAGGACACCCTTATCGCCGTCTATGTAGGTGATGCGCGACGAGCAATTGGCGGTCGACGTAAAGCCGGGATCGTAGGTGAAGCAACCTGTGTCGCGGTATACCCGCGTTACGTCGATAACGTCGGGTCCGATCGAGCCGGATCGTATCGGCATCGGCGAAGTCTTGCCGTTCAGCGTCAAGACTGCGGTCTTGCTGGCATCGCCCTTGGGCGCGGCGTCATGCGCGTTCATCTCAGATGTCCTTGATACTTCGAACTCGTCTATGGCGTAATCCTTTTTTTGCAGTGCGGCAAGACGGCCGGGCAGGCCAGTCGCGCCGAAGTGAATACGAGTTTAACTGCTCAGAAAACGGGCATCCCGCGCGCCATGTGGCTCTTTTGCTCCAGCGCTGACAAACCTAATCGGCTTCTCGATCGAACGCGAAGACAGCCCTGCGGCAAGGATGTTAGTCGATGAAGTGTTTTGGCGAAGCTGCGTCGAACTTCCGAATAACTTGGTGCCCAAGGACGAACTTCATGCGCTGCCTGCGACTTCTGGCTCTCCCGGCCATCTTTGTGTTGTGCGGTGCGGTATCCGCGCTGGCCGGAACGTTCGAAGTGAAATCGCCGGAGATCACGCAGGGGCAAACGAGTTTCAGCTGGAATTCAGCGGTGCAGGGCCGCTTCCCGGTCAACTCCGATCCGACCCGCTACAGCACCGAACTCGACCTCGGCTACAGCCCGACATCGTGGTTCTTCATCGGTGGCAAAGTGAATTTCGATCAGGCCGTCGATGAGAATTGGAAAACGTCGACCGCGGGTGCCGAGATGCAGTTGCGTTTTGGCAAGGCGCGGCCGGGTTTCGATTACGGCTGGTACTCGAGCGTCGACGTGCGGGTGAACGACCAGGAGACAAATACGTTCACCTTTGGCCCAATCATCCAGTTCGGCGACGACAAACTGTCGCTCACGCTCAACCCGTTCCTGCAGAAGACATTCGGGGAGAACCGGACCGATGGCTTTGATTTCACTTACGGCGTAATGGCCAAGCGCGAAATCAAGGAGGGCATGGCGATCGGCATCGAGGCTTACGGCACGATTGCCGATGTCGGCAGCGGCATGCCCGTTGCGTTCCAGGAGCATCGCATCGGACCGGTACTGTATTTCGAGCGTGACGTTGGTCAGCCACACGGCAAAGGCGGACAGCAGCCGAAGGCTGCATTGGACATCGGTGTCTATTTCGGCATGACCGAGGCGACACCCGATGTCACCGGCAAGGCCAAGTTAAGCCTCACGTGGTGAGTTTTCGCGACTGCGGAAGCGGCACTGGATTTTGTGACGCCTCCGCACCCGATACTTTTCTTAGTCGTCCGAGTCGTCCGACTTCTTTGCACCAAGACTCATGCGCGAACTCTTCCATGCGCGCGCGACGCGAAACGAACGTTGGTCGGCAGCCTCCCGCGTCGAACGTGAACGGCTAGCATGGTGCCGGCCACCGGCCAGCGAAACGAAGTGCGAACCAATGTCGACATGGATATGGTTCATGCCGGGATAGGTCATCGTACCACCGGCATGGTGGTTCGACGACAACCAGCTGACCACGGCCGACTTTTTGCTGCCGGCTTCGA
>JANMNO010000122.1:0-12576 GCA_031374115.1 Hyphomicrobiaceae bacterium | reverse complement strand
CCGGATGGGATCTCCAGTGCAAGTTGATTGAGCATCTGGAGACGATTTGGCGGTTACCGGACGAAGGAATTTGGGAGGTCCGCGGGGGACGGCGGCATTTTACTCACTCGAAGGTCATGGCCTGGGTGGCATTCGACCGCGCGATCAAGACAATCGAACAGTTCGGTGTCGAGGGGCCGATCGAACGGTGGCGCGAAGTGCGGGAACAGATCCATCGCGAAGTATGCGAGCAGGGCTATGATGAAAAGATCGGCTCATTCGTGCAGAGTTACGGTGCCACCGATCTCGACGCCAGTACGTTGCTGATTCCCCTGGTCGGGTTCCTGCCGCCGTCCGATCCCCGCGTACGATCGACGGCAGAGGCGATTGAGCACAACTTGATGTCGAACGGCCTGGTGTGCCGCTACCGGACCGGGTCAAAGCTTGACGGGCTTCCTGGCGATGAAGGCGCATTCCTGGCCTGCAGTTGCTGGTTGGTCGACAATCTCGTGCTGTTGGGCCGGCACGACGAGGCGCGCGTCATGTTCGAGCGGATACTGGGCCTGGGCAACGATGTCGGTCTCTTCTCCGAGGAATATGATGCGAAAAACCACCGTATGCTGGGCAATTTTCCGCAAGCGTTTACCCACGTCGCGATTATCACCAGCGCCCTCAACTTGAGCAAGCGCGACAAGCCGGCCGAGCAACGGTCGGGGACGATGAGCGAGGGGTAAGCCTCGGCAGAAAGGACGGTTGGCTTGCTGTTACCGGCGTTACGCGCTACCCGCTAAATCTTAGTTTCGCCTCCCGCCCCGCCAGGACGACCTCAAACTATGTTCGCTCGCCTGCACCGCACGCTTTATGCTTGGCCAAGCGTGCTTTTGACGCTGTGCGCCCTGTTTTGGGCCGGCAATACAGTGGCGGGACGGCTGGCGATCGGCGAGGTCTCGCCTTTCATGCTGGTCTGCCTACGTTGGTTATTCGTCATCTGCGTGATGTGGCCGATCTACGGCGGTGAAGTGCGCGCGAATTGGGGCGAGATCTGGCCACGCCGGTGGCGCATCGTACTGATGGCGACGCTCGGCTTCACCGGTTTCAACGCACTCTTTTACGTCGCGGCGCAGTACACGACAGCCATCAATATCGGCATCTTGCAGGGCAGTATTCCGATATTCGTGCTGGCTGGCGCCTTCATCGCGCACGGTACGCGCGCATCGTGGACGCAGATGATTGGAGTTTTGATTACAGCGTGCGGCGTCGTCGTGGTGGCAACGCACGGTGCGCCATTGTCGATTCTGGAAACCGCGTCGAACAAGGGCGATTTGGCAATGCTGGCGGCTTGCGTGCTGTACTCGTTTTATACCGTTGCGCTCAGGAACCGTCCGCAGATGCCAGGCCCTGCGTTCTTCACGCTCCTAGCGATCATCGCCGCGGTCACATCACTCCCGTTGTTGGCCTACGAGGCGATGACGAGCGGGCTGACACTGCCGACACCGAAGGGCTGGCTGATCACCGCATGGGTCGCGATCTTTCCGAGTTGCCTCTCGCAGTTGTTCTATCTGCGTGGCGTCGATCTGATTGGGCCGGGGAGGGCCGGCGTGTTCGTCAACCTGGTGCCGGTGTTTGCAGCTGTGCTCGCGGTGGTGCTGATCAACGAGCCGTTCGCGCCCTATCACGCCGTCGCGTTGGCCCTTGTGATCGGCGGAATTTGGCTCGCGCAGCAAAGACGAGCAGCCTAACCGGCGCGCGTTTGCCGCAACGCCTCGCCGGTCACCATCGCCGCGGCAACCGCAATGTTCAGCGATCGCAGACCGGTGCGCATAGGAATTGCGATTCGCCCATCGACATTGTCGTGAACCGCAGTGGGTACGCCGGCGCTTTCACGTCCCAGCAGCAGGATGTCGGCGGGAGCGAACTTAAAGTCGAGGTAGTCGGTCGCGGCCTTCGAGGACAACAGAATGATCCGCGGTGGTGGCACCGCGCCTTTTACTGCGGCGCGAAACGTCGCCCAACTGACGTGCCGGGTTAGGTCGACGAACGCGAGATAATCGAGCGCCGAGCGCCGCAACGAGCGTTCGGACATATCGAAGCCGGCTGGGCCGATCACGTCGACGGATATATCTAGGCATGCCGCCATCCGCAAAATGGTACCGGTATTCTGCGGAATGTCGGGTTGGTAAAGTGCGATGCGCATGGGCGGCGTTCTGTTGCGGTATTCGCCAATCAGTATTGGAAACGTCGATTTTCCAGGTTTTAATGTGCTGCGCCAAATTGCCTCTTAGGGTCAAGCTCTGAAGTGCCTTGAGACGCAAGGCAAAGGGTGTCAGAAGTGCCGCGCGTCGAAACGTGCTCGTGTGGGCGCGCGGGCAGGCGTGCTTTAGTCAGTTCTCGAGAAATTGTTCCTTCGCCGCGCACACCGGCGCGCCGGACGAATGGCACTAGGAGATAGCCGTGGCAACTCACGCCGAAGACCCAAATCGCCGTGACTTCCTGACCCTTGCAGGTGGAGCGTTTGCAGCCGTTGGCGGCGCAGTGGCCCTTTGGCCGTTTATTCATCAGATGAACCCGGATGCCAGCACGCAGGCATTGGCGTCGGTCGAGATCGATCTGGCTCCGGTCAAGGAAGGGCAGGCGATCACGGTACTATGGCGCGGTAAACCAGTGTTCATTCGCAATCGAACCCGGGCCGAGATCGAACAGGCAGCGAAAGTGCCGCTCGCAGAGCTCAAGGACGAGGTTGCGCGCAACGACATGCTACCGGAAAAGGCGCCGGCAACCGATACCAACCGCGTCAAGAAGGGTCACGAAAATTGGCTGATCCTGGTCGGGATATGTACCCATCTTGGTTGTGTGCCAAAAGGCCAGAGCCTGACTGATACCAAAGGCGACTTCGGCGGCTGGTTCTGTCCTTGCCATGGCTCGCACTACGATATCTCCGGCCGGGTCCGTAAAGGACCAGCGCCGCGTAATCTCGACGTGCCGCCCTACGAGTTCGTCGGCGACAGCAAAATCAAGATCGGCTGAGGACGCAACTTATGTCAGATCATCCCTCTTCATTCGTGCCAAAGTCGAGCTTTGCCAAGTTCATGGACGATCGTTTGCCGATCGCTCGCATGATGCATGGCCAATTCGTCGACTTTCCAACGCCACGCAACCTCAACTACATGTGGACGTTCGGTGGCATCTTGATGTTTTGCCTCGTCACGCAGATCGTCACTGGCATCGTGCTGGCCATGCATTATGTGCCAAGCGCCAAGGAGGCCTTCGATTCGGTCGAGGCGTTACGCCGCGATGTCAACTTCGGCTGGTTGATGCGTAACATTCACGCCGTTGGCGCTTCGATGTTCTTCCTCGCTGTCTACCTGCACATTTTTCGGGGGTTGTATTACGGCTCATACAAGGCGCCGCGCGAAGTGCTCTGGATTCTCGGCGTATTCATTTATTTGGCAATGATGGCCACCGCCTTTCTCGGGTACACCCTGCCATGGGGCCAGATGAGCTTCTGGGGTGCGACGGTCATAACTAACTTCTTCTCGGCGATCCCTGTCGTCGGCACCACGGTCGTGCAATGGCTGTGGGGCGGCTACGCCATATCCGGCGTCACCCTCAATCGCTTCTTCAGCCTACATTATCTGCTGCCGTTCGTGATTGCCGGCTTGGTCGCACTGCACGTTTGGGCATTGCACGTCGCGGGTCAGAACAATCCGACCGGCCTCGACGTGAAGAGCAAGGCCGATACGCTTCCGATGACACCCTACGCGATCGCAAAGGACATCTTTGCGCTTGCCGTGTTCGTGACATTGTTTGCCTGGTTCGTGTTCTTTGCTCCGGATTATCTTGGTCACGCTGATAACTACAACGAGGCCAATGCACTCGTGACACCACCGCATATCGTGCCGGAGTGGTACTTCCTGCCGTTCTACGCGATCCTGCGTGCTGTCCCCTCCAAACTTGGCGGCGTCCTTCTGATGTTCGCCGCCGTCGCGATCCTGGCCTTTGTGCCGTGGCTCGATACCAGCCGTGTGCGCTCGACCAAATATCGCCCAACCTATCGCTGGTTCTTTTGGTTGTTCGTTTTCACGTGCCTGGCACTAGGTTATCTTGGCGCTAAGCCCGCTGTAGGCCAGTACATCGTCTGGGCTCGTGTCTTTACCGCTTACTACTTCATCCACTTTCTGTTGGTGATGCCGATCGTGGGTCTCATCGAAACGCCGAAGAAGCTACCGCGTTCGATCGCCGAGTCGGTGCTTGGTGACAGGCACGGTGGCGGAACCGGTGCGCTGTCCGGGGCGACGGCCGCGCCCGAAAAGCGCTGAGCAAGGCTGAGGCACCGACATGCACGTCAGGACCAAGAACATGAGCTCGTCTCTCCCCCGCACACTTCGCCTCGTGCTCACGGCAGGCGCAGTTATCACGTCGGCACCGGCCTTTGGCGCGAGCGATAGCGCACACATCGAGCGCAACAACTGGAGTTTCGGCGGCCTCTTCGGTCAGTTCGAAGAGGCTCAGTTGAGACGTGGGTTCCAAGTCTACCAGGAGGTTTGCACTTCCTGCCACGGTTTGAAGCGGGTCTATTTTCGTAATCTGGTGCAGCCGGGCGGACCGCGGTTTCCGGAGGAAAGTGTCAAAGCGCTTGCTGCCTCTTGGCCGAACCAGATCCACGATGGCCCGAACGATAACGGCGAGATCGCCGACAAGAAGGGGAATTTGATCAAACGTCCAGCACGGCTGGCAGATCCGATGCTCGGGCCGTATGACAACGACAATCAGGCGCGTGCCGCTCAAAATGGTGCGCTCCCGCCCGATCTATCGTTGATGGCGCGCGCCCGCAACGTCGAGTACGAAGGCTCGATCGCGTATCACCCGGTTTCGATGCTCAAGGACATTGCAACTGCATATCAGGAAGGCGGTGCCGACTATCTGTATGCGCTTCTGACGGGCTATGCTGCCGTACCCCCGGCCTACGCGCGCGACAAGTCCGGGCAGCTTACGTTGGTAGCCGATAAGGATGTGAAGGACGAGAAGTCGGTCGAGCGCTGCGCGACCATCGCCAAGGGTGAAAATGGTGCGGCCGACGTTTGCAACACGTTGCAGGATGGCATGTATTACAACAAGTATTTTCCCGGCGGCCAGATCGCGATGCCACCGCCTTTCAGCAGTCCGGTAAAGTATCAAGCGAACGCCGGAGCCACAGCATCAGTGGAACAGAATGCGAAAGACCTATCGGCTTTCCTATCTTGG
Source organism: Hyphomicrobiaceae bacterium (assembly GCA_031374115.1). GTDB lineage: Bacteria > Pseudomonadota > Alphaproteobacteria > Rhizobiales > Hyphomicrobiaceae > JAKFWF01. The sequence continues at coordinate 7,356 of JANMNO010000122.1, read as the reverse complement.
ACGGCCGATCCCAAACTGTCCGAGCGCAAGCGCATAGGCTGGCAAGTCTTGCTGTATCTGATCATCACCACCGTCCTGCTCTATGTCGCTAAGAAGCGGATCTGGAAATCGGCGCACTAGTTTTTTCCAGATTCACCAGAGCTACACAAAGATCAGTACCGCGATCCAGAAGCAGGCGTAGGCGAAGTACTTGGCGTTGCGGCGATTGGCGATGACCCATGCGATAGCGCGGTGCGGCATGTCCGACCACGATAGCCGAGCAAGTTCGGCAAGTATCAACCCGGCGCCGAGGCCGATGCCGCACGATACGTAGTCGATCCCCATCGCCGAGCGGGTGCCGAGGCCAGCCGGGCTCGCAGGACCTAATCGCTGAGTGCTAGTGCTCGAGCTGCCAATGATAGTGGAAATGATGAAGGCGACGACGCCAGCCATCAGCAACCCGCAGGCTACCAGCCCTAAGAATTGCAGGGTTTGTCGCATTGGAGCGGCTCGGCGATCGGCTGGGTTCATCATCCAACCGAACCTACCCGATCGTGATTAACGCCGCGTTGACGATTTGGCACCATGCAGAGTGGCTTCGGCTAACTGAACACCCTTTTTTGGCGCTTTGACCGAAGCCCACACTTGTGCTCCGACCGAAGTCACAATCACACCTGCGATCACAATGGCGATGCCCATAATGCGGATTGGCGACAGCCCTTCGCCGAGTAACAGTGCTCCCATCAAAGCGGCTAACCCGGGCGCCAGCGCCTGGATCACCGCCGCCGTCGAGATGCCCACTTTTCGCACGGCAACGAAAAACAACAGCGTCGCGCCATAGGCGACGAGTATGCCGTGGTAGACGAGCTGCAGCAGCGTTTCCGAAACCGGCCCCGAGAAATTCGGTGCGGGCTGGAACAGGAAGTACAGCGGCAAGAAGATCGGCGACCACAGGGCCAGTGCGTTGGTCAGCTGAAGCGGGTCGATTTTCCATTGCCGGACATAGTAGGTAAGCAGCGCCCAGCCGAGTGCGGCGAGCGAGAAAATCGCGAGCCCCAGGGGCGAAAATGAGAAGCCGGATGCCATCTCCGTCGAGAACACGGCCAAGCCCATGACTGCGAGCAAGGCACCGCTCACCGGCGCCATGCCGGGCGGGCTGCCGAGTAACAACAACGGTACGCCGAGGCTGAATACCTGCATCAAGCCGGTGATGATCAGAGCACCGGCACCGGCAGTCGCGTGCGCGTAGCCGCCGATCACGAATACATGGTACGGCGGCCCCGCAAGCAGCAGTAGCACTGCAAGCCGGAACCACGAAATGTCAAGGCGCACCCGGTCGCGAAACATCACCAGCGCGATGGCAGCGATTGGGAAACATCCGATGTAACGCAGGAGCGCCAGATCCATCGGATCGAGTTTCTGAGACACCAGATGGCGTGACACAACCGAACCGCCGCCCCACAGCAATGCAGCCGCGAGGCCGGCGAGCATGCCAAGTGCGAAGCGAAGCCGCGCGGGTGTAGAGGTTGCTGGCAAGGTGAGCTCCGAAGTTGCAATTAGCCAAAATGACGGATGGGCTTGAGCGGCGGATAAACACTTTGTGTTTCCCTGAAGCGCCACGATAGAAGCGTCGTAGACACAGAATCGGAGTGCCGATGACGCCTGCGGTATTTGCTTTGAGCAATGACCAGCGATCGCTTAGCCAGCTGCAGCCGAGATGAGGATCTCTTCGGCGAAGTTTGTGTCTCCGGCTTCGGCAATGAATTTCTTCATGCCTTTTACGAAGTCGACCAGCTCGAGTTGCACGATCGTTGCCGTGACTGAGGTGTCGGAGCATAGCCGCTGCATCGAGAGCATTGAGCTCTCGCTGATGTATCCCCATACGGTTTTGTATGTGCCGCCCGCACCTGACTTGTCGGCGCCGACGCGATACGTTCCACCGTAGCGCACACCTTTGACTTCAGCGTCACCGCCCAGCCTGCCTTCACTCATCAGTATCTCGCGCGTTGCAAGCCAGGCTGAGAAGGCCTCATGGCTCTTGACTTGGTACTGCCACACCGACAGTACCGGCGAGATCATGATGCGACGCTTCAGCAGTTCTTCAGCATGCGCGCCCAGCATGTACGGGTTGAACGGCACGCTCAGCGATGTGCGACTCTGTTGGTTGACGGCATCGATGGCCGGTCCGGACTTGGCCGAGCTGCCGCGCATGTACGATGAAAAGGGTACGCTCATGCTGGTGCGCACTTGTTGGTTCACCGTGTCGATCGATGGTCCGTCACCGGCGCCTCCGCGCATGTGGGGGGCAAACGGTACGCTCATGCTGGTCCGCACTTGCTGATTGACAGTGTCGACCGAAGGTTTGGTGGCGACGTTTGCATCGCGCCCGCGCATGTGCGGTGCATATGGCACGCTCATCGATGTGCGAACCTGCTGATTGACGGTATCGACGAGGGGCGTCTCAACCGCCGAACCCGAAGCGAGGGTGCTGCCTAGCATGTAGCGTTGAAAAGGTACGCTCATGCTGGTGCGAACCTGTTGGTTGATCGCGTCCACAGCGGGCGCCTCGATCGTTTCGGCCGATGTCAGCGCATTGCCGAGCATATGCCGTTGGAAGGGAACGCTCATGCTCGTTCGCACCTGCTGATTGACGGCCTCGACCGCTGGCGCCTCGATCGTAGATGCACGGGCCATCCGTGCCGAAAGATGGATCATTCGATTGCCGACCATGACTTTCTACTCCTCATACGCCGGCCCACGGGAGTGCGGGCTCGGAAATCGATTGGGTTCAGTACACCTCCGCGATCGGCGAAAAGCGCACGCTCCCTCCGGTTCATTTGCGCATGGCGGCTTTGTTGCGCGTGGTACATCCGTCTGGGAAGCCGGCCGCCATGCGCGGCTAGTCGGAATTCGCGATGATGTTGCGGTCAAGCAGTAGATCGAAGCCTTGGTGGAACTGCTCTTTCGCGACCACCGCCCCCATTTTGGGTGCGACGGTTTTCACGTAGTCCGCCTCGATTTGTGAAAACGGACGGCCGTCGCACAGTTCGAGGATGAACCACGCGCTGGTGTTGAGATCGTGCAGCTCGGGATCATCGGGCGTGAAGGCGTAGGCATGCCCCCATTCCTCGAAGCCGCGGACAATGACGTCAGGTGATTTCGCGTAGGAGCCGTTCCGGGAGTGCACGTAGGTCAATTCCTTTATTGTGATGGGTGCAGTAGGGATCGGGTGCGGTGAAGCGGCCGGTAAAGGCGAAGGCTGTCGATCGGCAACCGCCGTGGCTGCCTTGTGTGGTCGAGCAGTCGGGGCAACTGTCTTCGACGTCGTTGGCGCGAAGCTGGCGGTAGAGCGGGTCATCCCAGGTTTCGAGCAGGGACTTTTCGGTGATGTTGCCGTAGTTGACGTACTCGCGCATGTACGGGCACCCCACGCTATCGCCTTGCGGTGTGACGGCGGCCGTCTGCCAGCAGCAGTTGCCATCTTTCGGGTGCCACGACTGCATGAGCTGGACGCCGGGTGGAACTTGCAGACTGTCGAGCGCGGCCATCATTTCGGGCAGTGTGAGCGAGAGCTCGCTCCAATTCTTGCGCGCGCGTCCAAGCGGATAGAGCCGCAGCACGCCGACCTGATCGCAATCGAGTTCTTTCGCCAGATCGACGTAGCGCTGAAGATGAGGCGCGTTCTTGGCCGACAGTATGCCGAGGATCGTGACCTTGAGCCCTGCCGCGCGGACATGCTTTATGCCCTCGACGACGGCATCGTAGCTACCAACTTGGCCGGTCAACTCGTCCTGGATCTCGGGAACCGCGGCGAACAGATCGACATACAGCCGTCCGATACCGAGTACTTTCAGACGCTTGGCACGCGCTTCATCTATCAGCGTCGCGTGGGTGCGCACGGCAATGAACAGCTCGCGCTGGCAATAGGCGAGGAGTTCTTCGAAATCGGGGCGATGAAATGGCTCCCCGCCCTCGAAGAAGATGTGCAGGAAGCCTTCAGCGATCAGCTCGTCAATGAAGGTTTTCCATTGCGCGGTCGTAAGTTCGGGGCGCTTCGATGATCCGCAGTCGGCGTAGCAGAGCTTGCAATCCATGCTGCACGTCTGGTTGACGCAAATTGTCACCTTGAACGGCTTTTCGAGTTTTGGTGCTGATCGGGGGCGGTGTGCTGGATGATCGATGCGGACAACCTCGTTCAAGTGGATACTCCTACTGGGGCAATGCCGGCGATACTCAATGGTCCAAAGCCGAAACGGCTGCTCCAACCGGCTGATGGGTCTAGCGGCGCGAACTTCGCGTTCGGGTCTTGGGCCAACGCGCTAGCGATAGCGCCGGCGGCCAATGCCACTGCAGCACTCGTTCCGGTGGTTTGCGCGAAGCCTCGTGATTTCGATTTGGCGCCCCAGATCGCCGAGGCGGGTGCCGTGACGTGTGGAACCTGAGCTCCAGCCCCCTTGCTCCATGGCCCTGGTCCCAAGCTCGACGCCGATAGGATCGCGGGCTGCCTCACCTCGGGTTGGCAATGATGATCGGAGCCTGCGATCACCAACGCGCCACGAGCCGAGGCGAGGCAGCACAGCGAACTTTCCGGATGCGAAGGCGACAGCCAGGAGCGCTCGGCCATCCCGTCGTCGCGCTCGATCCAGGCGTGTGCGATGGCTGATCGATCAGCAGCAGCACGCAATACAAATGAGAAGCGGGTCGTCGCGCCGTCGAATAGCACCGGAGGCACGAGCGGCGGATGAACCAGGAGCCGCAATCGCGATAACGGGCCGCGCGCTTTGAATGCGTGGTCGGAAATGCCGATACGCGTCGCGCCGATGAGGATCTCGTGCGTACCGCCTGGCGTTAGGCTGAGTGTCGAACCGTTCGGAAGGGCGAGCTCGACGTCGATGGGTTCGTGTCCGTCGTACCAAATCTCGAGCTTGTTCTGGGTCGGATCACCACGCTGCATGATCCAGTCGAACGATTGGGGTGCATCGGGCGCTATCCCGCCTTGCCAGTGACCTTCGTCGGCACCGGCATTTCCCGCACCAGAAATGACAACGGTGCGCGGACCGCAACCAGCCTTCCAGTTGGCATCGGCGTTTGCGACGAGATCCGCGATCGCACGCTCGGCCCGGGAAGCGCCATCATGCGCTCCGGCCCATGCACCGATGCTGAGATTGACCACGAGCCCATCGACGCCGATTTTGCAAGCCCGGTCGTAGATGTAGCCAACGGCGTTGCCAATTTGCGGGGCATCATCGTAGCTGCGCCAGCCGCTCCAAGGTGCAGTCGCTGGGAATGTGGCGTTGATCCAGGTGGGGAGCCCGCCGGCATCTTCTTCCTTCCAGTCGGAATCGAGAAGGGCTAGTTGCACGCCGATGAGTTCAGCAAACGGCGCGGCACTGCGGAAGCCCGCGAATGCCGTGCCAGCTGCCATCGACGCCATCAGCGTGCCGTGAGCTGCGCCGATCGTGCCCGCGCGGCCGCAATTGTTGGCGTGCGGATCGTATAGTGCGTCGGAATAGCGTCGCGAACCTGATCCAGCGGCAATCGCCACCGCTGCGTTGAGCGCTGCACCATCCCAATCATCGATCGTTGCAACATCGAGGTCAGGAGTACGAGCCGCTTCCGGCGTTCGATTCTGATCCCACAAAAAACAAAACCGAGATGCGTCGCCGGCTAGGCCGCGCAAGCACGGATGCATCAAATCAAAGCCATAGTCCGCGAAGCCGATTGCGACACGCGAGTTCGCCTTCAAAATCATCGCATCCGGCACCCCGAGTGCGGTGAGCGCTGCTTCATTGAAGCGGCGATCCTGTGTTTTACCTGATCGTGCCGCAGCGAACTCGAGCACCGTGACGCCCTCTGATCCTCAGTGCTTGGATCATAGGTCTACGGTGGCACCCACTGTCGTCCCGGGTGTGTACCCAGTCGGGTCAGTGCTTAAAAGGCTCACTCACCTGGACAACGTCAGGTTTTCACCCAGGTCACGAAGTTACCGATCGCAATGCGCGTCGTGCGGAAGCGATTGATCTCCGCATCAGCATCGCCGTAGCCGATCGCCATGCCGCAAATCACCTGCTGTTCGGCTGGAATCTTCAGGCGTGCCTGGATTATGTCATGATACTGACAGAACGCCGCTTGAGGACATGTCTCCAATCCCTCGCCGCGTGCGGCGATCATCACCGATTGGATGAACATACCGGTATCGAGCCATGACCCCAGTTCCATGTCGCGATCGATCGTAAAGATGAGGCCCGCCGGCGCGCCGAAGAATGTAAAGTTCTGTCGCGCTTGCGCCGACATCGCGGTCTTGTCTTCGCGGCCGATGCCAAGCAGCCCGTACAACCCCCATCCCGTTTCGCGACGTCGAGCAAGATATGGATCGCGCCATTTCACTGGGTAGTAATTGTACTCGCGTTTGCCTTCGTCGCCGCTGGCATGGCGCGCAACAAGTTCGTCGCAAAGCGCATCTTTGGCAGCTCCCTCGAGCACGTACACATGCCAAGGCTGAATGTTCGATCCCGAAGGCGCACGGGAGGCAATTTGCAGTACGCGTTTCAGGACATCGTGCGGCACCGCCGTTGGCAAATAGGCGCGAATGCTCTGACGGCCAACGATGGCTTCTTCCACGGTCATCATAATGCAACGGTCCGGTTGGTTGTCTGATCTCGATGCCTAAAGGCCTGCGGACGAGCGCCAGGTCAAGGGGGTGCCCATTTTTTCAGCACGCGAGAGGCTTGGCCCTGCGCGCGTGGGTGGCTATCGTATGCGTGTAGGTACGACGGGATCCTTGTATGTATGTCACTGCACCGAGCGCCGCTCTGCCGCCGTTCGAACGTCCCGGTATTCCGGCGTTCGTGCGGACGGACAGCGTGCTACGCGCCGATCTTGCCTCTGTCGCCGGGCGTACTACGGCTTTGCGCATCCGCGAAGAAGGCGCGCTACGGCTGCGGTTTCCTAAGGTTAGTGGCGACTGTGAAGGCATCATTTTGAACACCGCCGGCGGCGTTGCAGGTGGCGATCGCCAGAGGCTGGCACTCTCGCTGAGCGAAGATGCGGGTGCCTCGCTCACCACGCAGTCGGCCGAGAAGGTCTACCGCAGCGATGGCGAATTGGCCTCGATCGCGACCACGATTGAACTTGCTCCGCAGGCGCAGCTTGCTTGGCTGCCACAGGAAACAATCTTGTTCGATCGTGCGCGACTGTCCCGCCGCCTCGATGTGCAGATGTGCGCCACCGCTACGATCACCATCAAGGAAGGTGTCGTCTTCGGGCGTACTGCGCGTGGCGAAGTGATGACCGGCGGGCTGTTCCATGATCGATGGCGGATCAGCCGGCAAGGCCGTTTGATCCTCGCCGAGGACGTTCGCCTCGATGGCAATATCG
>JANMNO010000079.1:0-6312 GCA_031374115.1 Hyphomicrobiaceae bacterium | reverse complement strand
GCCTATTTGAGGCAAAGTAAGATAGACTACGGTGATGAAGAACCGCCCATCGACATCGCCGAGGCAATGAAAGTATTGAGGGGCAGATTAGGAGGTTCATGATGTTAAATCTGCATGACCGAAAAAGTGCACCTAAGCTCGATATCCATGGCGCTTTTGTACGGCGCACGGATCTGAGTGGTGCGTCGTTACGCTACGCCAACTTGTCTGGGGCGGATGCGACCAACGCTATTTTTCGCGGCGCGGATTTTGCCGGCGCAAATTTGGCAGGTACGGTTCTGCGCGGCGCAGACCTGAGTGAAGCAAAGAATTTGACACTTGATCAGTTGTCGGTTGCGATCATCGACGAGAAGACTGTTCTGCCCAATTATATCGACAGAACTCGCCTGAAGATGGCGCGCTAACTCTAGAAAGTTTCAATGCATACGACCTGATTATCATCGGTGCTGGCCCAACCAGCGACGTCATTCCCGCGAAGGCGGGAACCCCGGCGTGTCCCAACAGAGGCGGTGTCGATATCGAAAACGGATCTTGCGGCGCATGATCGATCCGATCGCCACCATTTCATTTACTGATGCTTGACTGGGTCCACGCCTTCGCGGGGATGACGGTCTTGGGTGTGATCTTGCCGGGCAAGGTTCCGGCACAGTTTTGAGAGAACTAGATGACCTACGACATTATCATCATCGGCGCCGGACCGGGCGGTTATGTTTGCGCAATACGTGCCGCGCAACTGGGTCTCAAAACGGCGATCGTCGAGAAGTTCAAAACCCTCGGCGGCACCTGCGCGAACATCGGCTGCATTCCCTCCAAAGCCTTGCTGCACGCGACTGAGCTGTTCCACGAGGCCAGTCACGGATTCGCAGCGTTCGGTATCGAGATTCCAGCACCGAAGCTGAATTTGCCCGCCATGATGAAGCATAAAGCCGACACGGTCGCCTCTAACGTCGGCGGCGTTGCGATGCTCATGAAGAAGAACAAGATCGATACACACTACGGTATCGGCGTGATCACGGCACCCGGCAAGGTGCGCGTGATGGCAACCGATGGGACCACGTCCGATCACGAAGCTAAATCCATCGTCATCGCCACCGGCTCGGACGCTGCGGCTCTACGCGGCGGTGACGGCAACCCCATTGCATTCGACGAGAAAATCATCGTGTCTTCGACCGGCGCGCTCGACCTGGAAAAGGTTCCGGGTCACCTCGTCGTAGTCGGCGCAGGCGTCATCGGCCTGGAACTCGGTTCGGTGTGGAAGCGGCTTGGCTCCAAAGTCACGGTGATCGAGTTCACCGATAAGTGTCTCGGCGGCATGGATACCGAGCTGGGCAAGCAATTCCAACGCCTGATGGAAAAGCAGGGCATGGCGTTCCACATGTCGTCGAAGGTGACCAACGTCGAGAAGACCGGCGAAGGCGCGAAAGTAACGTTCGAGCCGGTAGCTGGCGGCGCCCACACCACTGTCGACTGCGACGTGGTTCTCATTGCCACCGGGCGAACGCCCTACACAGCGGGACTTGGACTCGAAGGGGCTGGCGTCGCCATGGAACGTGGACGTGTCGTCATCGACGATCATTTTGCAACCAACATTCCCGGTATCTACGCTATCGGAGATGTCGTGCGCGGCCCCATGCTCGCGCACAAAGCCGAAGAAGAGGGCGTTGCGCTCGCGGAAAATCTCGCCGGGCAAGCAGGTCACGTGAATTACAACGTCATCCCCGGCGTCGTATACACCTTCCCGGAAGTCGCCTCGATCGGTCAAACCGAGGAAGAATTGAAGGCTGCCGGCATCCCCTACAAGGTCGGCAAATTTCCGTTCATGGCAAATGGCCGGGCGCGCGCCAACCGCACCACTGACGGCTTCGTCAAGCTGCTGGCCGATGCAGCAACCGATCGCGTGCTGGGCGTGCATATCCTCGGAGCCGGTGCCGGCGACTTGATCCACGAGGCTGCCGTGTTGATGGAGTTCGGCGGTTCGTCAGAGGATCTCGCGCGCACATGCCATGCACACCCAACGATGAGCGAGGCCGTCAAGGAAGCGGCGCTCGCCACAGAAAAGCGCGCTATCCATATGTAATACTGATGTTGGCGCTCTAAGCGCATTCGGTTGAAAAGCACAGTGGGGATTAACATGCTGCGTAGATCGATATTGACTGCAGTTGCTTTGGCCGGCATCTCGGTAGCTGGCTGTGACTACATTCCGGCCGAATGGTTGAAGAAGGCATCGAACTTCACAACCGGCACCATTTCGGCCAACTCGTTTAGCGGTGCAATCCAAGCCGAATTCGTGCTTCCGGCTAAACCCGACGATAATTTCCGCGACATGAAGCTGCTGAACGCAATTACGTATGTCGATCCACGAGGTGTGAAGTGGGAGGTGCCTGCCGGTTACGTCACCAATGGCGCCTCGGTGCCGTGGGGACTTTGGAACATCGTCGGTGGACCCTACGATGGACCTTATCGAGACGCAGCCGTTGTGCACGACTACTATACCGACTTCAAAACGCGTTCCTGGGAAGACACACACCGTATGTACTACGAGGCATCGATCGCACGCGGCATCAGCGAAACGCGAGCAGGCGTGATGTATGCGGGCTTGCTTGTCGGTGCCGATCGCTGGGATCTGCCAGCTGCTGGCGCCATCATACCAAAGAAGGCACAGATGATGCCAAATTCCAATAAAATTGCGCAAGTGCCGCCGCCCGCTACCAACAAAGCCGTTGCTCCTGGCGCAACCCCGAGCTTCAATCAGCAGGAACTTTTCAACGAGTTGAAGGCATGGATCGAGCGTGAAAAACCGACGCCGGATCAAATAGCCAAGCGCGTGGAAGAGATGCGCAAAGCGCGCGGCATGCCAGCGAAGCCACAAAGGGGTTGAGCGGACGTTCGTATCGGCTGATTGAGAATCGAGTGGCACGTGCCGAACACGATGACGATACCGCGAACAACGCAGCGCCCGTTGTTCGGGATCGGGCTCATGGTTGTGGCGATGCTCGCGCTGCCGATCATGGACGCTGCAGCGAAGTATATGTCCGCGCGGATCCCTACCCTGCAACTGGTTTGGGCGCGCTTCTTCTTCCACACGTTGCTGCTCATCCCAATCGCGCTTTGGCATCATCCGGTGCGTGAATTGTTTCCACAGCGGGCAGGGCTGCAGACAGTTCGTGCTTTGATGATCCTGTGTGCTACCGCTTTGTTTTTCAGAGCGGTTGCCCTGATGCCGCTCGCCGACACGCTCGCGGTCTTCTTCATCTATCCATTTATCATCACGGCGTTTGCACCCTGGGTGCTGCGGGATCGTGTTGGCGTTTGGCGTTGGACAGCGACGATCATCGGCTTCATTGGCGCACTCGTCATCATTCAACCTGGGTTTGCCACGCTCACACAGGGAGTGCTGTTTGCGATAGGTGCAGGATTCTCTTACAGTTTTTACGCACTGAGTACGCGCAAGCTTGCCGGGATCGATCCGCCCCTCGTCACATTGTTCTTCACTGGTTTGATTGGCCTAGTTGTCACTAGCGTGCTGTTGCCGTTCGCCTGGGTCGTGCCCCAGGCCGGAGATTGGATGCTAATGGCCGTGATGGGCCTCGTGTCAGCTGCGGGACATTACTGCGTCATCCTCGCATCGGAGTGCGCACCGGCGCCGCTGCTGGCGCCGCTCGCCTACGTTGAGATCATTTCGGCGACGCTCCTCGGTTACTTTATCTTTGCCGATCTTCCCGATCGAATGACATGGATCGGCATCGCCATCATCGTTGCAAGCGGTATCGTCATCGCCTGGCGCGAAAAGGTGCGCGGAATTGGTTAATAGCAGCGCTTAGGTGCCCCACTGCGTTCGGGCAAATCCGGGATAGGTCTCGGCGACCTCGAGCGCCACTCTGGTTCTAAGTATGGCCAGTGCTTCGCCCGGCAATGCCGGCGTCTCGGGAATAGCGTCAGACGCTTCGTAGTCGAACCCGGTCGCAGCCCTGACATCGGCGGCGCTGATGCCAGGATGCGTACTTTCCAGCCGAAACCCGCCGCGCTTTTTGTCGAACGAGAATACGCAGAAGCCGGTCACGAATGCATATGGACCGCCAGGGCGATATTCGCCTTGGGGCGAGGTGCCCGCCGCGCTGATAAATTCCACCTTCGGTACCAGCGTGCGCGGCGAGTGTTCCTCCCGAAAAAGAATCACGCGTGGAATCAAATGATAGAGATAGGCCGATCCGAATGATCCGGGAAAACGGACTTTTGGTTTGCGTGGGTCGCCCAGCCCGACCAGATTGATGTTGCCGTGACCGTCGATCTGTCCGCCCGATAGAAAGAACGCGTCAATGCGGCCCTGCGCGGCGCAATCGAACAGCTCGCGGCCACCATCGGTGAACGGGTTGTGTTCCTCGCTGCCGAGAAGCGACACGCGCATCCGTCCGCCAGACAGTGCGCGGGCCAGGAGTGCGGCAGATCCTGGGATCGGTGACGACGAGCCGACCGCGACATGGCCGAGGCCTTCGAGCAGCCTAGCGATCGCGCCGATCATGATTTCTGGCGTCGTTGGCGTCGTGGCTGTCATGCGTGCGCGCCTTCAAGAATGTTCTCATCGAGCCACGCTTGAAAGCCGCTGGCGGTCTGCGCCGCCCTTACGTAGCGCGCAACTGCATCGGCGTTCGCGTTATATGCACCGGCAAGGCCGATAGGATCGGCCCCTCTAGGCGCCAGTGCAATGCCGCTTACATACATGGCGGGGATCGTTCCCGCCGCTCTCGCATCGTCGACCAGAAAATCGCCATCGACGACTTCTTCCACCGTGACGAATGTTTCACGTGAGGCATGCGCCATCAGCATCAATTCACGCCGTACCCCGATCCACACGTTACCTTTGCGGTCGGCGTAGCGCGCGTGGAACAGCGCAACGTCGGGGCGGATCGCCGGAATGACCACGATCCGATCACCCGCCGGTGCCAGCGGATTGTCGATTACCTTCCAATCCGGCCGAAGCTTGAGCAGGTCCGATCCGAGGATGCCGCGTAGGGGCATGAAAGGTATGCCTTTTTCAGAGGCTTGCAGCCCGGCGTGGATCGCCGGGCACGTTGCGTCGCGCATTTTGATTTCGCCAGCTTTGATGGCGGCGGCAAACCGCGGAGGTAACCCGTGCTCGCCAAGCGTCAACGCAGCCGCTTCCATGATCGACACACAACCCGCGCCGATCAGCCAGTCGGCCTGAAGGCCACCGGCCGGAACCGCGATCAGATGCAGGTTGCGCGCCCGCCTTTGGATCAATGCTGCAACCGCTGCCATCGCGCAGCCGGAATAGTCTGGCGGAATGGCGATCGAGGCACCGTCGGGAATGCGGGCTGCGAGTGATTTAATGGTGAGCGGCGGTGTATTCGGCATCATGGCAATAGTCTCCAATCCAGAAAACACTACAGACGCGTTCGCTCGCCGTGTGAAGAGCCATGCCCGAGCGACAACTATTGAAGTTAGGCGTCAGCCGCACGCTTGGCCGGAGCGCCCGCATCGCATCGACAATCGCAAATATGATCGACTTCAGCTATCAGCTATTGAACCGGAATGATCAAATTGAGAACGGTGGGTTGTTGTGTCTTTGCCTCTGAAAGAACGGCTGACGATGGGTCTGATGCCCGCACGGTACTTCTATCGTAAACGGATCGCCGAGGAAGCTGAATGGGGAGAACACGAGTTATCCGTGCTGCATGATGTCGTGAAGCCGGGTGGGACAGCGATTGACGTCGGCGCCAACCAAGGTTTTTTCGCATACGCGTTTGCCCAAATCGTCGATCGGGTCGAGGCATTCGAACCAAATCCGGACTACGCTCGCTTCGCGAAACGAATGCTCGGTACGCGCGCACATGTGCACTGCGTGGCTCTGTCAAACCGCCTAGGCACCGCAGAGTTTGTAGTTCCCGTATCCGACGACGGCACAGTGCTGCATCTAGGCGGGAGTCTCCAGATAGGTGCAGCTGGACCTGGCAAATCGGAAAGACATTCCGTCAGGGTCGCTACTATCGACAGCTACGACTTCAGGGAGGTGCGTGTGATCAAGGTCGACGTCGAGGGTAGCGAATTGCAGGTGCTTGAAGGCGGCCGGGAAACAATACTGCGCGACCGGCCTTCGCTTATCGTTGAACTGCTGACCGGTGCTCACGAAAATCCGATGGCCGTGACCGAAGCGATTTGCGCAACGTATGGCTACGCGTCATGGATTGTGACCAAAACCGGTGAGCGGGTCGACGCAACTCCGGTGATACGAGGTCTTGAAAGCAACACGACGTGGGGATCACCCATCAGAAACCGTAATGTACTGTTTTTGCC
>JANMNO010000077.1:0-30476 GCA_031374115.1 Hyphomicrobiaceae bacterium | reverse complement strand
TCCGGCCCATACCAGACCGGGATCTGGTGGCCCCACCACAGTTGCCGCGAGACGCACCACGGCTCGATGTTCTCCATCCACCGATAGAAGTCCTGCTCGCGATTGGCCGGCATGATTTTGGTCTTGCCGGTGCGCACGGCGGCAATCGCTCGTTCAGCGAGCGGCTTGACGTTCACGTACCACTGGTCGGTTAAATATGGCTCGACCGGCACTGCCGATCGATCGCCGTGCGGGACAACGTGAGTGTGCGGCTCGATCTTTTCGACGAGCCCCAAAGCCTCGAGATCGGCAACGATCTGTTTGCGCGCAACAAACCGATCAAGCCCGCGATAGGCTTGCGGAGCTACGTCGTTGATGCGGGCGAAATCGTCGAAGATGTTGATCTGTTCGAGGTTGTGCCGGCGGCCGACTTCGAAGTCGTTGAAGTCGTGCGCCGGCGTGATCTTGACGGCACCCGAACCTTTCTCTGGGTCAGAGTAATCGTCGCCAATGATTGGAATTTCGCGCCCAACCAGCGGCAATACCACCGATTTGCCAATCAGATGCTGATAACGCCCGTCGGTCGGATTGACTGCAACGGCGGTATCGCCAAGCATCGTTTCCGGACGCGTGGTCGCGATCACGATGTAGGTTGCCGGTTCCTCCGGATTGAACGACATCCCCTTCAGCGTATATCGGAAGTACCAGAGGTGGCCCCTGATTTCCTTCTGCTCGACTTCGAGATCCGAAATCGCGGTTTGGAATTTCGGGTCCCAATTGACCAGTCGCTTCGCCTTATAGATCAGGCCCGCCTCGTCGAGCATGACGAAGAACTCAATCACCGCCTTCGAGAGACCCTCGTCCATCGTAAAGCGCTCACGGCTCCAATCGCATGATGCCCCCAGCCGCTTCAACTGGTTGACGATGGTGCCGCCACTTTCAGCTTTCCATTGCCAAACTTTTTCGAGGAACTTCTCGCGGCCAAGCTCGCGCCGGCCCGGCTGCTTGTCGGCCGCGAGCTGACGCTCGACCACCATTTGCGTGGCAATGCCAGCGTGATCGGTGCCCGGCTGCCACAGCACGTCGCGACCGCGCATGCGCTCGAACCGGCAGAGGATATCCTGCAGCGTGTTGTTGAGCGCGTGGCCCATATGAAGTGAGCCGGTCACGTTCGGCGGCGGGATGACAATGCAGTAGGGCGCGTTTTTTCCGCCGGCTTGCGAGGGCGATCGGCCCGCTCTGAAGGCTTGCGCCTCTTCCCACGCAGCATGAATGCGCGCTTCGATGGCGGCAGGCTGGTAGTGCTTGTCGAGCATCTTCAAAATTACCTGTTACAGGCACAAGAAAAGGGGAGCCGCGGTCCTACGCTCCCCTCTCCTGATGTGTCAATGCGTGCGCCCACTGCTCGATCCAGCGGGCTATCTTCTGCCGCGCCGGGCGACCTTCAACTCCGGTGGTCGCGCTTGTCTCGCAGCTCCTCGTTCAACGCCCTCTCCACCATCTCGGGGAGATGGGCATCGAGCCAATCGCGCAGCATTGGCCGCAGCATATCGACGATGCTGTCGTCGAGCGACTTGCGACCGGTCTCGATCGCTGGCGACGGATCGCTCGGTCGCAGCGAAACATCGGCGCGGGCTGGCGCGACCGTCGAAACCGAAGTTGCCGTTTGTGCCGGCGCGGCAAAACCGATAGCGAGAGCGCCCAGTGCAGACTGGGCGGCGGCAACCGGATCGTTGTCGCCAGCGTGAGAGGAAGACGCATGGTCGTGGGTGTGCTCCGGAGCAGCCTCATCTGCATCAAGATTTTTCTGCACATCCGAGGCAACGCCCTGCAGTGGTTCGGGCCTTGCGGGGCGGGGAGGCGCTGGAGTCCGCTGCGGCTCGACATTGCGGAACTCTGCGCCGAGCGAGATCGGCAACGGTCGCGGGCTTGTCATCCCGATCGATTCCGCGGTCGAGGGAATGAAAGAGCCAAAATCAGCAGACGGTCTTTGTGGCGAGGACGCAGAATTGCTCGGCGACTGTGAAGCGCGGACCGGCGCGGAAATGTTGGCCACCGATTTCATCACCGGTGCCGAAACCGCCGGGTCCGCACGCGATGCTGACTTCTCGCTTGCGACTTGGTCAACCGGCGCGACGGGCGGGTATGCAGGCGCTGCTGACTTGCCCGACTCGAAAGCAGGATCGGATGCCTTGATTGCCGGCAAGAGGCTACTCGCACCTCCCTCGACAAGATCCGCCATATCGTCGTGAAACGAGGCTGAGGAAATCGAGCTGACAGGAACCGCCGCCGGCGCCAACTCACGAACGATGTCACTCAGGCGCGATGATGCCCCAACGTTGGACGGCGATGACGGCGTCACCGGATATTGCGCGCCAGGCGCCTGCGAAGGTGCCAGCTGAGTCGCGGATGGGGGAACGCTGGCGTTTGGCTTGGCTCCAGCCGGCTCCTCCGAAATGATCTTGCGGATCGAGGCGAGGATATCCTCCATGCTCGGTTCGGCCGATGCTTCGTTACTGTGCTGCATACCCATCCACTCCCGCGTCATCGATCTCAGCGCTATTCCAACAAGCGCGGCAACCGAGCGGTCGAAACGATCCCGAAAATTCGGTTGATCCAGTCGTACAATAGCCCCGGCCGTGCTTCAACGCCTGGCCTCTCGTTGTCCTCGCTAAATGTGTACGCAAACACCAACAGGGCTCGTCTCAAGTGCTGATTGTCAGCGCAGTGGCCCGGGACAGCGAGCATGGTTGGATGGCGGACTTATGGCAGTCGAGTGCCGAGCCTACTTCATCACGTGGTGGCGGCCGTGCGTGTCCCAGAGGTCGTGGTTTTCCCGCCGGCCATCAGCGTGCGTGATGCTAATACCCCACCATTTGCGGCGCACCTCGAAATAATGCTCCTCCGCGTCGTAGACTTGGGAGCCGAGCCCCAAGGTCTCGGCATTCAGCCGCCCGATCGCACCGATAACAGTGTAAGCTCCCACCACCAAGTCCCGCTGATCCGTGACGAGTGTGACTTGGGCATTCAACAACGCCTGCTCGGCGTTCAGCACGTCGAGAAGCGTGCGTTGTCCAACCCTTTCTTCTTCACGAACACCGTTGAGTGCAATCTGGCTGGCATTGACAGAAATACGATCGGACTCGAGCCGGGCACGTGTGGCTTGCAGCTGCGAGTAAAAGCCGATCGCTGCCGAAATCTGTTCGGTGCGGAACTGCTCAACTTCCTGCAAGCGGCTGACATGTGTCTGTTTCGCTTGGCGCACGCGCGCATGCACTTCGCCACCTTGGTAAATCGGTACGTTGAGACGCCCTACCAGACTGCTCGTTTCCGCCTCGTCGGTGGTCCGTGAGGGCTCGAAACGCCTGGTATAGTTTGCTTCCAGCTGCAACGTCGGCAGCAGTTCGCCCCAAATTTTATCAACTGTGTGGCGGGCCGCCTGCTCGCGATAGAGCGCAGCCACCACGTTGGGATGCTCCTGGCTCGCAACTCCGGTCGCTTCGTTGACGTTCTTGGGTAACAGCCTTTCAGGCAGTTTTGGGTCGACAAGGTTGCTTGGCGGACGCCCTATCACGCGCTCGTACGTGGCGCGGCTCGTCTTCAAATTGGCACGCGCCAGATCGAGCGCGGCAACTGCGGTGGCACGGGCCGACTCCGACTGCGCTACGTCGGTACGGGTCACTTCGCCGACCGCGAAGCGATCCTGCGTGGCTTTCAACTCGCGGCTAAGTACCGTCACGTTATTCTCGCGCAATCGAACCAATGATTGGTCTCGCACCACGTCCATGTAAGCCGTCGACGCTTCCAACAAGACAATCTGCTCTTGCAGGCGAAGCGTCTCCCGCGCGGCGCGGACTAACGCTTCAGCTTCACGCACCGTATTGATAGTTCTAAAGCCGCGAAATAGCGGCTGAATGGCGTTGACGTTGAAGCCGCTGGGATGGGTCTCGCCGTTGGCGGCGGAAGGAGGCTTCGAATCTGTGCGCTGCACGCCGACATCGGCCGACCCGGCAACGGTCGGACGATAGCCGGAAAGTGCTCTAGGTACCTCTTCGTCCGTGGCTCGCAGTCTGGCGCGTTCAGCATCCAGCTTAGGGTTGTACTTATATGCACCGCTCAGCGCTTGCTTTAAAGTCTCCGCTAAAACCGGACCGACCGCCAAACTGCTGGAAATGAGCTGAAACGCAACAAAACAAGCCCCAACCAACGCCAAACTGCGTTGCGACCTCGCATGTCCTGCGCTTGTCCCAACAACCTCCGTATCGATCATTGGTGTTGCAGCGAATAAAGCCATTTTCACTCCAATCGGGCTTATCGAAACGACCACGCTTTTGGCCCACCTCACTGGCTACACCAACTCGTACTCGTTTAAGTCGATTCTCCCGAAGCACGCCGATTGGTTCGTGCTGCAATCAACAGTTAGTTATCCGTAACAGCGAGTCGCATAAAGCATTTCGAACCGTGCAAAATTCGATTTACTGAGCGAGTGGCACGTAACCCACACTAACAATGTCATATCGAAACGCGATGACGCAATCGATCGAGCGCGCCTTGCAGGATAATTGCCGCGGCCATCTTGTCGATCACCTCAGCTCGGCGCTTCCGACTTGTACCAGCCTCAATCAGTGTTCTCTCCGCGGCCGAAGTCGACAACCGCTCGTCCCAAAGCAGAATCGGCAACGCAGTGAGTTTGTTGAGATTGCGCGCGAAGGCTCGCGTCGCCTGCGCCCTGGGGCCCTCCGATCCATCCATGTTGACCGGCAGGCCCAGAACAAAACCTGCGACCCGATGCGCGGATGCGATCGCCAAGAGTTGAGCGACGTCGGGGGTGAATTTGACCCGCCTGATCGTCTCCAACGGTGACGCAATGGTGCGGGTGACGTCGGACAGCGCCAGCCCAATCGTTTTGGTTCCCAGATCGATGCCGATCAGGCGGTAGCCGGGCGCAAGCGCGGCCGCAAACTCGGCTACGACCTCGATTGTCGCACCCAAGGCCGTGGTTTTGGAACTGGTTTGAACCTGTGTCATTTGTCCTTATTGTTAGTGGTGAGGCATTGGAGGCCATATATACCCTCCATCACGTTGTCGAGGCCTCCTCGCATTTTGTTGCCGCGTGAACGGAATTGGTACCGCGGCCCACGACCAAGGAAATGGTATGCGCATAACCTGGTACAGCCACTCGTGCTTTCGCATCGAAATGGGCGCCGCAGTGTTGCTGGTAGATCCCTTTTTGAAGGGCAACCCAGCTTTCGAAGCATCTGGAGCGAACTGGAATGAGGCGACAGCTGGTGTCACCCACGTTGCATTGACGCATGGGCACGATGATCACATCGGCGATGCGGCCGAAATTTGCACCGCAACGGCCGCAACGCTTCTCGCGGTTTACGAACTTGCCGCACATGTCAAGGGACACTCGTCGATGCAGATTGAGCCCATGAATACCGGCGGCACCGTCATATTGGCCGATTTTTCCCTCACCTTGACTCAGGCGCTCCATTCGTCATCGTCCAACGGGGTTTATCTTGGCAACCCGTGTGGACTTGTCGTGCACCCAACGACGGCTGGCGACCGGGGGAAAACCATCTATCACATGGGCGACACGGATATGTTCGCCGGGATGGCTCTCATCAACGAGCTACATCAGCCGGCAATCGGCATAGTGCCCATTGGAGACCGGTTCACGATGGGTGCTAAGACCGCGGCATTCGCATGCAAGAAATTTTTCAAGTTCAAGACCGTGATTCCATGCCACTACGGCACCTTTGCCGGCATGCTTGATCCAGATGCGTCTGCGTTCGTCGCGCTGATGAAGGGCGAGAATGTCGTCGTTCCGGCGATCGGCGCTGCAACAGAGCTGTGAACGCCTGCAAATGAACGTTCCTCAAATCGGCACGGCTATAACATGAACACGGATACTCAAATCGAGGCCCGTAGCGATCAGAGCGGATTATCGTCGGTGGTCGTTTTCACGGCCACAACCTTTTTGTCGGCGCTACTTCTGTTTTCGATTCAACCGATGTTTGCGAAAATGGTGCTGCCGGTACTGGGCGGCTCGCCATCGGTTTGGGCGGTCGCAATGTGTTTCTTCCAAGGTGCTCTGCTCGCAGGCTATTGCTGGGCACATCTTCTGACCCGTTATTTTCCACGCTACGCCGTTGCGATTCATCTGACTTTGGGCGCGCTGGCACTTCTGGCCCTGCCGATCGCCTTGCCAAGCTCCTGGGGGGAACCGCCGCCGGGCGATCCCTATTTCTGGCAACTCGGATTGTTCGCCATCGCAGTCGGTCTGCCTTTCGTCGCTGTTGCAGCAAACGCGCCTCTGCTTCAGTCGTGGTTCGCGATGACCTCGCATCCCAGCGCCCGCGACCCATACTTTCTCTATGCTGCGTCGAACCTGGGGAGCTTGATCGCTCTCCTAGGCTATCCTCTGGTCCTAGAACCGGTCTTCGGCGTGCGCGCGCTCAGCCACATCTGGACCGGGGGTTTCGCAGTTCTGATCATCGCACTTGCGATGTGTGCCGTTGTTGCCAAGATTGGATTGGGCAAAGCACCGGTTGATGTGCACCGGGGCTCGACATCCGAAACAATCCAAGCACCGACCTATCTCGAGCGCGCCGGTTGGGTGTGGTTGGCGCTCGTGCCTTCGGCACTGCTCACTGCTTTCACCACACATATCGCAACGGACGTAGCGTCGGCGCCATTGATTTGGGTGATCCCCCTCTCAATTTATCTTCTGACGTTCGTCTTGGTGTTTCGTGAACGCGCTATGATCCCCGAACCGGTGTTGCTGACACTGCACCTCGCGGCGGTGATCTTTGCGCTGTTGCAACTGGCGCAAACGCGTCACGATGGCTGGTTCATATCGGCCGCAACCGGTCTCGCGGTCTTCTTCACCAGCGCGATGGTCGCCCATCGAACGCTGTATGAAGCGCGGCCAGCACCAAAATATCTGACCGAGTTCTATCTTTGGATGTCGCTTGGAGGTGGCCTCGGCGGCTTGTTCGCGGGATTGATTGCGCCGCAAATTTTTTCCGAGGTTTACGAATATCCCATCCTACTCGCCCTGACGATGGCGTGCCGGCCGGGCGCATTCAATGTGATGCGCGGCAGGAACGAAAGCTTCAGGCTATGGCTGATCGCGGCCGCCGGCATCCTCGCGCTTTATTGGATACCGTGGGCCCTCCACAAGTTGCCGGCTTCGACCGCCGCCGACGACGTCCTCCCCGATACCATAACAGGCCTCCGGTCATTGATCGATCAGTGGGGGTATGCCGCGATAATGTGCACGTTGTTCGCGGCGATGATGATTTTCTTTTGGCGGCATCCCCCGCGCCAGCTTCTGATGGGACTGCTGATGGGCGCGGCCATTGTGATGCTCCCCTCTTCGGTTCGCCAAGGCGAGGCGCAACGCAGCTTTTTTGGCGTTTATCGGGTGACGACGTCGAGCGATAACGAGTTCAATATCTTGAAGCACGGCACTACGCTGCACGGCGCCCAGCGTGTCAGGGATGCCGACGGCAGCTTGGTCGTCGATACTACTCCTGCTACCTACTATTATCCGAAGAGCCCAATGGCGCAGTCGATCGACTTTGTCCGCTCTGCCCTCGATGCCGAAGGACGAAAAGGACGTTTCGGTGTTATCGGCCTCGGCACGGGCTCGCTGGCCTGTTATGCGAAAGAAGGCGAAGCGTGGCGTTTTTTCGAGATCGATCCTGTCGTTGTCGGCATTGCGAAGAATGCCGAAAATTTCTCGTTCATACATTATTGCCAGCCGAACCCAGACATCGTTCTGGGCGACGCGCGACTGACCATGGCAAAGCAGCCAGACGCATCGTTTGACTTGATCATCGTCGATGCATTTTCATCCGATGCCGTGCCCATGCACCTGATGACCGCCGAAGCATTGCGGATGTACGCGTCGAAATTGACGCCGACGGGTGTCGTCGTTCTGCACATCTCCAACCGCTATCTAGATCTCGACAGCGTATTGGGTGCGACGCTGCCGCTGGTGCCAGAGCTTTCCGGCATACTCATCTCGGATGACGACGCCGATGGATCTTATTCGCAATCGACGTCGACAATCGGTGCGTTCTCCAAAAGTACAGACGCTCTAGATTTATTCCGTGCGTCAGCACAATCGAAAGAAGTCGACGCAAAGTCCGTCAAACCCTGGACGGACGACACCGCCGACGTGCTCGGCCCCTTCCTGTCGAAGATGAAGTAGTCTTACTCGCCGTCATCCATGGTTTTGCCCTCGATACCGGGGGCCAATTGGGTTTCGTGGCGTCCGTCAGCGTGAGCGATCGACAACCCGAACCATTTGCGGCGAACTTCTAAATAGTGGGCTTGCGGATCATAAATGTCACCGCTCAATGCGAGACCTTCAGCGTTCAACCGGCCAGTGCTCGCGAGCAGGGCGTAGGCAGCGACAACAAGATCGCGCTTAGTCGTGACCAACTGGACCTCGGCGCTCAGCAGTTCCTGCTCGGCGTTCAGCACATCGAGCAACGTCCGCTGGCCGACTTTTTCCTCTTCACGCACACCTTCAAGAGCAATTCGATTAGAGTCTACCTGCACCGTGTCTGATTTCAATTGCGCGCGCGCCGAAGTGACCCTGGACCAGGCCGAGGTGGTACTTGCCTGCGTTTCGGCCCTCGCCTGCTCGATCTCTTGAATGCGCGAAACGTGCGTATGCTTAGCCTGACGCACTCGCGCCTGCGTTTCCCCACCGGCATAGAGCGGCACGCTGAGACGACCTGTGATGCTGGCCGAATCCTGTTCGCCGATCGAGTTCGACGCATCGTTGCGATGCTGGTAGCTCGCCTCCAACCGCACGTCGGGAAGTAACTCACCCCAGATCTTGTCGACCGAATGACGAGCTGCCTGCTCGCGATACTGCGCCGATACCACACTCGGACTTTCGCGCTCGGCGATACGGATCGCCTCCTCGACCGTCTTTGGCAAGGGCGGCAGCTTGCCCGACGGATCGATCAGTTGACCTGGCGCATGCCCGACGATGCGCAGATAGGCAGCACGGCTCGTCCTCAGATTCGATTTGGCCCCATCGAGCGCCGAAACCGCTTTGGCCCGCCTGGCGCGCGCCTGCGCGACGTCGGTCCGGGTCACCTCTCGAACCGTGCGGCGGGTTTCGGCCGCCGTTAGTTCGGTGGTCAGAACGGTCACATGATTTTCCGCGAGACGAACGAGCGCAAGGTCGCGCACCACATCCACGTAAGCGGTTACTGCATCAAGCAGCGTCGTACTTTCTACCTGCCGCAGGTTCTCGCGTCCGGCACGGACGACCGCCTCAGCCTCAGCGACAGTGTTGACCGTTCTAAAACCATTGAAGACTTGTTGCGTAATGCTCAGGCCGTAGCCGGATGGCTTGGTGCCGCCCGCACCTAGCGTCGCCGGTTTCGTGGTCAGCGATTGCGTGCCGACGTCGGCCGTGCCTTGTACGGTCGGCAGCCAGCCGGAACGCGCCCTCGGCACTTCCTCGTCGGTGGCGCGCAATCTCGCCCGTTCCGCATCGATCTTCGGATTGGCGCGATATGTGTCGTCGAGCGCTTGGCGAAGGGTTTCAGCCTTAGACTGCGAAACGTTCGACAGAGAAGCCGCAGTAGCAATCAGCGCCGCGAAAGCCGCGGCAACGACGCGCGCACGCCAACGACCGCCCTTGCGACCCTCGATTCTGCCCCGCAACATTCTTCTCACCCGTGTTCACCCGGCATAAACCGATAGATCTGTTCAGCCTCCAAGACGCGTCGTCTGCTGACTTCCAAAGACACGAAGGCCAGGAGTGCGATTGGCTGCTGATTCGCTGAACGAAAGGTAAAGGCCGGTGCGGGAACCTCACGCTGTTGTCCCTGTCCGGGTCTTGTGCTTGTCCTCCGATAGGTCCACGTAAAGCCACGTCAGACCAACGAGGCCAAACGTCCGTGAGCACGCCCGATATCTCGAAGTATTTGGGAGCCGGGCGAGATACCCTGCGCAACGCCGGTGCCTATTTCGGCGAACTCAACACGCCCGCCTTACGCCTGGGGGTGACGGGGCTGTCGCGCGCGGGCAAGACGGTTTTCATCGCAGCGTTGGCGCGCAACTTGATCGAGGGCGGCCGCTTGCCGTTTTTCGAGCCTTACGCACAGGGGCGTATTCAGCGGGCCTATCTGGAACCGCAGCCTGACGATGCCGTCCCACGCTTCGACTATGAGGCGCACTTGGCGGCGCTCCAAGGCGATCCCCCCAGCTGGCCGCAAAGCACGTCGCGTATTTCCCAACTTCGGGTGACCATAGAGTTCACGCCCGCCAGCACCTTACGCAGGATTGCCGGGAAGATGCTTGGTCAACACAAGTTGCATGTCGACATCGTAGATTATCCCGGTGAGTGGCTCCTTGATCTGGCATTGTTAGATCAAAGCTATGCCACTTGGTCGGCAGCTTCCATCACCGCCGCACATAGCACATTACGCCAGGCTGCTGCCGCGCGGTGGCTTGCTCATCTAAGGACGCTCGATCCTGCAGCAATGGCCGGCGAGGCGATCGCACGCGAGGCCGCCAACGTTTTCACTGGCTACTTGTATGCTGCCCGCACAAACAACGCTATTGCGACGCTCGGTCCCGGACGGTTCCTGTTGCCGGGAGAATTCGCCGGATCTCCCGTTCTCACCTTCGTGCCCCTCGCCCTGCCGATCGGCGCCGCCTATCCACGGGGCAGCCTGGCTGCAATGATGGAGCGGCGGTTCGAAAGCTATAAGCGGCAGGTCGTCCGCCCTTTCTTTTTGAACCATTTCGGCCGGCTCGATCGCCAGATCGTGTTGATCGACGCACTGTCGGCGATCGATGCCGGGCCACTCGCTGTGGAAGAATTGACGGTTGCGCTTACCGGCGCGCTCAACGCATTCCGCCCCGGCGCCAACTCGTGGTTGTCGCGGATGATCGCCCCGAGAATAGATCGCGTTCTATTTGCCGCCACCAAGGCCGACCATCTGCCAAGGGCGAGCCACAGCAGACTCGAGTCAGCGCTTGACCTGGTGACGAAGCGGGCAATCGAACGCGCCCGATTTGCCGGCGCCAAGGTCGACGTACTGGCGATCGCAGCCCTACGTGCGACGCGGGAGGCGGAGGTACGCCAGAACGGCGAATTGTTACCCTGCATTGCCGGCATACCGCTACCGGGGGAAACTTTTGGTGGAAAGACGTTCGATGGTATCCGCGAAACCGTGCTTTTTCCAGGCGACCTGCCAGCGGATCCCGCGGCAGCGTTGGCTCAAGGGCGTGGACAAGATGTGCGCATTATCAGGTTTCGTCCACCGCGCATCACCGGCACGTCGGCTTCGACCGCGCCGCAAGCGTGGCCGCACATCCGATTCGATCGCGCGCTGAATTTTCTGATCGGAGACAAGTTGGCATGAGCGACCAAGCGCCGCCCCGCAAGCCGCTGCTTTTCGAGCCTGATGACCCAGCGATCATCGACGTGCCGTCGCGGCGCCAGTCGCCGATAGATGCGGCAGTCCCCGCCTCCGCTCCTGCAGCTGCGACCCGACCGGATGGAGCGGCTAGATTCGGCTGGGGCGCGATGTTGTTTTCAGCACTTGGCGGTCTCGCTGCGATCGCTGCAGGCATCTGGTTTGCACGCTTCGTGTCAGTCGCATTCGGGCGCGACGACTGGATCGGCTGGGCCGCAATCGGGCTATCAGCGATCGCAAGTCTTGCGGCACTAGCGATAATTTTGCGCGAGATTGCCAGGTTGTGGCGTCTGCAGCGGCTGGATGGGCTACGGAAAGCCGCCAACCAAGCCGTGTTGAAGCCCGATCTCAAAACCGAGGCTGCGATCGCCGATCGGCTGACTGGTCTTTTCGAGGGCAGGCCGGAACTTGCCTGGTCGCTTGCACGCTTCCGCCAGCATCAGCGCGATATCCGGGATGCCGGCGACCTGCTGATCCTCGCCGATCGCGAACTGCTAGCCCCGCTCGATGTCATCGCACGACGCACCGTCATGACGTCGTGCCGGCGCGTCGCGACCGTTACCGCCATGTCGCCTTGGGCGCTGATCGCTTTCGTGTTCGTCACTTATGAGAGCCTTCGCATGATCAGGAACGTGGCAGCGCTCTACGGTGGCCGTCCAGGCTTCATTGGCGTTTTTCGCCTCGCTCGCATTGTTACAGGCAATCTCATCGCAGCCGGCGGGGTTGCCCTGACGGACGATCTTCTCGGCCAGTTCCTGGGCCAAGACGTATTGCATCGCCTATCGCGACGCCTGGGCGAAGGCGCATTCAATGGCGCTCTCGTGGCGCGACTGGGCACCGCGGCTATCGACGTCGCACGGCCGTTGCCCTACATCGTCGCACCCCCCGTCCGGGCGCGGGATTTTCTGGTGGAGCTGTTCCGCAAATCGGCGGCCGGTGGAGACGCGACACCAGCCGCCAAAGTTCGCTAACTCCTATGAGGGAGCACTGCCAATTGCCGCTCCCATTGCATGGTCAATTCATCGACGCGCCGCAAAATCGGCGGCGGATCGCGATCTTCACTGGTCGACAGCAACCAGCTCAAGATCGGGCCGGCGGGACGAGACGTGACCCAGCTGAGCGCAGCCGATAGCAGAAGGCCCAGCAGGATCGGCGCCGTCCACGCCATCAGGCTATACGACACCGCATAGCAAATCGCCGCCGCAACCACTCCCAAGGCAAGGTGCCAGCGGTGAAACAGCAGCGCCTCGGTTAGACGCATGCCACGATCGTCGCGACGCTGCGTTTTCCATCCCGCATCCCGCCCAGCCAGGATCTGCGCGACGGCCGACGATTGCGTGACCATCAGGATTGGAGCAAAAAGCATGGAGTACACGGTTTCCGTTGCGACACCTGCGACAGCGCGAACTGCGGCAATCGGATCAGCAGCCCAAAGCGCGCGGTTGATCTCGAGAACCAGGCCCAGCGCTTTGGGCAGTAGCACAACCGCCATCGTCGCGATGAACAACCGGAAGGCAGCACCTGGATCGATCACCGGCCAGATCGGAATGAGAGTCTTAGAATCCTGGAAGTAGCTCGGCACCAGCTGTTGGCCTTGCAGCGCCAGCAACAATCCAACAATCAATGAAATGGCCCAAATGGCCGAGACAACATAGGCGCAAATGCCCATCCCGAGATGAATGCGTCCCATCGCAGTCAAGCCGGGCTTCGTGACGATCGCCAGATGCTGAAGGTTGCCCTGAGCCCAGCGCCGGTCGCGAATAGCAAGTTCCATCAATCCAGGTGGCGCACCCTCGTATGATCCCTGAATGCTCGGTGCCATGTGCACCTCCCAACCGGCACGCTGTAGCAGAACGGCCTCGACAAAATCGTGGCTCAAAATGTTGCCGCCGAACGGTGCGCCTCCGGGAAGTTCCGGCAACCCCGCTGCCTGCGCGAAGGCTGCGGTGCGGATGATTGCGTTATGCCCCCAATAGTTACCTTGATGACGATGCCAAACGGCGAGCCCAACCGAGACCGCCGGGCCATATACGCCAGCTGCGAATTGCTGGAGTTTCTGAAACGTGGTGCGCCCACCCGCCAGCTTCGGTACGGTTTGGATGAGGCCGGCGCGCGGCCGCTCATTCACTGCTCCAGCGAGGCGGACTAGCGTGTCGCCCGACATCACGCTGTCAGCATCCAGAATGACGAACGTTTCATAAGCGCCGCCAAACCGCTCGAGCCAGTCCTTGATGTTACCGGCCTTTTTCGCAGCATTGTGGGCGCGGCGGCGATAAAACACGGCCGTCTGATCAGCCAACGCTTCGGTGAGTTTGCGGTAGGCCTCAATTTCATGGGCCGCCGCCTGACTATCGCGTGTGTCACTGAGGATGAAGACGTCGAAGCGCCGATGTGCATCGAGCCTCTTCAAATCCTCGGCAATCGCCTGGATGCAGGCGGAAACGCGAGCCGGTCCTTCCTGATAGACCGGGAACAGCAGCGCCGTGCGATGCGGCCCCGGCGCAACTTCCGAGGCGTCCGGCAACCTGATCGAGGGATCATGATCGCCGGCAAAGAGTGGCAAAAATCCCATCGCCGCCGAAAGAGAACCAAACGAGATCCACGCGAAAGCAATCGTGGAAAACACCAAAAACAGAAACTGAACTGGCGTCATCTGAACGAACGATAGCACGGCATAAAGCTCGAGACAAAATGCAACGGTCAGCAACGTGCCGCCGAACATCAGCGATGATCGTGATAGCCATAAGCCCGGCTCCTTGTATGACGCGGAGCCGTCGATCGGGCATGCGAAGTTCTGATCGGGCACGGCGATCGGCTGTTCATCCGGTAGCCACGTACGTCCGACATCCCGGAGTTGAATTGCGCCGTCGGCACTCATGCCTTGGTCCAGCGATAGAGCCAACTTTCCGAAATCGACATCTCGTTCATCCGCATCAATAGGCGGAGTTCGACCAGTTCAGCGTTTCCCGGCTGCAGTTCGAAACTGCATCGCACACCACCAATCTCGCTGTATCGCTGAACCAAGACGTTTGTAATCGTGCCGGCGTTGGCACTGACATCGGCGACCGGAAGATCCTTCAGCTCCTTTACGCCCGGGCCCTCGAAATCGACGGCGAATGTGATCGTCCCCTTGCGGTTCGTACCCACGCGAGTTTTGCGCACGCGCGCCCCGGTCCAGGCAACCGGAACCGCGTCACCCCAATGTATCCGGTACGCGAGCTTAAAGGGTTTTTCAGCTTCGATCGGTTTTGCCGGCCGCCAGAACACGGTGATATTGTCGTTGATCTCATCATCTGCCGGGATCTCGAACAGCTCGACCGCGCCGTCGCCCCACGCTCCCTTGGTCTCGACCCAAACCGTCGGGCGGCGTTCGAAACGCGCATCCAAGTCTTCGAAATTCTGAAAACTGCGATCCCGCTGACTAAGGCCAAAGCCCTTCGGATCACGATCCACGAATGCGCTCGTTTGCAGTTTACGGGGATTGGTCAGCGGACGCCATAGACGCTCGCCCTTGCCATTCAGGATGGCAAGGCCTTCGCTATCGTAGACCGAGGGTCGAATGTCGTTGTTGATCCGGCGTGATGCCGAGCCATGAAGGTACATACTAGTCAGCGGCGCCAATCCGGCATACTGCATCTCACGTCGCGGAAACAACGTCAGCTCGACGTCGATCAAAGTCGTGGTTCCCGGCTGTATGACAAGCCGGTATGCGCCGGTAGTCGATGGCCCATCCAGCAATGCCTGAACGACGATCTCGGGCGTCCCTGGCTTCGGCTTCTCAATCCAGAACGCGCGGAATAAAGGCAGTTCCTCTCCCCCTGGGCGGGCCGTGTTGATGGCGATACCCCGGGCCGAAAGCCCGTAGCTTAAACCGCGCCCGACGCTGCGGAAAAAACTCGCGCCTTGGAACACTGCGTACTCGTCGAAGTAGTCGGAGCGGTTGATGGGGCCGTGCACCCGAAACCCGGAAAAGGCAAAAGGCGCACCTTGCGGTGCGTTCGGGATTTGCGGCCCGAACGAGAAAAGCCGCCCATCAGCCTTCAACGACCGCGCACGGCCGTTTTCGACGATGAACATTTCAACTGGCGCATCGTAGATCCAACCGTAGGCGAAAAACTGCAGCTCAGCTTCGAGTTTTTCGCCTCGCCAGAGCGCCTGATCTGCACGAAAGCGAATGTCGCGATACTGCTCGGGGCTGAGCTTGCCGAACGGATCCGGCACATCGATTTTTGGTTTTTGGAAGGGCCGGACCGAAAGGGCTTGAGCCAGCTTCAAAACATGGTCGGCTGCGATGGGCTCGCCGGCTTCCCCATTTGCGACTTGTGCGGTTGCCTCTCTCGTGCCGACGGCGTTCAATAATGTATCCAACATCGCCCACGAGGCGATGCCACCGACGGCCGATCGCCGGCTCAAACGCTCAAGTCCCATTTTGCTGCCAATCCACACTTCGTAGACTTCACTAACATTGCAGAACGGAACAGTGTTCCCCGCGATCCGGCTGCAAATACCCGTTTGTGACGTCCTACCTTGCCGCCTATAGCCGAATTGCGGCAGCTCTCAAGTCTCCACCGATGCATGTAAACAACAATGTCCGAATTGCGAGAGGGTGTGGCTTGTCCGGCGGCGATCACCGGCTACAGTTGCCCGCATACTTCGTCCATTTCGTACCTGTGGGAACAGCGTCGCCATGCCAATCCAGGAACAGACCATGATCGAAGCGATCATGCATATGCGCGCCCAGATCGATTTTCTCTGGCAGTTTTTCGTCACTGTTCAACTGACCCTCTTCGCACTCATCTTCATTTACGACGAGGCAGTGGACAGCCTTAATGGCTTAGCCCGCCTGTTGACGCTGTTCGGCTTGGGGATGTTCAGTTGGATTAATGGCAATGCGCTACGCGGGGCGTATAGATTGATTGCAGCGTTCCACGAACAATATAGAGCAGATTACGGACTTGCCGGCCGTTTCAAGGATGCTCTGCAAAGAGCATTTGTGGAGGTCGACTACTCGGGGCGAGACGAGATGGTCTTGCTGACGCACAGTGTTGCATTTGCCGTGGTTGCCCTGGCACTCGTGTTCCCCAGTTTCATTCAGCACAAGCGCCCGTAAGCCGAGCATGATGTGAAGCGCGCGAAAGCGGCGTTTTGTCGCACATCGGGCTATTTGTTAATCATTCAGTACGATGTTCTGCCAACGGGGCATTGAACATCGTTTTTTTCTGAATATCATTTAATGGCGCACTCAATTGGTGTGTCCCAGTCGCAATTCGATCAACGGCAAAGAACCGATTCTCAAAACAGCGGTGGTGCAACCGTGCCATTTGCGCATAATGCTCAAAGAGCAATGCAATGTTGCGTCAATCGCAATCGGGCAACTCTAAGGCTCGGTGACGATAGTTAAAGTGTGAGTCTGGAGGGATCGTGAACCTAACACCACGCGAAATCGAAGTTCTGAAATGGATCGCGTACGGAAAGTCGGACTGGCAGATTGGCCAGATTTTGAGCATCTCCGACAAAACCGTCAATTTTCACGTTGAGAATATGAAGAGAAAACTTGGTGTCGCCACGCGCATTCAAGTGGTGGTTCAAGCGGTTCACGAGGGCAAGATCCATCCTGCGCCAGCGTCTGCTGCCTAGTTCATTTCACCTCTCTGCTTCGATGTGATAACTGTCGCGCGACGACCAATTGCCGTAGCGCGGTTTGAACCACATGCTGACCACCTTTTTCACTGAGCTGCGCGCCGCCAAAATCCCGGTTTCGATCACGGAGTACCTGAGCCTGTTGCAGGCGATGGACATCGATCTCGCGCAGGCAAACGTCGAGAACTTCTACTTTCTCGCCCGCCTCTGCCTCGTCAAAGACGAACGGCACCTGGACCGGTTTGACAAGGTATTTGGGCGCGTATTCAAGGGGCTGCAGTCGACCGGCGATACCCTTGAGACGGCGATCCCGGCCGAATGGTTAAAGACGATATCGGCGCTTCATCTGAGCGAGGACGATAAGCGGCGGATCGAAGCGCTTGGCGGCTGGGACAAGATCATGGAAGAGCTGCAGAAGCGGCTCGCCGAGCAGAAGGGAAGACATCAAGGCGGCTCGAAATGGATTGGCACGGGGGGCACCTCGCCGTATGGCGCCAACGGCTACAATCCAGCGGGCGTGCGGATTGGCCAGAAGGAGAACCGCCACAGCCGGGCGATTAAGGTCTGGGATAAGCGCGAATACAAAGATCTCGACGATGAGGTCGAGCTGGGCACCCGAAACATAAAAATCGCATTGCGCCGCTTGCGCAAATTTGCCCGCACCGGCGCCCCCGAGGAGCTCGATCTCGACGGCACGATCAAGGGCACAGCACACAAAGGCTATCTCGATATTCACTTACGGCCGGAGCGTCGCAATGCGGTCAAAGTATTGCTGCTGCTGGACGTCGGCGGCTCGATGGATTGGCATATCAAGACAGCGGCGGAGTTGTTCTCAGCGGCCCGCGCCGAGTTCAAACATCTCGAGTTCTACTATTTCCACAACTGCCCTTACGAGTATTTGTGGAAAGACAACTCCCGCCGGTGGACCGATCGCACACCGACTTGGGAAGTTCTCCACACCTACCCGTCCAACTACAAGGTGATCTTTGTCGGTGACGCCTCGATGAGCCCCTATGAAATCACGGTCGCAGGCGGATCGGTCGAACACATGAACGAGGAGCCCGGCGCCATTTGGCTGAAGCGCATCGCCGGTGTTTACGAACGCAGTGTTTGGCTCAATCCGACACCGGCCGATCAATGGGGCTGGACGCCGTCAATCAGGCTCGTTCGTGAGTTAATGGGCCAAAGAATGTTCCCGCTCACGCTCGGTGGCATCGAAAACGCAATGCGGGCGCTGATACGATAAACAGATAAGTCGAGCGAACGCTGCGACGATAGATTGACGTCACATGTGTTTTCGGCACAGTTGGGGCATGATGATGAGAATCAAAATGTTGGGACTGGTCGCGGTTGCAGCCCTCGTCGCTGGATGCAGCGGCAGCGGGACGGGACTTACGACCGGCTCTCTCTTCGGCAGCAGTAGCGCCGCCGAGGGCACCGTAGTCGTGGTCGAGACGCCCAGCATGCGTGCAGCGCAAGTTGCGGCTGTTTCCGCTCGCGCTGCCAAGTGCGGCTATAACTACGATCCGGTTCGACTGAGATCCGGGTATCTTACATCCGAAGCGCAAGCAGGCGCACCGGATCTTCCCACGTTAGAGCGCGAATACGACACGATCCGGTCGAAAGTGTCGGCAACGATCGCCGCCGACCAGGACTACTGCACCGACAATCGCACACGCGAGATCAAGGCTGATCTGACGCGTCACATGGCGGGCGACTACACGCCCCCGGCTAGCAAGAAGATCGACGAGAGACTGCTGGCATCCGGTCCGCGCACGCGCGAGGTGATCAATCCTGACTTCATGACGGATAAGTACGCGCCGAAAACCAAACGGGTCGAAGAATAACAAAGACGGCCACAGTTGGTCTGTCTAGGTCGACGCCGGTGAGGCGCTTTCATGTTGCAACAACTGCTTTGGACCGAGGTTGCGCTAAAGGGCAGTCTAGGTATTATCCTGGCATTCGCACCCAGTCAGACCGCCGCGGTGCTCGGGCTACCGGCGACTGGGAACGGATTTTGGGCAAGGCTCGTCGGTGTACTCCTACTGGCGATAAGCGCCTCACTGCTGCTGCAGGGCAGCGTGCCGGTCCCTAAAATGATTACGCCTGGCGGGCTTATCGTCATCAACCTCGCCTGCGCAGCGATGCTGATATCTGTGCTCGTTCTTGGCAAAGCTTCCACCACACGGCGGGGGAACGCTTTACTTTGGGTCAGTACCGCTGGGCTTACCCTGCTGAGTTTGGTCGAGATCGCCTTCGTCTGATCGGTTAACGCCATCGTGCGCAACTCCGCACCGTCAGCGCTGGCATGCGACTTGCTGCGCCATCTCCGCAATCGCTTTGCAATGCGGGAATAAAATTCCGATGACGGTGTTATACGAGCGCTACGTTGGCCCTGTTGATCGGGCCTTTGCGGGATTGGGGCCGCCTTCCGCCTTGCCTGATTTGCCAGAGGCCCGACCCGACACCGCCATCGCTCCGCTCGCCGATGTCACGTTTGAAATCGTTCGAACGCGTCGCGGTTTCGAGGCGCTTGAAACAGAGTGGAATGACCTGTTCACGCGTTGCGGTGTCGCTCACCAGATCTTCCAGTCCTTCAACTGGAATTGGCAGTGGGCACAGGCGTTTCTGGAAGCCGATCATGGAGCATCACCTAGCGAGCCGCTCGCAATCTTGACCGGCCGGCGCCGCGGTCAGTTGGTGACGCTGTGGCCGATGGTCCTGACGCGCCGGGGTTTCCTGACTGAACTCGCATGGATGGGCGAGCCCGTCAGCCAGTATGGCGACGTGCTCGTCGATAGCACCCTTGCCAGTCCAGTCGCGGTTCTCAAAGCTGCCTGGGATCACATGTGCCGGTCGGTCAATCCTGATGTCGCACGGCTGCGCAAGGTGCGCGCCGACGCTGCGATCGCACCACTTTTGGACATGCTGTCGTCACTGCACACGTCTGAACTCGAGGCGCCTTACATCGACCTCACGAAGGCGGCCAACTTCGCTGCTTACGAGGAGCGTTTTCCGAACCGGACCCGCCGCAATCGTCGCCGTCAGATGCGACGGCTGGAGGAAGCGGGCGCGGTCACGTTCCAGCATTTGGACGAAGGGAGCGAAGCGGGCGCTCTTGCCGCGGCCGCGATCGAGCTCAAGCGGCAGTGGCTGATCGATCGCGGGTACGTATCGCCGGCACTTGCCGACGCACGCATGGCGCGCTTCATGACGGCGGTCGCCAACGGTCCAACCCATTCGGCGGCAACCCGTGTTTCGGTCCTGCGATCGGGCGACAAGCCGGCGGCTATCCAAATTGGTTTCACGGCTCGGAACACGCGCGTGCTTCACGTCATCGTCTACGATCGCGCTTTCGAAAAGATGGCGGCTGGCGTGCTTCACCTGGAAGAAGTCATCCGGCGTGGCTTCGAAGAGAAATTAAATCGCATCGATCTCCTGGCACCGGCCGCCGGCTATAAACTCGAATGGGCCAATGGCAGCGTCGCGGTAATCGACCACGCGATCGGATTATCGCCGAAGGGTAGGGCGTATGCCCGCATTTACCTCGGCTATCTGCGCGGCCGGCTTAAATCCTGGATCGAGCGTCTGCCGCACAAAGTGCGCCAAGTGCTGGTGACGACCCACTTGCGCTCAACGGCCAAGCGGCTCTTGAACTTGTGCTGCATCGCCTGAGAAATTCAACGCACTCCGAGCTTCTTTTGGAGGCTCGACGACGACGTCGTGTACTGAAATAATACTTTCTTATCGGGATAGACGATGCGGTGGGCCGCTTGCGACATCAGCGCCGCCTCGTGGAAGCCGGACAGGATGAGCTTCAGCTTCCCGGGATAGGTGTTGATATCGCCAATCGCAAAAATCCCTGGCTCGTTGGTCTCGAAGCGCTCGGTGTCGACGGGGATCAGATTCTCCGCAAGGTTAAGCCCCCAGTTTGCAATCGGTC
This sequence comes from Hyphomicrobiaceae bacterium, assembly GCA_031374115.1. GTDB lineage: Bacteria > Pseudomonadota > Alphaproteobacteria > Rhizobiales > Hyphomicrobiaceae > JAKFWF01. The sequence continues at coordinate 9,449 of JANMNO010000077.1, read as the reverse complement.
CCAACTTCATCGTCAACCCGAAAAACGGCAGCATGGCGTTACACGCAATCGGCTGCTCGCCATCGCTGGTCTTCACGGTGACCGTTTCGAGTTGCGCTGAGGTACCGTGCAGCCCCGTTACCTGACCGATCATCAACCGCATCTTGCCCAACGCCACGAGTTCACGCATTTGCGCGACCGAGTGGGGCGCACCGCGAAAATCATCGCGCCTATGAAGCAGTGTCATACTCTTCGCGAGCGGCTGAAGATTGAGCGTCCAATCCAGTGCCGAATCGCCGCCGCCGACAATCAGGATGTCCTTGTCGCGAAGCGTTTCCATACGCCGCACAGAGTAGTGCACGCTGGTGCCCTCGAACGCTTCGATACCTTGCAGCGGCGGTCGTTTAGGAGTGAATGAGCCACCACCGGCCGCGATGATCACGACCTTAGCGCGAAAATGCTTGCCCGCATCCGTTTCGACTATGAACTTACCATCTGGCTGGCGCTGCAAGCTATCGATGCGTTCGCCGAGGTGGAAGGTCGGTTGAAACGGCTTGATCTGGTCCATCAGCCGACCTGTCAGTTCTTGACCGGTCACGATCGGGAGGGCCGGAATATCGTAAATCGGCTTCTCAGGATAAAGTTCGGCGCACTGCCCGCCGGTTTTGCCCAATATATCGACGACGTGCGCTTTTATGTCCAGAAGTCCGAGCTCGAACACGGCAAACAAACCGACCGGACCGGCACCGATAATTAACGCATCGGTTTCGATCTGAACCTGATCGCCCACCGCCTCATCTTCAATTTTCGCGAGATCCTGCGGCACGTGTGCGTCCATCCATCTAAAGCGCCCTGATCGCGTCAAGGCGGCAAGCGAGTGTTGCAGTTATCCAGTTGGTTCAAGTTCTTATATCGTGTTGGCGACGCCTTCCAGCTAGTCCAAATACCGAGTGAAACGCCGGCCAGTAAGCCTAAGTGGGCAACGGCAGAAAGCGGGATCAGAATTGCTTGGCTGGAACCCGTACCAGAAGCCCGTCGAGCTCCGGGGTCACTTTGATTTGACACGCCAGCCGGCTCGACTCTTGAACGTCAAACGCAAAATCGAGCATATCTTCTTCCATCGTCGATGGCTTGCCGACTTTCGATCGCCAGGCATCATCGATGTAGACGTGGCAGGTCGCGCATGCGCAGGCACCACCGCACTCGGCATCAATCCCGGCGACGCTATTAAGCTTGGCAGATTCCATAACCGTAAGACCTGGCTCAGCTTCGACCGTCTGTGAAACGCCATCGGGCTGAACGAACGTGATTTTTGCCATACCAAGTGCCTGTGCGCATAAGCCTTCGGCCACCGCGCATCCGCGTAACGCCGCTTCGGGACTACCTGTTAGACAGTCGCACCCGCGAATACAAGGCGACGTTACAGCACTCCGACACCGATGAAGCTGCAGGCCTCGTCGAGCGCAAGCCTTACGCGTGCGATGCCGGCCGGCCAAGCCGCTTCGTCGCCTCTCAGCAGTTCTGCTTCTGCCGCCGCGCGCGCGACGACATGCGCTCCAACTGCTCCGGCCGAACCTTTCAAGGTATGAGCCGCGTCGCGCCACGCCTTGTCGGTGCGTGCAAGCTCGAGCCGTTGGAGGATCAGCGGTGCTTGCTCTGCAAACAACTGCAAAACTTCCCGCTCCAGGGCGTAATTTCCGAGGGTGAAACGGCGCAAATGTCCCAAATCTACTGGGCTGCTTGCTTGAGTTGCAGGGCCCGCCGTAAAGCCAAGCTTGCTTCCTTGCTGCGCTGCTACCTGCATTTGACTTACACCATGCCCCGCGACCTATCGCACGTAGTTCTGTCACAACTGCTCATAAGGTGACGTTAATCCGGCCACTTGTGTTATCATCGAATCTGAAAGTTATTGGCAACCGGTTGGACCGGCCCGTTGAGGTTTGGTCCTTGCTTTCGCCCCAAACGGACGATAGCCAAAATAAGGGGTAAGCGTGAGAGTTGGCACGAACGCGTCGATGTGACCGATAGTTAATGGTCTTAGTTGCTTAGGCACGTATAATTGCCGCGAAAACTAAGGCAGGGTGGGTATTGTTGGTTGATTCTGATCGTGGCGGGCAGCCGTCTGCGATCTCAGCCAGGCGGGTTGATGGGGCAAGACACAAAATCAGTGCGAGCGATTGCGCCGGTACCAGAGACGGCAGCAGGTGAGCCGCGCGTGGTCAGCGTGCCACCTCCCCTGCCGCAGCGCGTTCGCGAGGCCTCGTCACGCGAGCAGGTCGCTCATGAACAGACCTCCCGCGAACAATCGCCCCGTGACCAGTCACCCCGTGAACAGTCGTCTCGGGAGCAGTCCTCGCGTGAACCGGCACCTCGCGAAAAGGTTGGCCATTCCATTGACCAACGGACATCTGACGATCCGTCCGGCACCGAACCCGTTAACGATTTGGCGCGACGCAAGGCCCAGCGCCGGCCAGCAGGACCATCTCGCGGCCGCATCGCGGCTAATGATGATGCGCCGTCGATCGGCGGCCTGATCTACGCCCTTAATCAAAAACCATCGAACAAACCTTATGTGATTGCTGCCGGCGCCAGTGGGGTGTGGGCCGCAGCATGCGTAGGCTTTGCGTGGATGCTGATCGGCCCTGATCTCGTCAGCGGCAAGGGCTTCAGCGAGTTATTCAGCCGCTCCAACATTCTGCCTGGCATCGCCACTTTGTTCGGACCGATCGGTTTGATCTGGTTCTTGGCGCTCATCGCCTGGCGTGCCGACGAACTCAAACTGCGTTCAACTGCGATGACCGAGGTTGCGGTACGTCTCGCGGAACCCGACCGGATGGCGGAGCAGTCTGTCGCATCTTTGGGTCAGGCCGTTCGACGCCAGGTCTCGTTCATGAACGACGCCGTCGGCCGCGCGCTCGGCCGCGCCGGTGAGCTCGAAGCGCTCGTGCACAACGAAGTAACGGCACTCGAGCGCTCTTACGAGGACAACGAGCGCCGTATCCGTTCGCTGATCCAGGAGCTGGCCGGCGAGCGAAACGCGCTCGTGACCACCAGCGATCGGGTGTCTGAGACACTGCGCAGTTTGGGTAGCGAAGTCCCCGGCCTGATCGACCAACTCGCCACGCAACAGGTCAAGCTTGCGCGCATCATCGAGGGTGCTGGTCAAAATCTGACGCAACTCGAATCGTCAATGGCAACGCAAACCGGTCAACTAGAGAATGCGCTCGGATCGCGGACCGAACATCTGCAGGCCGTGCTCGAAAGTTACACCACTGCTCTCGGCGGCGCCCTCGGCAATCGAACCAACCAGATGGAGCAGATGTTCTCGGGCTATATGGCCTCGATCGACAATACCATCGGCGGCCGGACGGAAGTGCTGCAAGGCGTGTTCGAAGAATATGCGCGTTCCCTGGACACGACGCTGGCCAATCGCGCGCAAGCACTCGACATGCAGCTCGTCGAGCGCACCAAGACGCTGGACAACGCTTTCTCCGAGCGCCTGCGCCTGTTCGATGAATCGATTCTGCGCTCGACGATGGCGATCGATGGTGCAGTGGGTGAAAAGGCGAACGCTCTCACCTCGGCGATGGAACATCACGCCCGCAACATGAGCCAGACGATCGGCAAACAGGCCGTCGAACTCGATGAGACGCTGATGCACGGCATCAACGCTGTCCGGCGCACGAGCGAAAACATTACCAAGCAATCGATCAAGGCAATCGAAGGTCTCGCAAGTCAGTCCGATCTGCTCAAGAACGTATCGGAGAATCTGCTCGGGCAGATCAACAGCGTAACCAACCGGTTTGAAAACCAGGGCCAGACGATCATGAAGGCGGCGAACGCCCTCGAGTCGGCCAACTACAAAATTGATGTCACGCTGCAAAATCGCCAGGTCGAACTCAGCACGACGCTGGACCGGATGTCGGGTAAAGCCGAAGATCTGTCGCGCTTCATGCAAGGCTATTCGTCGACCCTCGAAGGCTCGCTGTCGGAAGCCGAGAACCGCACGCGGCTGCTCACCGACGAGATGGCGCGCGGCGTGGAAGAACGCTCACGCTCGACAATCGCCGACATCGAACGCCTGAAGCACGATGCGTCGTTGGAGACCGACCGGGCACTCGAAGACTTACGCGCCAAATTCTCCAACGTCAGCCAGGAGGTCACACAGCGGCTGGGCTCGATGACAGAGCAATTCACGGTATCGTCGGGCGAAATGCGCAGTAAGGCTGCTGCCGCTGCAAGCGAGTTCGAAGCAGAACAAGCTCATATGCGCGCGCAATTGCAGAGCATGCCAACCACAACGAAAGAGAGCGCCGATGCGATGCGCCGTGCGTTGGGCGATCAGCTGCGTGCACTCGAGCAGCTGTCGAGCCTGACCAATCGAGAAGCATCGCGGCGCGACATCGCGCCCCCGGTCGAGGCACCAACACCGGGACCAAGTTCACTCGCAACGTCAGGCTATCCGTTGCCCGGTCGCGACGGCGGCAGAAATCTCAGCACTCTTGGCAATAGCCTCGCGCAGGAACTCGGGCAACGTGGCCAGACTCGTCCGCCTGCGAGCGGCATGCCCCCGATGGCGCCTCCACTTAATGTACCGCCACCCGGCGACGCGCGCAGTTCGTCCTGGTCTCTCGGCGATCTGCTGGCGCGCGCCTCGCACGACGAGGACGGCGGATCGCACGCGCGGCTGCGAGCACCAGCATCGCAGCCGGCAATGCAGGGCGCCAGGACCGGACAAGGCGTCGGCCTCAACGTCGAGGTGATTTCCCGTGCGCTCGACGCAGCCACCGCGTCAGCGATCTGGTCGCGCTACCGCGCTGGACAGCGTGGCGTCATGGTACGGAGCATTTATACCGCTGAAGGCCGAGCAGCCTTCGATGAAGTGACGCGCCGTTACCGCGACGAAATCGAGTTCCAGCACACGGTCAATCGCTATCTCGGCGATTACGAGCGCATTCTCGGCGAGAGCGATCGTCGCGATCCATCGGGACGGCTGACGCAGAGCCAGCTCATCTCCGACACCGGCCGCGTCTACCTGTTCCTAGCGCACGTGAGCGGCAGACTGAACTGAGACGTCATTCACCGTGACCCGGCTCGGCAATCATTTGACGTTGAACGCATCGATCGAGCGTTGGCCGATCGAGGGCACCTTCACGATTTCCCGCGGTTCAAAAAGTGAAGCGGTTGTCGTCGTCGTCGGGGTGTCGGCGGATGGCATGATAGGGCGCGGCGAGTGCGTGCCGTACGCGCGCTATGGGGAAACGCCAGAGGCGACGCTGGCGGAACTTCACAACCTGGATTCTGCGGTCGATGCACGTCGAGCGTGGGCCGGGCTGAGAAGCAAAGCTGCCCGCAATGCACTCGATTGCGCACTATGGGATTGGGAGGCGAAACGCTCGGGCATCGCTCCACATATCCGTGCTGCCCGGCCCTCACCCGAGCCGATCCTCACCTGCTATACGCTCACCCTCGATACGCCGCACGCGATGGCCGCGAAAGCCGCCAGCGTCGCAAATCTGCCTTTGCTGAAGCTGAAGCTGGGCGGTGCGGACGATGCAGCACGCATGCGAGCGGTTCGCGCCAGCAGGCCGGACGCACGTCTGATCGCGGACGCAAACGAGGGGTGGAAGCCATCACAGCTAGCGGAACTTCTTGCGGTGGCGGCGGAGGCACGTTTCGAACTGATCGAGCAACCGCTACCGGCCGATGCCGATGCTGCGCTGGCCGCCATCGATCATCCAGTTCCCGTGTGTGCGGACGAATCCGCCCACGGCGCCGATGCGGTTGGCGCCCTCGCCGGACGTTACGATGCAGTCAACATTAAGCTGGACAAAACCGGCGGACTGACGCCAGCGCTTGCCATGGCCGCCGCCGCCCGCACTGCGGGCTTGCGCATCATGATCGGCTGCATGGTGGCGACGTCGTTGTCGATGGCACCGGCCCTCGTACTCGCTGCCGATGCCGACTGGGTCGATCTCGACGGGCCGCTGCTGCTAGCCAAGGATCGGCCTGACGGATTGATCATTCGGGACGGTTTGATTTCTCCGGCACAGCGGCAGCTGTGGGGCTGACTTGCCGCAAGGCGATCGCCGCCACGAGGCTCACCGCACCAAGCGCTGCCATGCCAAGATAACTTAGGCCTGCGAACCGCTGAAAAGCAAAGCCCGCGAACATCATCGCAAGACCCATGCCGATGCCTGCGGTCACCGTCGAGTAGAGTGCCTGCGCGGTTCCCGATTGCCCTTCTGGTACGCGAGCCTGGATAAAATGCATCGCTCCCAAATGGCTCGCGCCATACGTCGCGCCGTGCAAAATCTGCAACGGCACGAGCATCACCAGCGGCGGATCGAAAGCCATCGTCGTCCAACGCACCAGGGATGCCATAGCGCCAATGACGATCAGATCGACGGCGGTAACCTTGGCCAGGATTTCTTTCGACCACCAGAACAGGCCGATTTCGGCAATCACGCCAACCGACCACAGCAAGCCGATCCAGCTTCCGGGTACGCCGCTCGCGCGCCAGTGAAGCACACCGAACGCGTAGAACACCGCATGGGCCGATTGCGCTGCGCCGGCGGCGATCAAGAACAGCACGATCGGCTTTGCGGCGACCAGTGCGCGGGCCGCGGCCAGATCGAGCTTCGGATTGGCGGATGTGCCACCAGGTCCACCCGATGTCTCCTCGATGTCAGGCCGCGGCAGCATTATCGCGGATACGAGCGTCGAGATGGTGCCAATCGTCAGCAACCAGATGATAACTTCGGTGCCCAGTCTCTCGATCAGGTCGGCTCCCGCAAAGGTCACAAGAATGAAGCTCGCCGATCCCCACAGGCGCATGCGTCCATAGTTATGTCCGTTTCGTTTCACGCCGGCCATCGCGATCGTCTCGATCAACGGCATTGTCGATTGGATCGTCACCAGAAACAACGTCGCACACAGGAGGATCGGCCAGAAACCGCGAACGCCCACCAGCAACAGTATGGCCGACACCCCCGCGAGGCTCAGCCCGATAATTACGGACCGGTGATCACCGCGCCGGTCGGCATGAACGGCGATAACCGGCGTCAGGAACAATCGAAGGAACAGTGGCACCGAGGATACGATGCCGATCTCCGCAGCACTCAAACCGCGCGCGTCCAGCAGCACTGGCAGATAAGGCAATGAGGCGCCATAGACTAGGAATAGCGCCGCGTAAAATGCTGCAATCCGCCATGCAGACGAGACATCACTCTGTCCTACCAAGGTCTTTCGCCCCTTTGCCGATCACTTAAGGCAGCAATCCCGATTGCCACAGGCACCGCACCATCGATACGCAAACGCGCAAAGAACGTGAGCGGACGAGCAGCATATCCTCGAATCGCGTATTGATCATGCGTCATCCTAGTGGCTGACAACATGTCTTGTGGAACCGCGCCATGAACCCATCGAAGCATTCGCCATCGGCAGCCTTCCCGGGCGGAGCCGATATCGAGACCGAGTACCGGTCGATTGAGGCAGCGCTCTTGGAAAGTGCGCGGGGCCGCTGGTTCCTGGCCGAACACGGCCGCCGCGCAAGGCGTTTGGATAGCGCCATGCTGGAGGACGCGCTCGGCAGATTGCAGTCGTCGCTGCGTCAGCCGCCGGCACTGCTCGGGCAATTGCAAACGGAAGTATCGGATCTGCGGCGCGAACTGCACACGGCACGCACACGCGTCACCGCGAAACCGGCGCGCCAAGCCGATGAACCTGCGCCCGGCGAAATGTTGAAGTCGGCCGAGGCACTGCATCAACTTGCCTGGTCGCTTCAAGCCGACCCGATCGATGTCGCAGCGTGCGAGAAGATCGCAGCCCACGCCGCCGAAATTTACGCGCATAGCGCCAAGCAATCCGCTCAGTCAAAACGAGCCGTTGACGTCGCAGCATCCTTAGACGGTGCGATCGGCCGGATCGATGCACTATTGCAGACACTTCGCCATGAAGCAGAGATTGACGCCACCGCTGCCAGTTCGGACGAAGTCGCACGCTTCAACGCCTTGCTCAAGCAGCCATGATGATTTGAGCGAACTTGGCTGGATCTACGTTACCACCCGAAAGCACACAGGCGATCGTCCGGTTTTTAGCCGGTAGTTTTCCAGCAAGGACAGCAGCCAAGGCTGCCGCCCCACCGGGTTCGAGAACGAGCTTCAACTCGTGGTAGGCAAATTGCATCGCAGCGCGTGCCTCGTCATCGGTTATTGTCAAACCGCCCTTCATGGTCGTCTGGCCGATGGCGAACGTGAGTTTGCCCGGCGAGTTCGCCATCAAGGCATCGCAGATCGAGCCGGACATCCGCGCATTCGTCTCGCGCTTCCCGCTGGCGAGCGATCGGGCAAAATCGTCGAAGCCAGCCGGCTCCACGGTGAAAACCTCGGTGGCCGCATTTGCGTGCTTCACCGCAATCGCAATTCCCGAAGCCAAGCCCCCACCTGAGCAGCACACAAGCACCGCATCCGGCACTGCGCCGATGGCCCGGGCTTGCGCCATCAATTCGAGGCCGACTGTGCCCTGCCCAGCCATAACATGAGCGTCGTCGAATGGGTGGACGAAGGCTGCCTTGCGCTCGCCGCAGATCCGATGCGCGATCGCATCCCGATCCTCGGTATCTCGATCGTATAAGTGAACTTCAGCGCCGAATGCTTTGGTGCGCTCGATCTTGAGACGCGGCGCGTCGGCTGGCATGACGACCAACGACTTCATGTTGCATAAGGTCGCCGCCGCGGCGATCCCTTGGGCGTGATTGCCGGACGAACACGCAACAACACCGCCGGGGAACTGCACGCGATCAATTTGCGCGACGGCATTGTACGCTCCACGAAACTTGAAAGCGCCGACACGCTGCAAGTTCTCGGCTTTAAGAAGCACGCGACCACCGGTACGAGCATTGAGTGCCGGATGCTCGATCAAGGGCGTTTTCACCGCCAGATTCGACAGCCGCTCTGCGGCACCAATAATGTCGTCGTGCGTGGGCAAGCGATCAGGCTGCATAGATCCCCCGGCGTAATAGAAAGCGATTAGATGAAGACTAAAGGATATCGACCGGTGCTGGTCAACCAATCTCGACGGACCGCGTTTGCGCGACCAGACATAAGTAAAGGGCCGGCCCATTTCTGAACCGACCCTTACAATCACCGGCAAAAAACTTGTGCTCACCAGCGCGTTTTTAATGCAACCGAAAGAATGTCGGTCTTCGCCTCGACATCCGCGACCACCGGAAGATTCTGTAGCGACGTGCGGCGCAGCTCGGCATCTTCAAGGAAGATGTGGGTGTAGGCGAACTCGACAGTCGTCGACGCGCTATATTTGTATGATGCGCCGATGCTGGCCCAAATCCGATCCGAATCCGGAATGCCGACAATGCGCTTGGTTGGGTCGTCCACCGGCGAGATCTCATAGCCGACACCCGTCCTTAAGGTCAGCGCCTGATTGACGTCGTATTCACCGCCGACCGAGAA
>JANMNO010000060.1:0-35128 GCA_031374115.1 Hyphomicrobiaceae bacterium | reverse complement strand
TTGCCGATCACGCTGCACGAGGCGGAACGCCGCGAGGTATTTGCGCAGGCCTACATCGTCGAGCGCTCGCATCCAAGCTACACCGGGCCGCTACCACTGCGCGTTCAGGCAGCGTTGATCAGAGGCGCCAAGGGCATCTCCGGAGCAAACCTCGACTATCTGATCAACACGCTGGCCCATCTTCATTCGCTGCATATTCGGGAACCGGAATTGCAGCGCCTGCTGACGATGATCGGGCCACATTTTGCCCGCGCTAAGTTCGAGGGAATGGTCAGCCCGCGGGCCGCCGCGTTGTTGAAGGTGTGCCGGCGCCTACCCTTCGATGCCCCGGTGACGCGGCCCGGCGAGCGCCGCCGCTTCATCCATCGCCGCCAGATCGCGGTTTGGCACGGGGCTAATTAGCGGTCCTTCGGGTCCAGGGCATCGCGCAGGCCATCGCCGATGAAGTTCAGCGCGAACAACGTCACGGTCAGGAACGCCGCCGGAAACAGCAGCCGGCCGGGATCGCTCTGGATGCTGCGTGCACCTTCCGCGATCAGCACGCCCCAACTCGTCATCGGTTCCTGCACGCCAAGCCCCAGGAACGACAAGAAGCTTTCCAGCAGGATCACTTTCGGCACCAGCAACGTCACGTAGACGGTCACCGGCCCGAGCGTATTCGGGATGATGTGACGGCGCAAAATCCCGACGGGGCCAACGCCAAGCGCCTCGGCTGCCGCGACGTACTCCTGCCGCTTGATCGATAATGTCTGTCCGCGAACGATGCGGGCCATGTCGAGCCATTCGATCGCGCCGACCGCCAAAAACATAAGGATGAAATTGCGACCGAAAAACACCACCAGCATGATCACGAAAAAGATGAAGGGGAGCGCATACAGAATATCGACGACGCGCATCATCGCATCGTCGATGCGCCCGCCGACATATCCAGCGACCGCGCCGTAGATCACCCCGATGATCAGCGCCACGCCCGATGCCAGTAATCCGATCGCAAGCGAAATCCGGCCGGCATAGAGGGTGCGCGTGAATAGATCGCGGCCGTTCTGGTCGGTGCCGAACAGGAATCGCTGGCGCTTGATCGGCACCGATACGACCACGCCGTTCGCGCGCCGCTCTGTCACACTTGCCTTGCCGAATATGTCCGATCGTTCGAAACCTGCAAGCGCACGGTCGTCGATCGCCCGCGTCGACGTCAGGGTGATCTCGACGCGATCGCCTTGCTCGGCAATGCCCTCGACTTTCGCGCGCATTCGGGATGCGACGCGCGCCGCCGCCGGCTCGATCATGCCGGATGCAGGGTACAAGCCGAGCCGCGCCGGTACGCCGACGTATTCGCTGTACACCCTGTCGTGGGCGTTTGGCGAAAACATCGGCCCGACGATCGACGCCAGCGTGACGAGTGCGAGCATGACGATACCGCCGACAGCGGCACGGTTGGCAAACAACCTCGCGCGCGCATCGGCCCAGAGCGAGCGAGCGGGTGCGTGAAGCGAGATCGCATCACTCATAGCGAACCCGCGGATCGAGGATCGCGTAGACAATGTCGGCCGCCAGGTTGAACAGGATCACGAATACGGCGACCAGCACGACGGTGCCCATCACCAGCGTGTAGTCGCGATTGAGTGCGCCCTCGATGAAATAGCGGCCGACACCGGGAATGCCGAAGATCGTCTCGACCACGATCGAGCCGGTCAACAGCGCGGCAGCGGCCGGCCCTAAATACGAAACCACCGGTAGGCTGGCGCTGCGCAGCGCATGCGCCAAGATGGTTTGCAGGCCCAGACCTTGCGCGCGCAAAGTGCGAATGTGCGGCGCGCGCAATGCCTCGATCATCGCCGCTCGTGTCAGCCGTGCGATCACCGCGATCTGCGGCAGTGCCAGGACGACGATGGGTAGAACCGTGTTGGATAGTGCGCCGTCGTTCCAGCCGCCGACCGGCAGTAACTTCAGCCACAACCCAAGGATAATCTGCAGCAACGGGGCGGTAACGAACGTCGGCACCGTCAGGCCAAACGTCGCGATACCAACCACCATGTTGTCGACGATGCTGTTTTGCCGCATCGCCGCGATCGAGCCGAGCGCAAGGCCGATCCCGAGCGCGAGCAGCAGCGCCGTCGCGCCAAGCCGGATCGAGATAGGCAGCGCTTTTGCGAACAGGTCGGCCACTGAGAAATCACGATAGTAGAACGACGGTCCCAGATCGCCGGTCACAAGCGCGCCGAGATACGATGCGTACTGTTTCCACAGCGGTTGATCGAGCTGATAGATCCGGCGCAAATTCTCCATCACCTTCGCTTCGAGCGGCTGCTCGAGATCGAACGGGCCGCCGGGCGCGAGCCGGATCAAAAAGAAGGCAATGGTAATGACCAGGAACAAGGTCGGGACGGTCGATGCAAGCCGGCGCATGACGAAATTCAGCATTAACGCGATCTCCCTCTCCTGTGTTCAACTTCGAGGGTGAGTATACGCTGCGTTGAGAGACCGTGGATAACTTTGCGCCTATTGAACGCAACCGCTTCGTTGGTCGGACAGAGCACTTCGCGAGCGACCTTTTGGGAGGCCCCTCGAGGGGATCCGACAGTTACGGATGATGCACAAAAGTGTCGGATCTCGTACCTCTATCCGACGCGTGACCCGCCAGGAAAGGCGGATTTTGCTATGCGAACGATTCCGCCTCGGCATTCCATGCCGCCGCAAAAATTGCACTTCGACAAAACCTTGCGCTGGCGATTTTCGAGGCATAGCTTTGCCGGCAGGCATGCGTCTTGAAGCGGGGATCCAGGTCGGCGTGCCGGATGTAGCCTAGGGAGTGTCACTTGATGAAGATACAAGTCATCGCTGCGACCATGGCCGTGAGTGCCCTCGTCGCCTCTACGAGCATCGCCCAGCAACTACCCGCCTCACCTGCAGAAGTCGCCAAACCCGGGGGCAAAGTTCCCGGCGTACCCAAGCTGGCCTTGGTGAAGGTCGCCGACGGACTTCGCGATCCGACCGGCGTCACGGCCGCCAACGACGGTACCGGCCGTATATTCGTGACGGAACGCGCGGGACGCGTTCGCATCGTCGCCAAGGATGGCAAGATGCAGCCCGAGCCGTTTTTGGATTTGACCAACTTCAATCCGCTCGGCTCCGATGTGCAGACAGGATTTGTCGAGCAGGGATTATGGTCGATCGCACCGCACCCGAAGTTCAAGGAGAATGGCCACGTATTCGTCCATTACGCGTCGCTCCCCTTCAACGGTGCTTCTATGGTCGTCAGGTTCACCGTCGATCAGGCAAGCCCCAATCGGATCGTCAAGGAGCAACTGGTCAAGAGCGCCAAGGTGCTGATGAACATTCCGCAGCCCTACTACAACCATTACGGCGGCATGATCGCGTTCGGGCCCGACGGCAAGCTCTATATCGGCAAAGGTGATGCCGGATGGGAAGGCGACCCGCTCGACGCCGGTCAGCGCCTGGATGTTCATTGGGGCAAGTTGCTGCGCATCGATGTCGATACCGCCGACGACGTCGCTTATGCCGTGCCCAAGGACAATCCGTTCGCCAAGGCCGACAAGCCTCAGCTGATGTCGCTCTTCGGCATAACCGAGCAGGGCTTCTCGCAAATCAAGATCGGCTCGCGCCCGGAGATCTGGGCCTATGGTTTGCGCAATCCCTACATGTTCCACTTCGATAAAAAGTCGGGCGACCTGTTCATCGCCGACGTCGGGCAGAACCATTGGGAAGAGATCAACTGGCAGCCGGCCGCATCGAAAGGTGGCGAGAACTACGGATGGAAACACAATCAGGGCTCGCACTGCCATCCAACGACGGGCCCCGGAGAAAAGTGCCCGATCGTCGGCGTGCTGCCGATCGCGGAATACCCACATCAGGAACCTTATCCGGGCGGACCCAAGTCGAAGGACGGTTGGGGATGTTCGGTGCAAGGTCTGGGCGTCGCCAATTACGGCGGCATGGAAAAGCTCTATCTCGCCGGTGACTGGTGTTCTGGCCGATTGTTTGCGACGGGCTGGGATGCCGGCGAAAAGAAGTGGCAGCTGCAGGAGCTGATGCAGACGTCGCTGCAGTTCACGGCTGGCAACGTCGATGAAGACGGCTTCGTGCTCGCGACCAATTGCGTGTGCTTCTACACGGAAGACAGGGGCCCGAATGCCAATCCTCCGGGATCGCTGTGGCGCATCATGCCAGCCGACAAAGTGCCGGCGGGTGCAGAGGTGGCGAAGGCCAACTGAGGCTGCGATAACCGCGGATGCCGGCAGCGCTGGCATCCGTCCCCGGCGTCGTAAAAACGAGTTGGAAACATGCCCGGTCGAAGAATGTCCCCGGCTGTCACAGCTTTTGCTTGGTCTTGCTTGATCGTCACAGCCGCAGTTGCAAGCATCGCCGATTTCAAGTCACCGTTCGACGGTTCGAAAATGGAATTTCCGTTGAAGCCTGGCGAAGTCGAAACACCGGCGCTCAAGGAGTTCAAGGCGACCGGTCTCAATCAGTATCGCGGAAATGAAAAAGCCTTGAAAGAAGGCAAAGAGCAGTACGAGACCTGGTGTCAGGCCTGCCACAACGCAGACGGCTCTGGACGCATGGGCCCGCCGCTAATTGGCAAGGACTTCGCCTACCCGCAAACCGCCAGTGACCCGGGCATGTTCGCGATCATCTATGGTGGTGCGAAAGGCGCGATGCAGCCGTTCTCTGCGCGCGAAGTCAGCCAAGACGAGATGCTGAAAATCGTCGCCTACGTTCGCACGCTCGAGAAGTAATTTGCACTCGACAGCTTGGGCGAGAACCGGTTGAGCCTATACTTTCGAGCGCATGAGGTCAGCGCCAGCGCCCAACGCCCGGAGCTTGCCGGTGGCGACATCGCGCGGGAGCGGCGCCAAGCCGCAATTGGTGCAGGCTTGGATGCGCTCGGCATCGGCATATTTCAACGCCTCCGTCAGGATCGCTGCGACCGCTTCCGGTGTTTCGACAGCGCGATTGGCGACGTCGATGGAGCCGACAAGGATGGTCTTGTCCTTGAGGAGGCGGATCAGGGAGATCGGCACCCGCGACCCTTGACATTCGAGCGAGACCTGATTGATGCGGCTGCTATTCAGAGCGGGGAATATTTCGTCGTACTGCCGCCACTCGGACCCCAGCGTCTCCTTCCACTTGTTATTCGCCTCGATACCGTAGCCGTAGCAGATGTGAACGGCGGTCTGGCACTTGAGGCCGGCAGCTGCCGCTTCGAGAGCGGCAACGCCCCATTCCTTCACATCGTCGGTGAACACGTTGAATGCGGGCTCGTCGAATTGGATGACGTCGGCGCCGAGCGCTTCGATCTCGCGTGCCTCATCGTTGAGTACTTTCGCGAACGCCATCGCCATGTCGGCGCGCCGCCCATAGTGCGCATCGGCGATGGTGTCGCAAATCGTCATCGGACCCGGCAGCGTGAACTTCAGTTTGCGCGTCGTGTGGGCGCGGGTGAAGCGGACATCATCTGTCTGCACAGACCCGCTGCGGGTAATCGGACCGGTGACGGTTGGCACTTCCGCGTCATAGCGATTATTGCGAATTCCCATGATCGTCTTCTTCGCCCAATCGATGCCACCCAGATGCTCTAGGAACCCGTGCACGAAATGAATGCGGAACTGCTCGCCATCGGACACGATATCGATGCCGGCGTCCTCCTGCTCCTTGAGCCAGATCAGCGCTGCATCGCGCTTGGCAGCGGCAAGTTCAGCGCCCGACGATCGCCAGGCGGGCCACAGTTTCTCTGGTTCGGCGAGCCAGCTCGGTTTCGGCAAGCTGCCGGCGACGGTGGTTGGAAAGAGCTCGTGCTTGGCCATGGTTACCTCCTCGACTCGATTGAATGGAGCTTTTTTTGATGATGAAGATCGAGTTTACTATTTCTGCCGGCTGAGATGCCGTTTGCACTGCGAGCGGATCTCCCGCAAGTCCTCGAGCGTCCGGTCGAGATCGCCGCGTTTGGTGTTGAGATCGGCGATGTGTGCTTCCACCCGATCAAGCAGCAATCGGGTCTGCGTCACCTGCGTCGGATCGGTATCGTAAAGGGATAGATACTCGGCAATATCTTCTAGCGTGAAGCCCAAGTTCTTGCCGCGCAGGATCAGCTTGAGCCGGGCGCGATCCCGGCGGGTAAAACTTCGCGCGGTGCCGCGCCGCATTGGCCGCAGCAACCCTCGCGCTTCGTAGAAACGGATCGCGCGGGTCGTAATTTCGAATTCGGTGGCCAAATCTCCGATGGTGAAAATCGCGTCGTCCTGCGACTCGCCGGCCTCATTGGCCGCCGGGACCGTTGCATCAGGTTTGACCTCATTCCCTGCCATCAGGCGCGCTGGCGTAAAGCCTCCTCCTGCTTCAATTCCTTCTTGGATAATTTGCCGATCATCGTTTTCGGAAGAGCATCGCGGAACTCGATTTGCGAAGGCATTTCAAGTTTCGAGAGCTTGGGCTCGAGGAATTTCAGTATGTCGGCGCCGGTAGCAGTCATGCCGGCCTTGAGTTTTATGAAGGCCTTTGGCGCCTCGCCTCGATAGCTGTCCTTGATGCCGATGACGGTGACTTCCTCAACTGCGGGATGCTGGTAAATCTTCTCCTCCAGATGCCGGGGGAAAACCTTGAAGCCGGAACAGATGATCATATCCTTGATCCGGTCGGTGATGAAGATGAAACCCTCATCATCCATTTTACCGACGTCACCGGTCCGCAGGAAACCATCGTGAAACACGTTTGCGGTCTCCTCCGGCTTATTCCAGTACCCCTTCATGACTTGGGGCCCCTTGATGCAGATTTCGCCCTCCTGCCCGAGCGGCATCTCCTTCGATGGATCATCGACCGCGCGGATCGAAACGGTCGTGCCGGGCAACGGCTGCCCGATCGAGCCATTTTTCACCGGTCCGTCGAACGGATTGAAGGTCGCACCGGGCGATGTCTCCGACAAACCGTATGCCTCGACAACCTTGCAACCGGTCAATTCCTCGAAGCCGCGTTTCACTTCCAGCGGCAACGGCGCGCCGCCCGACAGGCAGAACTTCAGCGACGACAGATCAAACGTCTTGATCGCCGGATGATTGAGCATGGCGTTCAACACGGTCGGCACAGCCGGCATGATCGTCGGCCGCGTCGAGGCGATCAGCTTGAGGGCATCGTTGAGAACGAAGCGCGGCATCATGATGATCTCGGCCGCAATGGCGACGCCAAGGTTCATCACGCCGGTCATCGCGAACACGTGGAAGAACGGCAGGATGCCGATGATCTTTTCCTTGGTCGGCTCCAGTCCACCACACCATGCCATGATCTGCTGCATGTTGGACGACAGGTTGTAATGCGTCAGCATTGCGCCCTTTGGGGTGCCGGTCGTGCCGCCGGTATATTGAAGGACAGCGATATCCACCATCGGGTTGACCGCTACCTTCTTGTAGGCGCCATCGTTCGCCAGCACCGTGGTATCGGAGATGATCTTGCCGGCGGCGGATGATTTCGCCGGGTGGGCGATCTCTTTCGATTTGAACAATCTGAACAGAACCGATTTGGTACTCGGCAGCAGGCTGGAAAAGGAACAAACGAGGGCACGTTTCAGATGTCCCTCGACCAATAACTTCTCGATCTTGCTGAAAAGCGCCACCAAATCGAGCGTGATCATGAGGTCGGTCTGACTATCCTCGACCTGGAACACCAACTCCTCGTGGCTATAGAGGGGGTTGAAGTTTACGACGGTCGCCCCCGTGCGCAGGATCGCGAAGTAATAAATGATATAAGTTGGCGTATTGGGCAAGAACAGCCCGACCTTGGAACCGCGCCCGACGCCAAGGGCTTGAAGGCCGGCCGTCGCGCGATCGACCAATCGTCCCAATTCGGTGTAGCTCATTGTTTTACCGAGAAAATTCGTCGCGGTGGATGAGCCGTGGTTTGCGACCGCAACGTCCATCAACCGGTAGAGCGGGTCGGACGTGAACTGCATGTGCCAGTCGACATCCGGGGGATAACGGTTGAGCCATGGCGAGGCCGATTGTTTGCTCAACCCCGGTCCTGACGATTGTGCGGAAACCATGGTCGACTTGCTCCTCCAGGCGGGGCGATGCTTGATCACCGCTTGCAACAGTGTTTGTTGGGGATCGCGGCATGCGTCGATAAATCCCAGTTCTTGGCCGCAGTATCGCAGTAAACCATGCCCAAGGCCAATGTGGCCAGTGAGGTTTTTTGTCGACAGACGTTGTTGTGCAGTCGACAACAGGGCCCGCGGCATGCTTTTTGCTGAACAACTGCACATTAAGAAGTGCCGTGCGGCTGAAATTGCCGTTTACGGTCTTCGACTTCGGCAGCTTGTTATGCCGGTTGCGCTGGATTAAGGAAGGCGTTGACCAGTATTGGGCTCAGTGCGCCGGCTAAGTCAAACGGAAGAGTGGAAAATGGACGACGTCGCGACCAAGATTATCGACATTCTTAAGAAGCATATGAAAGAGCCTCGGGACGATATTGGCTTGGGAACGGCTTTGACCGACCTCAAGATCGAGTCGCTCGATCTTGCGATGATCGTTTTCGACATCGAGGATTCTTTCGGCGTGGAAATTCCATACAACGCCAACGAGGAAGCCTCCGACTTCAAGACGGTCGGTTCCGTAGTCGAGCGGGTCAAGGCTTTGATGGCAACGAACGCCGGTGTCGCCGCCGCCAAGGCGTGATGCACGAGGCTCGAGGCACGAGTTCGGGCACCATCAGCCCGGGCATTTGTCGCAACTTTGAAAGTGCGTAAACGATGACAGTAGTAGATCCGGCGCGCCGCGTCGTAGTGACCGGCATGGGCCTCGTCACGCCTATCGGAGCCGATGTCCCCGAATTTTGGGACAGTCTGAAGCAAGGTCGCGTCGGCGTGGGACCGGTCGGCGGCTTCCCGCTCGAGGACCTGAAGATTCTGATTGCAGCGCAAATCAGGAGTTTCGAGCCGAAGGTTCGCCTCAAGCACTTCAAGCGCGACAAGCTGGTGACGATGGCAGATCGCTATTCGTGGTTCGCCGCTGCCGCCGCCGACGAAGCCATGCAGATGGCGGGCCTCGAAGGTCCGTTGCCCAACCCCTACCGCGCCGCATGCATTGTCGGATCAGGCGCCGGCGGCTTGGTTACGTTCGAACAGGCGTACCGCGACTTGTTCATCGCTAATAGGAAAGCGACCCATCCTTTGACGCTGTTGCGCATCATTGGTTCATCGGCGTCGGCCCACATCGGGATCGAATATGGCGTCAAGGGACCGACCTTCGCCACCTGTTCCGCATGCTCGACGGCAACGCACGCCATTGGCATCGCGCGTGATTACATCCGCAACGGCGTCGTCGACGTGGCAATCGCCGGTGCATCGGAAAGTGTGATCACCTACGGCACGATGAAAGCGTGGCAGGCGCTGCATGTGCTATCGCCGGAAGGCTGCTTCCCGTTCTCGAAGAACCGTAACGGCACAGTGCTGGGCGAAGGTGCCGGCATTCTCGTGCTCGAATCCTACGAGCATGCGAAGGCACGCGGCGCGACGATCCTGGCCGAGCTGACCGGATACGGCATGAGTTCGGACGCGAAGGACATGGTGAAGCCGGAGATCGAGGGCCCGCGCGAAGCGATGAGAATGGCGCTTGACGACGCCAATTTGAAGCCCGCGGACATCGACTACCTGAATGCACACGGCACGGCGACGATGGACAACGATCGCAACGAGACGCGGGCGATCAAGGAGGTCTTCGGCGACCATGCCTATAAGCTCGCGGTATCGTCGACGAAGTCCATGCACGGCCACCCATTGGGGGCGGGCGGTGGCATCGAGGCAATCGCGACGATCAAGGCGATGAACGAGAATTGGGTCCCACCGACGGTCGGTTTGACGCAACCGGACCCCGAGTGCGATCTCGACTACGTACCAAACGTGGGACGCGCCAAAGAAGTGCGCCACGCAATGTCAAATTCATTCGCCTTCGGTGGCTTGAATGCGGTGCTGGTGTTCAGCCCGCCGCCTGCTTGATTCGCGCAAACAACGCGGGCAGCCTTGTTCGAAGAAGCTGTGCGAGCGCTGCCCCAGGGTCTTCCGCGAGCGGCGTGAGATCAGAGAGCTTGGCAAGTGCGGTTTCACCGTCGAGCGATGCCAAAGGAGCACAGTCGTACCAGCCGTTTTGCCGCAGATAAGCGCGGTAGCTCAGCTCATTGCGGGTGAGCCGGTGGTGAGCGGGCGTTAGCCCCAGGACGGCAAGCCCGGTCGCCACGGCATCTGAGACCATCGAAGACGATTCGTCCGTCACCAAAACGGCATCGGTCTCGCCCAGGATGTCTGAGAGTGACGTCGATGTCTCGGTGCGCACATCGACAAATCGTCGATGAGGAAGCTTGGCGAGCCGGTCGCTGACGGCATCAGGCGTTCGCCGTGAGTTCGATATCTGCCAGTGGATTCCCTTGGTATAGGCCAGCATCGAAACCAGCCCGAATAGATCCTCCCAGTCCGCAGCGGTATATGTGCTTTCGCCTGAATCCCCACCGACGAGCAGGGCCAAACGGATTGGCGGCTTGCCGGCCGTTCGAGGGCCATTTTTCCACAGAGCGGCGGCAGCGGGTGATGGCTTGGGCGCAAAAGCGTGCCGCGGCCGCGAAGCGTTCGCCGGAAACGACGTCAGGACGAGGTTGAAACTCTGCGCCCTGAAAAACCGCAACGAGCCATAAAACACGTTGGCCGCACCGAGGATGCGCGCACACGCGACATTGGCGCCGAGTGTCTCGGCGCCGGCGGACACGATCAGATCGACTTTGGGCAGTGTCGAGGCGTCTAGCCCGTAGACGGTCGACAGCAGTCGTGCAGGCGCAAGCCTTAAATTGCTCCACGCGGCGACGGTCGCGCCCGACCATCGTCCGCGACTGACATCGATACGTGTTGTCTTCACCGGGCAGATTTGTTCCAGCGCCGCAAGCAAGCCGAGGCTGAGATTAAAATGACCTGAACGGCCATCGGAGACGAGCAGTGCCGATAGGTCAGTCGTGGTGACGTTGGATGGCACGGGCGCTCAATCCTCGAGCATCGTCAGTGCGGCGCGGCGGTCACCGGGCTTCAACTTCACGAACAAGGTGCGCGCTTTCTTTATGTCGCTATCGGTACCGGTCTCCGCGGCTTTAGCCAACGCCACCGTGGTTGGATGATCGGCTCCGCAGATGAAGACGAGGGCCTTTGCCAAGCGGCCCATCGCCGTCCGGTCGATAGCTGTTTCATCCATTCGAGACCCCCTGAAAATGTGTGCGTGTGCGCCGCGCCAGTTACTGTCAATCACTGATTAAGTGATGAGCGCGCTGTTTTATTCCGATCCGTCACATTGGCAATGGGCGTTGCACGCAACTGGACCTTAGGCTTCGGTCTATTGGCGCGCCGGATCGATCAACGCGAGGCCGCTTTCCGCGTCCCGGCTCCCGACCCGGCGTGCAGACGGAAGCTTGGCCTCCCGATCGTGCCGTGCATGCCATCCAACCTTGATTAGCCCACCCTGTCTTTCAGGCCCGTCACACCCTCATGCTTGGCGCAATTGGCGCAGCAGAAGATTTTGCCGTTGGCTTCGACGCCGTGGCCGATTACACGGCAATCGCAATGTGGGCAGACCGGCGCCATGGCGTGGATTGCGCATTCAAAACTGTCGAATGTCATGGTCTTAGCGCCCTGCGTAACCTGAAAGGCCTTATCGTAATCGTTGCCGCAGACGTCACATTGGGCCATCGGAAGCTCCATCACCAACGCTGGCAATACAATCGCAAAAGCGGCGCCAGGTTCCCTGGTGCTCGCGCGTAACTTACCCACCCTCCGGTTCGATCGCCAAGCGATAGCCGCGCCAGCGCGCGATGGGAGCCAGTATTCCAATCCGGGCGGTGGCAACAAAGGCCGCCCTGATGGACGATGGTGTCGCATGGCTGTTTGATGTTCTGGAAAGCATAGTGCCAGCATTAAAGCGGCGGCATGTGCCAAACAAATCGCCTTGATTTCGATATTCTGGGTTCATATGAACCGACAGCGAGCGCCGTTGGAAAGGCGCAGCGCGAGGAGCCCCCTTTGGATCGTATTGTCGATCTCGCCATTATCGGTGGTGGCATCAACGGCTGTGGCATCGCGCGGGATGCTGCCGGACGCGGCCTATCCGTTTATCTCTGCGAGATGAACGATCTGGCGAGTGGTACGTCGTCCTGGTCGACCAAGTTGATCCATGGCGGTTTGCGTTACCTTGAACACTACGAGTTTCGTCTTGTGCGCGAGGCGCTGCGAGAGCGCGAGGTTCTTTGGTCGATCGCGCCACATATCATCCGGCCGTTGCGTTTCGTGCTGCCGCATCGCCAGGGTCTGCGACCGGCGTGGCTGCTGAGGATCGGTCTTTTCCTTTACGACAACCTCGGTGGGCGCAAACAGCTGCCTGGGCACGAGCAAGTGGATCTGACCAAGGTTGCGGCGGGCAAGACGCTTAAAGGTCGGGTCTTTACAACCGGGTTCGAGTATTCTGATTGCTTCGTCGACGATGCGCGACTGGTGATTCTGAACGCCATGTCCGCGCAGGATCTGAATGCGACCATCGCGACGCGTACGAAGGCCGTTTCGGCAACCCGCCAGGATGGCGTCTGGCATCTCAAAGTAGAATCCACTGACCGACAAGGCGGCGAAACCATTCGCGCGCGTGTCCTCGTCAACGCTGCCGGCCCCTGGGTTGAGACCGTGCTCGGCCGGGTGGGTGGCAGCAATGCGAAAGCGAAGGTGCGACTGGTTCAAGGCTCGCACATTGTTGTGCGAGAACTATTCGATCACGATCGCGCGTTCATCTTGCAGCAAGCGGACGGCCGCATCGTGTTTGCGATCCCCTATCAGGAAGACTTTACTTTGATCGGTACGACCGACCGTGACTACAGCGGCGACCCCGCGGCCGTCCATGCATCCGCTGAAGAGATCGACTATCTCTGTAGTGCAATCAACCGTGACTTCGAGGTTCAGATCGAACCGGCGGATGTGGTGTGGAGTTTTTCCGGTGTGCGTCCTCTGTACGATGATGGCGCCAGCGAAGCGAAGGCTGCCACTCGCGACTACGTTTTCGAATTCGACGGTGGCGGCGATCGCGCGCCGCTGCTGTCGATCTTCGGCGGCAAGATCACCACCTATCGGCGCCTAGCGGAGGACGCCCTCGACGGGATCGCTGCCCACATGCCACCGCCTCAGGCAGCGGCACTAAAAGCGAACAAGGGCTGGACCGGCCGAGCGCACCTTCCGGGTGGTGATTTTCCCATGGACGGGCAGAATGCCGTCGAGGCTGATCTCACCGGCCGTTATCCGTTTTTGACGCCACCGCACGCCCGCCGCCTGATAAACGCCTACGGCCGATGCGCAGCGACGATACTTGGATCCGCCCGCACGATGGCGGATCTTGGCAACGACTTCGGTGCAAGCCTCACCGAAGCCGAGGTTCGCTACCTGATGGCCAAAGAGTTCGCAAAGACTGCGGACGACATCGTCTGGCGCCGCTCGAAGCTTGGGTTGCGACTGTCTCCATCGCAAGTTGCGGAACTCGAAATCTGGATGCAGGCGGAATTGGAAGAAACGGCGGAGCTAGCATCCGGCCCGAAATCGGCATCGTGACCGTCGGTTAGCTAGCGGTGGTCGCCGCGAGCGCACACGCCCGAGGTGTCGAGAGCCAATATGGAACTGGGCTATACCAAACCGTTCAAGGACTGACGGCAATCCCCACAGTTTAAAGCCTATGAAGGCGAGTAGGACAAGCAGGAGGGGTTCACGTTTTCAATGGTGCAAGCGGTTGCTCCCCTGGCCCGCGCAATGCCTACACTTGGAAAAGGCATCAAATGGCTCGCGTGTCTCGCCAACGGTAATAAAGTATCGACGGCGCCAAGAACCAGGGATTGCCGTAGTAGAGCGGGCGGGTCTGGAACTTGAGCCCATCGAGGGCTGTCTTGCCCTCGGCCAGGCCAAGGACCTGCTGTCCAATCCGCATCCCGAAGTAACTGGCTGTGCCCACACCTGCGCCGCAGTATCCCATGGCGTAGTACATACCGTCGTGGCGGCCCACATGCATCAATTCGTCGAACGTATAGGCGATGAAGCCGCACCAGGAGTGACTGATCCGGGTCGACGCCAGCTCGGGGAAAATCTGTACCATATCGGCATGCAGTTTAGGCCCGCTGACACGGGGATCAGTCTCGTTCAGCGAGACCCTCCCGCCAAACAGGATGCGACGCCGATCGGGTGACGAGCGGTAATAGTAGACGACCTTTCGTGTGTCGCTCACGATCCGGTTTTTCGGGATCAGTCGGTCCATCAACGACGGCTCCAGCGGCTCGGTCGCGATCATGTAGCTGCCGATGGGAATGACCCGGCGCTGTAGCCAAGGCGTAAGCGCGCCGGTATAGCCGTTGGTCGCGATCACCACATCGCGCGCGATGATGGTTCCTCGCAATGTTTGCACCCGGAAACCGCCGCGGGTCCCTTCGACGGCGGTAACAGGGCAATGCGCGACGACATCGGCCCCCGCCGAACGAACTAGCTCGAGCAACCCTTGATGGTAGCGAGCCGGATCCACCGAAGCGTGGGACGAATAGATCACCCCGCCATGGTAGATGGCCGATCCGAGCTCGCTTTGTTGCTCGGAGCGCGGCACGGCATGGGCTTCGACCTCGAGTCCTTTGGGCTGGTTCGCAATGCGCCGCGTCATCGCCTCGTACTGAGACGCGTTGTGCGCGGCATGGAAGCGGCCGACGACACCAAATTCGCAATCGAGCTGTTCAGCTGCAATGAAATGCTTGATCCACGCGAGAGACGCGTGTCCCTCTTTGAGGATAGCGAAAGCGCTTTCTGCGCCGTGCCGCTGCGACAAATCTTCGTAGGACGGTTTGATGCTTGTCGAGATCTGCCCGCCGTTGCGAGTACTGCAGCCGAAGCCGGCCGCTTCGGCATCCAGAACGACGGTGTGCCGACCGCCACGCGCGGTCTGAAGTGCCGCGTGCAGTCCGGTGTAACCTGAGCCGACGACGACGACATCGGCTTTTGCTGGCACATCCCGCAGCGGCAGGTCTGGACGAGGCACGTGATCCCACCAATAGGGCGCCATTTTGCAGTCGGGCGTAAAAAGATCTGTCGTCACGTTCAAGGTCTCTTGTTGGCTATTGTGTTTCGAAAGCAGGACGGTGGCAGGCGCGGGCTAAGGTTGTGCTGCGGCATCAGCGAGGATCAGATCGGCGCCCTTTTCTGCTACCATGATCACTGGCGCATTGGTGTTGCCGGATGTCACGGCAGGGAATACGGACGCATCGACGATGCGCAGAGCATCGAGCCCGTGCACCTTGAGCCGGTGATCGACAACCGCCGATCCTGAATCCGGCCCCATGCGGCACGTCGAGACCGGATGATATACGGTTGCGGCTCTGTTGCGTACATCATCGATTATCTGGTTGCGGGTCTGGACAGCGCGGCCCGGCTGCAACTCGTCGGCGATCACGGCCGAGAACGCGGGCGTTGCGGCCAGCTTGCGCAAGAAGGCACAGCCTTCCAGCATGTCGTCCATGTCGCCCGGCTCGCCAAACGAATTGGGCACGATCAATGGCGGCTCGAATGGATC
Source organism: Hyphomicrobiaceae bacterium (assembly GCA_031374115.1). Lineage (GTDB taxonomy): Bacteria > Pseudomonadota > Alphaproteobacteria > Rhizobiales > Hyphomicrobiaceae > JAKFWF01. Next base: position 19,520 of record JANMNO010000060.1, on the reverse strand, counting down.
GGGTGACCGGATCTGCAAATAACCCCGGCTGGCTGGTCGACACGGCTGCACGCTCAGAAGAAACCCCGGCTCTGGATCAGGACTGAGCAATGCCCGCTTGCCAGGCGACGGCCGTGTGTAACTGACGGGCGAGAAGTAGAGTTGCATGTTCGGACGGTTGAGCCCGGGACGCGAGCGGAAGAAACCGCCACCCTGATTAACACTGAGGCTGAGCGGCCCGCGCCGGGCGACGATGTATTTCAGGCCGTTCCAGAGTTTGCCGTGCAGTGGTCGCAGTTGATTATTGAGCGTCGGAACGCGCGACCGGTAAATGTGATCGACGCACAGATGATCCTGCAAGTTTCGGCCGACGGCAGGACTTTCGTGCACGACGCCGATGCCCAAAGATTGCAGCAGCGCGCCTCGTCCAACGCCCGATACCTGCAACAGCATCGGCGTGTTGATCGATCCTGCTGATAGCACGATTTCCCGTCGCGCGCGGGCAACATGGGTCCGGCCATGCTGGCGATAGTGAACTGCCCGCGCGCGGCGGACGTCGAACTCAATGCGGGTCGCATGTGCATTTATCTCGACGCGCAGGTTGGAGCGTCTTTGGGCTGCGTACAGATAGGCCCGCGCGGTGGACATGCGGCGACCATTGCGGGTAGTGATCTGATAGAGGCCTACGCCCTCCATCGTGGCACCGTTGAAGTCCGCCGTGATGTCGAGGCCCGCCTGTTGGCCCGCTTGCAGATACGTTTGACACAATGGATGCAATTCATGCGAGACGTCCGTAATGCGCACGGGCCCGCCGGTCGCACGCCACGCGTCGGCGCCATTGGAATTGTCCTCAAGTTTCTTGAAGTAAGGCAGCACGTCCCGCCAGCCCCAACCCGGGTTTCCGGCCGCCACCCAGTCGTCGAAGTCCGCGGGATGACCGCGTATGAAAACCATCGCATTGATGGCGCTCGAGCCACCGAGCACCTTGCCCCGCGGCCAGTAGCCGCTCCGGTTGGCAAGTCCAGGATCCGCTTCCGTGCGGTACATCCAGTTTACGTCAGGATTGTCGAACGACTTACCGTAGCCGATCGGAACATGCAGCCAGAAGCGGCGATCGTTGCCGCCAGCTTCCAGCAGCAGCACAGTATGGCGTCCGTTCTCGGTCAGCCGATTGGCAAGAACACATCCCGCAGAGCCTGCGCCGATGACGATGTAGTCAAAATCCATCGACAATTCCGCCTCGTCCCGTACCGTTCCACAGTCACGACCTATTGAAAAATTGGCCGGTCTGAGAGTGCCATTTTAAACAAAGCAGCAGCAGATGAATTCGGCAATAATCGCCTGGAGGGACGACGGCACACCAGGCAGAAACGTATTAAGACAATGATAGCGCACAGGGCAATCGGTTCATGAAGATCAAGAGCATCGAAACATTTTCGACGCAGTTCGTGGGTTTCGTCCGCGTGACGACCGACAGCGGCCACCAGGGCTGGGGGCAGACATCAACCTACAACGCCGATATCACCGCACAGGTGGTGCATCGACAGGTCGTGCCATGGTCGCTCGGCAAGGATGCCTTCGATATCGAAGCATTGATCGATTTAATTCCGGAGCGCGAGCACAAGTTTCCTGGATCCTATTTATGTCGCGCCATGTGCGGCCTCGACACCGCGCTTTGGGACTTGCGCGGCAAGATCGAGAAGAAGAGCGTCACTGAGCTGATCGGTGGCAGCCCTGGCAAGCTGAGGGCCTATGCGTCATCGATGAAGCGGGACATAACGCCGAATGACGAAGCCGAGCGCTTCCAGCGTCTTCGCAACGAACACGGTTTCGATGCGTTCAAGTTCCGTGTCGGCGCCGAGTACGGCCATGACAAGGACGAGTGGCCGGGACGCACCGAGGAGATCGTGTCGACGGTGCGCCAGGCGCTCGGCCAGAATGCGACGTTATTGGTCGACGCAAACAGTTGCTATGCGCCGGCGCGCGCCATCGAGGTTGGTCGCCTGCTCGAGGACCATGGCGTTTCGCATTTCGAGGAGCCGTGCCCCTATTGGGAGCTGGAGCAGACCAGGGAGGTCCGCGATGCGCTCGCCATCGATGTGACGGGTGGCGAGCAGGATTGTTTCATGCCGGTCTGGCGGCAGATGATTGACATGAAAGCGGTCGACATCATCCAGCCCGACGTCTGCTACCTCGGTGGAATGGTCCGGACAATGCGCGTCGCCAAGATGGGCGAACTTGCCGGCCTTCCCTGCACCCCGCACAGCGCCAATCTGTCGATGGTCACGCTGTTCTCGATGCACCTGTTGCGTGCGATCCCGAATGCTGGAAAATACTTGGAATTTTCGATCGAGGCGGCGGACTACTACCCTTGGCAGTACGGTCTCTTTCGCAATCGGCCGTACGAAGTGCAGGACGGAAAGGTCACCGTCACGGACGAGCCGGGGTGGGGGGTAGAGATCGATCCCCAGTGGCTCGAGAAAGCCGCCTACCGCATCAGCGATCTGGACTGACGGTCGCTTCTGTTGGCGGTTTCGCAACTTTTCGGAAAGCCCGGAGAGCAATAACCGAAGGCTTCAGACTGAAGTCAACGACGCTGTCGTCCCACAACTTGAGCATCCTTATTGTCGCGGCGCCAACAAGAGGATTTGTTGCATTTCGTGGAAGCCACGCATCTTGGCGAGATCGAGCGGGGTGCGCCCCTCCCGGTCGGCGATCGCCATATTTGCACCCCCATCGACCAGCGCCTTCAAGGTCGCCTGGTGCCTTGTCCCGCCATCGCCCAGGATCACGGCTTCGATGGCTGCGGTCCATCCCAGATTGTTGACGTGGTCGAGCGGGGCCTTGGCGGCGATCAGCGCTTCAACGACATCGGTGTGGCCTAGATGAGCCGCAGCGATCAGCGCCGTTCCGTCATAGGGTGAGGTGATTGCGCGCGGATCCGAACCGAGGGAAATAGCAAGTTTGACCATCTCGACGTCGTTTTTGACCGCTGCAATCGTGATGACGTCGTAGCGACGGCTGTCGAGTGCCGTCATGTTTGCTCCGGCCCGAGCCAACTCCTGAACGGCCTCGTGATGGCCTCTGTGGACCGCGACGTGCAATGCGGTGCGGCCGTGATCGTCGCGCACTTCCAGGTCGCCTTTTTGACGAATGAGGTTCCGGAGTTCGATGAGATCGCCCCGCGCTGCCGCAGCATGAATACCGCGATAAGACGCTATTTCGGCCGCACTGGGGGGCGTTTGCGCGGAGACCGGGCAATTTGCACCCCAGCACAGGAGGCCGGCCGTCACGGCCTTATTAAGCCAATGTCGCATCGCACGAACCCGTTTGTTTTGGCTGGGCTGGCATCGGTGAACCTGATTGGCCCGCGACGATCGAGTGCCCGTAGACTGGTCACCTGCCGCCATTCATCATGATGGGCGCAGCAGAAGTCAATCTGGCTTCGATCTGCAAACCCCCACTTTCGGTGGTCCTCCTGCCTAGTCCTCTGCGAGCTGGTGCTCCTCGCAGCGCGCGTCCGGCAAGGTCACGACAACACTGCCGACCTTACGTTCTGAATCTGTGCGGGCATGAGCCTCGGCGATCCGGTCGAACGCATAGCGACTGTCGATGACTGGCTTGTAAGCGCCCGTCTCACATAGAATTTTAAGCTCGGCGACATCTTGTGCACGCTCTGGCGCGGGGCCTCCGGCAACCTGCAGTCCGCTCACCATCGATTGGAACGGCGCCTTAAGCATATCGCCAAGCCCACCGGCAATCATCAGCAACCGGCCCTTCTTGTTGAGGGCGTGCCGGCAGCGCGCAAAGGGGACGTTACCGACCGTGTCGAGGATGATGTCCCACCGCCGCCCACTCGTCGCAAAATCCGCGGCCTTGTAGTTGATCACCACGTCGGCGCCGAGAGAGCGGACAAGGTCAGCATTGGCGGCCGAGCAAACGCCGGTAACATGCGCTCCGAAGTGTTTGGCCAACTGCACGGCAGCCGTCCCGACGGCGCCGGAAGCACCGTTGACCAGGAGCCGTTCGCCGCGTTGCACGTGGCCGGCATCGCGCAGAAAATAGAGCGCCGTCGTACCGCCGAACGAAATCGCGGCGGCCTCCTCGAACGTAAAACCGGCTGGCATTGGCGCAATGGCGCCATCCTCGGGCATGGACTTGAGCTCGGCGTGACATCCCATACCCGCGCCGCTGAAAGCGAACACCTTATCGCCCGCGCGATATCGCGTCACGTTTGAGCCGACCGCCTGGACGACGCCGGCGAGCTCCGTGCCGAGGATCGGCTTGCGCGGCCGGGTCAGGCCGAGAAAAAGCCGTGCCGGGAGCCAGAATCCAGATGGGAATCTCGAACCGCGCACGCGTGCGTCGCCGGTGGCAACGGTGGTCGCGCGGACACGGATGAGGACCTCGTTGGGCTTCGCAACTGGGGCCGGGATTTCGAGAACCCGAACGACATCCGGCCCTCCGTAAGCCGCGCAGACGGCAGCTTTCATTGGCTTTCTCGCGTTTCGTTCATCTTGGTGCACCTGTCTGGTCGAGCATGCGGAAGAGATTTGCTGTCAGTCGCGCAGAGCTCGCACATCAAGAGTACAGTTGAGGTTGAAAGGCTGCTGGTGCAGGTGGCCTGCAAACCCCGCGATGCGGCGGTGGTTGTAAAGGTATAGCCAGGGTGGATCGGTCTGTAGGTGCCGGTAGCACTTTCGGTACAAGTCCTGCCGTGCCTCGTCATTCACGGTGCGGCGGGCTTGGTCGATCAGAGATTCCACCTCGGGGTTGCTGAAACCCTGCCACCATGAACCTTGCGATCGTGCATCGATCTTTTCATACAACACGCGAAACGTGCTCATCGGGCTCGAGTCGAACAGGCATAGATCGCCGATCTGCTTCAGTCGCACCCGGTTGGCATAACGAATGCGATCCGCATCCACATGCACGTCGGCGGTAACGCCAATGGCCGCAAGCTGGCGCGCTACTTCTGCGGTTAATGCTGCTGCTTCATCAGGTAATTTCTCAGGACGATCCACTCGAATTGTGAGGCCTGCTCCAAAGCCAGCCTCGACCAGAAGCGCCCGGGCGCGAACAGGATCATAGGGCATGTTGGCCGCCGCTTGATCGATCGGCGTGGCGCCGAAATGAACGGGACTGATGAAGCCGTGCAGCGGTTGACCTTGATCGGCGAGGACCCGCGTCACCAATGCGCTTCGGTCAATGGCAAGATTGAGCGCGCGGCGTAGGCGTGGATCGCGCATTGGTCCCCGCGCTGCGTTGAACAGGAACACGATGGCGGTGGGGTCGAGTGTCTCGGCGAACGTCAGGTCGGCGCGGCCGGCAAAAGCTTGGACTTCCCTTTTATTCAGGTGCATCGCCGCATGTACCGCGCCCTGGCTAAGCATCGAGGCCCGTGTGCTGGCGTCTGCCACCTTTTGCCACCGCAACGACCGTTTTGTTGGGCGTCCATCAAAATGATCGGGGAGGGCCTCAGCCTCGATAAACCGGTCTGCCTCCCATTTCGTCAAACGATAGGGGCCGGTGCCAACCATGCGTGCCGCAAGATCTTCGCCCGCAGCCTCGACAGCGCGCGGCGCAACGATGTGGCCGTGAGCCAGGATATCGAAAAATTCGGCGAAGGGTTCAGCAAATGTGACGCGTATTGCATGCGCGTCGAGCACTTCAACTGTCGCTCCGGCGAGGTACTGGGCATAAACACCGGGAGCGCCGAGGGTGGCACCCATGTCCGGCCGCGCCATCCGGTCCAGTGTGTAGCGGACCGCGGCGCCATCCATCGCATCGCCATTGTGGAACGCGATGCCCGTCCGCAAGCGAAAATCGAACATGCACGCATCGGCGCTCACCTGCCAACTTGTCGCGAGCGACGGCAGCCAATGGCCGTCCGGCCCCTTGCGCACCAAGGTATCAAAGACGGCCCCGAGCACGGTCATCACATCCGGTGAATCTGTGCACGCGTGCGGATCAACCAGCGTCGCCTGCGCTTGTGCGATGATGTAGGGCACAGTCATGGCAGCATTACCGACTGTATCTCGATCTGATACCCTTCAGGATCATTGAAGACGAAAGCGCGGATCTTCAGTTCCGGAACATCGCGCGGTCCTTTGGTTATTGTGATCCCTTCGTCGAGAAGATACCGGTGCCAGGCGTCCACGCCGGCAACGCGCATGCAGATTTGCACGGGCTTCACCGGGTGTGCACGATGACTGCCACGCGCTTGGTCGACCAGTCCGATGTAACCTGACGAGGTTACCTCGTAGATCTTCGACCAACCTTGATCGATGACGAGCTTGAGCCCCATCACGTTCTCGTAGAATGCCATCGCTCGCGGGAGGTCGACGTAATAGAGGAAAGTGATGAGCTTCTCTGTCGCGCTATGCTCTGGCCGCATGAAGGCTCCACTGGCAGATCGTCGTCGGCGTGCCCAAACAACGACCGTGTAGTTCGCGCAAGCACTGTTGTTATTGTCTCAGTAGTGCTCAAACTCAGGCACCACATCAATCGAAAACAATGATTGCCGCATGGAGTATCGACGACAACACAGCCCGACGCGCCAAAGCCGTTGCGGCGTTGTTGAACCAGTGACCGGGGTTCTAGCCGCTTGCCTCCCTTCGTTTCCAATGTCTTACTGTGATCGGCAATGGCGCCAGTAGTGCGTCTTCCAACAAAACAAGGAGGATAGGAAACATGTCTATCAGCAAGACGCTGGGGTTCTCCCGCCGCAAGTTCCTCAAGCGTACAGCGGTTGCCGCCGCAGCCACCGTGGCGGCGCCGACCGTCGTCAGCGCCCAGGGCCCGATCAGCATGCGCTGGCAGAGCACATGGCCGGCGAAGGACATCTTCCACGAGTACGCGCAGGATTTCGCCAAAAAGGTCAACGATATGACCGGCGGCGACCTGAAGATCGAAGTGCTGCCGGCCGGTGCCGTCGTGCCCGCTTTCGGCCTGCTCGAAGCGGTCTCGAAAGGCACGCTCGACGGCGGCCACGGCGTGCTCGTCTATCACTACGGCAAGCAAACGGCCCTCGCGCTGTGGGGCTCCGGGCCCGGCTACGCCATGGACGCCAACATGCTGCTGGCCTGGCACAAGTACGGCGGCGGCAAGGAATTGCTTGCCAAGCTCTATGCCTCGATCGGCGCCAACGTGGTGTCGTTCCCCTACGGCCCGATGCCGACCCAGCCGCTCGGCTGGTTCAAGAAGCCGATGGCCAAGGTGGAAGACTTCCAGGGCGTGAAATACCGTACCGTCGGCATCTCGATCGACGTGTTCACCGGCATGGGCGCGGCGGTTAACGCGCTGCCCGGCGGCGAAATCGTCTCGGCCATGGACCGTGGCCTGCTCGACGCCGCCGAGTTCAACAATGCAACCTCCGACCGCCTGCTCGGCTTCGCGGACGTTTCCAAGATCTGCATGCTGCAAAGCTACCACCAGAACGCCGAGCAATTCGAGATCATGTTCAACAAGACGAAGTATGACGCGCTGCCGGAGAAGATGCGTGCCATCATCGCCAATGCCGTCGAGGCGGCGTCCTCGGACATGTCGTGGAAGGCGATCGATCGTTATTCTCAGGACTACATCGACTTGCAGACCAAGGATAAGGTCAAGTTCTACAAGACGCCGGACGCCATCCTGAAGAAGCAGCTCGAAGTGTACGATCAGGTGGTGGCCAAGAAGGCTGGAGAAAACGCGCTGTTCAAGGAGATCCTCGAGTCGCAGCTGGCGTTTGCCCGGCGCACGACCCAGTGGGAGCAGGATACGGTGGTGAGCCGGAAGATGGCCTACGACCACTATTTCGGCCCGAACGGCGTCGCCAAGAAAACTTGATACCGGTCAATCGCGCCGTGGCATCTTCCAGCCCCACGGCTGGAGGATGCCGCGTTTCGCGTCATTCGAACTCGAGCCAGCGGGCCTGAATTGCATGGTTGTCGAACGCTTTCTCCATACCATAGACGGCATCAGCACGTGGGTCGGCAAGGCAGCTGCCTGGCTGATTATCGGTCTGATGCTGCTGGTCTGCGCCGAGGTCTTCAAGCGCTACCTGCTGAACATGCCGACGGCCTGGATCTTCGATGCCAGCAACATGTTCTACGGCACTCTGTTCATGCTGTGCGGCGCCTATACCTTGGCGCAGAACGCTCACGTGCGCGGCGACTTCCTGTACTCGTCGTTCCAGCCGCGCACGCAGGCGATGCTGGACCTCATTCTGTATGTCGTGTTCTTCCTGCCGGGCATCGTGGCGCTGGTCTACGCCGGCTACTCCTATGCCGGCGACTCATGGCGGATCGCCGAGCACTCGAATGTGACGGCTGACGGACCGCCGGTCTACCACTTCAAGACCATCATTCCGATCGCCGGTGCACTCGTCCTTCTGCAAGGCGTGGCCGAGATCGTGCGCTGCATCGTGTGCCTGAAGACGGGGCGATGGCCGAGCCGCCTGAAGGACGTATCCGAGATCGATGTCATCGAAGAACAGCTTGCGAGCAGCGAGCATGTCGACGACGAGACTCGCAAACTGGCGATTGAGCGCGCCCAGGCAATCGACGAGGCGGCCCGGCAGCGCGGCCGTGGAGGAGACCATAGTCAATGAGTGATCCTGCACTCGGGCTGCTGATGCTGACGCTGATCGTCGTCGTCATAATGATGGGCTTTCCGACCGCGTTCACGCTGATGGGGCTCGGCATCGTCTTCGGCTTCATCGCCTTCTTCGATCCGACCCAGCCGTGGATCCAGAACAAGATCTTCGATTTGATGGTCCAGCGCACCTACGGCGCCATGACCAACGACGTGCTGATCTCGATCCCGCTGTTCGTGCTGATGGGATACGTGATGGAGCGCGGCGCGCTGGTCGACAAGATGTTCTACTCGATCCAGCTGGCGTTCCGCCGCGTGCCGGCCTCCCTGGCGGTAGCGACGCTGATTGTGTGCACGTTCTGGGGCATCGCCAGCGGCCTCATTGGCGCAGTGGTGGTGCTGATGGGCGTGATCGCGTTCAATCCGATGCTGAAGGCCGGCTACGACGTGCGGCTAGCGGCCGGCGTCATCACCGCCGGTGGCACGCTCGGCATCCTGATCCCGCCGTCGGTAATGATCATCGTCTACGCGGCGGTGGCGGGCCAGTCGGTGGTCAAGCTCTATGCCGCAGCGATGTTCCCGGGCTTCTTCCTGTCGTTCCTTTATCTCATCTACATCATCGGCTGGGCGCTGATTAATCCGAAGATCGCGCCCCCGCTTTCGGCGGAACAGACTAGGGTACCGGTGCCGGCCTGGGTGCCGAGCTTCCAGCAAGCTTATTCGCCGAACATGTTCGTGGCCGCGCTCGGCGCGCTCGTTTCGCCAGGCAAGGCCAAGGCGATCGTGATCGATGGCCGGGCCATGACGTACCGCGAGGTGCTGGCGACGCTCGGTTATGCGCTGGTGCCGTTTACCCTGGTGGCGGTGACGCTGTGGGGAGCGTGGTGGTACGTCGTCATTCACCAGCAGCCGGTGATCGAGCAGGTGGTCGAGGGACTGCAGCAGCTGGGATCGGCGCCGGTCGAAAAATCTTCCACACCAGCGGAGAAGGGGCCACCGCCCGGCTTCGTCATGTGGTTCGGCATCATTGCGGCGTTCATGGCGGTCGTCATGGCGCGCTACTATGCACGCATGACCGCCGAGCGCTTCGAGGTGATCAAGCTGTTGACGACCTCGATCGCCCCGCTCGGTACCCTGACGGTCGTGGTGCTGGCGGTAATCCTGTTCGGCATCACCACGGCAACCGAGTCGGCGGCGGTCGGCGCGGCAGGTGCCTTCCTGCTGGCGTTCCAGGCCCGCACACTCGACTGGAAGCGGACCAAGGAAGCCGTGTTCCTGACCGCCAAGACCACTTCGATGGTGTGCTGGCTGTTCGTCGGCTCGGCGATCTTCTCCGGCGTATTTGCGATCCTCGGCGGCCAGGCGCTGATCGAGAAATGGGTGCTGTCGCTCAACATGACGCCGCTGCAATTCATGCTGCTGTCGCAGGCGATTATCTTCGTGCTCGGCTGGCCGCTGGAGTGGACCGAGATCATCGTGATTTTCGTGCCGATCTTCCTGCCTCTGTTAAAGCACTTCGGCATCGACCCGATCCTGTGGGGCACGCTGGTGTTCGTCAACCTGCAGGCAGCGTTCCTGTCGCCGCCGGTCGCCATGTCGGCGTTCTACCTGAAGGGGGTGGCGCCGAAGCACGTCACCCTCAATCAGATCTTTGCCGGCATGATGCCGTACATGCTGATCGTGATCCTGTGCATGGTCTTCATGTACGTCTGGCCCGGCATGACGCTGTGGCTGCCGAACTTCCTTTACGGAGCAGGATAGGCGATGAAGGCGCCGCGCGCTCCTTGCAGTAAGCACCAAGATCCCGGAAGCGGCAGGACGTGACCCGAATGCGGAACGTGCGGAATTATCACACCGTCCATCCCGAAGTATGCAATGCTCCCATAGCGGTGCGCTTGTTGGCCGATGACTAGGTGGGCGGGAACATCATGGACCCTCAATCGACCTCCCACAGTTCACGCAGAACCCTTGAGCTGAGAGTTTTCGTCGTACTTGCTGCACTGCTCGCGCCCGTGGTGTCGGTCGCCGCCATTGGCGGATACGGACTGGCGGTCTGGACCTACCAAATGATTGCGGGCCCTCCCGGATCGCCTGCCAAGGCTATGCCGCCGCTCCGCACGACACCCAAGCCCAATTCATGATGAGGTCCCAGATGCCCACGTCACGCCGCGCGTTCATGAGCGGGCATTTGACCGCCGACCAATCCAGCCGGATCACGGCTAACCCACACACTGTCGAGATCGTCAGCCTCATCGTCAATGCATGGCCGCAACATCTGGATGAAGTGGCTGCTTCCATATTGGGACTCGGCGGCACCGAGATCCACGGACGCGACCCCAAGGGCAAGTTGATTGTCGTCATGGAAGACGCGACCCAAGGGGCCATCGGCGCCAAGACCAATTTGATTTCTGGGCTACCGAACGTGCTGTCGGCCGTCATGGTCTTCCAGGCGACCGATTTCAATGATGCTGCGATCTGAGGGCAAGGCATGACAGAAACCAACATCAGTCGCCGCCAGATACTCAAGGCCCAAGCGGCCTTGGCGGCGTCAACCGCAGCCGGGATGGCGATGCCGGCAAGTGCCCAGGTCGTCACCGACCGAGCCCAGAGCGAACTCACATGGAACAAGGCGCCATGCCGGTTCTGCGGCACCGGATGTGGTGTGATGGTGGCGACCAAGGACGGTCGTGTCGTGGCAACCCATGGCGACGTCAAGGCGGAGGTTAATCGGGGCCTCAACTGCGTCAAGGGCTATTTCCTTTCCAAGATCATGTATGGCGAGGATCGACTGACCCATCCGTTACTGCGCAAGAAGAACGGGAAATACGACAAGTCAGGTGAGTTTGCGCCGGTCACTTGGAACGAAGCCTTCGATGTCATGGCTGAAAAATTCAAGGCGGCCCTGAAGAAGCAAGGCCCCTCTAGTGTTGGCATGCTCGGCTCCGGTCAATGGACGGTGTGGGAAGGCTACGCGGCAGTCAAATTGTTCAAAGCCGGCTTTCGAACGAACAATATCGATCCGAATGCGCGCCACTGCATGGCGTCCGCTGCGGCTGGGTTCATGCGTTCGTTTGGCATTGATGAGCCTATGGGATGTTACGACGACTTCGAGGCCGCCGACGCGTTCGTTCTGTGGGGCTCGAACATGGCCGAGATGCATCCGATCCTGTGGACACGCATCACCGACCGGCGGCTCTCCTACCCGCATGTTAAGGTCGCCGTGCTCTCGACATACGAACACCGCTCGTTCGAGCTTGCAGACATCCCGATGGTCTTTAAGCCCCAAACGGATCTCATTATCCTCAATGCCATCGCCAACCACATCATCAAGACTGGGCGGGTCAACAAGGATTTCATCAACAAGCACGCCGTCTTCAAACGTGGCCAAACCGATATCGGCTATGGCCTGAGGCCCGAGCATCCGCTGCAGCAGAAGGCGACCGGCAAAGACAAGCCCAACGATGCGACCGATATGACATTCGACGAGTTCGCGTCGTTCGTATCGGAGTACACGCTGCAGAAGGCTGCCGACGTTTCGGGTGTGCCGCTCAATCGTCTGGAGGCACTCGCTGAACTCTATGCCGATCCGAAGACAAAGGTCATGAGTCTTTGGACCATGGGCTTCAATCAGCATACCCGTGGCGTTTGGGCCAATAACCTCGCCTACAATTTGCACCTACTGACAGGCAAGATCTCCGAGCCAGGTAACAGCCCTTTCTCCCTCACGGGTCAACCATCGGCTTGCGGGACGGCACGCGAGGTCGGCACGTTCTCACACCGGTTACCAGCCGATATGGTGGTGACCAATCCTGAGCATCGAGCCAAAACCGAAAAGATCTGGAAGCTTCCAGCGGGCACCATCCCCGATAAGCCCGGCTTTCATGCGGTGTTGCAAAGCCGCATGTTGAAGGATGGGAAGCTCAACGCGTTTTGGATTCAGGTCAACAACAACCTTCAGGCTGGCGCGAATATCAACGAAGAAACTCTGCCTGGTTATCGCAACCCCGATAATTTCGTTGTTGTCTCAGACGCCTACCCGACCGTCACTGCCATGGCGGCGGACCTCATCCTGCCAGTCGCGATGTGGGTCGAGAAAGAAGGCGCCTATGGCAACGCAGAGCGGCGCACGCACTTCTGGCACCAACTCGTCAAGGCTCCTGGCGAAAGCCGCTCTGATCTGTGGCAACTCATGGAGTTTTCCAAGCGGTTCAAAGTCGAGGAGGTTTGGCCACCAGAGCTGATCGCCAAGAAGCCGGAGGTTCGCGGAAAAACATTGTTCGACGTTCTTTTCCGGAACGGTCAGGTCGACAAATTTCCGGTGACAGATATAGCGGCCGGCTTGGACAACGACGAAGCCAAACATTTCGGCTTCTACGTGCAGAAAGGGTTGTTCGAAGAATATGCTGAGTTCGGCCGCGGCCATGGCCACGACCTCGCGCCCTTCGACACGTACCATCAAGTGCGCGGGTTACGCTGGCCTGTTGTGAACGGCAAAGAGACGCTTTGGCGGTTCCGCGAAGGTTCTGATCCCTATGTCAAGGCGGGCAAAGGTTTTGAATTTTACGGATTTCCCGACGGCAAGGCGCGCATTTTCGCGCTGCCTTACGAGCCTCCTGCCGAGAGCCCAGACAACGACTTCCCATTCTGGTTGACGACGGGGCGCGTCCTAGAGCATTGGCATTCCGGTTCCATGACTAGGCGTGTTCCGGAATTGTACAAGGCAGTGCCGAATGCGCTCTGTTATATGCACCCTGACGACGCCAAGGAGCTGCAAATCTGGCGCGGCGAGGAAATTAAGATCACCTCGCGTCGTGGTACCATGCGCACGCGCGCCGAAACCAAAGGACGCAACAGGCCGCCGCGCGGCGTGGTCTTTGTGCCATGGTTCGACGAGAGTCAGCTCATCAACAAAGTGACGCTCGATGCGACCGATCCGATCTCGCTGCAAACGGATTTCAAGAAGTGCGCTATCAAGATCGAGAAGGCGTGAGCCATGCTAATCCCGAAATCCATTGCGCTCGCGGTTTGCTCGGGATTGATTGTGCTGGCTATCGGTGGCATCGCTGATAGCCAAACGGGCGCCGGAGGAATGCGATCCAAATTGCGCGGGAATGCACCGCTGGCTGACGAAGGGCGCCCGCCGCGCATGTTGCCGCAAGCGAACACGGACGTGCGCGAGGTGCGGAACTATCCAGAGCAACCTCCTATCATCCCGCATACTGTCGAGGCCTATCAGCTCGACGCCAATGTCAACCAGTGTCTGTCCTGCCATGCCCGCTCTCGGACTGGGGACTCACAGGCGCCCATGGTGAGCATCACTCATTTCATGGATCGTGATGGCCAATTCCTCGCGAGCGTGTCTCCACGCCGGTATTTCTGCAGCCAATGTCACGTTCCGCAATACCCGGTAGCGGTCCCAGTGGGTAATCGCTTCGTTGATGTCGACACATTGCTCGCCACGCCACCCACCGGAGCAAAGTGATGAGCGCGCAAAGCCCAGGCCCAGGCGGCTCAGGCGTATCAGGTCACGTGTCGGCAGCGTGGCAGCGCGTCAAGCGGCAGTGGATGTCGCTGTGGGATAGAACTGAGTGGCTTCGGGCGCAATTCGCCATCTACTGGTCAGTGCTGTTGACGCCCAGCAGAACATTGAGCCTAGGGTTCCTGACGATCGGAGGATTCTTGGCCGGCATCCTCTTTTGGGGCGGGTTCAATACCGCTCTGGAGGTAACGAACACTGAGAAATTTTGCGTCAGCTGTCACGAGATGCGAGAAAACGTTTTTGCGGAACTGAAATCGACGATCCACTATTCCAATCGATCCGGCGTGCGGGCGACCTGCCCCGACTGTCACGTGCCACACGATTGGACCCACAAAATTGGCCGCAAGATTCAAGCATCGAAAGAGGTATGGGGCAAGATCTTCGGCACGATCAGCACGCACGAGAAGTTTCTCGACATGCGCTTGACCTTGGCCCAGCACGAATGGGGGCGCTTGAAAGCCAACGACTCTCTTGAATGCCGCAATTGCCACAGTGCAGAATCGATGGATATCTCGAAGCAGAGCCAACGCGCTGCGGCCGCGCATCAGAGCTTCCTGTTCACCGGTCATAAAACCTGCATCGACTGCCACAAAGGTATTGCGCATCGATTGCCGAAGGGGGCCTATGATTTTGGCCTCGCGCATGGCGCTGCCCGCAATCCTGAAGTCGAGGCGGCACGCGCCTATATCGACAAGTCGGCTCATGCGACGACATCAGCAAAGTGATATTTTGGGCGCGTGCCAAAGCAGTGCTCGCGAAGCTAATGTCTGCACCTGGCCCAAGTGCCATGATCCCTGAATTGTTCAGAGGTTCCGTAAGATATGAGACGCGGCCGGTCACAACATTGTTCACCTCACAGCTTAACATGCGCCGTGGGCGCCAGACGCATTTGCGTGACGTAACGCGACTGCGACCGAGTTCACACATTGTAGACTGTCGCGCTGGAACTCGAAAGCGAGCTGACGCGTTATAGCGCCATAGAAGGCCATAACGGAGATCGACCATGAAGGCACTTTCGCTTGCACTTTTGATGGCAGGTAGCGCATTCGCTGTCACAGCCATGGGGGCCAATGCTGCCGTCGTCTGCAATGAAGAAGGCGACTGCTGGCGCACCAAAGAAAAGTACGAGTATCGTCCCGAGTTCAAGGTTCGGATTTACGACGACAATTGGAAGTGGGAACAGAAAGAAAGCAAGAAGTATCGTTGGCGCGAGTCCAAGGAAGGCCGCGGATATTGGCAAAAGGGTGTTTGGATCGGGTTCTGACGATTACACTATCTATCGGTAGGCTTAACGGTTGTCGGCATTTTGCCGATGACCGTTTTGCTTCAAGCTGTTTTACGAACTCTTTCGCAATCCACGTCACCCGACCGTGCATCAGTGAAGGCCGTGCAGGACTCGCAGGGCAGTCGACAGGCTTATGCCCGGCGCGACGGCCCGACGAGCGAGCCTGACCGATTGACTGGAAATGAGGCCCAATTCATCGCCAAGCGCGATAGCTTCTATAGGGCGAGCGCCGGTGCGGGTCGCTGGCCCTACGTGCAAATCGTGGCGGGCCGGTTGGCTTCGTCAACGTCCTGGACGATCGCCGCCTCGGCTTCGCGGACTTTCGCGGCAATCGTCATATGTCAGCGTCGGCAATCTCGCCGATGATGCACGAGCGGCCTTCTTTTTCATGGACTATCCGGACCGCACCCGGCTGAAGTCGCTCGGGCATGTCCGCCAAGTGGACTTGACGGAAGCTCCCGATCTTGCCGCAGCACTCGTTGATCGGGACTACGGAGGCAATATCGAGCGCGGGTTCATTGTCGAGGTTGAAGCGTTCGACTGGAACTGCCCGCAACACATCACACTGCGCTTTACGTTGGCCGAGATTGCTCCCTCGATCGAGACGTTGAAAGCACGGATCGCCGAACTTGAGGCTGAGGCTGCTCGAAATCGATAGTGTTCCACTATTTGGAAAGTCAGCTTCGGTGCGCGCCGATCCATCCATGTAGACCGTCATCCGAAACGCGACACCAAAAGGGGGACTGCTTGCTGGCTGCGTTGGCGTTCTGGTATCGACTGTGCTCAGGGCCAGACGAAAGTGCGGTGTATGAGTTTCGAGATCGAGAGAAAATTCCTGGTGTGCCAAGATGATTGGCGCGACGTCGTGCGGGGATGTTCACGGATCAGGCAGGCCTACCTGACCGCCAATGACAAGGCGTCAGTTCGCGTTCGCATCAAAGATGAGGAGGCGGCCACTCTGACGATCAAGTCTCGAGGCGCGGAGCTGCGACGACTTGAACTGGAATATGCGGTCCCGGTGCCGGAAGCGGAAGCGATGCTGTCACTTCGTCATGGGACGATCGTAGAGAAGCTGCGCTACGATATCCCGTGGTGTGATCTTGTTTGGGAGGTCGATGTGTTTTCAGGAGAGAACATCGGCCTTGTGATTGCCGAAATAGAGCTTGTTCACGAGACGCAGCCGTTTGTATTGCCCCCATGGATCGGTGAGGAGATCACGGGGCAGGCTCGGTACTACAACGGAGCTTTGGCGCAGCAACCGTTCGGTAGCTGGGCATTGGACAATTACCAGGCCGGCTAACACTGCGATCGAAGCTTGCGAATCGGCGTGCGTGAAATCGGCAAACAAAATGTGCTGTGGGCCGAATAGGGACTCGAAGGCTTATCAACGACAATCTGGCTTTGCCGAGGTATGTTGGCCTCGATCGTTGGTTTTGAAGAGAGAGTTGACCCTGTCGGGACCAAAATTTACAGCTCAACGCTTGGCGTGGCGGGATTTCTCACTCGGGGTCATCGCGCTTGCGAACGGCAACCGTATGCGACTGACACTCGGCCTCGGGTCTGGCCTGTCGCAACGAGCAGGCGATACCAAGGGTACGATCTGGGCGATTGCCGATCGCGGTCCCAATCTCAAGATCAAGCCAGCCATCGAACGCTACGGTCTGGAGCATCTCAAGCCGCTCAAAAAAGTGGACGGCGCGAAGGTCATGCCACGCCCCGACATCGGGCCTACCATCTGCCAACTCAGATTGGACAGCAACACGGTCCGGCTGGTCCGACGAATTCCTCTGCGCGGCACCAGCGGTCGCGCTATATCGGGTCTCCCGATCCCCGCAGGCACCGCCGACGTCGAACCCGCCTTCGATCTGAAGGGCGCTCCATTGGGTAGCGATCCATCCGGTGCCGACACCGAGGCGATAGTGGCCTTAGCGGATGGTACTTTCTGGGTCGGAGACGAATACGGGCCATCGCTCCTGCATGTCGGGCCGGACGGTCAGGTGTTGCAGCGTTGGGTTCCGAAGGGGCTTGAGAAAGCGCTCAAAGGAGCTGACTACGACGTCAAGGGTGTGCTGCCAGCGATTGCCTTGCGCCGTCGGATCAATCGCGGGTTTGAGGCAGTTGCGGTGTCCCCTGATGAACGCTGGCTCTATGTTGTATTCCAGAGCCCGCTTGCCCACCCTGGTGTGGCGGCGTTCAAGAACGCCCGGCACGTGCGGATCTGGAAGCTCGATGCTCGGACCGGCGCCATTGGCGCGCAGTTCCTTTATCCCTTGGATGCGCCGGAAACGTTCCTGAGAGACCAGGAGGCTGGCGACGTCGAGTTGTCCGACGTCAAGGTCAGTGAGGTTGCCGTCATAGGACCGGGGCGTCTGCTCATCCTGGAGCGCATTTCGCGAACCACGAAGATCTATCGGGTGGACTTAAGTCCACGGCTTGCCGTCCTGGCGGCACATATGGACGTCCGAACCCGCCCGACACTCGAGCAAGCGAGCGGCGCTTCGCAGGCGACAGACGATTTTCCGGTCCTTGCGAAGTCACTGGTGCTCACGACCGACGATGCGCCGGAGATGGATCGCGATCTGGAAGGAATGGTCGTGCTGTCGCCGAACGAACTCCTCCTCGTCACCGACAACGATTTCAGTGTCGAGGGCGCCCGCACCCGGTTCTGGCGGGTCCGACTGGCCGCCCCGCTTGCGTAAGTGCCTGGCAATCTAGCTCAACGATTTCTGGATATCCGCGATCGATGCTTTCGTCAGCGCCTCGTCGTGCTCGGAAACCAAACGGCTCTGCACTTCCTTGTCGGCAGAGCAGAAAGGGATCGGGCCACAAGCGGTCGCCCACCTATCCGTAGATGCTGCATTGCAGCATTTGCGTCGCTTGTCAGTGTGCAGACACGCGTTCGAATTGTGCTACCGTTCATCATCGCCGCGCCGGGCTTCCTTCCCGGGCATACACACGCGGCATGTTATACTTGACGTCAATCTCAAGACCGCGAAGGCCCTCGGTCTCACCGTGCCGACATCGCTGCTCGCCCGCGCCGACGAGGTGATCGAATGAGACGGCGGCGTACCCGTTGGGTTGGATTACAGGGAATGCAGCGGAAAACCGAGCGCTTGAGCTGCTGCATTCAAGCGGATGTCGTAACTGGCCAGTTCGACCGTTTGCCCACGCATGCGCAGGAAATCCATGGTTGCGAGATGCAGTCCATCGAGCGTACGGACTGGCGCCGGAAACGGTGCCAGCGCGCGGGCGAGGATGCCGACCGAAAGATTGAGCAAGTTACACTGGTCGAGCAGATCCCGCGCATCAACGACCAATGCCGAGCCAGGTGCTCGGGCGTGCACACGATTGAGCACTTCATATTCGAGCAGGCGGCTCGACGTAAAATTGTTCGACCAGAACGCGTCGAGAGGCGATTGAGCTTCTGCAAACAAGCGCGACAACACCACCGACGAATCCAGGTAGATCACCGATCACTCCGGCTATCGTCGAGGTCGCGGAGCAGTTCTTCAGGTGTCATCATGGCTGGCCGGCGGGGCGGCAGCGCGGGCCGCGGAAACTTCGCTGGCGTGATGATGCCCTGCCGGATTAGCTCGACCCACTGCCGTTCGGCGTCGGTGGCGCCAGAGGTGGCCGAGGCAGCGCGAGGTGGTACAATTTCGGCAACCACCCGATCACGATCCGTGACGAGCAGGGTTTCCCCGTCGGCAACCGCGCGAATATATTCGCTCAGCTTGTTCTTGAGAACTTTGAGACCCACAGTGCGCATGATTGCAAAGGTAGCTTCTAGAAGCTACCTTTGTCAATACGCGCCGGTGCCGACGAGGTGATCGAATGAGAAAATCCTTTGGGCTTCGTTCCGTTGGCTCCAAATTCCTAGGCAGAGACCAGTTCAATGAAATCAATGGCCATTATGACCCTTAGACCTGAGATAAACCGCCGGTAGTTACTGACGGAGTCAGTTCCGCAGCCACTGTGCGTCGCTTTCCTATCAAAGCTGGCCAAAATATTTTGTAACTTGTTGTTGGTGGGCCCGGCAGGACTTGAACCTGCAACCAGACGGTTATGAGCCGTCAGCTCTAACCAGTTGAGCTACGGGCCCTGCCGCGACGCCTATTAGCGCCAAGCGAGCCGCTTATA